>NZ_JBAJHU010000004.1:0-307148 GCF_036867415.1 Mangrovibacillus sp. Mu-81
CAGGCCCATTTTAGGGCCTGTCAGCTATTCATCCGCAGACTGCAGATCTTTTTTATATTTTATCGCTTTGGTGAAGAAGATGAGTGAAAGTCCAAGTAAAATGACGGTGCCCGTCATAAGTGTGATCGTCTTGACAGCAGTCACTGTTTCGGATGGGATCACCACACCCAGATACATAAACACACTCAGTGCCAAAAGCGTAAATCCAAACCGTTTAAAGTCATTGATTTTATGCTGTATATTCTTTTTATCCAATGTTTGTTTCATTGTCCAATCACCTACTTTTGAACTAGTAATCTCTTAATAATCGTAACACAGGAGAGGCGGTATCCCCCCATGTAATTGATACCAGTTCTTCCAATAGGTACTGACAAGATTATTTATTTGGAAAGCGCACTTTCCAGATCGTCAATAAGGTCCTCTGCATCCTCAAGCCCTACAGAAATCCTCACCAAGCCGTCCGTGATGCCCAATTCGCTGCGGCGGTCTGCAGGAATCGAAGCATGTGTCATGCGTGCAGGTACTGAAATAAGACTCTCAACCGCCCCAAGGCTTTCTGCCAATGTAAAATACTTTGTGTTCGTGAGCAGGCGGTCCGCATTTTCTTCGCTGCCTACATCGAATGATACCATTCCTCCAAACCCTGCAGCCTGCTTTTTCGCTACGTCATGGTGTGGATGTGATTCAAGACCGGGATAATAGACTTTTGTCACCTTCGGATGCTTGACCAGGTAGTCCACTATTTTTTTTGTGTTTTCTTCATGCTCTTCCATTCTGAGACCCAGTGTTTTGATTCCTCTGATCAAGAGCCATGAATCCTGCGGACCAAGAACACCGCCAGTGGAGTTTTGGACGAAGAAGAGCTCTTCAGCCAGTTCTTCAGAGTTTACGGCCACAAGCCCGGCAACTACGTCACTATGCCCTCCAATATATTTCGTAGCACTATGCAAAACGATGTCAGCACCAAGGCTTAACGGATTTTGCCAGTATGGTGTACTGAATGTATTATCGACGATCGTCAATAGACTATGTTTCTTGGCAAGTGCCGCCGCAGCCTCTATATCGGTAATTTTCAATAAAGGATTTGTAGGCGTCTCAATATAGACGGCTTTGGTATTCGGCTTGATTGCTTCTTCGATATTTTTCAGCTCACTTGAATCAACAAAAGTTGATTCAATTCCGAGTCGGTTTAACACTTTCGTCATGACCCTGTAAGTACCGCCATATACATCATCCGTCAACACGACATGATCTCCGCTGTTAAACATCATCATGACTGCTGTGATCGCAGCCATTCCTGAACCGAAAGCGAAACCTTTTTTTCCGCCTTCCAGATCTTTGATGAGTTCTTCCAGTGCATGTCTTGTCGGGTTGCCTGAACGTGAATATTCGAACCCCTTATGTTTTCCCACTTCATCCTGTTTGTATGTGCTTACTTGATAAATCGGTGTTGAGACCGCTCCAGTTTGTGGATCAAGTCCCACGCCTCCGTGGATTAATTGAGTCTTCTTTTTCATGTCAGATTCCTCCTTCATATATTTTCTTGCTTAAATAACGTTCACTTGAGTCCGGAAAGATGGTGAGAATGTGACTGCCGGGCTCTGCATTTCCAGCTTCGATCAGAGCCGCGTGGAGTGCTGCGCCAGACGAACTTCCTACAAGCATCCCTTCCTTTAACGCGGCTTCTTTCACTCTCATGAAAGCATCTTCATCCGTGACAGTATGGATGGCATTGAAATAAGACGTGTCCATATAATCAGGCAGGAATTCCATTCCGATTCCTTCGGTTTTATGAGGACCAGACTCTCCACCATTTAAGATGGAGCCTTCCGGTTCAACAATGACTGTCTTTATTGCCGGATTCATTTCCTTGAGATAACGGGAAGTGCCCATGAATGTACCACCCGTCCCGGCTCCAGCCACAAAGGTATCAATCCTGCCATCCATCTGCTTCCATACCTCTGGTCCAAGTGTTTTATAATACGTGTTCGGATTGGCTTCATTTTCGAACTGTGCAGGTGAATAGGAATGATCGATTTCCTTCAGGAGCTCTTTCGCCTTCGCGATGGCCCCCTTCATCCCAAGCTCTGTGGGAGTATGGACGATTTCAGCCCCCAACGCCCTCATTAATTCCTGTTTTTCGATGCTGAACTTCTCAGGTATGCAAAAGATCACTCTGAAACCTGAGTTAACAGCTGCCAGGGCCAGACCGATTCCGGTATTGCCGGCAGTCGGTTCAATAAAAACGCCGCCTTGTTTTATCTTGTTTGTCTCAATGGATTCCTTCATTAATTCTAGACCCAGCCGGTCCTTGACACTTCCCCCGGGATTCAGGAATTCCAATTTGGCAAAAAGACGCACCCCATTTTTCAATGGAAAATGTGTCAATTCCAGTATAGGCGTGTTGCCGATCAGTTCATGCACGTTTTTATATACATCCATCTCACTGCCCCCTTTTCCGAGAAAAAGCCGCCCTGGGCACACTACTCTTCACTGTTCTTAGAGCAAAGTGGGTTCACCACAACTTGCAGGAAAAAGTGAAAAAATAGCGGCCCGGGTCAGCTTTATGATAATGGCTTATACGGATTCTACTATATTCATAACCATCTGAGCAGAATGAAGGGCTGCTTTCTCCAGGTACTGCTCGAAGGAAACGTCTGACTCTTTCCCTGCAATATCAGATAAAGATCGGATGATCACAAACGGGATATTGAATTGATGGGCCACCTGCGCAATCGCAGCCGCCTCCATTTCAACAGCTTGTAACCCAGTGAATTTATCCCGGATCGCTTCGACCCGTGCAGGATCATTCATGAAGGAATCCCCTGTCGCAATCAATCCTGCTACCACTTGGGCGTCTCCCAGTTCCCTGACACTCTCAACTGCTGCCTTCATCAATTGATCATCCGCTGTAAACGCAGCAGGCAATTGCGGCACCTGCCCGTATTCATAACCGAAAGCTGTAACATCCACGTCATGATGGCGGACTTCTGTTGAGATCACGACATCCCCTACGTTCAAAGAAGGATCGAACCCTCCGGCTGACCCTGTATTGATGATGGCATCCGGTTTGAAATGCTGCAGTAAAACGGCTGTTGACATAGCAGCGTTTACCTTGCCGATCCCCGAACGGAGGAGGATGACTTCTTTGTCTTTCATCATTCCACTTGTATATTCACAACCTGCAATTGTTTCTGTTTGCGGATTTGAAATGTTATTTCTTAATAATGCAACTTCTTCTTCCATTGCCCCAATGATGGCGATTTTCATGATTTGACCTCTTTCTATTGTTTAGTCGCCTCCATAATCCAGACAAAGTTGTTAATCTGACGAAAATGCACGGTGAATCCCTCCGCACTTGCTAACTCTTCAAGTGCTGCCAAGGTCGTATAATATTCCCGTTTTAAATCTTCTGCAAGGTTCAGATAGCCTTTATCCATTGCCTGATCGATGGCGGCCCGATAATGCTGCTCAGTTTCAAACATTGTATCGGCAAATACTATTTTACCACCTTGTGCAAGCAACTTTCCATAGATGCCAAAGGCTTTTCCTTTTTCTTCGTCTGTTAAATGATGAAAAGCATAGGTGCTGACAATCGTATCAACGTTGCCATCCAGCTTAAAATCCAGAAAATCCCCATCGAAAAAAGGTACCCTATCACCAAGCTTCTGCTGTCCAATCACTCTCATTTCAGGAGAAGGTTCAAATGGAATCACATTTAACCCTGCTGCAGATAGCTTCGCAGTCAGGTTTCCTGTACCCGGACCGAATTCCACCACCGTTCCGCTTGAAAGGGACACTACCCCTTCAAGGATTTCTTCATATTTAGCAAAAACATCTTTATACTCTGCATCTTTTCCTGCGACCGTATCATCATATGAATCTGCCCAGTCTTCGAACAAATCCAGAAATTCTCTACCCATCAATAAGCACCCCAGTTTAAAATTAAGTTTATAATTCCTATCAACATAGTATGAATTAATTTTAAAACTGTTATTAAAGTAACATATTACTTTCCCCAATTCAACAAATAAAATTTGTAATAATCCGTGTCACACTCTAAAATGATAGAGGCGATGACCATATAAAGGAGGAATTCCGATGAATATCTCATTTGAGTTGATTGAAGACAAAGTGGAGTTTTTCGAAGCAGATCAACTAAAGTCCCTTGAGAAGAAAATAGATGAGCAAATCCAGCATAATAAAGCGATCATGCTGCATGTGCATCATGTTCAGCATAATGTATCCATCGATGAAAACGGCAGAAAGTCCTATACCGCTGTTGTTCATTTTAAAGTAAAGAAAGAGAGACAATGAAAAACTCCGGGTGCAAGCACCCGGAGCTTATTTATTCATCAATCTTTATCATTTTCGACTAATTCCTCAACCTTTGTCGGCTGCCATCCTTGTCCGTCGGTCCATTGTAGATAGACCCTGTAAGCTGTAGAACCGCCTTTCTCTGTTACCGTCCCGATGGACTTTTGCGGCCCACCGTTTCCTTCGATATACCAGACCGTCATATTATCCTCCGGGATACCTGTGGCATAAGAAAGAGCTTTGACTTTTTCCTGCCAGTCGGGTGTTCCCATATCATATGAAGACACGTGCTCGCCTGACTGCTGTGTTCCGACCGGTTCCCAATCAGGGTGCACAATCGTTTTCTCTACATTGGGTTCACTGCCTTCTTCTATCTGGGCGCTGCTGTCATCAAGTGCGACAGATTCTTTTTCCTCTGGAACATCTTCTTTCTCTTCTTCGTTCTTCTTATCTTGATCTTCTGATTCTGCTGAATTTGATTCTTCATCCATGGAAACAGTGTTTTCATCCTCTTTTTGTTCACTTTCGCGATCTGCACTGTTTTCATTGGTATTTTTATCTTCATCTTTAACTTCTGTTGATGCATTTTCCTTATCGGAACCATTGCCGGTAAGAATCGTGGCGCCTACCACAACGATCAAGAGAACAACAACAGCGATCATTATATTTAGGACTTTATTGGATTTACTTTTTGAGCGTCGATCTAATCTGGAATTATATTTCGCCATAAGATTACCTCCTATTATCCTAAACATTTTAACATGATAGAGTAAAAAGAATAAAGCGAAACATTAACCAATTTCCCGTAGAGAAGTAGATTGGTCCGTTCGGAACGGGAGATTTTACTCATTCTCGAGTTTATAAACAGCGTCCACACTGTCTTTGAAAATCGGATAAATACCTCCTTCATCGATGAAGACATCCATGTTGACTGCCACTAAGGCATATTTAGGATCTTCAAATGGAAAATAACCGGCAAACCATTTATTGTACAGCTCTTTTCCTTCCTGTTTTTTACCTGTTTGAGCCGTCCCTGTCTTACCTGCAATTTCATAAAGGGCGGTGTCTAAATAAGGTGCTGTCCCTTCAGGCGAGTTGACCACTCCCCTTAAATACTTCTGCATCTTCATAGCGGTGAAAGGGGAAATCTTTTCTCCTTCCATCTTCTTTTTTGGGAAAGAAAACATGCTCGTCCCGTTTTGATAATCGATCGACGTCGCCGCATTGACCATGTACTTTTCCCCTCCCCTTGCTATAGTTGCCATCATGTTGGCAATCCCAAGCGGGGTCACTCTTACTTCTCTCTGCCCTATTCCGGTCTGAGAGATATAATTAAGATCTTTTCGTTCCTCATCCGAGACAAAGATCCTTCCATCGCTCACTTGCAGCTGTGAAAAATCTTCATAATGAAATACATTCCCCTTCCAGGACAGGTCGCCTAATAATCCCAACTTTCCTGCATATTCCTCAAGAGAATGGGGATCTTTTTCCACCAGTTCCTTTGCAAGGTCCGCGAAGGTCCTATTACAGCTGACAGCTATACTCGTTTCAATATTAATTCTGCCATGCTGCTTATCTGCAGGTTTACCGTATATATCTTCATCACAGTTGAACATGCGTGATTCATCCACGATTCCTTCATCCAGGGCTGCAGCCGCGACGACTGTTTTAAAAACGGAACCAGGCGCCAATGCTTTCAGCATATAATTGGAGGCGCCGCCGCTGAACGGGTCACTGTTGTTAACCGCGGGACGCGACACATTGGCAACAATTCGACTATTTTCGATATCCAACAGAAGCAAGCCGCCTTTATTAATATGATACTGATCCGCGACTTCTTCCAGAGCTTCCTGCATCTTAACGTCGATTGTCGTTTTGACATTTAGCGGGTAAAATGGATTGGCGGGGGCAAGATACTTCACGTCGGCTCCGAATAATGGTCCGCCGATGGCATCAACATGATAGATCAGCTTCGACTGTTCTTCAGATATGAGCCACTCGTCAAAGATTTCCTGCATCCCGGTGACACCTATCTTCTGATGTACCCCTTTTACTTTATCAGGATAGCGCTCATGAAATTCTTCTGTGTTTTCCCCCGTTATCCCAATAAGCTGGGAAGCAGGAACATGATCGTTCTTAAACTTTCTGGTTACGGCAAAAACCCCTTGGATTTTCAACGCATTTATCTCTTTCATCTGTTCATCGGAAAGCTGATAAGCTTCTTGACCCCCAAATACAATCGGTCCCTTGGCAAGCTCCAGCTTTGTTTCAATGATTTCAGGGGTGACATGGATGATGCGTGCGACTTCCTCGACCGGCCACTCCATTCTTTTTAAGAAAGGAAATAGGACAAGAACATTTTTCTCTTTGAATGTAAGCGGGTTCCCGTTTCGATCAAGGAACTGCCCCCTTCCCTCATCAATGATCAGCTGCTGCGTCCGTTGTGCCACACTTTCCTCGATCAGGTTGATCTTATGCTTCGAGAAAGATTCTGTCTGGAATAATTGCAGCTGCATCAACCTTGCGGATAATGTCAATAGACCAATTACCAGCAGGACGCTCAACAGCTTGACCCTTTTTCGTATCATTCCTCTTCACCTCGTCTACATTGTTGACGAGATTTATCCTTTCTAACCAGGTACAAATGCACAAAAAAAAGGAAGAACCCCTTTGTATGGGCTTCTTCCTTTTGTTCTAATCCATCAGCTTACTTTTACAATTTTAACGCTCATTTCCCCGCCTGGAGTCTGAACCGTTACTTTCGCCCCAATCTTGTGGCCGAGAAGGCTCTTTGCAATTGGAGAATCATTGGAGATTTTCCCTTCAAACGGATCTGCTTCTGCACTTCCGACGATTGTATACGTCTCTTCGTCACCATTAGGCAGCTCCACAAATGTTACTTTCTTACCCAATTGAACTGTATCTGAATTCAGGTCATCTTCCTGGATGATCTTAGCGTTGCGAATCATATTTTCCAACGTTGAGATACGGCCTTCGACGAATGCCTGCTCATCTTTCGCTGCGTCATACTCAGAGTTCTCCGATAAATCTCCGAAACTTCTCGCAATCTTGATGCGTTCAACAACTTCCTTACGCTTTACCGATTTAAGATTCTCTAATTCTTTCTCTAGTTTTTCTTTACCCTCTAACGTCATAGGGTATACTTTTTCTGTACTCATGACCCTCTTCACTCCTTAACTGTCTTAGAGCTTCCCGAGCTCTTTATGTAGTGATACATGATGTTTTAAGATGTAAAGGCAGGGAATGAAGGGAAGTACTCTTTCCTCCATTCCCTGATACCTGAACATTGATGGGAATTTAACCTATATATGTTTATCTATGTTATCGTATTACAAAAATGACTTTTGTTCAAGAATTGTTTGAATTTTTGTTACCATTAAGTCGATTGCAACGTGATTATGTCCGCCTTCAGGAATGATGACGTCGGCATAACGCTTCGTCGGTTCGATGAACTGATTATGCATCGGACGTACCACCGTTATATATTGATCGATCACTGAATCAATCGAACGGCCTCTTTCTTTAATATCACGGAGCATCCTTCTGATGATGCGAAGATCTGCATCCGTATCGACGTAAAGCTTGATATCCATTAAGTTGCGCAATCTTTCATCTTCTAATACTAAAATTCCTTCTAAAATGATGACATCTTTGGGTTCTACCAAAATAGTCTCTTCTGAGCGGGTATGCATTTTATAATCATACATAGGTTTATCTACCGCCTGGTGGTTGATAAGTTCAGTCAGATGCTTGATGAGAAGGTCATTGTCGAATGCCAAAGGATGATCATAATTGGTTTTCAACCGCTCCTCAAAAGGCAGGTTTGCTTGATCTTTATAATAATAATCCTGCTGCAGCATTAAAATCGAATGGCCCTGGAATTGCTCATAAATAGCCTTGGTCACACTTGTTTTTCCAGACCCGGACCCTCCTGCTACACCAATCACAACCGGTTTTTGTTTCATCACTATACTATGTTCTCCCTTCGCATCATGTTGTCAGGATAGACTCTCTGATCAACTTTGAATCTCACTATTTGCAGCGGGTGACGGGCCACATCGAGTTCATTCCCTTTTTCGTCCCACATTTTTTCAATCACTTGAGTGAAATTCGATATTTCCGGCCCGAAAAATTCCACTTCCTGGCCGGTTTTAAAATAATTTCGCTGCTGGAGTGTGACAATTCCCGTTTCCTCATCAAAATCCAGCACAAGTCCGACAAATTCAAAGTTCGTATTCTTTTTAGTATGGACACCGAACATTTGCTCTTTAAACCCCGGCACCCCTTCAAAGAATGCAGGCGCAGCTTCACGGTTCGCACATTTCTCGAGTTCTCCGAGCCACTCTCTTCTTATGCTGAAACTGTCCGGATCCTTACAATATTCATCGATGACTTTCCGGTAAACACTTACCACAGTTGCAACATAATGAATCGATTTCATTCGTCCCTCGATCTTGAGACTGTCGATGCCAAGCTCAATCATTCTCGGAATCGATTCAACGAGCTTCAAATCTTTCGGACTCATTGCAAAAGGAGCATCATTTTCATTGTATAGAGCGTCTTCCTCACCATCGTCATCCTGATACAGATCGTAGTCCCAGCGGCATGATTGACAACAGCCTCCCCGGTTTGAGTCACGTGCAGTCATATGGTTGCTGAGTGTGCAGCGCCCGGAATAGGCAATGCACATCGCACCGTGTATGAAGGTCTCGATTTCGATATCCACCTTCTCTTTCATTTCGCGGATTTCTTCACCACTTGTTTCACGCGCCAAAACAACACGGTCAAGCCCTTCTTCTTTCCAGAACTGGACGGCTTTCCAATTGGATAAGCTCTGCTGCGTACTTAAGTGAACCTCGACCTTCGGGGCCACTCTTCTGCACGCTTCAATAATCAGGGGATCTGCTACGATGATTCCGGCAATCCCTGCTTCCTGAAGACCGATCAGGTAATCTTCGAGGCCATCCATATTTTCATTATGAGCGTAGATATTAGTCGTTACGTAGATCTTTGCACCATATTCCTGTGCAAATTCAACGCCCGCTTTCATTTCTTCCAATGTGAAATTTCCTGCGTTTGAACGAAGTCCGAATTCCTGTCCGCCGATATAAACCGCATCCGCGCCGTAGTGCACTGCTATTTTCAATTTTTCAAGGTTACCTGCAGGAGCCAATAATTCAGGCTTCTTCACGATAACACGTTTTCCGTCAACAACGTTAGAGATAGGGTCTTTTACAACCATGGTCAACGTAACTCCTCCGTTCTCTTCTTCTTTCTTGCACTGATTTAATAGACCGTTTCTTTAAAGAAAAACCCTGTATCCAGCGGTCGGTTTCGGGGCTGAAGCTGCTTTGCTTCTTCTAAGAGTTCATCCTTTACCTCGTCATACTGTTCTTGCTTCTGCACAAACATGTCGATCGCTTTCCGATACAGTTTCGTGACTTCCACTACGTATTGAGTCGATTTCAACACCCCATCGATCTTGAATGAGTCGACTCCCGCTTCAATCATTTCCCCGAGTTCATCGATGATGCACATGTCATTGGGACTCATGATATGAGTTCCATTTTCATCCTCGAATATCGGATATTTATTATGCCGTTCTTTGTCATGCAGGAACATATTCTTTTTCATCTTGCGGTTTTCAATCTCCAGCACTTTCCCCTGGTACTCAAAGTAGTTTCCGAGCAGAGAACGTTTCGATTGGAACATGCAAGTCATCCCGTGAACTTGAACCTCGACTTCCACTTCAGCGTTTTCCTTAATTTCCACGATGGCATCCATGCTCAATTCGCGGGCGAGGACGGCACGTCTAGCGCCTTTCCTTCCCCAATAGTTGCACGTATACCAGTTAGTCGCCGTCGTTTCAGTGTTCCAGTGCAGCACCATGTCCGGTGCTGCTGCCCTTGCAGCCATCAATACGGCTGGATCTCCGAACACAACGGCATCCGCTTTAGCTTCTTTCATATAAGCGATATATTCTTCCAACTCTTCCACTTTCTCATTATGAAAAATGGCGTTCATTGCAATATATACTTTTTTTCCATGAGCATGGGCGGTCGTAATGGCCTTTTTTATTTCTTCTTTTGTGAATTCCCCTGCCAGGCGCAAGCCGTATCTTTGTTCACCGATGATAAATGCATCAGCACCGGCAAGCGATAGTGGTTCAATGTCAGAAAGGGAGGTCGGAGTCACCAACAGTTCCGGCTTTTTCACTTCCGTTCACCTCTTTTTCTACTAATGGCAATACCATCACCGACCGGCAGGATGGATGTTTCATACTCTTCATGACTCATCAGCCATTCGTTGTATTCCTTCAATTTTTTGACCATGTTCCTGATTCTTTTCTGCTCAACTTCCTCTTCCGCTACAAGCCCTTTGAATAGAACATTGTCTGAATAAATGACTCCGTTCTCAGTAAGCATCACAGAATAGAGATCAAAGAATTTTTGATATTGTCCTTTTGCCGCATCGATAAAGATCGCATCATAAGGTCCGTGTTTCTTCACTTCTTCCTGAAGTTCCAGGGCATCCCCGAAAAGAGCGTGGATGCGGCTGCCGTGTTCGGAACGTGCCAAGAAATCCCGGGCATCACCGTATCTCCCTTCGTCACGCTCGACCGTCGTAATTTCCGTTCCGGGCAGAGCTTCCGCCATTCGCAGTGCAGAATAACCGATGGCTGTCCCGATTTCAAGTATACGGGAGGGCTGTTGAATGGCTAAGATGCCCAACAGTGACTCAATCCCCACCAGTTCCATGATGGGCACATTGTTCTCTTCTGCATACAGTTCCATTTCTTCCAAGAGCGGTGTACGTTTACCAGTGATCGATTCTATATAGTTAATAACCTTCTCGTTCATCATAAGTCTTCACGATCCTCACTTATAAACTGCCCTACTGTTGCGGCATAACATGAAAAGAAGAAAGCTACTATGAGCTTTCTGCTTTAATACGCACTCGCAAAAATAACGCACATTTATGAAAATAACTTGTACTATTTTAACACAAAGAGAAGAGGAAAGCGAATGATTCTTTCCTCTTCTCCTGCTGCAGCGGCAGCTGTTCATATCTTTCACAGCGTCAATTATTCGGATTGATTGGTAATATATTTCTCTTTCTTCTCATTGTGCTCCTCAAGCGTTTCTGAATAATAGACGGATCCAGTTGAAGAAGCGAGAAAATAATAATAATTTGTTTCTTCCGGCTGCAGTGCGGCTTCAATTGATGAAGTTCCGGCATTTGCAATCGGACCCGGAGGCAGACCTTTCACCTGATATGTATTATAAGGAGAGTCCACTTTTAAATCCTTGTAAACTGTACGGGATTTATGTTCGCCCAGTGCATACAGGACAGTCGGATCGGTTTGAAGGGGCATACCCTCCTCAATGCGGTTATAGAATACACTTGAAATCTTGCCTCTGTCCGCTTTTTCGGTTGCTTCTTCTTCGATCAGTGAAGACAACGTCAATAATTCGTGAGCAGTATACTCCTTTTCAGCCATTGAATCTTGATATTGAGCCAGCACTTCATCGGTTTGAGTAATCATTTTCGTAAGGATTTTTTCTAAAGAAGGTTTCTTTTCATAGAAAGAATACGTTGCCGGGTAAAGATATCCTTCAAGCGGCCTCTTAATATCTTTATTAAGGATTTCGTCTGTTACCAAGTTCGGAAATTCCTTTATTAATTGCTCGAGCCATTTCGTATCATTCAGTTTCTTTTCGATTTCGTCTTTTTTATAAGGAGACTCATCTGCGATGATATCTGCAATTTTATCCAGTTGAAGTCCCTCGGGTATCGTAATTTTAAATTCAGCCTTCCTCATTACCTTCCCGGTCTTTAAACTATTGACTATTTCACTCAGCGTCATGGAAGGTGTCAAATCATATGAACCGGCCTGGAAACCTGATTCATTATTGAATTTTACGTAGTATTTGAATACTGTTCCATTTTTCACAATACCATTTTCTTCGAGTATACTTCCGATGGACGTGACTCCCGATCCTATCGGAATTTCTACTTTCACAGGTTTGGTATCATCCGGGTCTACCGGTTTAAGGGCAGAGTTTATATATAAATATCCGCCAACCGCAGTCCCTCCGATGATGATGATAAGTGATAAAATGATAAGTCCGACGATTTTCCGGATGACTTTCGCCTCTTCCTGTCTTTCCAAAAGTTTTTTCATAAGCGCTTCTTTTATATTCTTTTTATCTTCCATCTCTTTATTCCCCTTTTCGAGCAAAAAAGCTTGATATCAGTCAAAGTTTTCGACATCATCTTCCCTATTATACAATATTTTGCACAAAGTGAAACAGGGACCGGCAAAAAGGGATGAAAATAATCCCTTTGCCGGTCCCTGTCCATTATGATCCATGATGAAGATTATTCGCCTTCTTCTTCTTCATCGAGGAACGTATTTAACATTTCTTCGATCATGTCCCACTCTTCTTCTGTTTCAATCGGCTTTAATTCGCCTTCCTGACCTTCGTCGCCTGCCTGGAATGCTGAAGCGTGAATTTCGATTTCTTCTTCGTCATCCTGATCTGCTCCAAGCGGATAATACAGAACATATGACTTATTGAATTTATCAGATTCAAACGTGAACAGGACCTCACACAGCTGTTCATTTCCTTGTTCATCTACTACTGTAATTTGCTTTTCTCCGTGTTCCATTGAACATTCACCTCATTATTTTTGACTGTCAAGATATCCTTGCAGAATCATCACTGCAGCCATTTTATCGATCACTTTCTTGCGTTTCTTCCTGCTGACGTCCGCTTCGAGGAGAACTCTCTCGGCAGCCATCGTACTTAAGCGTTCATCCCAATATTTAACCGGTATCGCAAGCTCACTCTGAATCAATTCACCGTATGCCATCGAAGCTTCCCCGCGGGGTCCGATCGTATTATTCATATTCTTGGGAAGACCGACGATAACGGATTCCACTTCATATTCTTCGGCTAGTTCCTTTAAGCGGTCGATACGGAATTCGCCTTCTTCTTCATTGATTCTTACTGTTTCAATTCCTTGGGCAGTCCAGCCAAGGGCGTCGCTTATGGCAACGCCTACAGTTTTAGAGCCAACGTCCAGTCCCATTACTCGCATTCATTATCCCTCTTTATGCAGTTTCAAATACGATTTGACTAATTCTTCGATGATTTCATCGCGTTCCAAACGGCGGATGATATTTCTGGCATCTTGATGTCTTGGGATATAAGCTGGATCCCCAGATAATAAGTACCCAACAATTTGATTGATCGGGTTATACCCTTTTTCCTGAAGCGCGTCATGAACTTGAAGCAGTACTTCCTTAACGTCATGTTCAAATGGCTCATCAGAAAAATCAAATCGCATCGTTTTGTCAAAAGAACTCATTTTTAGCACCTCTCTTTAGGCTTGTTTCTTCAACAAACGAATTGTTAATCGTTACCTTCATTGTACACCACTTTACCGCAGAGTTAAACGGATTTCACCCATTCTTCTACAAATTGCAGTGCTTCCTCCAATTTCTCCGGGTTTTTCCCGCCTGCCTGGGCCATGTCAGGTCGCCCGCCACCGCCGCCTCCGCAGCGGGATGCAACTTCTTTAACCAGCTTTCCAGCATGATAGCCTTTGTCCACTAAATCCTTGGTCACCCCGGCAATCACGTTTACTTTGCCATCTCCTGCAGTCCCCAGCACAATGACTGCGGAGCCGAGCTTCTGCTTCAGATCATCCATCATTGTTCTCAATGCATTGCTGTCTCCCGCAGCTACTTTTGCTGAAAGTACATTGATTCCATCGATTACTTTCACCTGATCAGTCAGGCTGCCTGCTTCTATGTTAGACAACTTCGCAGCCAATGATTCATTTTCCCTTTGCAGTTCTTTCATTTCAAGCATCAAGGCATCCACACGATTGACAAGATCTTTCGGATTCGCCTTCAGTTTATTGGACGCTTCTTTCAGAAGTGATACTTGTTCATTCAGAAGTTTATATGCACTTTCCCCTGAAACTGCTTCAATTCTGCGTGTGCCTGCACCGATTCCGCTTTCTGTAACGATTTTGAACAGGCCGATTTCGGAGGTATTTGATACATGGCAGCCTCCGCAAAGCTCCAGGCTGTAATCGCCGATTGAAACTACACGGACGACTTCACCATATTTCTCCCCGAACAATGCCATTGCGCCCATTTCTTTTGCTTCAGCCAATGATTTAAGGTCAGTATTCACCGAGATGGCTCTCCATACCTGTTCATTCACTATGCTTTCGATTTTCTCCATTTCTTCTGATGTTACAGAACCGAAGTGAGAGAAGTCAAAGCGCAGACGGTCCGGCTCGACTAAAGATCCTGCCTGGTTGACGTGTTCACCGAGCACGTCCTTCAATGCCTGATGCAGAAGGTGAGTGGCCGTATGGTTCTTCTCCACTTTCTTCCTTGATTCGCGGAATACTTTCGCCACTACAGCATGATTGATTTCCAATGTGCCTTCTTCCACGATTCCGGTATGGAGGTTCTGTCCGTTCGGCGCTTTTTTCACTTCGGTCACATGGACTTTAACACCTTCAGCTTCTAGAGAACCCTTGTCCCCGATCTGCCCGCCGCTTTCTGCATAGAAAGGAGTTTTGTCCAGGATGAACTGGAATTTCTGACCTTTCTCCACTTTCGGCTGGCGTTCCTTATCAACGATTACCTCTACTACAATGGCAGAGGTTTCGAGGCTGTCATAGCCGACAAACTTGCTTTCAGTTTTGATATCACTCAGAATACCGCCCTGAATCTGCATGCTTCCAACATCCTGACGGGCTGCACGCGCCCTTTCACGCTGCCCTTTCATTTCCTTCTCGAAGCCTGCATGGTCGAGGGAAAGACCTTCTTCTTCCGCATATTCTTCCGTCAGTTCAACCGGAAAGCCGTACGTATCATAAAGTCTGAATACATCTTCTCCTGGAATCGTATTGCTTCCAGCTTGCTTCTCCCGTTTTACAATGGATGACAAAATTGCCAATCCTTCATTCAGGGTTTCATGGAAGCGTTCCTCTTCATTTTTCACTACCTTTTGAATGAATTCAGCTTTGCCTTTTACTTCTGGATAGAAATCCACCATGATTTCAGAAACAACCGGCACCAACTCATACATAAACGGACGGTTGATCTCAATTTGCTTGGCAAACCGGACGGCACGGCGGAGTAAACGTCTTAATACATATCCGCGGCCTTCATTCGATGGGAGCGCTCCGTCCCCGATTGCAAATGAAACAGTCCGGATATGATCCGCGATCACTTTAAATGCCACATCGGTTTCATCATTTTTTCCATATGTGCTTCCTGAAATTCTTTCAACTTCTTTCATAATAGGCATGAACAAATCTGTATCGAAGTTGGTTGGGACTTCCTGAACCACACATGTCATTCTTT
Organism: Mangrovibacillus sp. Mu-81; assembly: GCF_036867415.1. Lineage (NCBI taxonomy): Bacteria > Bacillati > Bacillota > Bacilli > Caryophanales > Bacillaceae > Mangrovibacillus > Mangrovibacillus sp. Mu-81. The sequence continues at coordinate 15,737 of NZ_JBAJHU010000004.1, forward strand.
CAAGTCCCATCCCAGTATCGATATTCTTCTTTGGAAGTGGTGTATACGTTCCATCAGGATTGTGATTGAACTGGGAGAAAACCAGATTCCATACTTCCAGATAGCGGTCGTTTTCCCCGCCTGGATATAATTCCGGATCTTTCGGATCATCTCCGTAATCCGGACCCCGGTCGTAGAAGATTTCAGTGTTGGGACCGCTTGGACCTTCCCCGATATCCCAGTAGTTCCCTTCGATGCGGATGATTCTCTCAGCCGGGACTCCGACTTTCTTGTTCCAGATTTCAAACGCTTCTTCATCCTCGGGGTGAATGGTGACGGATAATTTCTCGGGATCAAATCCAATCCACTTTTTATCAGTCAGGAATTCCCAAGCCCATTCGATTGATTCCACTTTGAAATAGTCGCCGATTGAAAAGTTCCCCAGCATTTCAAAGAATGTGTGGTGACGAGCTGTTTTTCCAACGTTTTCAATATCATTTGTTCGAATGGATTTCTGTGCATTGACAATTCTCGGGTTTTGAGGAATGACACGGCCGTCAAAATATTTCTTTAACGTCGCCACCCCGCTGTTGATCCATAATAACGAAGGATCTTCATGTGGCACGAGTGGTGCGCTGGGCTCTACACTATGACCTTTCTCTTTAAAGAAATCTAAAAACATCTGGCGGATTTGTGCTCCGGTTAATTTGTTCATTTGAACTTCCTCCTTTGGTTTATGTACTTAAAAAAGCATACAAAAAAGCCCTCATCCCAAAAACAGGGACGAGAGCTGGCTCGCGGTACCACCCTGGTTGTGAAAATGGAAAAATCTCATTTTCACCCCTCAAAAAACACTTTAACGCGGGTCAGGCGGCAGGTTTTTCCTGCACTCTGGATTAGCGTTCGATTATCCTTCATCTGGAATTCCTTTCAGCCGTGGGAATTCCTCTCTTATGTGCCGGTGCACTCAGATGGGCTATAATCTACTGGATCCTTCATCATTTTCTGGTTTATAACTTTATTGTATATGTTGGATTATAGAAATATTCAAACCTTTTGTCAATGTTATCACGTCAGTTTTTTGTATGAATGAAGTGTGTCCTTCCATGCAAGAAAGCAACTTTTATTATCGCTAGGACCGGAACGGCGACGATCATGCCGATGACTCCGCCTGTTTCCCCCCCGATGATAAGGGCTCCCATGATGAATAGAGGATGCATGTGGAGACTTTTCCCTACGATCATCGGGGAAAGTATGTTTCCTTCCAGGAACTGCAATACAACGACCAATATGACGACATAAAGGATCATATTCAAAGAAATGGTACTTGCAACGATCACTGCCGGAACCGCCCCGATGATCGGTCCAAAGTAAGGGATGACATTCGTTGCCCCCATGATGACACCAAGTATCAGAGGATATTTCATATCCAAGAACCACAGAACGGCTGCAGAGATACCGCCGATGATCAAGCAAACCAGCAGCTGCCCGCGGATGTAGCCTCCTAAAGATTCATCCACATCCTGCAGGAACCTCAATGCGCTTTGCCTCCATCTGCGAGGGGTCAGTTCCCAGAAGAATCTCTTTACCTTCGTCATATCCTTCAATAGGTAAAAGGATACGAAAGGAATGATCGCGATGAGAAGCAGGCTGTTCATCAGCTTCAAAAGAATAGCAAGTGCCGAAGCTACGAGACCGGTGAGCCAGCCTTCGATTCCATTGATCCTGTCTTCCAATTGGGTCTGGATCCCGTCCGGCCATGTCGATGTTTCACTTTGTATATAATGAAGCCACTTCTGGTACTGGGACGTGAATAAAGGAGCGTTTTCAGACAGGTCCCTCAACTGATGAATGATGATTGGGGTCCCTTTATATAGACCATACCCCAGACCTCCAAAAAAAAGGATATAAATGAGCATGATGGCAATGCCTCGATGTATGCCTGCTTGATGGATCTTCTCCACTAAGGGGTGAAGCAAATAGGCAATGAATCCACCGATCAGGAACGGCAGGAGTGATAACAGCAGAATGTCCAAAACCGGATGCCAGACAGGCTTCAATAAAAAAAGGATGTATAGAAAAACGGCGCATAACAGTCCGATTGAAAGCCTGTACAGCCATTTGGCATATGTTTTTGTTTCCACCCGGCATCCCTCCTTCCTATCCTTTATTGTGAGAAATTTGGGGAGGTTTTTATACAATAAATATAAAAACCGGCTCCCCGGGACGGAGAGCCAGTTAAAAGAATGTGTCTTAAAACATTTTCTTCATTTGTTTACGAAGTCTTTTCATTTGTTTTTGATTCATCATATTTGATCGCTGAGAATAGATCGACGCAGCGATTCCCGCTCCAAAACCAACAATCGATGCAAATGTTTTGTTCAAGAAAGACACCTCTTCCTAGATTAATTGGCGGTCTTCCTCATCGAACAAGTCGTCTAAAGAGCTTAAAGATCCATCTTCTTCCACCTGATGTGTATGAATGACTCCCTTGGACAAGGAAAGTTCAATGAAGCATCCCCAGCAATAATACTGGTTGATGCCGATTTTTCCTATATCTTTACTCTGGCAGTTTGGACATTTCATCGTAAGGTTCACCTCTATTGCACCAGTAAAACTGGTGATTATTCCCTACAATCATGTCCAATCTGAGTGAAAAATATACCTGCTCGATAAGAAAATACGCCTGAACGGTACAAAAATCATTCACCGTTCTTATTTAGTGTGAGACATTTTTCTTATTTCATAAGGAGATACTTTTTCCATAAGAGCCAGCCTTTGAATGGAGGCCGTTGATTTCCGCTCCAGGCACTCGCTTTCCGCGGGCGGCCGGTGAGCCTCCTCGTCGCATTCGCTCCTGCGGGGTCTCGCTTTTCCCGCAGGAGTCGAGTGCCTGGAGCTCCAATCAACTAAGGGTAGCAAATGACAAACGTTTCTGAAAATGCACAAAAAGTACTTAGATACAATCTAAAAACAGGCAAAACCGAAGTTTCACCTGTTATCACGTTATATTATTTTTCATCAAATTAACATACTTTACTGATTCACAAGATCTTCCGCAGTTATTTCATTGGTGTAGTCAATTTCGAAGCCGAGGTCTTTGAGCATTTGGTGGTCGGCGGTTTCCTGCTGGCCGGCTGTTGTCAGGTAGTCACCTACAAAGATTGAGTTTGCCGGGTACAGTCCGAGAGGCTGAAGACTGCGAAGATTTACTTCACGTCCACCTGATATCCTGATTTCCTTTGTCGGGTTGATGAACCTCATCAGGCACAATACTTTCAAGCAATATCTTGGATCGAGTTCATCTGTACCCTCCAGTGGTGTTCCGTCAATGGCATGAAGAAAGTTAACCGGGATTGAATCTGCATCTAGTATCTTTAGGCTCCTTGCCATATCCACTACATCCTGATCGCTCTCTTTCATGCCGACAATGATCCCGGAGCAAGGGGAGATCCCTTGTTTTTTAGCGATTTCAACCGTATTCACACGATCTTCGTATGTATGGGAGGTCGTTATTTGCTCATGATGATTTTCGGAAGTATTGATATTATGATTGTAACGGTCCACTCCTGCTTCTTTCAGCTTCTGTGCCTGCTCTTCTTTCAACAAGCCGAGGCATGCACATACCTTCATGCTGTAGTTTTCTTTAATTTCTTTCACTGCTGACACCACTTTATCGACATCACGGTTTGTGGGCCCGCGGCCGCTCGCAACGATGCAATAGGTCCCTACGTTTAAGTGATGCGCCTTTTCGGCGCCTTTAATGATTGAATCCTTATCAACCATCGCATACTTCTCAATCGGAGCTTTCGATACGATCGACTGTGAACAGTATCCGCAATTTTCCGGACAAAGACCTGACTTCGTATTTATGATCATATTCAGTTTCACTTTATTGCCATAATAATGTTTTCTGATATGATAGGCACTGTCCAGAAGCTCCAACAGGTCTTCGTCGGGACTGTTCAGAATTGATAATGCTTCTGCGTCGCTGAGTTCTTTCCCCTCAAGAACTTCCTGTGCAAGACTCTTCCATGATTTTTTCAAAATATATCCCCCCAATTGATATTATGCAGCTCGATTTACATTCCTGAACGTGCTCTTGGACAGTACCGACTTTTCCAACCGGTGAGCCATGATGCCCGCACACACCGCTAATATGATGTCTTTCGGAAGCGGGACAATCATCCATGACCATACAAGTCCGTATGTCAGGCCGTCAGGTGCCGAAGCCCAAAGCTTGTAAGCTGCATACATCCAATTTGTCCCAACAAGATAGTTCACTGCCATTCCGACTAAAGCTGCAATGACATAAGCTTTTATTCCTTTATGTTTTTGAATGATCTTGCCTGTCAGATAAGCGGTGAATATAAACGAAATGATAAAGCCGAATGTCGGGCTGATAATCGAGGAGAAACCAGCTCCGAATCGTGCGAATACCGGAACTCCCACTAAGCCGACCAAGGCATATACCCCCATGGAAATGGCGCCGATCCGACTGCCTAAAATAGCACCTGCCAAAATCGCGAAAAACGTTTGAAGTGTGATGGGAACACCGCCGATGACCAGGAACGGTACGAAAGATGTAATGTTTGCACCTACCGCCATCAGGGCCACAAACATACCAGCCAGGGTCAAATCGATGGTTCTGAGTTTTTTGTTCATTTCTGTTTTCCCCCAAAAATAATAAGTTATTTACTATTTAAGAATATCGTTCCTCCAGACTTAATGTCAACCTAAAATATATTTAGGTTGACACATAAAATAAAAAAAGGTTAACAAAAAACTTGTTAACCTCGTTGAACATTATTTAATTTCCATAAAATCATAAGGGGTGATCCCTTCCATCCCGATCATTGGATCTTCTTTCAATAACATTTCTGCCATGTCCGTATGATCATCATCCCCTTGGTCCTCCCCTTCACTGACGCTATCGCCCATAGTGAGGGAAAGCTTTTCACTCAGGGTGGTTTTACGCATGAAATCGTCTTCTCTTTGCACTCCAAGCTTGAATGCATCCATTTCACCGCATAGGATAAGAAATTGTTTACTCCTTGTAATCGCGGTGTATAAGAGATTTCTGCGAAGCATCCTGAAATAACTTTTCACAACCGGAAGGATGACGATGGGAAATTCACTTCCCTGTGATTTATGAATGGAGCAGCAATAGGCGTGCGTGATCTGGGTCAGATCCTGCCGTGTGTAAGTTACTTCAGTACCTTCATAGGAGACAATGATCATATCTTGCTTTTCAGTGTTTTCTTTTGCATAGAAAATCGAAACGATCTCTCCGATATCCCCGTTGAATACATTATTTTCAGGCTGATTCACGAGCTGCAGTACTTTGTCGCCGATGCGGTAATGAACATCCCCGAAAGAAATTTCCTTCCTTGTCCCATCATTGCTGTTGAAGATTTCCTGCAGGAGTTTGTTCAGATTATCTATTCCGGCCGCCCCCCTGTACATCGGGGCAAGGACCTGAATATCCTTTGGTGTATACCCTTTTTTCTTTGCGTTTTCAACTACCTTCCGTACGACTTCGGCAATTTGATCCGTCCTGCACGGGAAGAAGGAGCGGTCCTTCTGCTGCTTCGTCAAATCAGGGGGAACTTGTCCCTTTTTCATATGATGTGCAAGTTCGATGATCGAAGACCCCTCTTCCTGACGGTAAATGTCTGTCAGTCTCACTGTCGGGACAACTTGTGAGCGGAGGAGATCCTTTAATACTTGTCCCGGACCGACCGAAGGAAGCTGGTCTTCATCCCCCACAAAGATCACTTGAATGTCATCAGGAAGTGCCTTCAACAGTTGATGTGCAAGCCAGGTATCCACCATCGAAACTTCATCGACGATCAGTAACTTTCCTTCTATCGCCCGGTCTTCATCATTTTGAAAGCCTTCCTGGCCGTTCCAGCCGAGCAGACGGTGAATGGTCATTGCAGGGAGTCCCGTTGATTCGGTCATGCGCTTAGCCGCCCTGCCTGTCGGGGCAGTCAACAGTACCGGAAATGGCTCATCCTTATAGTCTTTTGGATCGAGCGAACAGCCATGGAGATCTGCAAAGAGTTCCACGATCCCATTGATGACTGTCGTCTTTCCGGTACCCGGCCCCCCGGTCAGCAGCAGCATCGGAGACATCAGTGCCGTTTCAATGGCTTCCTTTTGTGAAGGGGCATAATGTACTCCAAGCCGGTCCTCCAACGCACCCAAAGCAAGCAGGAATTCAGATTGCGGGAACTGATCCTCATATTGTTTTTGGGACAAAATCGTTTCAATGCTCGTCACAATCCCTTTTTCCGAGAAATATAAAGAAGGGACATACACCCTTGACCCTTCACCGATTACCTTCTTTTCATCTTCCAGCGCTACCAATTGACTGGAAATATCGGTATACTCGATTTTTTCCGGCTGACTCTTTTCCAGTAATTCCTTTACCGTCACAATCAGTTCTTCCGCTTCAAGATACACATGACCCTGCTTTACACATACCTGTTCGAGGGTATACAGACAGCCTGCCTTGATCCGGTCAGGATGGCTTCCGGTAATGCCGATTTTCGAGCCCAGCTCATCTGCTCTCGTAAAACCGATCCCTTCAATGTCTTCCACGAGCTTATATGGATTATTCTGAATGGTTTCCAGGGCAAGATCTTTATAAGCCTGATAGATCTTCATGGAAATCTGGGGGCCGAATCCTAAATCATTCAATACGATCATCACGCGTTCCAACCCCTGATGCTCCGTCAAAGTATCATAGATGCTTTTCGCTTTATCAGGCGGAAGTTTAGGGACTTCATCCAAAACGCTTGGATTTTCAAGAATTTTCGAAATGGCATTCGCACCAATATGCTCGACAATCTTCTCCGCTGTCTTCTTACCAATCCCTTTGAATAAATCACTGGAAAGATAATGGACGACACCTTGAGTTGTTTGTGGTATTTCTTTTTTGAAATGTTTCGCATGGAATTGCATGCCGAATTTCGGATGCTCCTGGAAACGCCCGTAAAACACATATGTTTCTTCTTCATGAATGCGCGGAAAATGCCCTGTGATGACCGCCTCCTTCTCTTCGTAGGCATGGTTCGTTTCATCCACCCTGATCCGGACGACGGTATACAGATTCTCTTCATTATGAAAAATCGTCACAAGATGCCTGCCCTTGATATAAATTTCTTCATCTCCAAACAGCTTCATTGAATCTTGCTGGCTCAATGCTTGTGAACCCCCTGACTATTCACTCTTTTCGTTATTCAATTTCTCGATCATCTTAATCCCGTATCCTGCAAGCATATGGTCCGGCTGGATTTCGACTGCTTTGTTGAAATACTCCAAAGCTTTATCCGCATCGTCTTTGTGACCTGCATATGCAACACCGAGATTATAATAGGCGTCTGCATGTTCAGGATCCTGGTGTACGACTTTGGACAGCTGCTCGATAGATTCTTCGTAAGCTTCTGCCTGCGCAAGACTCAATCCTAATTGAAAGCGGGCTTCGATATCCTCTTCATTCAGCTCTACACTGCGTTGAAGATAAGGAATGGCAAACTTCGCCTGTTCCAGATTCACAAGGCTTACCCCCAGCATGAAGTACACATCAGCATTTTCCATGCCTTTTTGAACCGCTTTTTCAAATTGATTTTTTGCTGAATCATAATCGCCTTCATTAAAGTACAAGTTTCCAAGAGAATAGTAGGCTGCTGCAGCATTTTCGTCCACAGTGACCGCTCTCTCAAAGAATGTTTTTGCTTTTTCACTGTCCCCCACTGACATTAGGACATTTCCGAAATTGATGTATCCGACGGGATCTTTCGGATTTTCTTCGATCGCTTCTGAAAACAGCTTGACGGCATCCTCTAATTTACCTTCTTGCAATAGCTCGATTCCCTTTAAGTTTTTGTCCATGTTAATGCACCTCTATTATGTAGTCATGTATTATTCGAATATGTGTACTCAGTATAACACAGAGTGCACAGGCGGAAAGAACGTAAAGAAAGGACTGGAGGAAGGGGGCATACACTCGCTTCTTCTCAGTCCTTATACTTCATTCAAAAGACGGCAGTCTTCAGCCGACATATGTCAATTTTTTATCTTCTTTAAAGACGGTATCGATTGTTCCTCCGCCCAGACATTCATCGCCATCATAGAAGACAACGGCCTGTCCCGGAGTCACTGCACGAAGGGGCTCATCGAATAACACTTTGACTTCTCCATTTCCAAGCGGTATGACCGTAACCGGGTTGTCCGCCTGACGGTAGCGGAATTTAGCCGTGCATTTGAATTCTGCCGGTTTTTCCCTGTTTGACGTCCAGTGAACGTCTGTCGCTCCGATGGAATCTGAATACAGTGCAGGATTTTCAAACCCTTGTCCGACATACAATACATTCCGTTCCAGATCTTTACCGATCGCGAACCATGGATCTCCGGCTCCGCCGATACCCAGTCCGTGACGCTGTCCGATTGTATGATACATTAAGCCTTCATGCCTGCCCATGACTTTGCCGTCCATCGTTTCCATATTTCCGGGCTGTGCAGGCAGGTAATTTCCGAGGAATTCTTTGAAATTTCTCTCTCCGATAAAACAGATTCCCGTGCTGTCTTTTTTTGCTGCAGTTGCAAGACCTGCTTCTTTCGCGATTTCACGAACCTTCTTCTTATCGATTCCACCGAGCGGGAACATGACCTTCTCAAGCTGTTCCTGTCCCAATTGATTAAGGAAGTAGGTCTGATCCTTGTTGTTGTCGACACCGCGGAGCATTTTATATTCCCCGTCGCGGTATTCGACCTGAGCATAGTGCCCGGTTGCCAGATAGTCGGCACCCAGTTTCATCGCATGCTCAAGGAATGCTTTGAATTTGATTTCTTTGTTGCACATGACATCTGGATTAGGCGTTCTTCCAGCTTTGTATTCATCAAGGAAATAGGTAAATACCTTATCCCAATATTGTTTCTCAAAATTGACAGCATAGTAGGGGATTCCGATTTGATTGCATACGCGAATGACATCATTGTAGTCTTCCGTTGCTGTACATACACCATTTTCATCTGTATCATCCCAGTTTTTCATAAAAATGCCGATGACTTCATAGCCTTGCTGTTTCAATAGCAGAGCGGCTACAGATGAATCCACTCCACCGGACATCCCGACTACCACTCTCGTATCCTTAGGGTCCTTTTTCAAATTACGCCACCTCCTTATTCCTTTTGCTTTCTATAGTTAAAGTGATTAAGACACCAGCCGCTTAACCACTTTGGCAACTTCATTCGCAGCTTGCACGATCTGTGCTTCTGTATTTCCCTGTCCAAAACTGAATCGGATTGAATTTGTCGTCCTTTCGGAGTTGCTGCCGTACATGGCGACCAATACATGTGAGGGTTCGATCGACCCCGCCGTACATGCTGATCCGCTTGAAACCGCGATACCGGACATATCCAAATTCATCAGCATCGATTCAACATCTGTTCCGGGGAAGCTTAAGTTTAGCACATGGGGTAAACCGTACTCAAGAGATCCGTTTTCCACAAATTCAACATCTTTTTCCAATAGTGTTTGTCTGAATAATCGCTTGAAACCTTCGTACATTTGTTTTTTTTTCTTCCAGGAATCCTGAGCAAGTTCCACTGCTTTCCCCAACCCTGAAATGGCGGGTACATTTTCTGTGCCTGCACGTCTCTTTCGTTCCTGTTCACCGCCAAAAGAACCGGGCTGAAGATTCACGTTTTTATGACAATATAGGAAACCCGCCCCTTTAGGACCATTGATTTTGTGACCTGAAACAGACATCATATCCACTCCGAGCCCGGCCACGTCGATATCAAGCATTCCAAATGCCTGAACCGCATCTGTATGAAAATATGCACTGTGTTCTTTCAGAATCTGTCCAATCTCTTTGATTGGCTGGATGGTGCCGACTTCATTATTCCCGTACATAATTGTCACCAAAATCGTATCCGGGCGAAGTGCACATTCTACGTCATGCGTGGAGACCCTGCCTGTTTCATCCACAGGCAAGTACGTTACCTCAAATCCTTGTTCTTCTAAATGTCTGCATGTATGAAGAACGGCATGATGCTCAATTTGTGTGGTGATAATATGGTTCCCTTTGGATTGATTCGCAAATGCCGTACCGATCAATGCTAAATTATCCGCTTCCGTCCCGCCGCTCGTAAAAATGATATCATTATAATCCGCCTTGATACGCTCGGCAATTGTCAAACGTGCCTGATCGACAAGATGTCGGGCTGAACGGCCAAAAGAATGAATGCTTGATGGATTGCCGAATGTCTCTTTCATAACTGAAGCCATTTCTTCTATTACATCAGCATTCATAGGGGACGTGGCGGCATGATCCATGTATATTCTTTCCATCCTGCTATCCTCCTAGATATAAAACATATAAGCATCGGATTCACCATCATCCGAATGACTCGCTAAATCTTCAATCGTCGTATTATCCAATACATCTTTCACTGCGTCACGAATACGGATCCATAACTCCCGTTTCGCAGGCTCCTCATCTTCGATTCCTTCGACTGGACTGATCGGCCCTTCAAGAATACGGATGATATCCCCTGCAGTGATCTCGGATGGTTCATGGCCAAGGACATAACCTCCATAAGCCCCCCGGATGCTTCGGACCAGTCCGCCATTTCGAAGCGGAGCGACCAGCTGTTCCAGATAATGTTCGGACAGCTCATGTTGTTGAGCAATCGTTTTAAGGGAAGTCGGCCCCTCCCCGTGACGCTTAGCCAATTCAATCATAATTGTTAAACCATAACGGCCTTTAGTAGATATCTTCATTTTCCAGCACCTCTTAAATTCTTATATTAAACGCGATTATTTGAGTTATTCGTCATTTGTTGAATGATGTTTTTATCAGTATTAACCTTAGTCATTATAGCATAATCGTCCCTGTGCTGTGAAAAGGATGGTTTGGCGGTGATTCAGATTGAAACATTTCCTTCTAAACTTGCCCTGTGATAAAGTAAAAGTACCCTGAGAACATCAGTTTGGAGAGATTTGATATGTCGATTAAACCACTTGCCTTCAAAATGAGGCCCAGAACGATTGATGAGATTATCGGACAACAGCACTTAGTGGGTGAAGGAAAAATCATCGACCGGATGGTAAAAGCAAAACAGCTTTCCTCCATGATCTTATATGGTCCTCCCGGAATAGGGAAAACCTCGATTGCCAGTGCGATCGCCGGCAGTACGAAATATAGATTCAAAACGTTGAACGCAGTCACAAATAATAAAAAAGATATACAGATTGTCGCCGAAGAAGCGAAGATGTCAGGGAAAGTGATTCTTTTGCTCGACGAAGTCCATCGCCTTGATAAAGGAAAGCAGGACTTTCTTCTCCCATATCTAGAAAACGGGATGATCACCTTGATCGGGGCGACGACGAGCAATCCTTATCATGCGATCAATCCTGCGATCAGGAGCAGATGCCAAATCTTCGAGTTGAAGCCGCTTACCACCGAAGAAATGAAAACCGCAATAAACAGGGCGATTGAAGATAAGGAGCGGGGCCTGGGCGACTATTCCCTCGACATTTCGGATGAAGCAGTCGAACACTTTGCGAGCAGCAGTTTCGGGGATGTCAGGAGCTCTTTGAACGCACTGGAGTTGGCTGTCCTGTCCACTTCACCTGATGAAGAAGGAACGATTCACATCAATGTCGGGATTGCAGAAGAGTGTTTACAGAAAAAGAGCTTTTCACATGATAAAGATGGAGATGCCCATTATGACGTGTTGAGTGCATTTCAGAAATCAATACGGGGCAGTGATGTAAATGCTGCGCTCCATTACTTGGGCAGGCTTGTGGAAGCAGGCGATCTGCCAAGTATTGCCCGTCGATTGCTGGTCATTGCGTATGAAGACATTGGTCTCGCTAACCCCGGTGCAGGTTCGAGGACACTCGCTGCCATTGAAACGGCTGAAAAAATCGGGTTTCCGGAAGCACGCATACCCTTGGCCAATGCCATCATTGAACTCTGCCTATCTCCAAAATCGAACTCAGCCATCCTTGCCATCGACGGCGCATTGGCTGACATTCGAAAAGGAAAAAGCGGGGAAGTTCCCGATCATTTGAAAGATGCCCATTATAAGGGAGCTTCTGAATTAGGCAGAGGTGTAGAATACAAATACCCGCATGACTATGAATCCGGCTGGGTGGCACAATCCTATCTGCCCGACCGGCTGAAGAATGTCCGGTACTACACCCCGAAATCGACCGGGAAATTCGAGCAGGCAATAGCCGGTATATATGAGAAGATTAATAAGCAAATGAAATAGATTGATTAAGCCGGGTCTTTATCGATCCGGTTCTTTTGTTGCTGTCAGGTATTGAAATGATTTTTTAATCCGCTTTCACTCACTGGAAATCATCGACAGTCTCCTGTCCCCTAGAATCAAAAATGTTCCCAATCAAATCCCCTTACATACACTGATAAAAAAGCGCCTCGGAGGTTATGCCGATGATCACCCTGAAAAACGGCTCTTCCACTGCCGGTTTAAAAGGTTTATCCCCTGCCCAAGCCAATATCCTGAATGCAATTGAACAGAGCAAGATCAAGTATGAATACAATCACCTGGAAGAACTCGCTTTTGAACTGAACCTGAGGGAAAGGATCATTATAAACAGCAGAATGCTCAACAGCAATGCCGCCACATTCGCCACATTTCCCAATTCGTCTTTCAACCCTTACTATTGGATCAAAACGATGAGCGGATACAGGTTAAGGGAATCAAGACGCCCTTCCGCTGCCATACGGGATGTTTTCGAAAATTCCTATTTGTACAGTTTTGAATGTGTGACCGCTGTCGTACTGATTTTTTATAAATCCATCCTGGACACGATACGCCCAGAGTATTTCGACCGCCTGTATTCCCCGATGCTCATTTGGGGTCATAATTTCAATGACGCCATGCACATGGTGACATATGAAGGGATAGACAATATCCCGGGGGATGTATATTACTTTTCAAATCCCGACTATGAAGATCCGATCTGGATGGGCGAGAATGCTGTTTTCCTGGAAAAGAATCAGTATTTCGGCCATGGAATCGGAATCGTCACCCATAACAAAATGATCGAGGCACTGAATACGTTACGAAGGATGAATGCAACACGTTCAGCATTCCAATTGAACCAGACCACCCGGCTTCAGTTCCCGGAACTGTATAAATACTCATAAAAAATGACGGTCTTCGAATAGACCGTCATTTTTTATATGAATTTTAGTAAACCAGAACGTCCTCTTCAGGACTTTCGCCATAAACTGGCGAAGGCAGCGTTATCTCTAAGCCGCTACATCCCGCTTTTTGAATACGAAGAATGCAAGGAGCTGGAAGATGGCAAAGTAAATGATGAGCATCGTGATCGAGAAGCCCATGGTCATCCCGTCCACCAGCGGTTGACTGAATCCGGTATACTGCGTAAGGTCTGTATTGGCAAACAGGCTGTATTTTGCCCAATCGAACTTCATGGCAAGTAATCCTGTAGCGTTTGCTCCCATAAACAGCAGGAATAATGAAATCCCGATAGCGAGCGAAGAGCTTCTGAATACAGTCGAGATCATGAATGCCATCGTGGCCATCATCGTCACATCGATCGACTTCAATAAATAGGTTTTGATCAGATATCCTACGATATTCTGTTCAACCACTTTACCATCGATATAAGCCAGGTGGACGGATTGATCTGTGCCTCCGAAGAGAATCAGTCCAATCAGGAAGGAAACAGCGAAAAGAATACCAAGCAGTGTCCCACCATACAAAATGACCGTAATATATTTAGAGATTAATATCTTCGTTCTGGAAATAGGACGGATCAATAAGAGCTTAATCGTCCCCCATGAAAACTCACTGGCGACAATTCCCGCTGCGACGATGATGGCAAATAAGCCGACCAGCGTCACTGCAAAACCATTCGTCTCCACAAAGGTCCATACCGTTTCCTTTGTTTTCGGTGCAATATCGTTTTCAATCCTGTACTCGTTGAGGGCAATGTTACTCTTGATCATCGAAGTGCTGAGACGATCCATCTGTCCCTCGGACAATGCTTTCTTATCCCCTTCTACTTGCATGGAAAGCTCCTGCTTCCAATTCTCTGTTTCCTTCGCTCTGGAATCTTCATATTTCTCAAAAGCACCGACGATTCCAATGACAAGGATCAATAGACCAATCATGACATAGGTGCCGACCCGCTTAAATATTTTCATCCATTCATTCTTTATCAGGTTAAGCATGCAGGACCTCCCCTTTCTCATTTGTGATTTCCAGGAAGCGGTCCTCTAATGACTTCGCAACCTGCATAACGCTGAATATTTCCACTTCGTTCTCCACGAATGCTTTGATCAGCTGTGGTACCTGTTCTTTTGTGATGCTTGTCTGCAGCTTGTTGCTTTTAACATCGAATACTAGAGACGGGTTGAAGGCATTCATGGCAACACGTGCCTTCTCCTCATTGTTCACTTCAAATTGATAGACGAGCTCCTTACCGTCCACAAAATCCCGCACTGTCTGAACATCGATGAGCTTCCCTTTTTGAATGATCCCGATACGGTCGCACATCATTTCCATTTCTGAAAGCAGGTGACTTGATACAATGACAGCCATTCCTTCTTCCTGTGCAAGCTTTCTGATGTATGCACGTATTTCACGAATACCTGCTGGATCCAGGCCATTCGTCGGTTCATCGAGAATGAGGATCTTCGGTCTGTGCAACAGGCATTGTGCGAGTCCTAAACGCTGCCTCATACCAAGCGAATACGTTTTAACCTTGTCATGGATCCTGTCGGTCAAGCCGACCAATTCGACTACTTCATTTATCCTCTCTTTCGTGATCCCATTCTGCATGCGGGCGAAATGCTGCAGGTTTTTATAACCAGACATGAACTTATATAGCTCGGGATTCTCGACAATCGCTCCCACTGAAGCAATCGCACCTTCGAAATCTTTTTTGATGCTCTTGCCCGAGATGACAACGTCTCCTTCAGAGATACTCATCAATCCGACGATCATCCTGATGGTGGTCGTCTTTCCTGCGCCATTTGGTCCAAGGAAACCAAAAACTTCCCCTTCGAACACATCAAAAGAAAGATCATCTATAATCTTTTTTCCTTTAATGACTTTCGATACATTTTGTAATTTCACAATTGTATTCATTCTTTTCTTTTCCCTCCAGCCGTTGTTTTTTTCAACCATTGCAGAACCGATAAACCTTCCTCTTCCCTCAGCTTCTCCACCTCGCAATGTCCTTCGATCTTTCCTTCGTGAATGATATATGCTTCATCCAGGATCGCTTCGATTTCATCAATTTCGTGCGTGGCGATGATCACCGTCTGATTTCCGAACTCGATATATGAAATCAGGCTCTTCACAATTGAATCCCTCACCATCGGATCCAATCCTGAAAACGGTTCATCCAAAAGAAGTACCTCTGTATTACGTGACAGGGTCAGGATAAGTTTCAATCTTCCCCGATTTCCTTTTGATAAATGTTTAATTTTTTTATTTTCATCCAGATTCATGAAGGCTGTCAGTTCTTTTGCCTTCTTTGAATCGAAGTCTTCGAATTGGGAAGCGTAGAAACGGATCATTCCTTCTACCGTGAATGCTTCATAAAACATATCCAATTCAGTCAAATATGAGACCTTGTCAGCTATCTTCCTGGATACTTGCATATCTTTGAACATCACTTTGCCGCTGCTTGGAAGCACAAGACCGGCAATCATTTTCAAAGTGGTCGATTTACCGCTTCCGTTCGGTCCAAGCAGACCGTATATTTTTCCTTTCTCGAACTGCATCGAAGTATGTTCCAGAGCGACCTCGTGACCGTATTTTTTTGTTACATGCTGAAAACGGATCATGTTTCATCCCCCCTCCATCTATTCATCCTGATACTTCTCGAGACTTTCAATCATCTTATTTTTGGATAACCCGAGTTCTTTCATGTTCCTTATGAATTGCCCCACTATTTCTTTTTGAACTTTTTCATTCAGTACCGAAAGGATTTCTTGATTTTCCGTTACAAAGGTTCCCTGCCCTCTCCTTGTCTCCACGATCTCCATCCTTTCCAACTCGCTGTAAGTCCTTTGAATGGTATTCGGATTCACACCTGAATGAATCGCCATCTCCCTGACTGAAGGAAGCTTATCTCCAGGCTGCAATTCCTTTCTCACGATTTCCCGAATAATCCGGTCTGCAATCTGAACATAAATCGGTTTCGATGCTGTATATTCTTCTGTCATTCCTTACACCTCTACTTTACGGTCTAATAACCGGCAGGAAATAATAAACAGAGTGATCATGACGAGCCCTTCAAATGCGAATGGCAGAACAGGAAAGGGAATGATTTCATTCATAAAACTTACTTCCGCATCCCCACGGCCCGCTGAAAAAGCAAGCCCTGCAGGTACCTTGATCGTCCATGATTCAAACAGCCTCTGCACCCACTCAAAGCTCATCAATATCGCTGTGAGACCCTGATAGATGACGATGAACCCTATGATGAATAACCACCTTATGTTTTTTATGGCAGGGAATTTCCCCAGGGCGTGGTAAAACGTCCAAAAAAAGAGGATCCAAATGGAAAAGTTAGACGCTGCGACCGTAATTCCGAGATTGAATAAAATCCCTTCTTTAAGCGGCCAATATGAAAAAAAGGTATCTTCCGGAAGACGCGCTAGGCTGACGGCCCCGAGAATATCCACCAATAAGAAAGATAAGGTTGAATATATGAAGGCTATGATCAGCTTTGGAACGATCAGTTTAAATCCGCTTTGGGGGCTGTGAAGCCACAGCTGCGTCTTACCCTCCATCCTGAGCATGGAGAAGACAATGACCGGCATCACAGCCAGATGAAAGATTCCAAGCATGATGACAAATACAACCACAACCGACGACTCCCCTGTCACTTTGCCAAGTATCAGTCCCAATGCGTAAATAAATAGAATGATGGCAATCCAGCCGTAAAACCATATTCTTGAGGTGTGAAAATCTTTCCATAGAAGGCCTTTAAACGCTTTCATATCCAGCACTCCTTAAAGTGTTTTAGTGTTCTAGTTAGATAGTACACTAAAACACGAGTAACCGTCAATCCATTTTTAACAAAAAATGGGTTCATTTATTTTGTCTGTTGTGTAAAGCTATAAGAAAGATCAGAAGCAGGGGTGAGGACGTATGAAATCTTCGAAAAAAGGGTGGACTGAAGCTGAGGAGACGCTGCTGATGGAAATCGTCCAGTCTTATATGGATAAGGGAATTTCTAAAAAAGCAGCGTTTGAAGAAGTTTCAGCAAAAATAAACCGAACACCGGCCACTTGCTCTCATCACTATTATGCCATCAGAAATAATCAACCCATCTCCAGTGGGGATTCAGCGATCACTCTTGAGGATTGCATCCATTATCTAAGTGACAGGACCAGACAGCAGGAAACGCTTTTAAGGGAGAACAAGATGTTAAAGAAAGAAAAACAGGAACTCCTGCTCGTTCAGAAGAGGTTGAAGGATAGGTACTCAATACTTTCCGGTCAGCAGAAGAAGCTTCAACAATTACTTTCCATTATAAAGGAAGCCGAGAACTATACGGAGAGCCCTGTCATAACACCGATCATTCATTAAATTTTCATGTATAAAAAAAGGAAAGGGCCCGTCTGATGAGACAGGCCCTGCTCTTTATTATTTATCTTTCACTCTTTTGATTTCGATATCTTTCAATAATTGATTCACTACGTAGCCTGCCTGTACCAATCCTGCCACGGATGGTACAAACGCATTGGAAGACGGTGGCATCTGAGCTTTTCTGATCTTGGCATCGTCTTTCCCGACTTCCTTCCTGACATCTTCGCGTATGACAATCGGGCTTTCATCCGAAAATACGACGGGCACCCCTTTTTTGATTCCTTCTTTCTTCAATCGTGTACGGATGACTTTTGCAATCGGATCTGTATGAGTTTTACTGATATCAGCAATTTGGAAACGGGTTGGATCTGTTTTATTTGCCGCACCCATACTCGAAATCAAAGGTATATCCCTTTTCAGGCATTCTTTCATTAAATGAATTTTATAGGCAATCGTATCGGAGGAATCAACGACATAGTCTAATCCATGACTGAAGAACTCTTCATAGGTTTCTTCGGTATAGAACATCTTTAATGAGATCACTTCACATTCAGGGTTAATATCTTTGATGCGATCACGCATTAAATCAGCTTTGGGCTTTCCTACGGTAGAAAGGAGCGCGTGAATCTGGCGGTTTACATTTGTGATGTCGACATCGTCTTTATCCACCAATACAAGGCGCCCTACACCCGAACGCGCCAATGCCTCTGCTGCAAAGGAACCCACACCGCCGATACCGAGTACGGCAACTGTGCTGTTCTTGAGGATATCTAGTCCTTCCTTTCCGATCGCTAATTCATTTCTGGAAAACTGGTGTAGCAATTCAATCATCTCCATTATAAGTATTCGACTAGGTTTATACTGAATTAGAATAAAGGATAGCAGGTGGAAAATCAACTTGAAATCTTTTCTGATTACTTGTTTACCCATTTATAAGAAACAAATAGAAAAAACCAGACTGGATAACAGCCTGGTTTTGTATGCTCATTTAAGGAAGTTTGAAAAGTAGGAACGAGTCCCAATCGTGCCGCCGCTGCGATTCCTTCGTTTTGAACCCGCTCTCGGCAGGTGGGTGCTTTGCTCTGCTAGTTGTTAGTCCTCTGAAGAGGCATGAACGTGTAACAGAAACGACAAGCTCCCAAAGTTTTAATTGTTCGGTCAAAACTGTCAGGGTTAACGTCGTACACATCAGGACTCGTTTGTGATTGTTTAAATCATACCATAAGGATTTTGAATTTTCAATGAACTCCCCTTAGGAATTTTTACTCATTCTTTAAATCGAGCGACAATGATAATTCCTTTAATTGGGCTTCACTCACACCGCCCGGAGCTTCCGTCAGCATGCAGCTTGCACTTGCCGTTTTAGGGAACGCGATGGTATCGCGCAGGTTCGTACGTCCCGCAAGCAGCATGACCAGGCGATCCAATCCTAAAGCGATGCCGCCATGAGGAGGTGTCCCATATTCGAATGCTTCCAATAAGAACCCGAATTGTTCCACTGCTTCTTCTTCGGAGAATCCAAGTACCTTGAACATTTCTTCTTGAATATCGCGTTCATAGATTCTAAGTGAGCCCCCGCCCAATTCATAGCCATTCAGAACAAGGTCATATGCTTCCGCACGAACCTCTGCCGGATTGGACTCGAATTTTTCGATATCTTCACGGACCGGCATTGTAAACGGATGGTGCGCTGCATAGTATCGGTTCTCATCTTCGTCGAACTCAAGCAGCGGCCAGTCTGTCACCCAAAGGAAATTATACTTACTTTCATCGATCAGATTAAGCTCTTTTCCTAATTTCATTCGGAGAGCACCCAGTGCATCGGCTACAACTGATTTCCTGTCTGCAACGAATAAAAGTAAATCCCCTGCCTCTGCAGCAGCTGCAGCAGAAATCTGAGTTGCATCTTCCCCCGTTACAAATTTTGAAATCGGACCTTTCAAGCCTTCTTCTTCGACTTTCAACCAGGCAAGCCCTTTTGCACCGTAGCGGGAAACGAATTCGGTCAATGAATCAATGTCTTTACGGGAATAGTTCGATGCTGCCCCTTTAACATTGATCAACTTCACTTGTCCTCCATTCGCCACAGCACCGGAGAAGACTTTGAATCCTGAATCCTTCACGATTTCAGATACATCGATCAGTTCCATGGCAAAGCGTGTATCCGGTTTATCTGATCCAAAACGGCTCATGGCATCGTCATACGTCATCTGCGGGAATGGTGTGTCAACCGTGAAACCTTTGACGTCATTCATCAGTTTCTTCATCATGTCTTCTACAAGAGCAATAATGTCTTCTTTATCCATGAAGCTCATTTCCATATCAATCTGAGTGAATTCCGGCTGGCGGTCGGCACGAAGATCCTCATCACGGAAACAACGTGCAATCTGATAATAACGATCAAACCCGGAAACCATCAGGAGCTGCTTGAAAATCTGAGGAGACTGGGGAAGAGCATAGAATTCTCCCGGATGAACACGGCTCGGCACCAAGTAATCACGTGCACCTTCTGGAGTGCTTTTTGTCAGAATCGGTGTCTCAACATCCAAAAATCCGTTATCATTCAAAAATGAACGAAAAGAGGACGTTACATTGTGGCGCATTTTAAACGTATCCGCCATGACAGAGCGTCGAAGGTCGATATAGCGGTATTTCAAACGGACATCTTCAGACACTTCCATTTGATCATCAATCATGAATGGCGGGGTTTTCGCTTCATTTATGATTTCTACCTTCTCAACCTGAATTTCGACTTTACCGGTTTTCAAGTTAGGATTGACGGTGCCTTCTCTTCTTTCCACTACCGTACCGGTAATACTCAATACATATTCGTTACGGATTTTCTCCGCAAGAGCGAGCGCTTCTTCTGAAAGATCGGGGTTAAAAACCGCCTGCACGATTCCTTCCCTGTCCCTGAGGTCGATGAAAATCAAGCCGCCCAAATCTCTTCTTTTTTGGACCCATCCCTTGATGGTCACTTTTTCACCGATGAAAGTCTCTGTAATTTCACCACAGTAAGCTGTTCTTTTTGTCATCTTGTTCTCCTCCTTGATGAATTCCTTCATCCTGCATCTTCTATTTGGATAACTTTCCTTTGATTCTATCGACGAAATGATCAAGATTGACTTCTTCTTGTTCTCCCGTCGCCATATCTTTCAGATTGATCTTATTTTCCTTCAGCTCATTTTCACCGATCACGGCCACATACTTCGCCTTGCAGCGGTCTGCTGCTTTGAACTGTGCTTTCAGCTTCCTGTCAAGATAATCTTTCTCGGAAGCAATCCCTTCCCTTCTGACCTTGTGAAGAAGTTTCACTGCATAATCCTTGGCTTCATCACCGAGTGATACGATAAACAGATCAATGCCTTCATTGATCGGAAGGTTTACCCCTTCAGCTTCCAATGCGGACAATAATCTTTCAATACTGAATGCGAACCCGATTCCAGGCGTTTCCGGACCGCCGATTTCTTCCACAAGTCCGTTGTAACGGCCTCCTCCGCAAAGCGTCGTGATCGCTCCAAAGCCTTCAGCATTACTCATGATCTCAAAGGCTGTATGATTGTAATAATCAAGCCCTCTTACAAGAGTGGGGTCCACTTCAAATTCTACATCCATGTCTGACAGGTAGCGTTGGACTTTCTCAAAGTACTCCCTGGATTCATCATTTAAATACTCAAGGATCGATGGAGCCGATGACATCAATTCATGATCACGGTCTTTCTTGCAATCCAGTATTCTCAATGGATTCTTTTCCAGCCTGTTCTGGCAGTCACCGCAAAACTCACTTATTCTTGGCTTAAAGTGATTGATCAGTGCCTCCCTGTGTGCATTTCTGCTGCCGGAATCCCCAAGACTGTTGATGACAAGCTTTAATTGTTTTAAACCCAGTTCCCGGTAAATACCCATGGCGAGCGAAAGAACTTCCGCATCGATTGCCGGATCCTCGCTTCCAAGCGCTTCGACACCGAATTGAACAAACTGGCGGTAGCGTCCGGCCTGGGGACGTTCATAACGGAACATTGGTCCTGAGTAATAGAGCTTCACGGGCTGTCCCGGATTCCCGAACATCTTATTTCCGACAAAGGATCTGACGACAGATGCCGTTCCCTCTGGACGTAAAGCCAGGCTTCTCCCTCCCCTGTCTTCGAACATATACATTTCCTTTTGGACAATGTCCGTCGTATCCCCGACGCCTCTTGTAAACAGATCGCTCGATTCGAAAATCGGCGTGCGAATTTCTTTATACTGATAGGCATGGCATAGATTCTTCGCCACTTCCTCTACGTACTGCCACTTTTCCACAACGCCTGGCAGTATATCCTGAGTACCTCTTGGTATTTGAATGGACAAATTGAATTCCTCCTTCAATAAAACTAATTTATGTAAATAAAAAAAGCCCTCGATCCCTTGTAATAATACAAGGGACGAGAGCTGTTATTCCCGTGGTGCCACCCTAATTGAAGTCTATAAGACTTCCACTCAGCCAGTTAACGCCTGGTACGTTCATCTCCTACTAAAAAATATGTTCAGAGCGAAACCTCCCCGAGTGTTCATTCACCGAGTCACTTTGCAGAATGCTTTCAGCCGCGGCATTCCTCTCTTATCCAAGTGATTACTCAGTTACTATTCTCGATCATCGGTTTTATTAAATGTTATTTTATTTCTATAATGATACGTACGGCGCATGTTCATGTCAAGGGGGCAGAACGAAATTTTATCAGGATCTCTCCATTTTCTTCTTCAATAACTTGACTTCCCTCAAGGATAGACCGAATTCAGAAGCAAGTTCAACGTTCAGGGCATCTTTCTCCCGCTCCACAAAATGATGAAAATCCACTCCGTATAACTGATTCTCTCCATTCGCACTCATAAAATGTTTATCACTTGACCTCATTCAGATCATCCTTTCATTTATCCTATCTACTATCATTTCCAATTACCCATTTTTCTTTCGTCAAAGAGGAATTTTAATTTTTTTATCGTATTTAAACAGTAATGGGAATTTCCGGAGAGACACCCCGTGAAAAAATACGAAAAGCGATGATAAAATAAACGTTCCGGGAAAATTTCCGATAGTATAAGAGTAAGAAAAATCAACCAAGGGTGGTGTAAGCGATCAAAAGAATAACAGCAGTCATACTGGCACTTATATTAATCTTTTCTTTCCAGCCACTGACTGATCCTTATGTTCATGCGCAAGAAGGCAAAGTATCCATCAGTACAGCCACGCTCAATGTTCGTACAGGACCCGGTCTCAGCTACCCTGTCTTGACCCAGGTACATAGAAATCAAACATTCAGTATCGTGGAATCCAAGAAAGACTGGTACAGGATTTCCACCGATAAAGGAGAAGGCTGGGTGGCAGATTGGCTGGTGACCCGTGAATCCACAGGATCTTTAAATGAAACCGGACAGCAAGGGACAGTGAGCACCAATGGATTGCGCCTGAGAAAGGGGCCGGGCACGTCCGAACCGGTCGTTACAATTCTTAACAAAGGCGACATTGTATCGATTTCGGAAACCAGCGGCAGCTGGCTGTCAGTACAATCAGGGAATGCCGGCGGCTGGGTCCATAAGGACTATATTGATCTGGGCGCACATTCCAGTGCATCAGCTTCTCCTTCTAAAAATAAGGAAGCAAAGCAAGGAGTCATCACAGCTGGTACATTGAATGTCAGAAAATCACCTTCACTGAACAGCCCCGTCGCCGGAGCTGTCCATAGAGGAAACCCTGTATCGATCACCGGAAGCGTCACTGGGTGGTATGAAATTCAGTTCGGAAAGTCGAAAGCATGGATTTCCGACAATTACGTTGAATTATCAAGCACTCCGGTTGAAGTTCCAGCCACTTCTTCCGAATTCACCGGGAAGATCACGGTAAATTCACTCAACGTAAGAAGTGAGCCGTCTTTGAACGGAAACATCGCCGGCAAAGTTTCAAAAGGCGAAAAGTATCCAATTTTATCGGAACGGAATAACTGGTTTGAAATCAAGCT
The DNA here is from genome assembly GCF_036867415.1 of Mangrovibacillus sp. Mu-81. Taxonomy (NCBI): domain Bacteria; kingdom Bacillati; phylum Bacillota; class Bacilli; order Caryophanales; family Bacillaceae; genus Mangrovibacillus; species Mangrovibacillus sp. Mu-81. The sequence continues at coordinate 39,337 of NZ_JBAJHU010000004.1, forward strand.
CAAGAGTGGTAAGTCCGGATGGATCGCAGGCTGGTTTGTACAAAAGACAGTTGCCGGTGAGCAAAAGAAATCCACTTCCTCCACGCAGCCTGCAGGTGAGAAGGTTACCATCCTCCATAACGGGACAAATATCCGAAGCAGTGCTGATGTACAGTCGAACGTTGTCAAAAGGGCGGATAGCGGCGAAACCTTCTCTGTAACAGGAAAACAAGGGAACTGGTATGAAATCAAATTAAAGGATGGCAGCACAGCGTATGTTGCAGGGTGGATTGTGTCCATACGGACGGGCAGCGGTTCCGAGTCTTCCCCTTCCAGAAATACTAGCGGAGGCATACGGAACAAAGTCATCACTATTGACCCGGGACATGGGGGACGTGACAGCGGTACAATCGGTACAAGGGGTACACTCGAAAAACTGTTGACAATGAAAACGGCACAACTGCTGGCAGATAAGCTTAAAAGCGCAGGTGCCGAAGTCATTATTACAAGGAAAAACGATGAATATGTTTCATTGCCTTCACGTGTATCACTTTCCCATTATTATGATTCGGATGCCTTTATATCGATCCATTTTGACAGTATTTATGACAGCAGTGTCGCTGGCCATACTACTTATTATTATCGAAATTACCAGAAGGACCTGGCGTATGATGTCCATGAAAGTCTTGCAGACAGGCTTCCTTCAAGGGACAGGGGCGTACGTACGGGGGATTATCACGTCATTCGTGAAAATAAACAGGCAGCCATCCTCCTTGAATTAGGATTTTTAAGTAATCCTGCAGAAGAAGCGAACGTGACTTCCCATCATTATCAGGACCTGGCTGCTACAGCGATTTACCATGGTTTGAATGACTATTTCTCAAACTGATACGATCGAACAAACAGAAAAGCTGTCCTGCTTAAGGACAGCTTTTTCATATGATCATTTACTTTCAAGGATGAGCGTAACCGGTCCGTCATTAGTCAGTTTGACATCCATCATTTCCCCGAACACACCCGTTGCCACCTCGACGCCTTTTTCTCTTAGCATCTTATTGAAGAATTCATATAGTTGAAGTGCCTGATCGGGTTTTGCGGCTTCCATGAAATTCGGCCTTCTGCCTTTACGGCAGTCTCCGTATAAAGTGAATTGTGAAATGGACAGGATCTCTCCTTTTACATCCAGTAATGAATGATTCATCTTTCCATCTTCATCTTCAAATACTCTGAGGTTGACCACTTTATCGGCAAGATAGCCTGCGTCTTTTTCTGTATCACCGTGAGTTATGCCCACGAGCAGAACAAAGCCTGATTGAATCTGTCCGGTCACTTCTTCCCCTACAGTCACGGAGGCTTCTTTGCTCCTCTGCAGTACGACTTTCATAAGAGAAACCTCCCTAGTTCATGATTCTGCGCACAGCATAAACATCAGATATCTGTTTAATCCTCTCCACCACTCTGTGAAGGTGGGAGATATTTTGTATCGAAATCGACATATTGATGGTTGCCATTTTATTTCGATCTGACTTACCGCTTACGGCAGTGATATTCGTTTTTGTTTCGTTTACCACTTGCAATACTTCATTTAAGAGACCTCTCCGGTCATAGCCTGAAATTTCAATGTCGACGTTATATTCCTTGCGATCCTGACCGTCCCCTTCCCAGGAAACCGGAATGAGGCGCTGTTCCACTTCTTCCGTCTGCACATTCGTGCAATCAGCACGGTGGACGGAAACCCCGCGGCCTTTCGTGATGAATCCGACGATTTCATCCCCTGGTACCGGACTGCAGCATCGGGATAACCTGATGAGCAGGTTGTCGATCCCCTTCACTTGAACCCCGGCATCCTTTTTGCGTTTGACAGGCTGGGTATTCAATTCTTTCATTGTTTCTTCGAGCTTATCTTCCTGTTCACGCTTCCTTCGGTCCTTCTCTGTAAGGCGGTTGGCAATTTGTGCAGCCGTGATCCCATTGTAGCCGACAGCTGCATACATATCATCTTCATTGGAGAAATTGAACTTCTCAGAAACACGCTTAATATTTTCAGAAGTCAGGATTTCTTTCAGGTCAAAGTCTTGATTTTTAATTTCTTTTTCAACGAGATCGCGGCCTTTTTCAATATTTTCTTCTCTTCGCTGTTTTTTGAAGAACTGTTTTATCTTATTCTTCGCCTGAGAAGTCTGGGCAAGCTTAAGCCAATCCTGGCTCGGTCCGTAGGAGTGTTTTGAGGTGAGTATCTCAATGATGTCACCCGTCTTTAATTTATAATCGAGTGTCACCATTTTCCCGTTCACTTTAGCACCGATCGTTTTATTGCCGATTTCTGAATGGATCCGGTATGAGAAATCAATCGGTACTGATCCCGAAGGCAATTCAAGGACATCACCCTTCGGCGTGAACACAAACACCATATCGGAAAACAGGTCGATCTTAAGAGACTCCATGAACTCCTCGGCATTGGCCGATTCATTCTGGAACTCGAGGATTTCCCTGAACCATGATAGCTTTTTCTCAAATGAAATTTTATCATCGAAACTTTTTCCTTCTTTATATGCCCAGTGGGCCGCCACCCCGTACTCGGCGATCTGGTGCATATCCAAGGTCCTTATCTGTACTTCAAGAGGATCCCCCTTGGGCCCGATGACTGTCGTATGAAGGGATTGATACATATTTGGTTTAGGCATGGCGATATAATCCTTAAACCGGCCGGGCATGGGCTTCCAGCATGTATGGATGATCCCGAGGACCGCATAGCAATCTTTGATGCTGCCTACCACGATCCTGACGGCAAGAAGATCATATATTTCATTGAACTGTTTATTCTGGAGAGCCATCTTCCTGTAAATGCTGTAAATATGCTTAGGCCGTCCTGAGATTTCCGCATCGATCTGAACATCCCCCAGGCGGTCTTTCACTTCATTCACAACGTCATCCAAATATTCTTCACGTTCTGCGCGTTTTTTCTTCATCAAGTTGACGATACGGTAATATTGCTGAGGATTTAAATACCTCAGGGAAGTATCCTCGAGCTCCCATTTGATCTTCGAGATCCCTAATCGATGTGCAAGGGGTGCAAAGATTTCGAGCGTTTCATTGGCGATTCTTCTTTGTTTTTCCTGAGGCAGATGCTTCAGCGTCCTCATGTTATGAAGACGGTCGGCAAGCTTGATCAGGATGACCCTTATGTCCTGAGCCATAGCAACAAACATTTTCCGGTGATTTTCAGCCTGCTGTTCTTCTTGAGATTTATATTTGATCTTTCCAAGCTTGGTAACCCCATCCACGAGCATGGCCACTTCTGCATTGAAGGATTCTTCAATCTCAGAAAGAGTGATGTCGGTATCTTCCACTACATCGTGAAGAAACCCGGCAGCGACAGTGGACGGATCCATTTCCAGGTCTGCTAAAATACCGGCGACTTGAATGGGGTGAATGATATATGGTTCACCGGATTTCCGATATTGTTCCTTGTGAGCATCCTTTGCAAAATCGTACGCTTTCTGTACCATTTTCACATGCTCGTCATTCAGATATTCTCTTGTTCTATCAATAACCTGTTCAGGGGTTAGTACTTGATCTTTGGACATGATCAAAATCACCTTTATATTAAAAGATTTTCAGTGCTGTCTCATTTTAATGATTGTTACTATTATCAAATAAATAATGTGGTTCTGTAAAGTGTTTAGAGTAAAAATCTCAGATTTCATCAAACTTTGTCGAAATTAGTCGATTTTTTACACATGTTTATATTGATCTATAAATACCGCTCAGTGTGATAAATGTAATAAATAACCAAATATATAAAAAAGGGCTGACATTTCGCAATGCCAGTCCCTTATTGATACGTTTATGTGTAGTATTGACGTTGATGAAAGAATGTAAACTTAGTATTGCATAAGTGTAAGAACGTCAAATCCTTCAAGCTTTTCGCGGCCGTCCAGATAGGTGAGTTCGATGAGGAAGGCTGCTCCTGCAACAATTCCGCCTAATTCTTCTACCAGTTTGATAGTTGCTTCGATGGTTCCGCCTGTAGCAAGCAGGTCATCCGTGATCAGCACCCGCTGTCCCGGTTTGATTGCATCCTTATGAATCGTCAGCGCATCTTTTCCATACTCTAAGCCGTACTCTTTTTGAATTGTTTCACGAGGCAGTTTACCCGGTTTGCGGACCGGTGCAAAACCCACACCCAAAGCGTAAGCTACAGGACAGCCGATGATGAATCCCCTTGCTTCAGGTCCTACAACAAGATCGATTTCTTTCTCTTTGGCGTATTCCACGATTTGGTCAGTAGCATATCTATAAGCATCACCATTGTCCATCAATGTTGTGATGTCTTTGAATTTGATTCCTTCTTTCGGCCAGTTTTCAACGATTGTAACATATTGTTTTAAGTCCATGCTTCTACTTCCTCCTCAAATGTAACGGACTCTTTCATCCTCTCATCAAACCAAGCCTTTAACTCATTGTAAGAAGAATACAACAACTCATTTTCAAGTTCATATTGCTGTTGTTTCTTTTGATACGCCAAGGACTCGGATAAGTCTTTCTTGGTTTTAACAGGATTAAGAGAAATAAATCCATTCACTATTGTAACAAACTTCAATTCAAAAAACACCTGTGACATAAAATCGATCGTTTCTTTCGACCAGCCTTTGTATTTGGCAAGATCATTGCCGTTCTTATTTAAGTCAAAAGAGCCACGCTTTGACAGGAAAGCATAATACCACTTGAAATGATCGCGGGTGGGCATGGTACTGAAGAAATGATCTTCATCCTGGAAGAAGTGTGCATAAATACGGTGCGGGTTTCCTCTTCCAACGATCGCTTTCACTTGTTCCCTGGACACCGGCATGTCGAGAAACACGATACTCGCCCCGTCTGTCTGTACATCACGCAGGGTTTCCGCATCCTCTACCAGCAGGATATCCTCGCGATCTCTCATGTCCAGCTTTTCCAGGGTGGACGGATGAAAACAGAATACATATTTGTTTTCTTCAGGAACCTGTTTCTCCCATTTGCCGACTTGTTTGATGCCGCGAACATCGAAGAGCTGCCATTGATCGATTTTGATATCGTGCAGGAATATCTGGGGTTTTTTTCGATTATTCCACTCATTGATCGATAGTTCACCAATGATCGACGCTTCTGTGAACGGAGTGATATGATCTGCGAGTTCTCCCAGTCCGAAGCCGACCCCGTCCAATTTATTCACTTCATCACCAAGGACCACTTTTAGATGATTTTGATTCGACCCGATTTTTTTGTAATGATCGATCGAGACATTATCTATGACCCACTTTGGTTTGGGATTCTGCATGCCAAATGGAGCAAGAAGTCCGAGCTTCTCGATTGATTCGATTGTGATTTCTTCCATTTTGACAGCTGCATCCAGTACCGTGACGGGAATAAAATCTTCCTCATTCAATTCATCACTTGCAATTTCATTCAGTCTGCTTCGGAGCTCCTCCACATGACCAAAATCCAATGTCATCCCGGCAGCCATCGGATGGCCGCCAAAATGGGGGAGGATGTCCCGGCATTTCGATAAACTCTTAAATAGATCAAATCCAGCAATGCTTCTCGCTGACCCTTTTGCGATCCCTTTACCGTTGTCAAAGCTCAGAACAATGGTGGGACGGTAGAATTTATCCACTAATCTTGAAGCGACGATACCTACGACTCCTGAATTCCAGCCTTCTTTCCCGATTACGAGTACGGAGTTTTCTTCTAAAGGGAATTCCTTCTCCACCATCTCAATGGCTTCCTGTGTCATGGTGTTGACGATGGCCTGTCTTTCTTTGTTAAGGGAATCGATTTCTTCCGCCAGGGCTTTTGCTTCTTCATCATCTTCCGTCAGCATCAAATCCACTGCAGGATCAGCGTCACCCAGGCGTCCGACCGCATTTATGCGGGGGGCGATCATAAAACCGATCGATTCTTCCGTCATTTCATGCTGCTTGGCATTCGCTACCTTGCATAAAGCTTTGATGCCTTTTCTTTCTGTCGTACGCAGCTTGGCTATTCCGCGTTTGGCAAGAACCCGATTTTCCCCGCGCAGCGGAACCAGATCAGCAATCGTCCCGATCGCGGCAAGGTCAAGAAGATGGACCGGCAGCTCACCATATAAAGCATGCGCAAGCTTAAAGGCTACACCTACCCCTGCAAGTTCTTCAAAAGGATATTGTGAACCCTCTATTTTAGGGTGGATGATCGAATGTGCTTCAGGGAGAACCGGACCGGGTTCGTGATGGTCGGTGATAATCAAATCTATATTCAATTCTTTTGCAACCTGTCCTTCATGTACGGCAGATATTCCGGTATCTACCGTGATGATCAAGTTGAAACCTTCATCTTTAGCCCGGCGGAATGCCGGTTCATTCGGACCGTAGCCTTCACTGAAGCGGTTAGGGATGTAAAATTCCACTTGTGCCCCGATGTCACGCAGAACAGTCATCATGACCGATGTACTGCTCACTCCATCGGCATCATAATCTCCAAACACAAGGATTCTTTCCTGGTTATGTACCGCTTCGCGAATTCTTCCTACTGCTTTTTCCATATCATTGAATAAGAATGGGTCGTGAAAGGATTCACCCGAATCAAACAAAAAAGCCCGAGCTTCTTCTACATCCTCCAAGTCCCGGTTCAATAACAATTTTGCTACAAGCGATGGTATTTTTAATTCTTTTTCAAGTTCTTCTATTTTCTTCTGGTCAGATTCTGCAATCATCCAGCGTGTTTTTGAATTTAACATACGTTCACTCCTCAGCCTTACTTATTATACAAAAAGGAAGGAAGTGTTTCAATCTCGGGGGAGCATTTGAGCCTAAAAAAACCCCGGCGGCATGGACCGCAGGGGTTTTCCTCATTCGCCGGTTTCTCCGATGGAATCGGGGGCGTGCTTTTTTTTGAGGGTGGTCTCTTTCTGTTGGTCTGTATGCGTTTTTTCTGCCTGTTCTTTTAACAGAAGGTTCTCTTTCTCAAGAGCCTTCACTCTGCGCTGAACCACATATAAGCGGAACAGGCCGACAGAACCGATGATGATGCCGCCCATCAGGACAGAACCGAGGATGACCAGGATCAGCGGCCATTCAGCCTGACCGAATACATAATTGACCGTCACCGGATCAACATTTATGACTGCAAAGACTGCGACGATTAAAGCAAATGATATACCTAACAGCAGCGTCCATTGAAATTTCATATTATCCCCTCCTACATTAAATCAACCGATTCTCTTGAAACACCTTCTGCTGGATTATATGGGTTGATGTGAACAAATACGTCATTTACATTCGATTCTTCCATCAGTTTCTCTTTGACGGCTTTTCCTACCCGATGCCCGTCTTCCACAGTCATAAAAGGATCGACACTGATCTTCAAATCGATAATCACATAATGTCCATGCTCCCTTGCATGCAATTCGTTTATTTCTTTTACGTCTGGCACTGATTCAACGATTTTCCGCAGAGGTACGATATCCTCTTCGTGAAGTACATGATCGAGTGTATTATGTATGGATTCCTTTCCCAAATGCCATGCCATTTTAAGAACAAGGAGTGCGACGAGAATCCCTGCGACCGGATCTGCGTAAACGAGCCAGCCGATTTCCAGTTTTCCGCCCATGATGGATGCTGATATCCCGATCAGTGCAGCTATTGAAGAAAACACATCGGACCGGTGTTCATAAGCGTTGACGATCAGTGCGTCACTCTTTAACCTTTTACCCAAACGGTATTTATATTGAAACATCGCTTCTTTAACGATAATGGAAAATAGTACGGCATAGACCGCGATCATGCCTGGCGGAGACAGGGGGTGAAAAAAGGATTCGATGGATGACTTACCAATTTCAATGCCCACCAGAAATAATAAAACGGCGACAATGATCGCTGCGATCGATTCTGCCTTCCCGTGACCATAAGGATGGTCCTGGTCGGGTGGCTGTTTAGCTGCACGCAGGCCGATGAACACCGCCAATGACCCCACTACATCCGAAGCAGAATGGACGGCATCCGCTATCAGGGCGCGACTGTTTCCTGCGACCCCTGCACCCCATTTGATTAGGGCGAGAAAAATGTTGCCGATGATTCCAACCATGGCTGCGAATTCAGCTTTTTTAAACCGGTCTTCAGGATTCATGAAGAAAACCTCCTTCACTTACTTCTACTATTGTAACCCAACACCGTAAAAAAACGCGACAGTTTGAGAATTCACGGGTTTGTTTTTTAAATAAGATAAAAGAAAAAGTCCAGGGGATTTTCCCTGGACCTCACCTTTTTGGTTCGTATTAAACTTGTGGTTCGTCCGACCACTTCTTCTTTTCTTTAACCGTTTTGATCGTGCCTTTTTTCTTCAGTTCCTTTTTCTTCATGACCAGCCACAGCTGTGCCGCGATGAACACGGAAGAATAGGTACCTGCAACGAGACCGACCAACAATGCGATTGAGAAGTTAAGGATTGATGGGCTGCCGAAGATCAGCAGTGCGATGACGGCAATGACGACGGTCAATACTGTATTCACTGATCGTCCCATTGTTTGGCGGAGACTCTGATTGACGACATCTTCAATATCGCCAACCGTCTTCAAGCGGCGCTTTTTATGAAGGTTCTCCCTTATCCGGTCAAAGGTTACGATTGTATCATTGATCGAATAACCGACAATGGTCAATACAGCTGCGATAAATGTAATGTCCACTTCAAGTCTCGTCAAGCTGAAGAAAGCGATGATAAAGAATGCATCATGCACCAATGCCAGTACGGAAGCAAGTCCCATTCTCCACTCAAAGCGGAACGTGACGTAAAGGATGATTCCGACGGATGCAATCGCGACTGCGATCATTGCATTCTTCGCAAGTTCCTTACCGATCACAGGTGAAACGGTGCTGATACTTGGTTCGGCTCCATAAAGCTTGTTAAAGTGATCTTTCAATTCCGCGATTTGATCTTTATTCAAATCATCAGTATATCGTACCACTGCCACATTCTGATCATCCCCGGAAATGACGATGTTATCAGAAGAGAGATTAACTTCTTCCAATTCGTTTTTCACTTCTTCTGTTTTCAGGCTTTCATCTGCAAGGATCTGCATTCTGGTACCACTTTCAAAGTCGATACCCAGATTCAAGCGGAAAATGGCCAGGATGATGATTCCGGCTGCAAGTAATATTCCTGAAAAAGCAAAGAATTTTTTCCGCTGTTTCGCGAAATCAAGCTTGTCAAATCTAGTAGGCAGATCAAGCGTATCATAGTTCTCTGCAAGATCCTTGATCTCACTTTGCTTAACTCCGAACCAGCCTGGTTTCTTATTGAATATCCTGCTGTTCACCCACAAGCTCAGAAGCAGGCGGGAGCCCCATACGGCAGTGATGAAACTTGTCAGGATACTCACGATCAACATGGTTGCAAATCCTTTAACAGAGCTTGTACCGTACATGAACAGCACAGCAGCTGCAAGGATGGTTGTTACATTCGCATCCAGGATCGTCAGGAACGATGATTTATTTCCTGCCTGGAATGCAGAGCGGATCGGTTTCCCGACCTTCATTTCCTCTTTGATCCGTTCGTAGGTGATGATATTGGCATCCACTGCCATACCGACCCCGAGGATAATGGCTGCAATACCCGGCAGCGTCAATACTCCGTTCATCATGTCAAAGATCAACAATACCAGATAAATATAGACTGACAGCGTGATCGTCGCGATGAATCCCGGGAAGCGGTAATAAGCAATCATGAATAAGAAAATGATCGCGATGCCGACAATCCCTGCAAGCACCGTTTTATCCAGAGCCTGCTGTCCGAACTGGGCGCCGACGGATGTTGAATAGACTTCATCCAATTTAACCGGAAGTGCACCGGCGTTCAGTAATGATGCCAGATTCTGCGCTTCTTCCACTGTGAAATTCCCCTCGATGATGACTTCATCTGAGTTGATCGGCTTGCTGACTGCAGGCGCTGATAAGAATTTAGGATCTTCTTTACCAGCTTCTGCTTTATAGGAATCCTCCCCCTCTTCATAATCAAGCCAGATCACGAGCTGGTTCTGGGGATCCATTGCCAGAATGTCCTTCGTCAATTGATAGAATTTTTCACGATCCTTCAGTTTCAATGAAACGATCGGGTTATTCTGTTCATCGAAGGTTTGCTTAGCAGCTCCGGATACAAGGTCCGATCCGTCAAGGCGCAGCTCATCATTCACATCGCGGAAAGAGAGGTTTGCCTCAGTAGACAGGATTTCCCTCGCCTGATTCTGATCCTCTACACCTGCCAGTTGGACACGGATTCGATTCCCGTCCTCGATTTGGATATTTGGTTCACTGACACCAAGGACGTTGATACGCTTGTCCAGTGCATCTGCTGTATTCGAGACAGTGTCTTTGGTGATTTCCTGCCCTTTTTTGAGTGGCTTTACTTCATACAGGACTTCGAATCCCCCCTGGAGATCCAGCCCTAATTTAATGTTATCCAGTATGTTCTTAGCTGTACCTCCCATCGTACCTGCCAGTAATAACACAAGTAAGAAGAAGGCGATTATTCGGCCGCGCTTTACCATTATGTATAAATCCTCCTTGCCGTTTTTCACCATATGATAAAATTTTTTTTGTAAAATCTCGACAAATCCATACTCATTATCTATGAGAATGATGGGAGTGTCAATTAAATTTCAGACTATTTACTTTTTCTTTCCGGGTCTCAGAAGTTCGTTTAACTCCTCTTCGTTAATATCCTCGAACCAGTTTGGGGAACGATACGCTTCCACGGTCTCGAAGCTCATATATTCTCCGGGCTTGACGGTCAACACATCACTCACCAATTGATATAGTTTCACATGGGGTTCCGGCTTTTTCCACTTCTTCTTCGTCAGATAAGCCCAAAGCCTCTCAACATTCGCTTTACCGTATCCCAAGACTTCAAATTCCTCCACCTTGCTCAATAGCGCTGGTTCCAATGAATCATAGTATCGATCATAAGGATGCTGATTTGTCTTCATTCCCGGTCACCGCCTAGGGCTAAATCATCGCAATTAGCCAGAATTATGTACAACTTGTCATGCTTTGTCCACTTGCCTGCATATACATTATTGTATACGATTATACCATTTTTGAGAAGGCAGGGAATTTTATGTCAAAGTTTCTTAAAGGCACAATCATCCTGATGGCTGCGGCCTTTATTACAAGGATATTAGGGTTTGTCAATCGGATCGTCGTTGCCAGATTCATCGGTGAGGAAGGCGTCGGCCTTTTCATGATGGCATTTCCCACCCTCATCCTTGTCATCACCATCACTCAACTCGGCCTCCCTGTTGCCATTTCAAAAAATGTAGCCGAAGCGGAAGCAAAGGGTGATCTGCGCAAAGTAAAAAAAATATTAGTTGTCTCTTTATCCACTACTTTACTCCTATCCATCCTGTTCACTCCTGCTCTCGTGCTACTTGCCCCCTATTTGACCGAGACACTGTTTACGGATGAACGTATCTATTATCCGCTAGTGGCCATCGCCCCGATCATTCCGATCGTGGCCGTATCATCGGTGATCAGAGGATATTTCCAAGGACGGCAGAATATGAAGCCGTCTGCCATCTCACAGGTCATTGAACAAGTGGTTCGCATCACCCTGATCGCGGTATTGACAAAAACATTCCTTCCTTATGGCATTGAATATGCGGCGGCTGCGGCCATGGCGGCATCTGTCCTCGGCGAGCTTGCTTCGCTTCTTTATTTGTTTGCAAGCTTCAAGTTAAGAAAGAAGTTTAAAATAAGAAAGAATTTCTTCAAATCGATGAAAGATGGACGGCAGACCTTCACCGAACTGATGAGCGTTGCCCTTCCTGCAACAGGAAGCAGGATGATCGGTTCGATTGCCTGGTTCTTTGAACCGATTGTCGTCGCACACAGCCTTGCGATTGCCGGGGTCGCAGCTTCGATGGCAACCAAACAGTACGGATCCCTTACAGGATATGCCCTTCCGCTTTTGTTTCTGCCTTCCTTTGTCACGTTATCACTCTCACAGTCTCTCGTGCCTGCGATCAGTGAAGCAAATTCGAACAAAGATTATGCCCTTATCGAACACAGACTTCAGCAGGCTTTACGGTTCTGTCTCATCACGGGCGGCATCTCTGTCGTCATTTTGTATGTGTATGCCAAACCGCTCATGCACATCATGTACGGCAGTGAAAACGGGGCTGTCTTCCTCATGATCATGGCACCTTTCTTCCTGTTCTATTATTATCAGGGACCGCTGCAAGCGGTGCTGCAGGCATTGAATCTTGCACGGGCGGCGATGATCAACAGCCTGATCGGAGCAGTCGTAAAGACTGCGGTGATCTTCATTCTTGCTTCACAGCCGGCATTCGGAATTAAGGGTGCGGCTTTAGGAATCGTAACAGGGTTCCTGCTTGTCACTATGCTTCACATGATGACGATCCTTAAGTATATCCCGATGACCATTTACCTCAGGGACTATGTCAAAATCACGCTGATACTCGCAGCATCCAGCTTATGGGCACATTTCTCCTACCTTACTCTCTTTACCGGGGAAGGGGTGGTTTGGAGACTTATTTTCGGGGTCGTATCGACAACTGTGGTCTATACTGCGCTTTCTCTTGCATTAAAGCTTATCGTCAAAAATGATCTGGCCAGGGTACCCTTCATACGGAGATTCATCGTTTAGTTTTCGTTGCTCTCCTGATTTCAGTCCACCACTGGATCCTGCTGCAATACACACTATGCTTAAACATAAATACAAAGCCCCTTTCTGATGAGTAATCAAGCAGAAAGGGGCTTCACTTATCGATCGTATCAATATAAAATTGGCCATTATGATAACTGCAAAATGAAATTTCGGATATTTCTTTATACCCTCTTTCCCTGAGTTCTTTCCGAAGCCAGAAAGATGTTTTCCCCATCATCTCAAGATGACTGCTCTGAACCTGCCCATCGAGTACCAGGGGGAGGGTCAATGAGCCTGAAGATTTTTTTTCTTTTTTTAAGACGGATAAACTGCCGGACGGCTCAAGAACGGCAAATTCCACCTCTGCTATATTAAAGACATCTTTTTCACGCAGCTGAAGCAATAAATCATCATAATTATACCGCTGTTTCTTCATCACTTTTTCATCTATTTTCCCATTATGGATGAGAACGGTCGGTTTTCCATCGACAAACTCCCTGAAAGATTTTGACCTCAATGAAAACCATGCAGATATGAATTGCACAATGACCATCACACTCATCGGGAGGATCGTATGAATGATTGGATCTGTCGGCTCCTCAATGGCCATTACTGCCATTTCGGCAATCATGATAAAGACAACCAGGTCCAAAATACTTAGTTCCCCGATTTCTCTTTTTCCCATGATTCTGAAGATAAACGTAATTAATAAATAAAGAAAAAGCGTGCGTATGATAATGAGCCCATATTCCTCCACAACTTTTCCCCCTCAAAAAAACATTTCACCTACTAGTATGAGCGTCAGTGAAAAAATAATCGGAGGTATTTTTAACCACCCATGAATGGCCGCAAATATTTGACATACACATACACAGAAGAAACAGCCAGTGAAATGAGCGTTATGGGGATGCCGATCAGCATGTACTGGGAAAACTTGATATGTACATCCTCTTTGGCAGCAAGCCCGGCAATGACTAAATTTGAAGAAGATCCCAACAGCGTGCCGTTCCCTCCCAAACATGCTCCCAATGCCAGCGACCACCATACCGGATCCATGTTGACCATTCCAAATTCGCCGAACTCCTGTATGACCGGGATCATCGCTGCCACGAACGGAATATTATCGACGACGGCCGAGAGGATTCCAGTCCCCCAAAGAATGACAAAGGATGTTTTCTGCATATCCCCATCAGTCGTTCTGATGATTTCACGCGCTATTTCATCAATGAATCCCGCTTCCTCAATCCCTCCGACAAGAAGGAACAAACCGATGAAAAAGAATAATGTCCCCCATTCCACCTCTTTTAATATACTTTCAGGCGGATAAATTTTTTCCAGCAGCAGCATCAACAGCACTGCCCCCGCTATCGCCACCGTTGTTACATCAAGATGAAACATCGGGTAGAGGGAAAATCCGGTCAGGACCATAAAAAGAACGGCGATCGATTGATAAAGACCATTATTTCTTTTCAGGTAATCTTTTGCGACCACACCTTTAAGAAGCAGTTTGCGATCTTCTTTTACATGAAGGACCTCCCTGTACAGCAGCCCCATAATCAATAATGTGACGACATATACAAGCGCTGCGACCGGCAGCAGATTTTCCAGGAATGCGTTGAAAGTAAAGTGTTTCACTGCCTGTCCGATCATCATGTTCGGAGGGTCCCCTATCAGCGTCGCGGTTCCTCCGATGTTGCAGGCAAGTATTGTCATGATCAAATACGGGATCGGAGGCAGATCAAGTAACCTTGTAAGCTTGAAAAGGATGGGGACCAGCAGCATCGCAATCGTGACATTTGCCAGAAATGCGGATCCGACTGCCGCCAGTAAGGAGAAAAGAATAAGAAGGGACAATCCGTTTCCGTTTACGGATTGTGCCAGACGAATCGCGATATATTCGAAGAAGCCCGTCTTACTTGTCATCGTGACGATGAGCATCATTGAAAATAATAGAGCGATGGTCTTCCAATCGATATAGGTGAACAATGCCTTTTCAATCGGGAACGCGCCAATCAACAGCATGGCTGAACCTCCGGCCATTGCCGCAAGCACCCGGTTCCATTTCTCTGTGATCAAAAGAATGTATACAAGTACGAAAACGATAAGAATGAGAGTCGGTGACATAAATCAAGCTCCTTCTGCCCGAAGTCGAGTTCATTATAATTCTATGAGGCTTGACCATGAAAAATTTCTAGTCTTTTTTTACAGTTATGCGAATATGCTTGTACTAGTAGAAATTAAATAAGTGAGGCAGAAAGGGGAGAGCCATCATCGAAGCGAAAAAAATCGGGGGAGCCGTACTCTACGGAACTTTAACCATTTTTTTAATAGCAGTTGTGGCAAGTGTAGTATTTTCATTAATGCTTCGATTTACAGAGCTGACTGAAAGTTCGATCTCGTTATTTGTCACGATAATTTCATTTTTGGCATTATTTATCGGGGGATTCATGTCAGGTGGAAAAGGAAAGATGAAAGGCTGGATGCTCGGCGGATCTACCGGACTAATATACACTGTCATCGTTTTCCTGTTTCAATATTTGGGATACGACAGCCTCTTTTCAATCGAACAGATGGTATATCATGGCTGCTATATCGTAACAGCGATGATGGGCGGTATTCTTGGGGTCAATTTGAGCGGCGGACCTTCAAGGGAGTAGGTTTCGCTCGACAAGACAGTGAACATAAAGAAAGGCTGTTCCTTTGTGTATGACACATAGGGACAGCCTTTTTGACCTAAGATGAGTTTATACGCTAACTACTTCTCTGATTGCATTGCGATCATATGTAAGTCGGCTTCCGTCTCCGCAGAGGATGACTATCTTGCCTTCTTCAATGGCATCAATCGTTCCGTGTAAACCGCCGATCGTGACGATTCTATCACCTTTAGCCAGTTCACTTTGCATTTTCGTAACTGCTTTTTGACGCTTTTGCTGCGGTCGAATAAGCAAAAAGTAGAAAAGCACGAACATAAGAATCAACGGTAAAATCGTACCTAAACTATCCATTCATTTCCCCTCCTTTCAATATCAGCATGAAATCACTATTAGCTTAGAAGTTTTTCGCATCCGGACGGTTAAAACCATATAGCTCGAAAAATTCTTCTCTGAAGTCCCCCAGTCGATCTTCTCGAATCGCTTGTCTGACCTGCTCCATTAAGTTTAACAGAAAATGAAGATTATGATAAGTCGTAAGGCGTATTCCAAAGGTTTCATCGCATTTTATAAGATGACGGATATACGCCCTGCTGTAATTCTTACATGTATAACAGTCGCATTTTTCATCAATGGGTCTGAAATCCCTTGCGTATTTCGCATTTTTAACGACCAGGCGCCCTTCACTCGTCATCAGTGTACCGTTACGTGCAATACGAGTCGGAAGTACACAGTCAAACATATCAATCCCTCTGATTGCACCGTCAATCAGTGAGTCTGGGGAACCGACTCCCATCAGATAACGGGGTTTATCCGTCGGCAGATGCGGTGTCGTAAAATCGAGAACTGTATTCATGACATCTTTAGGCTCGCCTACTGAAAGCCCTCCGACAGCATAGCCTGGGAAGTCAAGGGATACAAGGTCACGGGCACTTTGTTTACGGAGTTCTTCATACTCCCCTCCCTGTACAATCCCGAACAGCCCCTGATCCTGCGGCCGTTGATGAGCAGCAAGACATCGCTCAGCCCATCTTGATGTTCTTTCCACGGAGCTCTTCATATAGTCATATTCAGCAGGATATGGAGGACACTCATCGAATGCCATCATGATATCGGATCCTAGAGCATTTTGAATATCCATCGCTTTTTCGGGACTCAGGAATAATTTATCACCGTTTAAATGGTGACGGAAATGCACCCCTTCTTCCTCGATCTTACGGAGCTTGCTCAAGCTGAAGACCTGGAATCCCCCAGAATCCGTGAGAATGGCACGGTCCCAATTCATGAATTTATGAAGGCCGCCCGCTTCCCTGATGATTTCATGACCAGGACGGAGCCACAAATGATAGGTGTTGCTCAGGATGATGCCCGCATTCATTGATTTCAAGTCTTCAGGGGACATCGTTTTAACGGTGGCCAATGTTCCTACCGGCATAAAGACTGGTGTTTCAAAGGAACCATGAGGTGTATGCACACGTCCGAGTCTCGCTCCGGTCTGTTTACAAGTTTTGATCAATTCATATTTTATTGCAGTCAAGGTGGTGATTCTCCTTCCGAATTAGGTAAAGCCAAGGTTATTTGATGAACATTGCATCGCCGAAGCTAAAGAATCTATACCGTTCTTTAACCGCTGTTTCATACGCTTTTAAAACATTTTCCCTTCCGGCTAAGGCGCTCACAAGCATGATCAGCGTTGATTTCGGAAGATGGAAATTCGTGATCAGTCCATCAATTCCCTTAAATTCATATCCCGGATAGATAAAGATATTGGTCCATCCGTTTTCTTCAACGAATTCCCCATGTTTCGAAGCAATCGTTTCTAACGTTCGCGTCGAAGTTGTCCCGACAGTAATGATTCGTCCGCCGTTCCTTTTTACTTCATTAAGCAGGCGTGCAGTGCCTCCTGAAACCTGATAAAACTCTGCATGCATATCATGTTCTTCAATAGTATCCACCGATACCGGCCTGAACGTACCCAGCCCGACATGAAGGGTGATAAAGGCGATATGTACCCCTTTTGCCTTCAATTCTTCAAGAAGCTCTTCAGTAAAGTGGAGCCCTGCAGTCGGTGCCGCAGCGGAACCCCTTTCCCTGGCAAACACCGTCTGATATCTTTCCTGCTCGTCCAGTCGTTCACGGATATACGGGGGCAGCGGCATTTCTCCAAGCTCATCCAATACTTCATAGAAAATACCATTATATTGGAATTCAAGTATTCTTCCGCCATGGTCTTTCAACCCGACACAAGTCGCTTTCAGTTTCCCGTCACCAAATACGATCTCCGTTCCCACTCTGACACGTTTTGCAGGCTTTACGAGTGTCTCCCACTGATCTCCGTCTTCCTGCTTCAACAGAAGCACTTCAATATTAGCGCCGGTATCCTGTTTCTGTCCGAAGAGACGTGCCGGCAGTACACGGGTGTCATTTAAAACGAGGCAGTCTCCTTCATTTAGGAAATCGACAATATTCTTGAATCGGTAATGTTCAATCGCTCCCCGCTCTTTATCCAGTACCATCAACCTGCTTTCGGATCGATGCTCAAGAGGTGTCTGAGCAATCAACTCCTCCGGCAGATGAAAATCAAAATCTTCTACATTCACTTTATGTCACCCAGCTTTTCAATCTCACATATGAGGTCTATTTGAATCGTCCAATGATATAAAAGACAAGTGAAAGTATAACACTTAACAAAATAGAAGTCATAAGTGGAAAATAAAATGTTGTATTTTCTTTTTTGATCACGATATCACCAGGGAGTTTCCCTATTTTAATGAATTGCATCAGAAAGCCGATGATCAGGATGATTCCCCCGATGATCATCAGCAGCTTCGGAAGACCTGTCACTTGGCCGGCACCTCCAGTTGGAAATGCTCATACACAAGATGCGTGACGATACGCCCCCGAGGTGTGCGCTGCAGGAAGCCGATCTGCAAAAGATAAGGTTCGTACACGTCTTCAATTGTATGTGATTCTTCCCCTATGCTTGCGGCAATCGTATCAAGTCCCACGGGACCGCCCCTGAAACGTTCGATGATCCCCCTGAGCAGCTTATGATCGATATGGTCCAGACCGAGCTTATCGACTTGGAGAAGCTCCAGAGCTTCCCTTGAAACCTGGGAAGTGATGTCCCCGTTTCCTTTCACCTGGGCAAAATCCCTGACTCTGCGAAGCAATCTGTTCGCTATACGCGGGGTACCCCTCGAACGCCTTGCAAGCTCTTCAGAAGCTGACGCTTCAATCTCAGTATGTAAAATCGCCGCGGTCCTCTGAACAATTTCATTCAATTGCTCCTCATTATAATATTCCAATCGGCATAAAACTCCAAACCTGTCCCTGAGCGGTGCAGAAAGAGCTCCTGCTCGGGTCGTGGCTCCTACCAGCGTGAAAGGCGGAAGATCCAAACGAACGGACCGCGCACTCGGTCCGTTACCAATTACGATATCGAGGCAGAAATCTTCCATTGCCGGATACAATACTTCTTCGATTGCCCGCGGCAGCCGGTGGATCTCATCTATAAACAGTACATCCCCGGGCTCCAGCGCAGTAAGGACTGCTGCAAGATCCCCCGGTCTCTCGATTGCCGGTCCCGAAGTCGTGCGGAGATTCACACCCATCTCATTGGCGATGACAGCTGCAAGGGTTGTCTTCCCGAGCCCCGGCGGCCCATAGAGAAGAACATGATCCAATGTTTCCTGACGCATTTTTGCTGCTTCAATGAACACCTCGAGATTGTGTTTCACCTTGTCCTGTCCGATATATTGCTTTATCGTCCGGGGTCTCAACGAATACTCAAAGGAATCCTCGTTTAATTCGGATTCTCCTGATACAATCCTGTCTTCCATTCAGCCTTCCTCCTTTCTTCATTTCTATTATTATTATTTCAAAAGCAGCTGAAGGGCTTTACGGATGATTTCATCCGCTGACAAGCCTTCACCTTTCAATTTTGGTGTCACTTTCTTGATCTCCCTGTCCGAATAGCCAAGAGCCTTAAGGGCAAGTACCCCTTCTTCAAACGCCTCGTCTTTGCCGGCTGACCCTGCAGCTGATTCATCATGTTCGTTAAAGAGATTGGGGAAGTAATCCGGAACGACATCCTGAAGTTTACCTTTCAGATCAAGGATCATCTGGCGTGCCGTTTTCTTCCCTACCCCGGGGAACTTCGTCAGGAAGCTTTCATTTTCTTCTTCAATCGCGGTGATGACCTGCTGCGGAGCACCGGATGCCAGGATGGCCAATGCACCTTTTGGCCCTATTCCCGATACGTTCAATAATTTCATGAACAATAATTTTTCTTCCAATGCCAGGAATCCATAAAGGGCAATGAGATCTTCCCTCACATGCTGATATGTGAAAATCTGTATTTCCTGATTCTGATAGTTTGAATAGATAAATGGATTCGCAGCATTGAGCTGATAGCCGATTCCGTTGTTTTCAACCACTACGTACTCAGGACCGACTTGAGTGACAGTCCCTCTTATATATTCATACATCGAATTCTCTCCCTGTCTATGTAAATACTCATTGTATCATATTTTTGGCCATAAAGTCGGAAAATACCGGTCTTTAGAGAAACACCTGTTCTTATTTTATCAGAAATTCACCGAATGTGAATCAGTATGGGAAGTAATTTTTCTGGATGATTGTCTCACTGGGCGGTAACTATTATTAAATGGGAGGAATTCGAATTAAAGAACCTGTTTTTTTCTGGAAATGAACAAAAAACAACCAGAATCATGTGTCATTCTGGTTGTTTTCATTCTATATGCACTCTTCAGCGGCCGGCATTTCTTTTTACTCAAGTACTGAATACTGTTTAAAGCTTTCCAACACCTCTTCAAACTTCTGCTTGGACTTTACAGGGATCCCTTTCAGCAAAGTCTCATGACTGTTGCTTTCGAGTTTTTTCATATCGATTTGAAAGAAGGACTGTATGATTTCCGCCTGACCCGGCTTTCCGTTAAAAATGGAAAGAACCCCGTTTTCTGAGATACCGAAGTAGCCGTTCGTTTTTAACAGCGGTGAAATATCATCCACTTGTTTTTGGAAGATGACTTCTTCCTCTGTCATATCAATCAGCTGCCATTCAGCATACGCCGCCCAGAAATCCTCCATACTCCAGATCGTTTCCTGTACGATTTCTTCACTGATTTCCCCATCCAGATACACTCTTTCCAGTTTCACCGTAACAGTATGAGCCGAAGCGACATCAACCGGGAGATCTCCCGTTTCTGTCTGCAGGACATTATCACGGTCTGCAGCCTGTTTTTCTTCCGTATAAAAAAACGTAAAGTAAAAAGCACCAAGCAGCAGCATCACCATAAACACGATCCGAATCTTCATCGTCATCGTGATCACCTCGTACTAATTTTGTGTCATTCTTCAATAATTAGTGTGACCAAACTTTACTAAGAATATCCAACACCTTTTAATTTATTTCATGTTTCCTCCTATAAACAAAAAAAGATCACTAAAAGAGCCTGACTCTTTTAGTGACCCATTACTTTCAATCATTATTCTTTAACGCCTTGAACATATTATCGATATCCAGGTTGATTCCTTCAAAAGGACCGCCGTCCCGCAGATCATTATCGATATTTCTAACCCGGCTGAACGTTCCTTCATCGGTAACAACCTTTACGGAACGGCCGTTAAGATATGGTTTCACAGCTTTTTTGATGCTTGTTTTTGTTACTTCTTCTTTCCTTTTGCTGTGGTCTTGAAGTTCGACCGCTATCAGTACGTCGGTGCCATAAGCAACTGCACGAACATCGCTTACGTTTTCAACATTACCGGTAACATCCCCGATTTTTTCGGCCAGATCACCTTCGTAAGCAGTGTAATATGATCTGTTTGCTTTTCTGGTATTATCATCTAAATGCCCATGATAATTCGCGTCTCCATGACTTGCGCGGCCGTCCTGTTCAAAGAAGCTCTTGTCGTGATCCGCCAGCGGAGCAGATGGGTTTCTGGGATTTCCATTATCGTCTTTGACTTGAAGATACTCACGCTTCCTTTGACGAATATCCTGTCCTTCCCCGCCGACTGAATGGTCATACATCTCCGTCAGCGGTCCATCTCTTTCATCCCGCTTATCTCCCCCATGGCCTTCATTGGAGTAATATCCCAGTGGCTCGTAGGAATCTGTATACTTATTTTGAGCTTCTTCTTCTCCTGTATTACAGGCTGCCAGCCCAAATGTCATTACGGCCGTCAATGGTACCATGAATAATCGTTTATTCAATGGTGTTACCTCCTTCAACCCGCTGATTGAGCATAATTACTGCTCACCATTAGGTTGTGAAAGAGCGGCTGTCTTCATTCCTTCAAGTAGTTGGAGGCTTCTCCTACATTATGGGTTAGGATGCGGTTTGCTTCCTGATGCAGCTCTTGAGAGAATTGCATCCTCTGGGGAAATTGGTGGATTGTTAAATTGATGAGATAATTCCATGCCCGCTGTTTATAATGGGAATCTTCCCTGAGGAACCTGTTCCATTCCCTGAAAACATCTGTCGGATAAAGTAAACCAAGATAAAAAGCCAGTTGATGATGATATTTTTGATACACATCCAATTGTTTCAAGTCATTCAGCGACCAATTGATAAAAGGAAGGATGCGGTTACAGAATTGCAGGTCATCCATTAAAGGCGCAGACAGAGCAATCAAGTCGAAATCAATCATATACACATTGCCGTTTTTCCCCCGCAGGAAATTATGATGCGCTACATCTCCATGTGTGATGCAGAAAGGTTTTTCAGGATGATTGAGTTCTTCCAATTGTTCAACTGCACGTTTCCCCCACTGCAGATAAGTATACAGGTAATACGGCTGAATGAACGGTTGAAGAAAGGGAATATTATGTTCAAATAGACTCAAACGTTTCTTCCACTTCTTCATCCATTTATATTTAGGAAGTTCCTCCAGCCACTTACCATGGAATGTGCCAGTTGTGTCATGAAATTTTTTCAGTACAAATAAGACATCATTCCTGTCCTTGGCGTTGCCATAGTTGATGGTTTCACTCGTTTCCAGCCACATCGTCAGTCCGATCGGATGACCTTCGAATAAAAGTACTTCCCTATGATGGATTGGGTGGAATGGCAGGACGTGGGGAAAATTCTGCTGCAATAATGTATTTATCAATGTTTCTTGCATAATGAATCTGGACTGGCTCGGGAATCTTTTTACGAACCACCTCATTCCATTACTGTATAACATCCATTTTCCTTCTTTTAATTTTTTTAGGGATGCGGAATAATCGTTTAATTTATTTCTTAAATAAGAAAGGAGACGATACGTATAATCGTCTCCTCCCGGATGCAAATCAACCGTCAAGGTCGTCATCTTGGAAGTTTGGCATGGCAAAGGCTCCCGGTCCGAACATCCCCTGGTCCATCCGCATTCCAGGACCCATCATTCCCGGCCCCGGTCCGTATGGCATTCCTTGAGGCATATGATGCTGCATCATTCCATATCCTTTTGGACCGCCGCAGCCGCAATCATGATCGCTTGCTCCCATCACACCAGATGGGTGACCCATCGGGCTTTGCGCTCCCATTACTCCGGACGGCTGACCAATTGGCCATTGAGCTCCCATCACGCCGGATGGCTGACCCATTGGACTTTGCGCTCCCATCACGCCAGATGGCTGACCCATTGGCCATTGAGCTCCCATCACGCCGGATGGCTGACCCATTGGCCATTGAGCTCCCATCACGCCGGACGGCTGACCCATCGGACTTTGCGCCCCCATCACGCCATATGGCTGACCCATCGGACTTTGCGCTCCCATCACACCGGACGGCTGACCCATCGGACTTTGCGCTCCCATCACACCGGACGGCTGACCCATTGGACTTTGCGCTCCCATCACGCCGGATGGCTGACCCATTGGACTTTGCGCTCCCATCACGCCGGATGGCTGACCCATTGGCCATTGTCCAGAAGATGGTGACTCTTCCATTGCTCCCTGGACTTGACCATGTGGCCACATCGGCTGACCATGCATGCCTCCCGGAAATCCGGATCCAGGCATTACTGGAGAAGAAGGGTAGCAGTTCTCATATGGCATCCACTGACCCGGTGCTGATTGGAAAGGCATTTGTGCAGAAGGATAATCGTCATCTTCATCAAAGACGCCCATCACACCGGACGGTTGACCCATTGGACTTTGCGCTCCCATCACACCGGATGGCTGACCCATTGGACTTTGCGCTCCCATCACACCGGATGGCTGACCCATTGGGCTTTGTGCTCCCATCACCCCGGATGGCTGACCCATCGGACTTTGCGCTCCCATCACGCCATATGGCTGACCCATCGGACTTTGCGCTCCCATCACACCGGATGGCTGACCCATCGGACTTTGCGCTCCCATCACGCCATATGGCTGACCCATTGGGCTTTGCGCTCCCATCACGTCATATGGCTGACCCATCGGGCTTTGCGCTCCCATCACGTCATATGGCTGACCCATCGGGCTTTGCGCTCCCATCACGCCGGATGGCTGACCCATCGGGCTTTGGTTTGGCATGAATGGCATCATTGAAGATTCGTCATCATCATAACCCATTCCATGCATTATGGGCATTTGCTGCATTCCAGGCATCATCGATGCACCTTGAACCTGACCACCGGGTCCCATCGGCATTCCATGACCTGGATGCATTCCCCCATGTGGACCTCCAAAACCTGAACCTGGCATTACTGGTGAAGCAGGTGCGCAATTATACGGGTTGAAATACATAGGTTGATTGTACCCTCCTTGTTGTTGTGGCTGAGCCGGCATTTGTAAGCTTTCTTCTTCGTCATGAATTCCTTTTACATTGTTTTGTTTAGGTTTCTCAGCTTTTGGTTCTATCTTATCTTTGGCTTTTGGAAGAATATTGGAAGGTTTAGGCGGCATTTTAGGCATTTCTTTCATTTTGGGTTGAGTTTTCGGCTGAGGTTTTGGCTGCGGTTTTGGCTGCTGGACCGGTTTTTGCATTGGTTTCTGCATTGGTTTCTGCATCGGTTGTTGCATTGGTTTTTGCATTGGTTTCTGCATCGGTTTCTGCATCGGTTGTTGCATCGGCTGCTGCATTTGCATATTCGCCATGTTCATCATGTAATAATTATTAATATCAATTTCCGGGACGACCGGCTTCGGCATCTTCGGAGTAAACGGCTTCTGTGCTTTCTTCGGCTGTTCAGCAGCAGGCTGTGTAATCGGTTTCTGCTCTTTGAAAGGATGCTCAGCTTTAGGCATCTCTTTCATTGGCATTTCTTTCTTAGGTGCTTCTTTGGATCCGAATTTTATCTGGGTTTCTTTTTTTACGGATCCACCTGAAGCCGGAACTTTGATTTTCATTCCCGGCATTATCATATCAGGGTTCGACAGTTGGGCATTCATTTGCTTTAACTCTTCGAAATTCACACCATATTTCTTGGCGATTTTCCAAAGAGTGTCCCCTTTTTGAACAATATGGATTTTCACTCTTTTTCCCTCCTCAGGCATAAGTCTATATATCCTATGACAAGATAGGCAAATTGCTAATCATCTACATAAAAACTTATGAAATGGCAGGGGAAAATATACCAGATAGTAAGCTGTATATGCTTTCAATTCAACAAAGTCTTCAGAACAAAAAAGAACGGACAGAAAATTTTTTCTGCCCGCTTCATCCCCGAGGACCAATCTGCCGGGGGTTCTACACCCTGCTCAGCATCCGGTTCAGTGCCAGGATGGCGTTTCTTGATGTGTCTTCGTCTACTTTTATAATATTTTGCGTTCTGTTTTCCATGACCGTTTCCAATGCCCAAAGTAAGTGGGGAAGGTCGATCCGGTTCATTGTCAGGCATGGGCACATATATGGATTGAGGGAAATGATCAGCTTATCGGGATGGTCCGCAATCAGCCGCTTGACCAGGTTCATTTCGGTCCCGATTGCCCAGGAACTGCCCATTGATGCACTCCGGATCGTTTCGATGATGAACTTCGTGCTCCCATTCAAGTCTGATTTCTCAACAACCTCCCGCCGGCATTCGGGATGGACGATAATTTTCATTTCAGGGTGGGCCATCCGTACATGTTCCATGTTTTTCTCTGTAAAGTTTTCATGGACCGAGCAATGTCCTTTCCACAAGATCACCCTGATGTCTTCCACATCCCCTGCATACATCAATTCTTCCGTGATTGGGTCCCACACAGCCATTTCATTCATTTTCACTCCAAGGTCTGCTGCTGTATTCCTGCCGAGATGCTGATCAGGGAGGAACAGGATCCGTTCCTTTTCCTCCAGTGCCCATTCCACCATTTTGTGCGCGTTTGATGATGTGACGGTAGCCCCGCCATTCCTGCCGACAAAGCTTTTAATGGAAGCAGTTGAATTGACATAGGTAAGAGGGATGATCGTATCTCCATATATCCCCTGCAGCCTTCGCCAGGCTTTTTCTGTTTGATGAATATCGGCCATGTCAGCCATTGAGCATCCCGCTCTCATATCCGGCAAAATGACCTGTTGATGTTCCTGCGTTAAAATGTCAGCAGTTTCCGCCATGAAATGTACACCGCAGAATACGATATAATCTGCTTCCTGGTTTTCTGATGAAAGCTGCGCCAATTGAAGCGAATCTCCGACTGCATCGGCAAACTGGATGACTTCATCTTTCTGATAATGGTGGCCCGGGATGAAGAGCTTTTTTCCCAGTACCTTTTTGATTTTCCATACTCTGTTCTCCATCTCTTCCTTCGTAAGAGAGGTGATCGACTCAGGCAGGACACCTGTTTGTACCGTAAGTTCTTCCAGCAATCCCATTATGAAGCCCCCTCATGAATGAATACTCTGGCACTTATATCCAGCGATTTGACGGAATGAGTTAAATACCCAAGTGAAATATATCCGACTCCGGTATGTGCATACTCAGACAAATTGACTTCCGTAATCCCCCCCGATGCCTCAGTCACAATGTGAGGGGGGACATGGTGAATCCATTCCTTGATCTGCCCGGGGCTGCAGTTATCAAACATGATGATGTCTGCACCGCTTTCCACGGCTTCCTTGAGATCCTCTTCACATTCCACTTCCACTTCTATTTTCACTGTATGACCGCACTTCTGCTTCACCTTATTAATAGCGGACGAAATCGAACCTGCAAATGAAAGATGGTTATCCTTTAACAAGACTGCATCGTACAGTCCGTTCCGGTGGTTGTAAGCCCCTCCAGTCCTGACGGCGTATTTCTCGAGCATCCGCAGACCCGGTGTCGTTTTTCTGGTGTCGCAGATCCTGACCCCGCTTCCCGATGTCACTTGAACTGCCCGGTTGGCTGCTGTCGCTATGCCGCTCATGCGCTGAATAAGATTTAACACGACCCGTTCTCCCTGCAGCAGGGTTCTCATACACCCGGTCACCTTGGCGAGCAGCTGCCCTTCCTTTACCCTGTCCCCATCTTGCACATGCACGTCTGCTTCGGCACCCGGATCCAATAGTGAGAATGCCGTCTCAATCACACTTTTGCCGCAGAAAATACCCTCTTCCTTCACGATTAAGAAAAATGTCCCTTTGTCTTCGGCAGCAAAAACACTTTCCGATGAGAGATCACCATCTCCCAGATCTTCTATGAAAAATTCTTCAAGCATAGATTTCAATTTGATGTTGTTCATCATATACCACCTTCAATTGATGATTTTCTTTCATTAATAAAATCGAGCGTTTAAACCATTCTTCATCGTTTTCTAGCGGGTAGTCAGACCGGATATGCCCGCCTCTGCTTTCCGTTCTGATGAGTGCTGACTGTGTAATAAGCGTACTGACCACCCACATCAAGTATGTTTGTATCTCACTTTGTGATAACGGATCCAGGTCTGTATTAAAGGATAATGATCGTGCGTTCAACCAGTTGAGGTGACGAGTCAAATTCTTTTCATTCCGGATGATTCCCACATCCCTCATCATCCGCTCTTTTAGCTCAGCTCCATTAAAGTTGATTTCAGGCGGGTTCCCGCATTGTTCTGATTCCATGATCTCAGGAGGAGCGTTCTTATTGGACGTTATCAGATGTTTTGCCAGTCGCTCTCCAAATACCAGTCCTTCAAGCAGCGAGTTGGATGCAAGCCGGTTTGCCCCATGCAATCCGGTGCAGGCAACCTCCCCGATTGCATACAACCCCTCAATGGTGGAATTTCCCACTTCGTCGGTCAGGATCCCTCCCATCGTGAAATGACACCCGGGGGAAACAGGTATTTTACCCTCATCCAAAGGTATTTGATGAATCTTACACATTTTTGTAATCGAAGGAAATTTCGCTTCGAAATCTTTTACCGGTGAAATATCGAGATAAATCGTCTTCCCCGAGAGCCGCTCACCATTTATCCTTTCAGCGACAATGTGGCGCGGCGCAAGCTCCAGCTGCGGATGGACCCCTTCCATGATCCTTTCGCCTCTTTCATTGATGAGAAGGGCCCCCGCTCCCCGGACAGCTTCTGAAATGAGCCCGCCTGACTCGCCGCGCAGGGACAAAAGGGTCGGATGAAATTGGATGAATTCCATATCAGACAGCGCAGCACCTGTCCGGAACGCCAAAGCCATTCCGTCACCGGCTGCAGTCGGCGCGTTGCTGTTCACCGAATACACGGCACCAGCGCCTCCGGTGGCAAGGACCACGTGAGAAGCAGGATAATAGTTGATGGAGCCGTCAACAAGTTTTGTTTTGACACCACAGCACTTACCCCGTATATTCTTGACGAGTTCAAAGACCATTTCCCCCTCGACGATCCTTGTTTTCTCATCAAGTGCATTCAATAAGTATTCCACCATGAATCTGCCCGTTTGATCACCGCCGCTATGCAGGATCCTGGCGATGCTGTGAGCACCCTCCATTCCGAGCGCGAGTTCCCCATCACTTTTTCTGTCAAAGGGTGCTCCGTCCCCAATCATGTAATCTACTATTCTTTTTCCATCACTGATCACGTTCTTTACAATATGTTCAGGCTGATGATGGCAGCCTGCTTTCAAGGTATCTTTTGTGTGGAGTTCCACCTTATCCCATTTGCCTACCGGTGCCGCAATCCCGCCCTGTGCAAGATAGGAATTACTGTCCCTCAACTTTTTCTTTGTGATAATCATCACATTCAAGTGCTCCTGTAGCTGACGGGCAAGCTGCAATGCTGCAATTCCGCTGCCCACTATGATTACGTCGGTTTTTATCATGCGAAAATCCTCCTGATTATTTACAGGTGTCTTGACACATATATTTACACATTATTAAACTAATGACAAGAGTTTTTTTATAGACTGCTAGCTGAAGGAGAATGAAAGATGCTTTATTTCGATTATGCGGCAACGACACCGGTAGATCCGGAATGTTTAAAGATTTATGCGAAAGTCAGTGAAGATTATTGGGGGAATGCCAGCAGCCTGCATGATACGGGCGGGAAAGCTCAGCTTCTGCTGGAGAATTGCCGGAAGCGGCTTGGAGGGGTCTTAGGTGTTCCGGCTCAGGGAATATCGTTTACTTCCGGCGGAACGGAGGGAAATCACCTCGCCCTTCTTTCATTGGCATTCAGTTATGAAAAGAAGGGCAGACATGTCATCATCAGCGGGGCGGAACATTCTTCCCTTCACAGTGCCGCTGCCTTTTTGGAGAGAGAAGGTTTCCTGATCACAATGATTCCTTATACTTCAGAAGGTCTTATCGATCTGGATGCTTTGGAAGAAGCCATTACAGATCAAACGACGGTGGTATCCGTCAGTCATGCCAATGGAGAAATCGGATCGATTCAGCCGCTTCTGGATATAAAGAAACTGCTTCATGGTAAAGATATTTTATTTCATAGTGATATGGTACAATCCTTTGGAAAGTTGGATAGTAAACAAGCTGCTTCGATCGTAGACAGCTTGACGATCTCATCTCATAAAATCTACGGGCCAAAAGGTGTCGGTGCCGTCTATTTTCATCCTAGTTCAGATATCCGTCCCTATATGCCGCACCAAACCCATGAACATGGATTCAGGGGGGGCACTGTAAATCTTCCCGGGATAGCAGGGCTGACAACGGCTGCATTAAAAACAAACCCCCTTGATGAATATGATCACTTTACCGGACTGCGAAACCATTTCTTCAAGGTGCTGGGAAGCTCATCAGAAACCCCGTTCACTGTATACGGTGCTCCCGAGGCCCGCCAGCTCCCCCATATAATCGGGATGAGAATCGACGGAGTAGAAGGTCAATGGCTTATGCTTGAGTGTAACCGGAGAGGCATTCATCTTTCGACAGGCAGTGCCTGTCAGTCGGGAAAACACTCCATTTCGAAGACGCTGGATGCCATGGGATTGGGAGAAAGGGAAGGAAAAGAATTTATCCGCATTTCCCTCGGGAGGGATACAACCCGCGGGCAAATCGAAGAACTTGCAGAAGTCCTCTCCCATATTCGGCACGATGCATACATTTCTTAACTTGAACAATCAATTATGGTATGATTTCCTATATAAAATGCTCTTTTCTACAAGATTGTTGCTGTCGTACGTATCAAGGAGACTGATTGAAGTGCTCGCACATGCTCTTTTCGAACCCAAGTTTTAATAACCGACAATACCCAATTTGTGGTATTTTCTAGTGTGCAAAGTAACAAAGTTTACGAAAAGAGCCATATAATAAAAAACGGAGGAGATAGCAGTGGCAGGGAAAAAGATTCTTGGAGAGGAAAGAAGGCAGGTCATTCTGGATCTTCTCTTATCGAAACAAGCCCCGATAACAGGCGGCGACCTCGCGAAGCTCGCAAATGTAAGCCGGCAGGTCATCGTCAGTGATATCACTTTGCTGAAGGCCAAAGGAGAGCCGATACTTGCTACGAGTCAAGGCTATCTGTATATGCCAAGTTCGAATCGTGACATGATGGCGGAACGGATCGTCGCTTGTCAGCACGCTCCGGACAGGGCAGAAGAGGAACTTTTGTTACTCGTGGATCACGGTGTCACCGTGAAGGATGTAAAAATCGAGCACGGCGTTTACGGTGACCTGACAGCATCCATCATGGTCTCGAACCGGAAAGAAGTGGAAAAGTTCCTAACCAAAATCGAAACAACGCAAGCCGCATACTTATCTGAATTAACAGAAGGTGTGCATTTACATACGCTTATGGCTCACAATGAGGAAACATTGCTGAAAGCAGAAAATGCCCTTAAGGAAGCCGGTTTTTTAATGAAATCATATGGATAAAATGAACCCCCGGTCCTCAAAATCAGGACCGGGGCTTTTACTCGGACGGGCTCAGCATGATTTATTTCTCCAACAGGTAAGATGCATACGTCCCGATCATTTTCACTTCACAACCCAGTGCCTCCATCTCGCTGACGGCTCCCGGCAGCAGCACCTCGTCCATGCCATGGGCAACATCGATCAGGAAGAAATAATCCCCCAAACCGGTCTTCAACGGCCTTGATTCGATCTTGCTTAAATTCAGCTGCCTCCAGGCAAACGTGGAAAGAACCTGATGAAGCGCTCCTGAACGGTCTTTCGGTAGAGTAACCATCAGTGTCGTCTTGTCTCCGCTCTTTTCATGGGGAAGTTCAAGAGAATCATATTGATTATGCAGAACGATGAACCGTGTATGATTGTAAGCAAAATCATGGATGTTCTTATGTATGATCGTTAACCCGTACTCTAGAGCAGCCAATTCATTGCCGATTGCCGCCAGCCTTTCCTGCCCGTGCTCGCTTACATATTTGGCAGCTGCTGCGGTTGACGTCGCCTGCTCCAGTGGAGTGCCCCGGAAATTCTGATGAAGGAATTTATGACACTGAGCGAGTGCATGAGAATGGGACAAAATCTTCTCTACCTTGCTTTCATCTCCGCCATGGCCGGGATGCACCATCAGATGCTGCTGAATAGGGGAAGTAAGCTCGGCAACAATGGATAAATTCGCTTCATGAAACAAGTAATCAACCGTAATATGTACAGAACCCTCCAGTGCGTTTTCCAAAGGGACGACAGCATAGTCAGCCTCTCCCTCAATGACAGCCTCTATACAATCGGGTATCGTAACACAGGGTACTTTATTTTCTACTGGAAAAGCTTTCTTCACGGCAAGGTCCGTGAAAGAAGCCTGAGGTCCTAAATAAGCAATTTTCAAATGGTCTCTTCCTCTCAAGAAATTTATTGAACATTCTAACATGTAAAGGATCGTTTTGTATACTACATCTTTTAAAAAAAGTTATATCAAAATCATTTTTCATGACGGGTTAACATATACTTTCCAGACAAAAAAAGAAGTGTCAGGCCCCTGAGCCCAACACTTCCACTTTCTCCACAAATTCAAGCCTTCTTAAATTTGACAGTAAATCTTCCAAGCCGACTGTGAGATCCGTTACATTAATGGACAGCGTTACGTTCGCTCTCCCTTGCAGCGGGATCGTCTGATGAATGGTTAAAATATTGCATCCATGCTTCGCCGTTTCACTCAGAAGATGCGACAGGGTACCTGAACGATCTTCCAAATGAAAGAATAGCGTGATGATTCTTTCCTTCACGATCGTATGGAACGGGAAGACCGTGTCACGGTATTTGTAAAACGCGCTCCGGCTGAGATCTACACGATTAACGGCTTCCCACACTGAGTCAGCCTTTCCTCTTTCGATCAACTCTTTGGCGTCGAGCGTTTTTTTCATCGCTTCCGGCAGCACATCTTCACGCACTAAATAAAATTTACCGTCCTGAAATTTTTTCCCCACCGATCATTCCTCCAATACGACCAGGCTTAATCAACGAATTCAAATTCATATTTTAACAAGCGTATTGTGTCTCCGTTTTCAGCACCGCGTTCACGCAAGGCTTCATCCACTCCATAAGAACGAAGCTGTCTTGCAAAACGTCTGACGGAATCTTCACGGGAGAAATCAGTCATCTTGAACAACCGTTCAATCTTCGCACCGCTTACAACAAAGGTTCCATCCGGATCACGCGTGATCACAAAGTCGCGCTGATCTTCTTCGTGCCTGTATACCACACGGTGAATGCCTGTTTCTTCTACTTCTTCTGTGATCGGGAATTCTTCCGTGGTCTCCAACTTATCTGCCACTGCAAACAGGAGCTCCTTCAAGCCTTGTTGAGTAAATGCAGAAATCGGGAAGACAGGATAATCATCTTGAAGCTTTTCTTTAAATATTTCCAGATTTCCTTCCGCCTCCGGCATATCCATCTTGTTTGCCACGATGATTTGCGGACGTTCGGTTAAACGAAGGTTATACTGCTTCAACTCTTCATTGATTGTCAGATAATCCTCGTAAGGGTCGCGGCCTTCCATGCCGCTCATATCAATGACATGAACGATGACACGGGTTCTCTCGATATGACGAAGGAACTGATGACCGAGGCCGATTCCTTCATGAGCCCCTTCGATCAGTCCCGGCAGATCGGCCATGACAAAGCTTCTTCCATCCGCCGTTTCGACCATTCCAAGGTTCGGGACGATCGTCGTAAAGTGGTAAGAAGCGATTTTAGGTTTCGCTGCAGATACGACCGATAACAATGTTGATTTTCCAACACTGGGAAATCCGACAAGACCGACATCAGCCAGCAGTTTCAATTCCATCACGATGTAGCGTTCCTGACCCGGCTCGCCTTTTTCCGACAGCTCGGGAGCAGGATTTGCCGGAGTTGCGAATCGTGAATTCCCGCGACCGCCGCGACCGCCTTTCGTGATGACTGCACGCTGTCCATGCTGAATCAAGTCGGCAATCGTTTCACCGGTATCATCATCTTTGACGACCGTACCCGGCGGCACTTTCACGACCATATCTTCCGCATTTCTTCCATGCTGGTTCTTACTCATGCCATGCTCTCCGCGAGGTGCCTTGAAATGACGCTGATAACGGAAATCCATCAGCGTTCTGAGTCCTTCGTCCACTTCAAAGATGACATCGGCCCCATGACCGCCGTCCCCGCCGGCAGGACCGCCTTTAGGCACATATTTTTCACGGCGGAATGCAACCATCCCGTTACCGCCGTCTCCGCCTTTTGTATAGATCTTGACCTGATCGACAAACATACTTTCACTCCTAACTTATCCATCACGTTGATATCATTATGTAAATGCTATTCAACTGAAAGATGAATCACAAACGCTTCATTTTGAAGCAGTTCCGTCTCT
This sequence comes from Mangrovibacillus sp. Mu-81, assembly GCF_036867415.1. Classification (NCBI taxonomy): domain Bacteria; kingdom Bacillati; phylum Bacillota; class Bacilli; order Caryophanales; family Bacillaceae; genus Mangrovibacillus; species Mangrovibacillus sp. Mu-81. The sequence continues at coordinate 72,763 of NZ_JBAJHU010000004.1, forward strand.
ATATTTTGTCCGTTTTCCAGTTTATTTTTAATCCATTCTTCCAAACCATCCGTTTCTTTTAGTATACCTGTGAAATCGAATATAAAACGGGGATTTTCCTCGGAAAGGTTGATGATTAAAGAAAGCTGGTTTTCCGCTTTGGCCACTGCATTGGATTCAATAAGTTCCATAACCTCTTTGCATAAGAGGACGAGCTTTCGATCGTTAAGCGTCCGGGCATACTCTGTCTGCCCGACTTCGAACTCCAATTTCACCAAATGGGTCGACCAATTATATGTTAAAATCCATTCTGCCAATAATGGAAGTTTCAGATTTGATAGCTTTGATTCATTTTGCGCCGAGAGTACCATGGTATCTATGACTTGTTTGGCACGCTCCACCCGATCTAACTCAAGATTGCCTTTGATTAACTGCAGATCGTTCATCCAATCATGACGGGCATGTCTCAATGCGTCCACTATACCCCAATTTTCGCTCATATAATAACTCCTATACTTTATGTGCTATTAGTTAGTATATCAAAGATGAGCATGCTTCGTATATTGTTTATGAAAAAAGTGTCGAAGGAACGGTATTCAGGACGGGCACGTTGAGTATCATGATCGGCGCAGCGAAATGCAGAAGTTGATCATAATGCACCGTTAGTTGAAAATAAGACCTAGATGGTTGAAAAATACAAATCATCGTTCGTTCAAAACAAGTCGAAAAATGGCCAGTTTTCAAGTTTTCTCCACAAAAAAATAAAACTCTAACCGAAAGTCGGTTAGAGTTTTCGTTAAAGATATGCGATTAAGCTTCATTCGCAACAGGGTATACGCTCACTTTTTTCTTGTCACGACCCATGCGTTCGAAACGAACAACACCGTCTGTTTTAGCAAAAAGTGTATCGTCACCGCCACGGCCAACGTTCAAACCCGGATAGATCTTTGTACCGCGTTGACGGTAAAGAATCGATCCGCCTGTAACCATTTGTCCGTCTGCACGCTTAGCACCAAGACGCTTAGAGATAGAGTCACGACCATTTTTAGTCGAACCTACTCCTTTTTTAGACGCGAAAAACTGAAGGTCTAATCTTAACATCTGTTCCACCTCCTACTTTTTGAAGGTTATTTTAATGAAATCACGATAGTCTCTTTCAATTGTCTGCAGGCTGATCACCATACTACTGAGCAGCAGCTGGACCTTCATATCCGTTTCTTCCGATAAGCCGTCAGGGATGACGCAGCTCAAAAATCCCCCATCGGCAGATTGCTCGATTAAAGGTTCTACACCGGTTAATGACATAATGGCATTAACACTTCCGAATGAAACAGCTGAGGCACCGGCACAAACGATATCCTGCCCATGTTCGGCAAAATCTGCATGACCGTCCATAGAAAAAGAACGAATTCTTTCGCCGGACTTCTCAACGTAAACGTTAATCATTCAATCACGCCTTACGCGTTGATTTTGTCAATTACAACTTTAGTGTAAGGTTGACGGTGACCTTGCTTACGACGGTAGTTCTTCTTAGGCTTGTACTTGAATACTACAAGCTTTTTCGCGCGGCCTTGTTTTTCAACCTTCGCTGTTACAGTAGCTCCACCCACTAATGGACTTCCTACCTTCACATCGTCACCACCAACGAAAAGAACCTTGTCGAATGTTACCGTATCACCTTCACCTGCGTTTAGCTTTTCGATGTAGATTGCTTGACCAGCTTCTACACGGATTTGCTTACCACCTGTTTCGATAATTGCGTACATAATCGCACCTCCTTATAAACTCAGACTCGCCAATCACAGGTGCTGGATCTCTCCACACTTTAAGACCTGTTCTGAGCGGTTGTAGCACGGGTGCTACAATCAATAACATTAGAATCCTATCACAATTCGAGAGTGTGTGTCAATATAATTCCCGAAATTCATATAATCTTTGCGATTTGATAATGCGGATGTGAAAGTTCGATGACTTTAAGATCAAGCTTACTATTCAGTGCTTTCTCAAGTCTTCTCACATGTTGATTGTCAATGCCGGTAAACACATCAAGTACATCCTTCGTTGCTTCTATGGTGATGTTCGCTGTGTCGTTGCCCTGGTATTCCCACAGATCCCTCTCCAGTTGAAATGCTTTGCTCTCTGGGCTGACGATCCTGCCGGTTCCGCTGCACACAGGACATGGTACGGTTAAATATTCACGCAGAGATGGCCTTGTTCTTTTTCTTGTCAGTTCGAGGACTCCCAGTGAAGTAAATCCCAAAACGTTCGTTCGCTGTGAATCAGCTTGAAGAGCTTCGCTGAAGAGTGACAGCACCTCCTGACGGTGACTTTCTTTTTTCATGTCGATGAAATCAATCAGGATGATCCCGCTGATATTCCTGAGGACCAATTGCTTCGCCATCTCCACTGCAGCAAGTTTATTTGTCTGCAATACGGTTTGTTCGAGATCATCTTTACCCGTGAATTTACCCGAGTTGACGTCCACGACAGTCAGCGCTTCTGTCGATTCAATGAGCAGAAATGCACCGTTCTCAAGCCAGACCACTTTTTTTAAGGCGTTTTTCCAAACAGCAGCAACCCCGAAATGGTGAAAAATATTTTCATTTTGCCGATAAAGCTCGATCGACCATTTTTCGCTGTATTGAGCATTGATCCAAGTCTTCAAGTGTTCAAAGCAGGAGAAGTCATCTACATATATGTTCCCGCCTTTACCTCTTTTCAATTGTTCAAACAAGTCCGTATAGAATGCGTCTTCTTTATATAAGAGAGCAGGAGCTTTACTGCGCCGGCTCAATCCCTCGAGTGCACGGAACCGGGTTCGCAGCGCTTCCAGTTCTTCCGTCAACTCTTTCCATTCGGCCGTTGAAGCATTCGTACGGAAAACAATGCCTTCTTTTTCATTTTTCCACTCTTTTCCCGCCCGTTTAAGGTCCCGTCTTTTCGTTTCATCAAGTTTCTTTGATACGGCGATATAATGGCCTTCAGGCATATAGACAAGATGCTCGCCTTTCAGTTCAATCACAGCCGACAATTTCGGGCCTTTGGTCCCTGCCGCATCCTTCGTCACCTGTACAAGGAGTTTTTGCCCTTCATGCACACATTTCCCGATCGGCAAAGCAGTATCTCCGCTGTGATAAGCTTCGATGTTTTGAGGGAATTCCTTTTCGTGGAGATAGCCGTTTTTATCATGGCCGATATCCACAAAGGCTGCGCCAAGACCCTTTTGCACCTTGACAACTTTCCCATAATAAATATTCCCGGTCAGTGTTTCTTCCTGGGGCTGATACGTATAGAGTCCGCTGACCTTTTGATCTTTACGCAGAACCCAGCGTTTTTCCCTTCCTTTTCCATGCACAATGATTTCTTCCAACGGACGACCCCTCTTTCTGTATAAGTCAAAAGAAAAAGGATTGACTTCGATCGTCAAACCTTTGTATTATCTACTATTCACTTTATACAGTCTTCTGGCATTCGTCAATAAAGGTAGAGCAGGTCCTTTGTTTTGGCATCGGTCATTTTTTCCGCAAAGAATGCATGAAGAAGTTCATATTCATCAAGCTTCCCCACTTCCATCCCTCCATCAAGGACGACAAGTGGATGCTTCACCCCGCGTTGAAATCGTTCCACTACCGTCAGGAGTGTATCCTCTCCTTCGATGGGCAGGGGTTTCAAATCGGCGAATTGATGACTGTTGCCATAATAACGTTCCAACAGAAACTTCATGAAGGTAAACCTTCTCTGCTTCCAGTCCATCCATAGTGAAAAATAGAGAAAGGATAACACAATCCAAAGATTCAAATGAAATGGAGCGATTACAAGTACGGTTAAATGAAACAAGATCAGCAGAGACAAGGAACTGATCAGCGTCATTTCATATGCTTTAAGGTATGTGTATTTAAGCGATAAAAGCAGCGAAATCAGCTTTCCGCCGTCAAGCGGCCAAATCGGAAGAAGATTGAAGAGCAGTACCATCAGATTAAATTGAAAAAAGAGTGTGAATAACTCCTCGCTGATGAAGCTTCCCTGCATCAGGATCCATCCAGCCCCCACGAGCCAGATATGTTGAAGCGGTCCCGAAATGATCACCCAGAATTCCTCATGAAGCGAGCGGTTCCCGTGTTCATCCATTTCAGCCACTCCCCCAAATGGGAGGAGCGCAATTCTTTTCACTCTCCACGAATAATGCTGAGCCATCATTCCATGCCCCAATTCGTGAATTGTAATGATGAAGAGAAGCATGATCAACTCAAGGAAATGAGCTGTCGCTATGCCGATCGCCATGACAAGCCAGAGCAGTGGATGAATATAAAGTTTCTTTACCGCCGAAGTAAAATTAGTCAAATGATATCACCTGTATCGGGTCGATGAATTCATCACCCATTTTAATGGCCAAATAAAATTCCCCGGAGACATCGCTTTCCCCGCTGGTTGAAACTTTTCCCAATGATGAGCCTTTGTCGACATATTCATATTGATTTACTTCAATTGATTCGAGATGACCATACCAGGATTCCGACTTATCTTTGTGCTGGACGACGACTGTATTGCCAAGCTTATCTTTCTTTCCTGCAAAAATAACCAGACCTCCCTTCATCGCTGCCACATCTTCTCCAAATTCGGTTTCAAGCATGATGCCCTGTCCATTTGTCTTAAAATTCTCTACCACTTTTCCGGAAGCCGGCTGTGCATATTCCTCTGTGGTAACAGCGGAAGAAGGGTTTTTATCCTCAGATCCTCCCGGGAGTAATGCCAATGGCTTACCGAACTGATCCTCATACCAGGAAGATATCGCGGCAAATTGGAATTCTGTTTCCATCGCCCTGTTCACAGCCGTCTTCGCCTCATCAAAAACAGGAGAAGGGCTCTTGAACATAATCGCTGTAATCAAAACCATGATGCCCGCACCTAAGATCTTCAACATGAAGGTCTCTTTTTTGAATAAGGGGTGAAATCCTTCCGGGGGTGGTCCGCCTTCAAAGCTTGAATACCGCTCTGATCCATAGCGTTCTTCATCACTCGGCAGAAAGTAAGAACCCTGCGTGTATCCACGCTGAGAAGTCATATTATTCGTTTTCTTCCTTTTAGCGATCCGCTTTCTTATTTCATCCGCTCGATTCCCCATGAACACCATTCCTTTTTATAAGGTATTGTCCAGCTCAGCGCCAAACGATTCTGATTTTTTTCGCATGCTACAATGTATGACTTGTCCGAAGGGATTATTCATGAAAGAAAACAAAATTGGCGATGAGAGGGCGGACTGGGTGGTGCCTGGCTCAAAACACACCATTTGTGCCTGGCTCAAAACACACCATTTGTGCCTGGCTCAAAACACACCATTTGTGCCTGGCTCAAAACACACCATTTGTGCCTGGCTCAAAACACGGATGCATGTAAAAAAACCCGACAATGTCCGGGTGGACACTATCGGGTTTCTGATTTCTATTAATCTGTCAGGCTTTGACTCCGAAAAGCTTTTTGATTTTTGTGAAGACGCCTGATTTGCTCTCTTCAAGCGATTGCAGGGGCACGGATTCACCAAGGATCCGTCTCGCGATATTCCGGTAAGAAATGGACGCTTTGCTTGTAGAATCAAGTGCGATCGGCTCACCTTTATTAGACGATTTGATGACATTGTCATCGTCCGCGACAATCCCAAGAAGGTCGATTGAAAGATGGGCAGTGATTTCATCCACATCAAGCATTTCACCATTTTTCATCATATGGCTGCGTATCCGATTGATGATCAGTTTAGGCGGTTCGATCTCCTCTTTCTCAAGCAGTCCGATGATCCGGTCTGCATCACGGACAGCGGAGATTTCCGGAGTGGTCACAACGATGGCGCGGTCCGCACCCGCCACTGCATTCTTGTATCCCTGCTCGATTCCGGCAGGGCAGTCAATGATGATGTAATCATAGTCCTGCTTCAGATCCAGCACCAGCTTCTTCATCTGTTCTGGATTCACCGCTGATTTATCACTTGTCTGTGCTGCAGGGAGCAGGAACAATTTGTCCTCGAACCGTTTATCCTTCACCAGTGCCTGATGAACTTTACAGCGCCCTTCCACGACATCGACTAAATCATATATGATTCTGTTTTCGAGCCCCATCACAACATCAAGGTTCCTGAGACCGATATCCGTATCAATCAGACACACTTTTTTCCCTTGTAGAGCTAATGCTGTACCAACATTGGCAGAAGTAGTCGTCTTACCGACCCCGCCTTTACCTGAAGTAACAACTATGGCTTCACCCACATTAGCTTCCTCCTTTAAAACTCGTAATATTTGGTCTAAGATGCTTCAGTACCTGCAGACGGTCGACAACGATCTGACCCTGATCATCTATGTAAGCACATTCCATATCGTGCAGATCTTCATCAAGCGGCCGATCAGGTGCACGATTCAAACATTCTGCGATACGCAGCTGGGACGGGAGCATTTTCGAAGCGACGATGACGGCCTCTTCTTTCCCTTTGCAGCCTGCATGGGCAATTCCCTTTAAAGCACCCAATATGTAGATGTTCCCTCCTGCAAGGATCCTGCCGCCGGGGTTCACATCACCTACAATCAGCATATCCCCCGGTGTTTCGATCACTTGTCCTGAGCGAATGACACCTGTAATCGTTTCTATATTTCGTTCATTCATTAATTTTTCTGATTCACTTTTTGTGACGACATTACTCCATACTTCGTTTACGACCAGATTGCGTTTTTGCCTGACTATTTCTTTCAGCTCTTCCACTTGATCTTCTGTCAGATAACGGTTACCCGTTTGGATATTAACCGTGAGTAAAGGGGTCCCTTCCGATTCACGGTAATGTGCAGACAGTTTTTCGTCCAACTCTTTCTTTACATCATCAAACGAACATTGATCATTGAGATGAAGGGTAAGTCCTTCCTTTGTTCCCTTGATCATTACATTTGGTTTCTTTTTCATGGCGTAATTTTTCACCTCAGTCGTCTATAAATTCGACATAAGCACGGGCATATCCTTTTTTTCACAAGACAAATTTCGCAATTTCCATGCAAAAAAATATTTTCTTCCTCTCTTTTAACAATCAAGCTGTCAATCTTCCAAAAGCTGCTTTTGCTTCCTTTGAAGAAGTAGTTTGAAAGGATAAGAAAAGATGATATAAAAGACGGCATTCAGCACCAATGTTGGCCATAAGCGTGAATCGGCAAATTGGATTAGCGTCATGTCTGTACGCTGGATGATGACATTGATCTGATACACAAGAAATTCGAGCACGGATAGATTCACTAGAACAATGAGCGCGAATACAACCAGATTATTGTGCAGGATCTTCATCATTGCGTGTGTAAGAAAAACGACAAATGGAAAGAACACTAAATAAATCCCGTTGATTTCCGTATAGTAAATATCAAACAGGAACCCAAAGATGAATCCATATAATAATGCCGTTTTATATTGAAAGAAACCACATATGAAAAGAATGAAGATGATCAAGAAATGAGGCACAAGTGTGCGCTGATCGAATAATTCCATTTCGGGAAAAAGCATGACGAACAGACTTTCACTGTAAAAGATAAAGAGAGTCACTAAAGGAAGGATGAGCCGGTTGATCATTGCCCTTCCTCCCCGGTATCCTCTTCAGTCCCTGTCTCGGAAACACCTTTCATTTCACGGTCGATCACCATGACGTGCTCTAAATGATAGAAGTCGGCTGCCGGTTTGACATAAGCAGTCTGGGTAAGTCCGTATTGATCAGGCTTGACCTCTTTAACCTCTCCGACCACCAGCCCTTTTGGAAATACGCCGCCAAGACCGGAAGTGATCACTTTAGAGCCTTTCTCGACTTTCAAATCATTCGGAATCCGTTTGACCAGGATTTCTTTTTTCTCATTGTCATATCCTTCAATCCAGCCGTTGATATCCTGCTTTCCCTGGATGACAGTTGATATGCGGTTCTTCGTGTTATTTGTTGAAATGAGTTCAACAGTTGAAGAAAATTCATTGACGCTTTTAACCTTTCCGATCAATCCGGAAGATGAAATCACAGCCATATCGGATTTAATGCCATTCACTTCACCTTTATCGATTGTAATCAGTTCATGCCATTGATCAGGGTTTCTCGCAATGACCGTAGCCTGAATGGTATCATAGCTTCTTAAATCTTCCTTCTTTTCTAAAACAGCTCTCAGCTCTTCATTATCCTGATTCAGGTCCCTTACCTGCGTTTCAAGCTTTACAAGCTCGTCGAGGCGGGATTTCAATTTTTCATTTTCAGTGTATGTATTATGAAGATCTTGAACATTTTCTATTACTCCGACAGTATAATTGACGGGCTTGGAAACCAATGATTGTCCGAATCCTACCATATCTTTCACAAACTGCTCCGGCCAGCTGATGCTGTCTCTTTCCCGTAACGAAAACCCAATTAAAGCTACGAGGACGATGATGCTGACAAGCAGGATGATGAGTCGTTTATTCAGGAAGAATTGTGGCATGCTGTACACCTCAATCTTTTTTTAATTCTATTAAATACTATATCAAAACTTCATCGTTTTTGATATCGTTCACCATATTATTCATTTTTTCGACATTTACTAAGCGTAAAAAAGATGGGGCCGCCTTAAATGTACTAAGGTGAAGTACTTTAAGGAACAGTCCCCACTTCTTATCTAAAGATTATTTACCGCGATTTTTGAAAAGGTGGATATGATCGAGTGCTTTACCTGTGCCGATCGCAACGCAATCAAGAGGTTCTTCAGCGATAAGGACTGGCATTTTCGTTTCATCACTGATCACTTTATCCATATTCCGGAGCAGCGCGCCACCGCCTGTCAACACAATCCCTCTATCCATGATGTCTGCTGCCAGTTCAGGTGGTGTCTTCTCCAGTGTACTCTTAACAGCATCGACAATCGTATATACCGTATCATGAAGTGCAGAAGCAATTTCAGCAGCTGTCACTTCAATCGTTTTCGGCAGACCTGTCAAAAGGTCGCGTCCGCGGATTTCCATCGATTCGATTCCTTCAGGATCTCCTGCTGAACCGACTTCCATCTTGATCGTTTCAGACGTACGGTCACCGATCATCAGGTTATACGTCTTACGGATGTAATTGACGATGGCATCATCCATTTCATCGCCTGCTACACGGATGGATTGACTGGTCACGATCCCCCCGAGCGAAATGATGGCAACTTCTGTCGTCCCGCCGCCGATGTCCACGACCATGCTGCCCGTCGGCTCCCAGACTGGAAGGTTGGCACCGATGGCAGCTGCGAAGGGTTCTTCGATCGTATACGCATCCCTTGCCCCTGCCTGTCTTGTCGCGTCAATGACCGCACGTTCTTCCACACCGGTAATTCCGGACGGGACACATACCATAACATACGGCTTTCTTGAAAATGCATTTTTATTTTTCACAGCCTGCTTTATGTAATATTTCATCATTGTAGCAGTCGTTTCGTAGTCTGCAATGACTCCGTCTTTCATCGGTCGTAGTGCAACTACATTCCCCGGTGTTCTTCCAATCATATTTTTTGCATCGTTCCCGACGGCAACGATTTGTTTATTATCAGTTTGAAGTGCCACTACGGAAGGCTCGCGCACAACGATGCCTTTTCCTTTTACATACACCAATGTGTTAGCTGTTCCTAAGTCAATTCCTAAATCCTTCGTTCCAAACATGAATGGTATCTCCCTTTCTGATACAAATTGGCTGGTCTATATTTAACTAAACAGGAGAGTTGTCCAAACTCTTAATCCTCGATTTTTTTACAATAATTGATATTTCATGACATAACGAAAAGACCCATCCTTAGAGAGAATGACTCTTTTTTAATGAGCTACGTTTTGAATCGCCTATTTGCAAAAATCATAAGCATAATTATATCGTAATCATTAAAAAAATCCTAGTGTCATAAATAACCTTTTTCTTTTAAACTGATAAATTTTTTCTCTCCTATTATAAGATGATCCAGTATATCAATACCAATGATTCGACCGCATTCTACCAATCTCTTCGTCACCTCGATGTCTTCCCTGCTTGGAGTAGGGTCCCCGGACGGGTGGTTATGGATACAGATGATCGATGCAGCCGATCGCCTGAATGCTTCTTTGAATACCTCCCTGGGGTGCACGATCGACGCGTTCAGGCTGCCGATGAATATGGTCTGTTTATGGAGAACTTGATTTTTTGTATTGAGGTAGAGGCATACGAAGTGTTCCTGAGCCAGGAATCTCATGTCATTCATGACATAATTAGCCCCGTCTTCCGGGGAGCGGATGCTGTAACGGTCATCGAACGCAAGATTGCCGATCCTCCTGCCAAGTTCGACGGCAGCCATGATCTGGACGGCCTTTGCAAGCCCGATGCCTTTAGTTTTCGTGATTTCTTCAAGCGACGCGTCCTTTAATAAATTCAGACCGTCAAAACTTGTCAGCAGCCGGTTTGACAGCTGAAGAACAGATTCGGATTTTGTCCCTGTACGGAGCAGGATCGCCAGCAATTCCTGATTCGAGAGACTGGCGGCACCGCTTTGGACTAGCCGCTCCCTCGGTCTTTCATCCTGGGGGAAGTCCCGTATCATCAATTTATTCTCACTCTGTTTCGGCAGTGTTTTTTCCATTGGTCCTCCTTTATCCGTTAAAGGAGTCGTTCTATTGAAGATGTCCCATCTCGTGCAGTGCCCGGTAAACCCTTGAGAGGGGCAAGCCGACGACAGAGAAATAATCCCCTTTAATTTCTTTCACGAGTTTTGCCCCGAGTCCCTGGATTCCGTAAGCCCCGGCTTTATCGAAAGGTTCTTCAGAAGCGATATAGCCTTCGATCTCCCTGGATGTCAACTCCCAAAACGTAACATCTGTTTTTTCATAAAATAAAGATTGGTTTTCACCATGAAGAATCGCCACACCAGTATATACCTCGTGTGTTTCACCAGACAGCATGGCAAGCATCTCGTTTGCCTCTTCTTTCGACCGTGGTTTTCCGAGGATCGAATCACCGAGCGCCACTACTGTATCTGCCCCTAATACATATGACTCAGGATATTTTCTTGAAATTTCGTTTGCTTTTTTCATGGCAAGTTCCATTACCACTTCATGGGGTTTTAAATGTGGGGCAACTGTTTCAACGACCTGGCTGCTCATAACAGAGAAGGAAAGTTGAATTTGCTGAAGAAGCTCTTTGCGTCGAGGAGATTGTGAAGCAAGTATGAGGTTGGACATACACCATACCAGTCCTTTCCAGTATAGATTGGGAGATACAGAATAATCGTACCAAATCCTTCCTCCATAAACAAGCAGAAGGCGACAAGTAGTTGCACCACTTGTCGCCCCATTTATTATTTCCTGGAAAATAGTCGTAAAACCGTGTTTATTGTAATTTGCTGTATGATTCAAGATATCCCAAGAGCTCTCCCTGGACTTTCGCCGCATCCTCTGATGTCTTCATTGCCAGTGTCTGCTTGGCGGCATTCGCTACCGATTCTTTCATTTCCACGATTGTTTCTTGCTGAACGTTGAACTTCTCGATTTCTTTCAATCCGGATTCAATGGTTTCCGAGGCAGATTCATTCGCTTTTCCATTCAACACGCCACTGCTGCTCTCTTCGGCTAGAATGGCATAGAGCCCGCTGGCTTTTTCAAGGAATGATTTTTCTTCTTTTGTTGCCTTGACCTCTTTTGAACCAAGCTGGAAGTCTTTGGCGTATACTTCCACTCCACCCTTCTTCATGTCTTCCCCGAGAAGTTTAGCCGTTTCGAGATCCGCTGACACTCCAAGCAGCAGGAACCACTGCCCATCCTTTTCAATAGAGGCGCTGGTGATCCCTTTTGAGGTCAAAGTGTCCTGCATGGCAGTCAATGTTTCTTGGGAGGAAAAGACTCCCCCCTGCAGGACGGAAGTCGAAAATTCCTTCAGTCCGACAACGGATGCAGTTTCACTTCCCTCTGCCACGCCTGCCTCGGTCTTGTCCTGTAATGAAGCTGCCGGTACGGCTCCTCCATCCGTTGTCGTGATTACTTTCAGGGTTCCAAATCCGAGTACGGCTCCGACGACTACCGCCCCGATAATGGACATGAGAAGATTTACGGAATGATGAAAAGGATTTTTAAATGATTTCTTTTTCTTCACTTTCTTGCCGCTCACATAATTGATTTTTTTGTATTCCTTTGGAGGCTGTGGAGCTTCGTCAGGCAGGATCCAATCAAAGCCCTGATCTTCAAGCTTCTCTTCTCCTGCTGCCGTTTCCTTTTTCCCCAGCTTCCAATCGTGTACACGATAATCCTCTTCGAAATCCGTACTCTCACCATTTATTTTGATGGAGATTTTTTTATCACCTTTAGACTTGTCCACCATCGCCACCCTCCTTCATCTATTTTTTTCCATGCTATCACATCCCATAAAAAAAAGAACAAGACTTTTGTCGTCTTGTCCTAAGAGGTTTTCGTCAAATTTTTCATTTAAGAAAAGGAGGGCCTATTCGTTTGGAAATTGAGGGAACGGGTCCTTTTTAAAGGAAGGTGACGGGCTTTGAATGGACGGTAGTCCGTCTTTAAGGTCTTCGAGTTTCGGGGTGAAGAAAGCGGATGCAGTCAGTTCAAAGGTAATCGTGTCCTCACTGTACCCCTCCATGCTTTCCTTCAGTTCCTCCTCACCTTCGAAATAGAAACCGTTGATTTCGACAATGCGTTCAAGGCTTTCCAGTTCTTCAAGGAATTGTTCCATCTCGAAATAGGACGGTGACTCTACGATCATCGTCATTTGCAGCCTTTTTAATAGAGGTGGAAGCTGAGTTTCCTTGACGGGGTCACCGTCTGACTCTTCATCTTTCTGAGCTGCAAGGGGGCCGTCAGTTTTCTCGAAGTGAATGGATTGAATCGTGCTCCCGGAAATCAGTTCTGCTTTTTCAAGATCCAGTATCACACTCTCGGTTAAGGGTCCGGCAGGTATTTTCTGTTGCAGTGATGCGGAATCGGCCGTCATGTTTTCATCGATACTGTTTACTTTGTTCTCGACGGCTTCCAGCAATTTACTCTGAATCGAAAGTTCCTCCTCTTTATATTGGAGCCTTTCCTCCAACGGCTTAATGAGGAAAAAGTGGAGAACCAGAGCCATGAGTATACCGGCCGCAATCAGGCTTATGAATATTGACCATTGCTTTCTAGTAAAATCGATTTTCATTCGACTTCCTCCTTTTCAGAAAGAAGTGCATGTAGTTTGCCGGAATCCAGGTGGAGTCTATAGGATGCCAAATATCTCGGCAGGATGTCTTCCGCTTCATTCTCATCGATTTCTTCCGTCGTGATTTCAAGGATTTCAGTATCCTTGATCCACTTCATGGTTCTAAGATGAGAAAGATAGAATGCCGCTTCCCTGGAGGAATCAAATTGAATGGTCAGGCTGATGGCATCTTTGTCACTATACTCAAATTCCCGGATAAAGCCTCTTTCGGGTAAGAGGGAGATCAATTCGTTCAGAAGCGGCACTGTTTTAACCTTGTAGGTCATCATTTTTTGAACCGCTTCACTCAATTGACCGGTACCGTCAGATGTTTCTGCACCGAGTACTTTAGACTGCTGCAAGTCGATGATTTTTTTAACTGAAACAATCTTTTCATCTGTCCTCTTTATATCAGCAAGCAAATTCTGCCAGGTCAGCATCATGAAAAGAGCAATAAGAATGAACACCCCCGCAGTACCCAGGACGCTGTATGTAAAAGCCGTCCGTTTTTTTTCTCTTTGGGGCAATAGGTTAATATCAATAAGTTTCACTATGCTGCACCTCTTTTAATGCTAGACCTAAAGCGATGGCAAACCCCGGCGGCACTCTTTCATCATTAAGTGTCACAGCGTTTTTCAACTGCAGGAATTCAACGGGTATCGAAACCCTCTCCTGCAATTGTTCTTTAAGCTCATTCAATCGGGGATGGTCGCCGCTGACAACCGCTTTCTCGACAGATTGCTCACCTTTGTTTAAGGAGTAATGGTAAAAGTTCATCACTTTCTCGATTTCATTAAGCGCATCCTGAAGAATGGGCACCGGGTATAACTGCTCTGTTGCCTTGTCCGTCATTTCAACCTCCAAGACGATCGGCCGGGTGAAAATTGGTTCATGCTTGTGAAAGATCGAGATGGTCAAGAGCTGTTCATCCATATGAAGCAGCATGGTATGCTCATTCGGCAATGCCTTTCTGTCAAGAAGAATGGAGCGATATAAGGCAAGCGGTGCAATATCCGCAGCAGCAGGCTTCAATTTCACTTCTTCAAGCAGCCCTTTGTAGCTCTTGACGATTTCCTCCTGGGAGGCAACCAGTAATACCTCCTGATTCTCACCCGGTCTTTCCAATAAAGAATAGTCGAACACCGGGTCTTCGAAGGGTAGATGAATGCTTGATCCGATTTCAAGGAAGAGATATCCCTCCATCTCATCTTCCCTGATATCAGATGGGATTGATACTTTTCTCAGGACCACAAATGGATCCGGTACCACGAAACGGACCGATTTCCGTTTGATTTTCCATTCGTCTATGCACTCTTCCAGAATAAACAGAAGTGTTTCCCGATCGAAGATCTTTCCGCCTTTGATCACTCCATCCGGGAGAAGGCGCTCACCCATTGAAGCGACCAGCATTGCGGAAGACTGTTTCAGCTCGAGAAATCGGATACAATGGTCTGTGAATACAATATTTGCTGTTTTAGAAGAATTTGAAAGAAACGATAGAAAACCCATGAACCGGACCCTTCCTTTGCATTACTTTAATAGAATGATGATAGATAAAGAGAAATAATCGTGTCTCCATACAGATAAGCCAGAATCGTCCCTGCCGCGATAAATGGACCGAATGGAATCGGCTTCCCTTTTTCAATAAGCTTGAAAGCCAGGGCAGTCAGTCCGATGACCGCCCCAAGGAATGTGGCAATCATAAAGGAGAGGATCGTCACCTTCACACCTGCAGCAAGACCGATGACCCCATATAGTTTGATGTCCCCTCCACCCATTCCGCCCCTGCTTATGATCGCAATGAGCAGAAGCAGCCCGAACCCGAGCGCTCCCCCTGCCAGGCTGTCCCACCAGGGCGAAAGCGGGATGAAGAGACGTTCTGGAATGATCAGCACCAGGAAAAAAAGAAGGACCTTATCAGGAATGACCATATATTTAAGGTCGGACACCGTAATGATGACCAGCATCGATATCAGGGTCCATGCGGCCAGCAGCTCCCATTGCATCCCAAGCTGCAGATAAGCTAGTACAAATAGCCCGGCATTCAATGCCTCCATAAATGGATATAAAGGAGAAATGCGCCCTTTGCACCGGCGGCATTTCCCCTTTTGGATGAGATATGAACATACAGGTATGAGCTCAAGTGCGGTCAATTGATGATGGCAGTATGGACAGCTCGACCTTGGTTTGACGATTGATTTCTTTAATGGCACCCTCAGGCCGACTACGTTGTAGAAGGAGCCCAGGAGGAGTGCATAGAGGGTGATGATTAGTAAAATACTCATTTCAAACCTTATTCATCAATGGTTCCAGACTCGCTCTCAAAGTCATTGATCCCCTTAATAGTAGCGTTCTTAAAAATAATTTTCACATTTCCTTTTTCACCAGTTCCATTCAAGGTAATTGTGTCGGTTCCCGTTACTTTTACCGAATAATCTTTAGTCCAAACATCATCATTTTCTGAAATATATTCACTTAATTCTTGCGAAGTTAACTTCGTACTTGGAGCACCTTCTGATGCAATGTACAATTTAGCAGCATTTAAAACCTGGATGCCTTCTGCTTTTACAGCGTCCGCTCGAGACTTTTCAATAATCCCCCCAATACTGGGAACAGAAATCGCAGCAATAATCCCCAAAATAACAATAACAGCAAGCAATTCGACAAGTGTTAATCCCTTATCATTTTTTAAATATTTCTTCAACATCTTTTTTCCTCCCAAAATGGTAGTATGTAGTACTTTAGTACTCTATCAATCTACTACCATTATACATTACGTCCTGCAAAAAAATAGTAAGAATGTGTAAAATTTTATCAGTATTGCTAGAAATTTTGAACGTTGTTAAACATTTCAAACATCGGAACCATGATGGCTGTGACAATCGTCCCGACAAGTCCTGCAAGAACAACGATCATCAAGGGCTCGATCAGTGATTTAAGCTGATCCGTCGTGTTTTCCACTTCTTTTTCATAGAAGTCGGCCACTTTGGATAGCATGGCGTCAAGCGAGCCCGTCTCCTCCCCGATCGAAATCATATGCGAGACGAGCGGCGGGATGGCCCAGTGCTCTTTCATAGGTCCGGTGAGGGAGCCTCCGCTTTCGAGTGAATCCCTCGACTGCTTTATCACTCTCGCTATCACTTCATTTCCCACCACTTTTTCCAGGATGAGCATGGACTGAAGGATGGGGACCGAGCTTGAGAACAACGAACTGAATGTTCTTGTCATTCTTGCCAGTACCGCTTTTTGAATCAGGCTGCCGAAAATTGGTATCCTTAAAATGGCGTAATCCAAATAATATTTCGTTTCATTCTTTCTCCGAATCACTGTGATGCTTGCAGCAACTGAAATAATCAACAGCAGCAGGATATACCAATAGCTCTGGACGATCCCGCTCGCTCCGAGTACGGCCCTTGTGATAAGCGGGAGCTCGCCTCCCATTTCAGCAAACATATCGACAAAGGTGGGAACGACTGCAAGCAGCAGAAAAATGACGACACCGATGGCAATGATGCCGACCACTGCGGGATAAGACAGGGCAGCGATGACTTTTTGGCGGGTATTGTGCTGTTTTTCATAATGATCGCCAAGGCGTTCAAGCGTTTCATCCAGACTTCCTGTTGCTTCCCCAGCTTTCAGCATATTGATGAACAGCGGTTCGAATACGTTTCGATGCTTGGCAAACGCATCGGAAAGCGGATTTCCTTCTCTCAATTCCACCTCGATGTCGGCAAGCACCTTCGACAGTGGTTTGCTGCTTGTTTGGGCAGAGAGGATCCTCGTCGCATCGACGACGGTGACACCTGCTTTTAGCAGCGTGGAAAACTGCCGCAGGAAAACGACCATCTGCTGAAGTTTGACGGGATTACCAAGTGTAATCTCTTTTGTCAGAAGTGTTTCCGGAACTTCTTCGGCAGAGATGACCCGGATTCCCTGATTCTTCAGTCTCAGCATTGCTTCTTTTCTAGAGGAAGCTGAAATGAATCCCCGCTTCCTTCCGGCTCTGTCCCGACCCTCATATTTGAACCGGGTCATACAGAAACGGTCTCCTGAATATAAGGCTGCGCCACTTCACGTGATATCCTTCCGGTGTCAACAAATCGTTTGACCGTCGATTGGAGAAGCTCCATCCCCTGCGACCTTGAAGTCTGCATGACACTCGGGATCTGATGGATTTTCTCAGAACGGATCAAGTTGGCGACAGCAGAACTATTCAGGAGCACTTCGGTTGCAGCCACCCTCCCCTGCCGGTCCGCAGTCGGTAGCAGACGCTGCGCAATGATCCCTTGAAGGACGGAAGCGAGCTGTACCCTGATTTGAGACTGTTGTACAGAAGGAAAGACATCAATGATCCGTTCGATCGTGGACACGGCACTCGACGTATGGAGGGTCCCCAGTACGAGGTGACCGGTTTCAGCCGCGGTGATCGCCGTATGAATCGTTTCAAGATCCCGCATTTCACCTACGAGGATGACATCTGGATCCTGCCTCAAAGCACTGCGCAGTCCAAATGCGAATGATTTCGTGTCAAAGCCGACTTCACGCTGATCGATGATTGAAGAACCGTGCTTGTGCAAATACTCGATCGGATCCTCGAGTGTGATGATATGCTTCCTCATCGTTTGATTCATGTATTGAATCATCGATGCCAATGTCGTGGATTTTCCACTTCCTGTCGGCCCGGTGACGAGCACCAGCCCTTGTGGCTTTTCCGCTATTTTCGTCAGTACGTCCGGAAGATCCAGTTCGCCGAGCGTCGGGATTTTTGTCGGTACGACTCGGAGGGCGATGGATATGCACGAACGCTGATGGTATGCATTCACCCTGAACCTTGAGACACCGGGAATGGCGTAAGAGAAGTCAAGTTCCCCCCGTTCCTTAAATTCCCCCCATAACTCTTCGGGGACGACGGCTTTCGCCATTTGTTCTGTATCGTCCGGCTTCAGTGACTCCTGTCCGTACCGCTTCAAATCTCCGTGAATCCGGAAGACAGGAGAGGAGCCCACTGTAAGATGGATGTCGGAAGCCTTTAATTCAAATGCTGCTCTTAATAAATGATTGATGCGTTCTTTCATAGTGCTCACCTTCTTTACTCAATTGCAACCCGGAGGATTTCCTCTGTCGTGGTGATTCCCTGCTTCACTTTCAATAAACCATCATCCAATAAAAAGATCGTTTTCGATCTGTAAGCCGCTTCCCTTAAGGTTGACAGCGATTCATTGTTCATGATGATCTTCTTCATTTCTTCATTGATGACCAGCACTTCATGAATCGCCAGCCTCCCTTTATATCCCGTCATATTACAGGCTGCACAGCCTTTTCCGCGGTTGATTTTCTCGATCGTCAGCCCTCTCCGCTTGAAAATATCGGTTTCCCTTCTTGTCGGGATTTCCTCGGCAGCACAGTCACGACACACCTTCCGCACCAATCTCTGTGCCACGATCCCACTGAGTGAAGTGGCCACAAGGAAAGGCTCCACGCCCATATCGATGAGCCGTGTGATTGTCGTCAGAGAGTCATTGGTATGGAGCGTACTGAGTACTAAATGGCCGGTAAGGGAAGCTCGTATGGCCACTTCCACTGTTTCTTTATCACGGATTTCCCCGACCATTATGATATTCGGGTCCTGCCGCAGAATCGACCGCAAGCCTTTAGCAAATGTCAGCCCGACATTTGCATTCACCTGGATCTGATTGATCCCCTCAAGCTGATACTCGACCGGATCTTCTACGGTAATGATATTGACATCTTCACTATTCAGCTTGTTCAAGGCTGCATATAAGGTAGAAGATTTACCTGATCCCGTAGGTCCGGTGATGAGAACAATGCCCGTCGGACGTTCGATCAGGGACTGAAATCGTTTCATATTCAGCGTATTGAAACCCAGCTGGGTCAGGTCATTGAGCGACGAACTCAAGTCTAAGATCCTGAGCACCATCTTTTCCCCATAAATGGTCGGCAGCGTCGAAACCCTTAAATCGATGGGACGAAAATCGATATTCGTCTTGATCCGTCCATCCTGGGGGATCCGGTGCTCCGTGATATCGAGCTGGGACATGATTTTAATCCTGGCGCTCAGCATGCTCTGCATATGTTTCGGGATCGCCCTTTCCGTCCGCAGGATGCCGTCGACCCGGTACCGGATCAGCACCCTCGTGTCCTGGGGATCGATATGGATGTCACTTGCCTTCTGGGTCATCGCATTCGAGAGGATTTGATTCACGAGCCGGGCTATCGGCGAATCCTGATCCTGTATGGTTTCATCCTGCTCTGTCTGCGGTTCGTTCCCGAGACCTTTCAACTCTTCAAAGCTTTCGTCCATATCATAGAATTTATTGATCGAGCGAAGGATGTCATCTTTCGTCGCAATTGCTGTTTCGATAAAAAATCCAGTAGATAACCGCAAATCCTCAATCACATAGAAATCCATTGGATCGGCCATTGCTACAAACAGCTTGTCCCCTTCTTTTTTCAGCGGAATGATCAAGTTCCGTTTCGCCATCTCTTTAGGAATCAGATGAAACAGCTTTTGATCAAATGGATAACGGAATAAGCTGACGTGAGGGATGCCCAATTGAAACTCGAGCACTTCAATCAATTGCTGTTCCGTGATATATCCCTTTTGAAGGATGGCATCGCCGAGTTTTTGATCTTTGCTTTTCTCTGCCAGAGCCTGCAGAAGCTTCTCCTCGGTCAGCAGTCCCGCTTCCACTAATAAATCCCCTAATCGTTTCCGGTCTTGTAGCATTTTCATTTCACCCTACTTTACTATTACTTCGTATCAGGATCTTGAATTTCCCCATTAGCAGAAGGCTGAGTTTCAGGACTCACTTTCAGCAATTCCTGTTCACCATCCTTATCTTCCACTGCATTGTCAGTGTCATCGTTTTCCTGCAGGCCAGATTCTTCTGTCTGGCCGTCACCAGTCCCGGTCGAAGCGGCGGGTTCTTCCTTTTCTTGTAAAGCATCCTCTTTATTGTTCATATATTCTTCCAGACTTACGAGCTCTTCCCGGTGTACAGGCGGATAATAGTCCTTTGAAATCAACTCTTCTTTCAATACTTCCCCGCCGGAAGCGACCATTCTCTTCCGTACTTCTGCCTGTACGCCATCTTTCCCTTCTGCCCTTACTTTCGTTTTCCCTTGATTCATATATGGGCTGTATTGTTTGATCACCCGGGGTTCGATGCTCTGCTTGTTCTCTATTGAGATTTCCACCTCGTAAGGCAGACGGGGTCCTTCTAAAACAAAGATCAGCGTATCCCCGGTCAGATCGAACCTGATCTTAACAGACTGATCGGTCGGATTGATGAACACCAAGTCCTGTTGAAGTTCCCTATCAACCTTTGCCTCAAATCCAAGCTCGGCATATTCAGGAAGCGAGCGTCCCTGGTGGCGCTGAATGACTTGGAGATCAGAGTAGAGCAAGACTTCATATAAACCTGTCGATATGACACTCAGCTCTTCACTCGTCATACTTGTGACCTGCTTCTCATCCACCGATTTCAGTAGTGAGAAGGCGGATGAGGGCTCGATCACGATTTCCGAAAAGGCAGAGAGAAACGATTCAAGTCCCGGAGTCGAATCGACGCCACCTATCTCATTTTCAGCAAGTACCGTCACATCAGCCTGACTCTTCATAAAATCTTCAAGAGCAAATTTCTTCACATCACTGTCAAGCATTGAAGCCTTTACCATCACTGCTTCTTGCAGCTTATCTATATCGAGCATGTCCATATCCATCCCAAGCGATGTCAATAGTTCAAGGAATCGCTCTTCATCTATATGTATAATCAGGGGAGAATTTTCCCCATTTACAGCCTTGTCAACGCTTGCATTAACATCAAACTGAAATACTTCTGAAGAAATGCGCACCTCTTCGTCTAAATAAGCAGCCTTCAAATCCTGATTCTCTTTCCAGACATGAATTTCTTTGTTCAATTTATTTTTTATTCCACTCCTGCTTTCATTTGCCATCTCCATTCCGGCAATGATCATTCCGCTGGCAGAAACGCTTTCAGTATGGAAAAACCGGTCATACAACTTGGCCCCTAAATGGGCAGAACCGACCAGATACACGGTGCATAACACTAAAAAAACGGTACTTGTATGGAACCTTTTTTTCATTGAGGGACCTCCTGTCTGATTGTGAATTTATCTTTCCATCCCTGAAAACAAACGATTATATTCTTCTTCTTCGTCCTCATCAAATGAAGCGGGTTCGACTGTACGATCCGGAATCCTTTTTTCGAGTACAGAGAGCTCATCCACCCCGTTCATCATTTTGCGGTCCTGTATGGCCAGAATCTCATCATCAACAGTCTGTTCCTGCTGACTGACTTCCCAATTCAATTCATCAATATATCCATCTCCACCCTCTGCAAAGGATTCTTCTTCAAATCCTTCACTCAGGGCTGGCTCCCGATCGTAATCGGTTAAATTCTCATCAGTAGTTTCATAGACAATGGGTTCATGGTGTCGGACGGCGGAAGGGATGCTCTCTGGTTGAGGATCGGGCTGCAAGGCTGTTAGGTTCTGAAGTCTTGACTCAACAAAATAGGCGGTCAGACCTGTCAACAGGATCACTAGGGCAATCAAACTGATCAGCGGGAGGAACTCACCGCCGATCAGAGACAGTATGGCTATACAAAATGAGAGGGAAGAAATGATCACTTTCTGTTTAACCGCTAACTTTACAGGAATGAATTTCAGTAACGGCAGTAAGAAAAGATAGGCAGCGGCGGCAAATAGGATCGTGTTCATTATAGTCCCCCTTTCAAACGGTTCACATTTCGCTAGAATTCTACAAATTTCAACTATTACTATTTTATTACACAACGATTAAAAATGAAACAAAAGGATTGCTTGCCATCTCAAAAAAAACAGGGCAAAACGACTATGATTTTTCACCAGAAAAGAAAAAACACCTCGAGGCTTAGCCTGAAGGTGTCTCCCCTTATTTCACATATTCGGCCACACGGTTACGTCCTGCCTGCTTCGCCCCCGTATACAGGGCCCTGTCGGCATGGCGGATCAACGCCATCGTATCATCTGCATCTTGTGGTGCGGAGGCAACTCCGATACTTGCGGTAATCCTGACCATCAACTTTCTATTTGATGCTTGTAGTGTATCGTGAAGCACAAAAGGGCGGTTCGCGATAGTCTGTCTGACCCGTTCCGCAAGCCTGATCGCATCATCTCTTTCTGTGTCCGGCAAAAGGATGACAAACTCTTCCCCGCCATACCTCGCTACGGTGCCTATTGGTCCAATCAACTTGCATAATCTTTCCGCAAGTTCTATCAGGATTTCATTTCCGCTTTGATGACCATAGTTATCATTGATGACTTTGAAGTGATCGAGATCGAGCATGATGAGCGACAACGAGGTCCTGCTCCCCTTCTCGAGTTCATTGAATTCAAGTGACAGCATGTCTTCAAAATAACGGTAATTATAAAGATTGGTCAAGGCACATCTTTCACTGTTTTTCTTTGTTTGTTCATGATGTCTCGCGTTTTCGATGGCCACACCGAAATAGGAGCACAGAATTTCAACGATCATCAACTGGAACTTTTCATATGCACGCTTTTTGGAAGAGGCCAGGAGGAGGATCCCCCTCACTTTCTGACTTCTCACGATCGGTACACATAAAACGCTTTCCACTCCGGCCGGCATATAACCATCTGCCAACCCTCCCCATTCAGAACGGGAGCCGTAAATGACCGATTTGCCGGAATTCCATACCATGCCGCTGATGCCCCTCCCTTTTTTCAATGCCGGGAATTTGTGCAGATCCTTCTCCCTGCTTTCTACCCTTCTTAAAAGGATCAGTTCATCGCCTTTGCAGTCCAGGATGTACGCATACTCCACTGGAAGGGTTTCGATGATCTTTTCCAGAAAGATATCGAGAACTTCTACTACCTTTAGGCTTTCTGTTAACTGATGCCCGATTTCTCCGGCTTTTTGAAGGTATTCATTAATTTTCTCTGAGGAATTATACATTTTTAATATCATCGATAAACTAATGAATGGAATACCAATCAGCAGCGAGGCAAATGGACCTATTTGAAAAGTGAGGAAATACAGTGAAAGGGACATTGGGAACATGATCATATTCGCAATGAAATCCCAGATAAAATCTTTGCTGTAAAAACGGATATCGTTCACGACTACATAACGCTGGTAGGCTAATAGAAGGAATTGATTAATCATGATGGATGCCACTTGGTAACCCAAGGCGGCAGGAAGCATTTCCCCTATACCTGTCGCACCAATTTCACCTCCAAGCAGAAAATAAATTAAACCGCTTGAAATAGAAACAAGAAAAAACATGAGGGAATTTAAAGGCGCCCTGTGCCAATCTGTTTTGGCCATCCGAAGGCGGATCAATAAAGGGATGATCGAAAACTGCATCAGGACGATTTCCACGAATAAACCGTACTTTAAGAATCCTACAAGGGTTACCCACTGGATAAAGAAGATGGTGGAGCCGTTGATGACGATCGGCATGAGCGGGATGAATGTGGCAAACAACACGAGCGTGAACAGTTCCCACCCATTGCCTTCGACATTTTGAGGAGGATAGAATTGATACGTATAATACAGGCCGGCAGGTACGATGGCCAGCCACGCAAAAAGTATCCAAAGTTTCTTGTTAAGTGAAAGCTGCATCTCTATCCTCCTCAATTTACATGATATGCTATCGCACACTAAAATAGTTAAATAGTCACAAGTTTAAGAATATTTTATCAGAGTAAATGAATAAAGTCACTTGTTTTTTCTAGAATTTTCTAACTTCTGGAGAAGTACAGGTTTGACTTCTGATAAAAAGTAGAGAGAGCCCGTGATAAATAACACCTCATCATCACCCATCGATTCCAGCTTTTCTTCTATATAATGCTGCCAGTCCCCTGTCTTCTCTTTACAGGGATGATCGGATAGGGCGAATAATTCTTCCGCCTCCGCTACTCTGGGAAAAGAAAAGGAAGTGAAACTTATGATCGATGCTGCTTCCTCAAGCAATTCGATCATATGTTTCAGTTCTTTATCCTTTAAAGCAGAAAAGAGGATCGTCACATTTTCAGTTGGAAAACGTTCCTTGATCGTCGTCACCAGGGCCTGAATCCCTTCAGGATTGTGAGCGCCGTCCAAGATGACCGCCGGCTTTTCACTGACCAATTCCAATCTGCCCGGCCAGTATGCATTTTTCAATCCTGCTTTCAGTTCTGCATCTGTATAGGTGATTTCATGTTGAGACCGAAGTAACTCTGCGGTTTTTAAGGCGATGGCTGCATTCTTTACTTGATGTGCCCCCATCATGGCAATCTCGTAGGATGAACTCCGGCCGGATGATTCGTATTGAAAACTTTCCCCGTTATGCAAGATGGAAGCCCGCTCGGTATGAAAATCCTTCTCTGCTTGAAAGACATGACTTCCCTTCTCTTTTGCCGTTTCCATGATTACATTTATTGCTTCAGGCTGTATTACACCGGATATCACCGGTACACCGGGTTTGATGATCCCGGCTTTCTCAAACGAGATTTCCTCGATTGAATCCCCTAAGAACTGCATATGATCCATCCCGATACTTGTAATGACCGAAACAAGCGGATTGATCACATTTGTAGAGTCCAATCTGCCGCCAAGTCCGACTTCAAATAGAACGAGATCCGGCTTTGCCGTTTCTGCAAAATAGACCATGCTCATCGCCGTAATGATTTCGAACTCGGACGGTTCCCCCCACTCACTTTCTTTCATTCCTTCAGCAATCGGTTTAATGAGGGAAACAAGAGAAATAAGATCTTGGTCGGAGAGGTGGTTTCCATTAACAGAAATACGTTCATTGAACCGTTCGAAATATGGAGAGGTGAATGTGCCGACCGAATAGCCTGCCTCCTGCAGGATATGACGTAAATAAGTGACCGTCGATCCTTTCCCGTTAGTTCCGCCTATATGGACGGATTTAATGCTTTCATGCGGATTTCCAAGCTCCTTTAACAGATGGTTCATCCTTTGCAGCCCCGGCTTGATTCCAAGTCTGAGACGCGCATGAATCCACCCCACTGCTTCTTCATATGTATCCAATTCTGCTTCACTCCAATCAAAAAAAGGCAGGAGGGGAGCCTAGCTGCTTTCAGGGGCCATCCCCATACAATTAGACTCCTTCTCCCAAGCCTTCTGAGTTCGTTCTTATACAGTTTTCAGTTCCTGGATTCTCGCTTTTACTGTTGCCTGCTTCTCCAGATAGTCTTTTTCTTTGGTTTTTTCTTCGTCTACTACTTTTTGAGGAGCTTTGCTTACGAACTTTTCGTTATTCAATTTTCCTTGTACGCGCGCTACCTCTTTCGTCCACTTCTCAAGTTCTTTTTCAAGGCGGGCGACTTCTTCATCGATGTTGATCAGTCCTTGTAATGGAAGGAACAATTCAACTCCCGTCACGACTGCAGTCATCGCCTTTTCCGGAGGTGTAATATCTGTCCCCATATCCAATTGTTCCGGATTACAGAAACGCTCGATATACGCTTTATTTTTATCCAGCGTACGCAGGATCTTTTCATCCTTCGCTTTCAGGATAAGTTTGATTTGTTTGCTCATCGGCGTGTTTACCTCTGCACGGACATTACGTACAGCCCTGATGATTTCCACGAGCAGTTTCATTTCTTCGGAGGCATCTGCATCGGTAAGTTCTTCTTTTACTTCCGGCCAGGCTGCAACCGTGATCGATTCGCCTTTATGCGGCAGGTTCTGCCAAATTTCCTCGGTAATAAACGGCATGAACGGATGCAGAAGCCGCATTGTGTTGTCGAGAACGTATGCGAGAATCGAACGGGTGGTTTTCTTGGCCGCTTCGTCTTCACCGTATAAAGGAAGCTTCGCCATTTCGATATACCAGTCACAGAAGTCATCCCAGATGAAGTTATAAAGGATTCTTCCCACTTCGCCGAATTCATAACGGTCTGCAAGACGTGTAACGTTTTCGATCGTTTCATTCAAACGGGTAAGGATCCATTTATCCGCTACGGATTTCTCTCCGCTCAGATCAATCTCTTCATAGGTCATTCCATCCATGTTCATCAATGCAAAGCGTGATGCATTCCAGATTTTATTGGCAAAGTTCCAAACCGATTCCACTTTCTCGAATGAGAAGCGCAGGTCCTGACCAGGTGAACTGCCTGTCGATAAGAAGTAACGCAGTGAGTCTGCACCATACTTCTCGATGACTTCCATCGGATCGACACCATTTCCAAGGGATTTACTCATTTTGCGTCCATCTTCAGCACGAACGAGACCGTGGATCAATACATCTTTGAATGGGCGCTCCCCTGTAAACTCAAGACCTTGGAAAATCATGCGGGAAACCCAGAAACCGATGATATCGTAGCCCGTTACCAGGGTACTGGTCGGGTAGTATCTCTTAAAGTCTTCAGAATCAGTATCCGGCCAGCCCATTGTGGAGAATGGCCAAAGCGCTGAGCTGAACCATGTATCCAGAACGTCCTCTTCCTGTGTCCAGTTTTCACTGTCAACAGGTGCTTCCTTACCTACATATTCTTCACCTGTTTCTTTGTGGTACCATGCAGGGATTCTGTGTCCCCACCATAGTTGACGTGAAATACACCAGTCACGTGTATTTTCCATCCAGCGAAGATAAGAGTTTTCGAAACGGTCAGGAACAAAGTTGACTTTGTTCTCCTGTTCCTGGAGTATGACTGCTTCCTGAGCCAATGGATCCATCTTGACAAACCACTGTGTGGATAAATAAGGTTCTACAACCGCTCCGCTGCGTTCTGAGTGCCCTACCGAATGCATATGTTCTTCGACTTTAAACAGAACGCCTGCTTCCTGAAGATCTTTGACAATCTGTTTACGGCAGTCAAAGCGGTCCATCCCTTTATACTTATCTGCTTTTTCATTCATCGTGCCATCTTCATTCATCACTAGGATGCGCTCAAGATTATGGCGGTTCCCGATTTCAAAGTCATTCGGGTCGTGAGCAGGCGTGATTTTCACTGCTCCGGAACCAAATTCCATATCCACATAATCATCACCGACAATCGGTATTTCGCGTCCAACGATTGGAAGAGTGACCTTCTTACCTATTAAATGCTTGTAACGGTCGTCTTCAGGGTGTACAGCAACAGCCGTATCCCCAAGCATCGTTTCTGGACGTGTCGTAGCGATTTCGATATGCCCGCTTCCATCAGCCAGTGGATACTTCATGTGATAGAATGCACCCTGAACATCCTGGTGGATCACTTCGATGTCGGATAGAGCCGTTTTCGTGGCAGGGTCCCAGTTGATGATATATTCACCGCGGTAAATCAAGCCTTTATTATAAAGATCAATGAACACTTTTTGTACGGCTTGTGATAAGCCTTCATCAAGCGTAAATCGTTCACGGCTGTAATCAAGGCCCAATCCGATTTTCGACCATTGTTTACGGATATGCTCTGCGTACTCTTCTTTCCATTTCCATGTTTCTTCTACGAATTTCTCACGTCCCATATCATGCCTTGAAATGCCTTGGTTACGCAGCTTTTCGTCTACTTTTGCCTGTGTGGCGATTCCTGCATGGTCCATACCCGGCAGCCATAATACATCGTAACCCTGCATACGCTTCATTCTTGTCAGGATATCTTGAAGCGCCGTATCCCAAGCATGCCCGAGGTGAAGCTTGCCCGTTACGTTCGGCGGCGGAATGACGATCGTATACGGTTCCTTCTCTTTATCGCTTTTCGCTTCAAAAAACTTTCCTTCCAGCCACCATTTGTATCTTCCCTGCTCAATCGCATTGGGATTATATTTGGTCGGCATCGATAATTGATCTTGAGTTTCCATGTGATTTCCTCCCTGAATCGTTATCGTTTTCTATAAAGGTGATTTATTTTTGGAACACAAAAAATCCTTCGCCCTGTAAAAGGACGAAGGATTCGTTTCGCGGTACCACCTTTTTTCTCAGAAGCCATAAAATACTCCTGAACTCTCAATGAACAATAACGGCTTTTAACCGGCTTCTACTACTGTCTTCATAGAAGCAGCTCTTCAGGCGACCTTCCATCGTCTTCGCTTGGAAAATCTCTCAGCAAATGATTTTCCTCTCTTAAAGCGGGGGGCAATGTACTCTTCCTGTTCAACGCTTTTAAAATTATTTATGTACTCACTATAGTATAGGATTTACTGAACTTTCGTCAATCATTCTCGCCAATTTTACTGAAAAATATTCAATCCGCCTGCCTCAGGCACCCTTCCGTACTGAAATCATAAGATAAAGTAGTGAATTCACCCAGGAAAGTGAGTGGATAATTATGAAAAAAATCAATCAATACACCTTGCAGAAGTGGATGGGGAATGCCCGGTTAATATGTAAGCAATTCATCATACCCTTCACTGTCTTTCAAGGGATCCGCACCATTTTGCTTCCAACCACATTCGATGTCCTCCTATTGACCCTGTTCATCGGTATCGGCCTGGCCATTTACTTCGATTGGATTTAAAAAACTGACGAATGCAGTCTTCGTCAGTTCTTTTTTTATTCTGTTTCGGCTGACTGCTCCTGCTTCTTTTTTTCCATTTCATCCAGACGCATGACAACATATTCGGTATTTTTAAGAAGCCAATAGTGACGCTGCAGTTTCTTAAGCGATTTCCGCTCATTCCTCTTCCCTTTGGCAGTATGAAAATATTTTTCTACCACTGCAATCACTGAACTTGGATAGGCTAAATAACTCATGAACAGCAGTCTTTCCTCGTTTCGGACGGTAAAATGGTGAAAGTACGTTTCCAGCCACTCTACACATTCGTCATAATACTTGGGGTACGTCTTCAATGTTCTGGAGAGAAAAGGCAGCAAGTCGTGAAAAGGCGAAGCGATTTTCGAGTTTTCGAAGTTATGGAAATACCCCAATCCCCTGTCGTCGAATAGGAAATGTTCGGTCGACACTTTTCCATGAATGATGACCGTCCTCACCTTTTCAAGTTCCTTAGTGTTCTCATACCACTCGTCGAGCATCTTCCGTGAAAACTTAAGTGCCTGTGACACATCTTTATAAAACATACAAAAGTGATATTGAAACGGGGACATATAGGCTGTCTTCTCGCACGTTTCCACATATTCATCAAGAAACTGCTGTTCCTTTTCCCATCTTGAAGTCAACTGTTCATAATGTGATTCCCTTTCTTCTTTGTTTATCTTCACATCCTGCGAGGATATCGTATGAAGCCTGGCTAGTTCGCGGAACAGTTTCTGATGTTTTTCAAATCGATCTTCCTTCTCCTGATTGTTCAGCCACGGCATCAAATAGAATAGTTCTCCTTCGTGCCAGACACCATACCTTCCATCCATGGTCGGATAAATGGGGACGATCCGGTTGTATCCCCTTTGAAAGAGTGTCTGGACGTTCCTGACGAAATCCACACCGTTTTCAGCAGGTATGTGTTTGACCGCAAGCGTCCCTTTGTTCGAGTACACCCTGCATACCTTCCCTGTGTCTTCCACAAAAAAAGGTTCTACTCCGTATGGCTGCAAGACAGGTTTTAAACTGTCGATGGTCTGCATATAGTTCACCTCCCCATCTTTATTCCCGTTCACTGGACCCCATTATATAAAAGAAAGGACTGCCGCCAGTATGTTGGTGTCAGTCCTGATTTATCATTCTGGTTCATTTTTAACTTATATCTTGAACACCGGCTCTTCATTTGGAATATAGAGCACCTGGCCGCCATATACTTCTTGATTTGCTTCCAGATGATTGACCCGTAAAAGCTGGGCGATCGTCAAATCATATTTTTCAGCAATGTGATCGAGGGTTTCCCCTTCCTGTACAATGCACACCCTGAGTTTTGCACCTCGTTCCTCTTCTTTCCTTGCAAAGAAATCAGTCAGCGAAATGCTTTCATATTTTTTCTTCCCTTTGATTTTTTTCTTTTTATCCGCTGGTTCTTCAGCACTTTCCAATTCCGCTTCCATCGAAGACGACTCTTCTTCCTCTTCTTCTTTCAACTGTTGCTGAACCGGTGCAGGAGTTTGCATCTTCTTCTGTTCAACTGCAGGCGGAGGTATTTCCTGTTCCTGGGAAGATTCGCTTAATTCATGCTCCGGAAGTTCGAATACATTTTCTTTCCGGAAGTAACTTTCTTCATGGGAAGGATGTGAATCATACTGGATTTGAACCGGTATTTCATCCTCTTCACCTGCAGGTGGCGTCCTCCCTTCCAGCGAGAATGGCTGATATTCATCATCTTCCTTAGAATCATCTGCTGATTCCTCTTCAGAATCATCATTTTCGTACTGGTCATCTTCAGATTCTTCGTTCTCATCCTCATCTGCATCATTGTATTGAAGTCTTACTGCCTCCTCTTCTTCAACAGGTGTTTCCGCAAACGCTTCTGATCGATACAGAGGGGCATAGAGTTCTTCTTCCTTATACTCCACTTCAAGCGGGGTATGGGTCTGCTGTTCACCGTAAATCCCTGTGATGGTCAAATCAGCATTCAGTTTCAAGCAGGCATTTTCCGGCACGACATAATCAAAGGATTCCACATACACATCAATGTCCCCTAAGTTGGCAATCCGGTTTTTCGGGATCGTCACATCCACAGGGAAACGATGAACAAATTCATTTTCCCCTCTTTCCCTTTTCTCTACAATCTGAACGAATTTACCGCTTTCTTCAGATTGATCATCATCGTCTTCAGCCCTTGGACTGCTCGGCAGGTATTCACCTGATAAATCGAGTGTTCCCCTAATGAGGACGTACTGTTCCTGTTCTTGTATCGTTATATGTGGATCTAAGGAGATAGATAGCAATTCTTCAACTTCCTGTCCTTTTTTGAACCAAATTGATTCTTCCAAAGAAAATCGCAGGCACGATTGTTGATCTTGTGACAAAGAAATTCCTCCTTTCAAGTTCCAAACCAAAGAAATGTATGACAATGTCATTATCACTTTATGATTTGAATGGGAGAAATATGATAGAGATGCAGAAGTTTTAGAAAATAGAGCTCCCCCTTCTAACACCGCAATTGATTTCCGTTCCTTGAATCAAAATAAAAATAGGCTGGGACAAAACAAAAAAACATCTATCTAGAGGTGTACATTTTGAGTGTAGACTCTAAATGCCGCTAATGATTTCCGTGCAAGACTTCGCTTTCCGCGGGTAGCCCGTGAGCCTCCTCGTCGCGTTCGCTCCTGCGGGTAAGAAAAGTGGAGGGGGTTTGCTCA
Source organism: Mangrovibacillus sp. Mu-81 (assembly GCF_036867415.1). Lineage (NCBI taxonomy): Bacteria > Bacillati > Bacillota > Bacilli > Caryophanales > Bacillaceae > Mangrovibacillus > Mangrovibacillus sp. Mu-81. Next base: position 104,152 of record NZ_JBAJHU010000004.1, read on the forward strand.
GAGGTGTGTGGCATAAGGCGAATCGGCCACGAAGGCGTTCTTTGCCTTCTTGGACGAGTTGACTTATGACATGTGCCTCTAAGCCCCGGAGCTGGACAATTAGAAAAGCGGAGGCGGCTTGCTCAGAGGCGACAAGCATAAGACGAGCAAGCCGGAAAGGCGCTTTTTGCCTTTTTGGCTTGATTGACTTATGACCTCGAGCCTCTAGCCGCCGGAGCTGGACAGGTCTCACATAAGTTACTTTTCCCGCAGGATTCTACGTCTTGCACTCCAATCAACCGCTGGAACAGGCTATATACTAAATGAACAGTTGAATAAAAACCCGAACTTACTTGAATCCTTGAATTCAAATTAGTTCGGGTTTGATTTAGACTAAAACACTTCTGTCCCAGCCTCTTCTCATATCATTATTTCTTACTAATTTTCTCAAATGCTCTTTCTGCTGCTTGAATTGTCTTGGCGATGTCTTCATCGCTGTGGGCTGTCGATAAGAACAGACCTTCGAATTGTGAGGGTGGTAGAAATACTCCTTCATTCGCCATCTCCCGGTAATAATCTGCGAACATTTCCAGGTCGGAGGACTTTGCCCCTTCATAGTTCTTCACTTCTTCATTTGTGAAGAATAATCCGACCATCGAACCTGCACGATTGATTGTGTGAGGGATGCCATGTTTTTCAGCCGCTTTCTTCAGCCCGTCTTCCAGAAGATCGGCTTTGCGCCCGAATTCTTCATAGCTTTCAGGTGTCAATTGACTGAGCGTTTCATAACCGGCTGTCATAGCCAGCGGATTTCCTGACAGGGTTCCCGCTTGATAGATCGGTCCGCTCGGTGCGATCTGTTCCATGATTTCGGCTTTTCCGCCATAAGCTCCTACGGGAAGTCCACCGCCGATCACTTTTCCTAAACAAGTCAAATCAGGTGTCACATTGAAAAAGCCTTGAGCACAGCCGTATCCTACACGGAAACCGGTCATGACTTCATCAAAGATCAATAGTGAACCGTGCTGTTCAGTGATTTCACGAAGCCCTTCCAGGAACCCTGGCTTAGGAGGGACAACTCCCATATTTCCTGCTACCGGCTCTACGATGATACCTGCGATATCGTCACCATATTGTTCGAATGCATAACGGATGCTTTCAAGATCATTGTATGGAACGGTAATCGTATTTTTCGCTACTCCTTCAGGCACACCCGGGCTGTCAGGCAGACCAAGCGTTGCCACTCCGGAACCTGCTTTGATCAAGAGTGAATCTCCGTGGCCGTGATAGCAGCCTTCGAACTTGATGATTTTATTTCGGCCGGTATATCCGCGTGCAAGACGAAGTGTACTCATGGTCGCTTCCGTCCCGGAAGAAACCATACGGACGATTTCAATGCTTGGTACACGGTCGATGACCAATTGGGCGAGTTTGTTTTCGATTTCAGTCGGAGCTCCAAAGCTTGTCCCGCTTTCTGCCACTTTCTTGATCGATTCCACTACACGGTCATTGCTGTGTCCCAGGATGAGCGGTCCCCATGACAGGACGTAATCGATGTATTCATTACCGTCGATGTCATAGATCTTGGACCCTTTTCCCCTCTCCATGAAAATGGGATCCATCTTGACTGATTTAAATGCACGGACGGGACTGTTGACACCGCCTGGCATTAGTTTTTTTGCTTCTTTGAATGCTGCTTGTGATTTTTCAAATGTACGCATCCGATTTCCTCCTTTAAAGATATTCAGGAATGATGAACTGGTTTTAGGACAGCCACCCTGCTGCATCTTTTGCGAAATACGTGATGATCAGGTCTGCCCCTGCCCGCTTCATGCTTGTCAGTTTTTCCATCACGATTTCCTTCTCGTTGACCCAGCCATTTTCTGCAGCGGCTTTGACCATGCTGTATTCCCCGCTTACATTATAAGCAACAACCGGGGCGTTGAAACGATCCTTCACTTCTCTCATGATATCCATATAGGATAGAGCAGGTTTGACAATCAGGAAATCTGCTCCTTCTTCGATATCGGACTGTGCCTCGCGCAATGCTTCCAATCGGTTTGCAGGATCCATTTGATACGTTCTTCTGTCACCGAATTGAGGTGTGGAATGAGCGGCATCACGGAATGGTCCGTAGAAACTGGAAGAATACTTGACTGCGTATGACATGATCGGTACTTCTGTAAATCCTGCTTCATCCAAGCCGCGGCGGATCGCAGCGACAAAGCCGTCCATCATGTTCGAAGGGGCGATGATATCCGCGCCTGCTTCCGCCTGACTTATTGCCGTTTTCGCCAGCAGGTCAAGCGTTGGATCATTCAGGATTTTTCCTTCTTTAACAATTCCGCAGTGGCCGTGACTAGTATACTGACACAGGCACGTATCTGCCACGACGACCATTTCAGGGTAAAGCTCTTTCACAAATCGGGTCGCTCTCTGAACGATTCCATGCTCATGATAAGCCTGCTTACCGAGATCGTCTTTCTCTGCCGGTACACCGAAAAGAATGATCGATTTAATACCCAGTGAGACGATCTCATCCATTTCGGCTTTTAAGTTATCCATGGAAATATGGAAGACACCAGGCATCGATGATACTGCGTTACGGATATTCTCACCCTCGACCACAAATAGCGGGTAAATCAAATCTTCTTTTCTAAGATGTGTTTCCCTTACCAGGGAACGCATATTTTCTGTTTGTCTTAATCGGCGATGACGGTTGAACATTATATCTTTCACTTTAAAACCTCCAATAGATAGGGTTATCATGATTGGCTGCCGGCTGCAGAAACAAACTGTATGATTTCTGTAACCATTTCATCTACAGTATACGTGTTTGGGCATATTTTTACATGCAATCCGCACTCTTCAGCCGTCTTTTTGGTGAGCGGACCTATACAGGCTGCAGGGAGTTTGCTGATTTTCTCATATAGGTCGTTTCCTTCGACCACCTTCATAAAATGACGGACAGTCGATGAACTTGTGAACGTCAAAATATCCACGCCCCCCGTTTCGATGATCTCTTTCAGCTTTTCGATGCTTTCTTGGGGGAAGATCGTTTCATATATGATCCATTCGTCACAATGGACACCAGCCTCTTTCAATTCCGCCGCAATGACATTTCGCGCAAGATTCCCTTTTGGCACAAGGATATTACCCGATGGATTCCTCTCAGAAATGAACTGCCGTACTAAGTCATCCCCGGTAAAATCATCGGCGACGAATGTAACGGAAAGACCATGCATTTCACAGAATTTTTTCGTTTTTGTCCCTACTGCAGCGATTTTTGCAGAGAATGAGGATACGTTGATGTGATACGCCTTCAATTTTTCAAGAAAGAAAGCAACACCATTTTTACTTGTGAAGATGATCCATTGATAGTTATGTATCGACGCTATGAACGTCGCTTCGCGCGGGTCAACATACGGTTTGAAGTCAAGGAGTGGGACCGCCACCGGAACCCCTCCGTTACCTTCAATAAGGGAGCTCAATTCCTTGGCTCCCTCTCTTCCCCTGGTGATGAGTACCTTTAATTGATCTAAAGGCTTTTCACCATCCATTATTGATCCAGCTCCTCTTTGACGCGGTCAATCAAGGCTTTCGCGCCAAGTTCAGTCAAGCTTTCCGCTACTCTTTCACCGACTGTCCCGGGATCTGTGCCCATCATATACTCTTTGTAGATAGTATGACCGTCCGGCGACGCCACGAGGCCGGTCAGTGCGACTTCTCCATTATCTTTCAATTCTGCATAACCAGCGATCGGAACCTGGCATCCGCCTTCCATTTTATGAAGGAAAGCCCTTTCCGCTGTGACCGTCTGAGTCGTTTCTTCGTCCGAGAAATGCTTTAGTAAATCAAGAAGTTCTGCATCATCTTCACGGCATTCAATCGAGAGCGCTCCCTGACCGACTGCAGGCAGGCAAAGATCGGGATCAAGGAATTCAGTCACGACATCACTCGTCCAACCCATCCTCGAGAGTCCTGCTGCTGCCAGGATGATGGCATCATAATCTTCATTTTGCAGCTTTGAAAGGCGTGTATCGATATTTCCGCGGATCCATTTTATTTCCAGGTCTGGACGCACTGACAGAACCTGCGCCCCTCTTCGCAAACTGCTGGTGCCGACAATGGCACCCGAAGGAAGATCTTTCAGCGCAACATGATTCTTACTGATGAACGCATCACGGTGATCTTCACGTTCCGGTATACATCCGATTGTGAGTCCTTCAGGCAGAACGGCCGGCATATCCTTCATGCTGTGAACCGCCATATCGATCTCTTTATCGAGCATCGCCTGCTCGATTTCTTTCACAAACAAACCTTTTCCTCCAACCTTGGAAAGAGTGACATCAAGGATTTGATCCCCTTTTGTCACGATTTCCTTCACTTCGAAGTCATAGGCGGGATCGATTGCCTTCAGCTGATCGATCACCCAATTTGTTTGAGTAAGTGCTAATTTGCTGCGTCTAGATCCAACAATGATTTTTCTCATAATAACCTCCTGAAAGCTTATGAATACCAGAAATGAAAAGATGAAAGCCGGCTCCCCAAGAAGAAATTGATCAAGATGATCAAGAAAGCCGCGACATTAAGCAATGCCAATGATTTGCCAAAAACGTTCTTCTTTATCCTCAAATATAAATACGTACTATATAAAATTAATAGAATGAATGATCCTATGATCTTCGGGTCATACAATATGAAATCCGGAAGCTTGATGAATGCCCATTGCATACCGAGAATCAGACTGAGCAGAAGCATGGCAACCCCGATCGAGTTCAGGATATAAGAGATCTTCTCCAGTTTGGACAAATCACTGATCCTCCACAGCCTCTGTCCCCACTTTTTCTCTTTCAGCAGCTTGAATTGCAGAAGGTAGAGAAGTGAAAATACAAAGGACAATGAAAATGCGCCGTAAGAAAGAATCGCCATCGTGATGTGGATCAGAAGAAGTTCAGACACCATCTGCTCCGCCATCGCCTGCGATTCCACCTGGACGGGTGCAAAGGTATGTATGGCCATGATGATGAACCCCAGTACATTGGTGAAAAAGACGGTAAAGTCGACCCTGAGCAGCCGGTTGATGACCAGCGACAGTGTAATCAGTACCCAGGCATAAAAATAAAGTCCCTCAAAAATCGTGAGGACTGGGAACCTGCCTGTATTGATCATGTAAAGAAATAAAAAAATTGTTTGAAGGACCCAAACAATTGCAAGCAGCCAGAAGGCAAAAAGATTTGCCTTCCGGTTTTTGTTTAAAAAATCTATAAAATAAAACAGAATACTAATAGCATACAGAACAATCATCAGTTCGTGCAGCCTAGTCATCGTTTGTTCAAACATAGACAATAACCTCACTTAAGCATGAAAAGTAGGTTGCGGAGTGAAGTTCGGTCCCGTTTCACTCTTCTCATTGGCTGCTTTCAGTTGTGTCTGTTCCTGCACTTGTTTCTCAATATTGAAAATGGAAACGAATAAATCCAGTTTATCATCGGCATCAGGCAGGCCAGCAAGTTCTTTCGCTTGTGAAATCGGGTCTTTCAGCAATTGATTAATGATGCTTTTCGTATGTTTGCTCAACACTTTTCGTTCCCTGTCTGTCAAGTTGGGCATTTTACGCTCGATGCTTTCCATCGTGTCAGCCTGTATCGATAACGCTTTTTGTCTCAGGGCCGAAATGACCGGCACAACCCCGAGCATGTTTAACCAGTCTTTAAACGCAACGATCTCGGCTTCGATCATCAATTCTATGTGTTCGGCTGCTTTTTTACGTTCAGCCAGGTTGGCTTGTACAATTCCCTCCAGGTCATCGATGTCATAGAGGAAGACACTCTCTAATTCGCCGATGGAAGGATCAAGGTCACGGGGAACGGCAATATCCACCATGAAGAGCGGACGTCCTTTTCTCATGCTTTCAACGACCGACATTGTTTCCTTCGAAATCACAAAGTCCTTTGCGCCGGTGGAGCTGATCATGATATCCGCCTCGACGAGTGCACATTGAAGTTCCTGAAGCGTCTTTGCATTTCCTTCGAACCGATCGGCAAGTGTCTGTGCTTTTTCAAACGTCCGGTTAATGACTGTTACCTTCGTTGCACCGCTGCCATGTAAGTTCTTGATTGCAAGCTCTCCCATTTTACCTGCTCCAAGAATCAGTACATGCTTGTTTTCAAGGCTGCCGAATACTTTTTTTGCAAGCTCGACCGCTGCATAGCTGACCGATACGGCATTAGAACCGATTTCAGTTTCGGAATGGGCTTTTTTCGCCACTGTCACTGCCTGCTTGAACAAATGATTGAATACCGTTCCTGTTGAACCGGCTTCCTGTGCAGTGAAGAAGCTTGTACGCACCTGTCCGAGTATCTGCGTTTCACCAAGGACCATTGAATTCAGACCGCAAGACACTTTAAAAAGGTGTTCGACCGCTCCTTCTTGTTCATAGATGAACAAATACGGGGTGAACTCCTCTTTATCTATATCAAACCATTGAGATAAAAAATCTTTAATATAATAACGACCTGTGTGAAGCTGATCGACTACTGCATATACTTCCGTTCTGTTACAAGTGGAAACGATGACATTCTCCAGAATGCTTTTCTTTTCCTTCAACGCTCTCATAGCAAATGGAAGATCAGTTTCATTGAATGATAAACGCTCACGAATCTCAACAGGGGCCGTTTTATAATTTAAACCAACGACAATCGTATACATGCTATGCATTACACCCCCAATAAAATCATTACCTTAAGTATAACATGTCCGTTAAGTATCCTTTGTCCGTAAATGTGAACAGAAATTGAAACCTGGCTATGTTATGATGTACCATATAAAAAAATCAGCCGTAAAGATCGGATTCCATCGTATGATCTTTGAAAACCGTTTCATTTCTCTTAAAATTCGACATTTCCTACTAATGTAGGTTAACAAAACAAGCTGAAAGAATCAAGTAATGGAAAGGATTCACACTATTTTCGGCGTATAAAGTATGAGTATAAGCTTCTCTCTACCATTTTTCCTCATTTTGACGAAAATAAACCTAACTGCTCACTCGCATTTCGAAGGATTATGATTTACTTATTTCATTGCAAAGGATTATTGGAGGACGATCATGAAACAGCAAAGGATATTTCCGGGATTGATACTAATTGGTTTTGGACTTTACTTTTATCTGCAGCAGGCGAATATTGTCCTGTTTCAGGAGTTTTTCACATGGCCCACCCTGCTTATGATAGTCGGCATTGCCTTTTTAGGTCAGGGCTATGGTGCACGTGATTATGAGGCTATCTTGCCGGGTACCATCCTTGTCGGATTCGGCCTGCATTTTCACGTTGTAAATAAGCTGGATATATGGCCGGATCACATGGGGACATTCATCTTGATCATTTCGTTGGGTTTTCTGCTGCGATACCAAAAAACAGGGAATGGGTTATTTCAAGGCATTCTCTTCTTGATCTTGTCTATTATTCTATTATTTTATGATAAAGTGATGGGCTATCTCGGCTTAATTAAAGGACAGGTCGGATCTGCATGGGAGTTCTGGCCGATTGTCATCATCGCTGTCGGCGTTTATTTATTATTCATCAGGAAAAAATAAAAATGCTGTTAAATACCGCAGTTGATTTCCGTGCAAGACTTCGCTTTCCGCGGGTGACCCGTGAGCCTCCTCGGTCGTACATCCCTGCGGGCAGAAAAGCGGAGGCGGCTTGCTCAGAAGCGACAAGCATAAGACAGGGCAGCCACAAAGGCGCCTTTTACCTTTTTGGATGCCCTGGCTTATGTCTCGAGCCTCTAGTCGCCAGAGCTGGACAGGTCTCACATTGGCCACTTCTCCCGCAGGAGTCTTCGTCCTGCACTCCAATCAACTGCTGGAACCGGTATCAAGCAACACTAAGCAATAACTGAACAAAAAAGGCCCATCCCAAAATGTAACAAAGTACTTTAAGGGAATGGCCTTTAATATTAAAGAACAGAATCCAGGAATTCTTTTGTTCTTTGTTCTTTTGGATTTGAGAACATTTCTTTTGGATAGCCTTCTTCTACGATTCTGCCGTCATGCATGTAAACGACGCGATCCCCCACTTCGCGGGCAAATCCCATTTCGTGAGTGACGACGACCATTGTCATCCCCTCTAGGGCAAGTTCTTTCATTGTAGCCAGCACCTCGCCGACAAGTTCAGGGTCGAGTGCGGATGTAGGTTCATCGAACAACATGATATCCGGTTTCATGGCAAGTGCCCTTGCGATTGCAACACGCTGCTTCTGCCCGCCCGAAAGCTTCGAAGGATAGACGTTTTCCTTTTCAGCCAATCCGACTTTTTTCAATAATTCCTGTGCATCTTTCCTGGCTTGTGCTTTCGGGACACGCTTTACATGTACAGGTGCTTCCATGACGTTCTCCAAAACCGTCATATGAGGGAAGAGATAGAAGTGCTGAAAGACCATCCCCACTTTTTGACGGATTTCATTTAAATCATGTGTATCCTGATTCACTACCTCCCCTTCAAAAATCACCTTACCGTTATCTTTCAATTCCAGGAAATTCAGGCAGCGAAGCAGCGTGCTTTTACCCGATCCGCTGGCACCGATTAAGCAGACAACCTCGCTTTCCCTCACGTCCATATCAATATCCTTCAGTACATGCAAGTCCCCGAAGGATTTATTCAACTTTTCAACCTTGATCATTTCCTGACTCATTTTCATCCCTCCATCGTTAATCACTGACAGACATACGTTTTTCGATTACATTGACAATCGTCGAGAACACCAGGACTAGAACCAGGTAATAGATTGCAACGATTAACAGGTATGTCATATAGTCGAAGTTATTTGATCCCAAGGTCGTGGCGACGCTGAAGAGCTCAAACATACCGATAAAGGATGCAAGAGAAGAATCCTTTAATGCGATGATAAACTGATTCCCGAGTGGCGGCAGGGCTCTGCGAAATGCCTGTGGCAAGATGATCCTTCTCATGGTCAATCCGTTTGACATTCCAAGCGAGCGGCCCGCTTCCATCTGACCGCGGTCGATGGATTGAATGGCGCCCCTGAAGATTTCAGCTATATAGGCCCCATTATGGAAGGCAAGACCGAGAACGACCGACCAGAATCCTGAAATATGAAGTGCGGTCAATCCAAAATAGAAAATAAAGATCTGTACGATCAACGGTGTGCCCCGGACGACAAAGATATATAAATCTGCCAAAAGTTCCAGCGGCTTCACTTTTGAAATCTTTAAAAATGCAAAAAATAGTCCAATTACAATGGCAATCAATACGGATACGACCGTCAACTGAAATGTCAGCAGCATCCCTTTTAAAAATATGTCATATGTATCTGCAAAGGTTTCGAGAAAATGCATGAATGTCCCTCCATTCAACTATTTGCTTGTGTCTGGACAAAGCGGCCAATCGATAAAAAAAGCGAATGTGCACACGAAGCACATTCGCTTATCATCATGCTGCGCTTACTCTTCCGGGTCTGTTGTGATGTCAGTTTTGAAATACTTTTCGCTGATTTTTTTCAATGTGCCGTCTTCTCTCAGCTTCTCCAGTGCTTTATTGATATCTTTCAGAAGCTGTTCATTTTCTTTCCCTACCGCGATTGCCTGCTCGCTGCGTCCGATCAGTTCACGCGCTTCAATCTTCAATCCAGAAGCAATCGCCTCTTTACCTGTGATGAAGTCAGTGATGACGGCATCATGCTTCCCTTTGTTCAAGGCTTCAAGTGCAACGACATCACTATCGTATTGCTGGATGCTGTCTGTCACTTCTTTCGCAGTATCTGCATAAGTGGATCCTTTTGATACGGCAATCTCTTTACCCTCAAGGTCTGACAATGTTTGTACATCACTGTCGGGACGGACGAAGATCTGAGGTCCCGAATAGTAATACGGAGTCGAGAAGTCCACTTCCTTCAATCGGTCTTCCGTAATCGTATGACTGGCCACCGCTACATCGAAGCGGCCCGACTTAACTCCTTCCACGATTCCTGCAAACTTGAATTTCTTTTGTTCAGGCTCAAGTCCGAGTTCCTTGGCAACGGCTTCGGCAACCTCGATATCAAATCCTGACATCGTACCGTCTCCCTCGGTTACACTGAAGGGCTTAAACTCACCTGAAGCTGCATATATCAGCTTTCCTTCTTCTACAAGCTTTGCTCCGCTTTCTGTTTCCGCTTTCCCTCCGCATGCAGAGAGGATCAGTACGAATAACACTACCAATAAACCTGTCAATTTCTTCACTCTTTGAAGTCCCCCTTTTTTATGTACCATATATCTTTCATAATTGTATCAACAAAAGAGAAAATTCTCAAAATTCAAATATCCTAATAATTATTTATAATTACGCATAATTAAAGGTGACAGTCACTGACCTCGCATATGGACAAGTATGCGTCACATTCCTTTCATATCCTGTATATTTCTCGATACACTTAGGTACTAACTCCCTTTAATATCCATTCACACAAAAAAGAACTGCTTCAATAGTTTGTCTTCCACTATTGAAGCAGTTCTTTTTTATTAGTCGTATAGAATTTTTATACTGTTTTATATACCGCTTATGGAGATTTTCACGCAAGGCATTCTTTTATTTCCTTGATTACTTATAAAAAGATTTAATGGCGGACCATGCTTTGTCTTTACCAAGGCCAGTTTCAGAAGAGAACAATACTAATTCATCCTCTTGATCCATTGCAAGGGTTTCTTTTGTTACCTTCAGATGCTTCTGCCATTTGCCTTTCGGTATTTTATCGGCTTTTGTGGCAATCACAATGCATGGGATGTCATAATGCTTAAGAAATTCATACATGACTGCATCATCGTTTGTCGGCGGGTGGCGGAGGTCGACGATCAGAATGACGGCTTTCAGCTGTTCACGGGAGGTAATATACGTTTCGATCATTTTCCCCCATGCCTCGCGTTCTTTCTTGGATACCTTTGCGTACCCGTATCCTGGTACATCCACATAATAAAGTGTTTCTTCTATTTTATAAAAGTTAAGCGTCTGTGTTTTACCCGGTTTGGATGAAATCCTGGCCATGCTGTTGCGGCCGATCATTTTATTGATGAACGATGATTTCCCCACGTTCGAACGGCCGGCGAGTGCAAATTCAGGCAGGTCTCCTTCTGGATACTGTTCCGGCCTGACGGCACTGATCACTAATTCAACTTGATTTACTTTCACTTCTCTTCACCTACTAATGCTTTCTCTAAAACCTCATCGATGTGGGATACAAGAATGAAAGTAAGATCTTCCCGTACACTTTCAGGAATATCATCAATGTCCTTTTCATTATCCTTCGGAAGGATAATCGTTTTGATTCCAGCACGATGAGCGCTTAATGATTTTTCTTTCAATCCTCCGATCGGAAGGACTCTTCCGCGGAGTGTAATTTCCCCTGTCATTCCCACTTCCCTGTTTACAAACTTGCCGGTAAGGGCTGAAACGAGGGCAGTGGTGATCGTGATCCCTGCTGAAGGGCCGTCTTTCGGCACCGCTCCTTCAGGTACGTGGATGTGAATATCCCACTTTTCATGGAATTGCTCATCGATCCCCAGGTCTTTCGCTTTGGAACGAACATAACTGAATGCTGTCTGGGCAGACTCTTTCATGACATCTCCAAGCTTACCGGTCAGCACAAGCTTTCCTTTACCGGGAGCCAGGGAAACTTCGATTTGAAGTGTATCCCCACCGACGGATGTATATGCAAGACCGGTCGAAACCCCGATTTGATTTTCGACTTCCGCTTGACCATATCTGAATTTCTTCTTCCCTAAGAAGTCTTCGATATTGCTGCTGGTGATCACGACGCGTTTCTTCTCACCTGATACAATGATCTTCGCCGTTTTTCTGCATAAGGAAGCGAGTTGACGCTCCAGACTTCTGACACCTGCTTCACGCGTATAGTAACGGACGATATCGACGATTGCCTCATCCCTTACCTGCAGCTGATTTTTTGTCAGTCCGTGATCTTTGATTTGCTTCGTCAACAAGTGATGCTTTGCGATATTCATTTTTTCAAGCTCGGTATATCCTGCTATCGTGATGATTTCCATACGGTCCCTTAATGGACCCGGGATCGTGGACAAATCATTTGCCGTTGCAAGGAACATGACCTTGGATAGATCATATGTCTCTTCGATATAATGGTCACTGAAGTTGGAGTTCTGCTCCGGATCGAGGACCTCGAGCATCGCCGATGACGGGTCTCCCCTGAAATCACTGGACATCTTATCAATTTCATCCAATAGGAAGACAGGATTGACTGTTCCTGCCTTCTTCATCCCCTGAATGATCCTTCCGGGCATTGCTCCGACGTAAGTACGTCTGTGGCCTCTGATTTCAGACTCGTCCCTGACTCCCCCAAGTGAGACCCGCACGAAGTTTCTGCCGAGTGACTCTGCTACTGAGCGAGCGAGACTCGTTTTACCGACTCCCGGAGGTCCGGCTAGGCAAAGGATCGGCCCTTTCAGCGATTTCGTCAATTGCTGCACGGCCAAATATTCAAGTACTCTTTCTTTTACTTTTTCCAGACCATAATGATCGCGGTTCAGGATGGCTTCTGACCGCTTGATGTCAAGCTGGTCTTTCGTCTCTGTTGACCATGGAAGTGAAACCAGCCATTCGATGTAGTTTCTGATAACAGAGCTTTCAGCGGAGCTTGACGGTACTTTTTCATAGCGGGCCAGTTCTTTAAGGGCGGCCTTTTCCACGTCCTCCGGCATATCGGCTTTTTCGATCTTCGACGTTAAGTCATCGATTTCACCGGCTTTCCCTTCTTTATCACCAAGTTCTTTTTGGATCGCTTTCATTTGTTCCCGAAGATAGTATTCTTTTTGAGTCCTTTCCATCGAACGCTTTACCCGTTGCCCTATCTTCTTTTCCAGGCTCAATACTTCTTTTTCATTGTTAATGGTTTCGATCACCATCTGCAGCCGCTTCTTGATATCAAGCGTTTCCAGAACTGATTGCTTTTCCTTCATCTTTAAAGGAAGATGGGATGCGACGATATCGGCAAGCCGCCCGGGTTCATCTATATCGGAGACGGTTGAATATGTTTCCGCTGATACTTTCTTGGATAACTTTATGTATTGCTCAAAATAATTCAAGAGTGTTCTCATCAATGCATCTGTTTCTGATTCCTTCTCAGGGGAGTCATGCAGCTCTTTTACTTCTACCTCATAGTATTCCTCTTCTGCAGTGAAAGCAGTGATCGATGCACGGTTCAATCCTTCCACCAGAACTCTGATCGTCCCGTTAGGCAATTTAAGCATCTGTTTTACCTTGGTCAGAGTACCCATTTCATAAAAATCTTCTTGTTCAGGCTCATCTATATTCATATCTTTTTGTGTAGTCAGGAAAATAAGGTGGTTATCCATCATGGCTTTTTCCAAAGCCTGTACGGAGCGCTCACGGCCAACATCTAAATGCAAGACCATTGTCGGATAAACGAGTAAGCCTCTTAATGGAAGGAGGGGAACCGTTATTTTATTTTGTTTTGACAAATCTAACACCTCCAAAATTAGGCTCTTAGCCTTTGTACAATTCTAACTTATTTACTAGGTAGTGTCTATTAAATAGGTACAGGACGGGTCATATGAATGCTCTCAATAACAAACCGATTCGGATAGACCCGAATCGGCCATAGTCTATACGCTTTTCTTATTTGATTCATTTAACAGGGCAGATTCACTTGTGCTTAATTGGTCTTTTATCAAAGCAAGATCCAGGACTTCTTTCAGATGTTTGACCGGAATCACTTCAATCCCTTCGATTCCATTCATCATCGATTGCTGATTTTCAAACGGGATGATTGCGATCTCCGCTCCAGCCAGTCTGGCTCCTTTTACTTTCGGATAAACTCCGCCGACAGGTTTAACAAATCCATGGATACTGATTTCACCGGTCAATGCCAGATTATGTTTGATCGGTATACGGTAAATGGCAGAGTAAATACCAAGTGCCATGGCGATGCCGGCTGAAGGGCCATCTACCGGGATACCACCGGGAAAATTCACGTGTATGTCATACTGGTCGGCAGGAACTCCCATTGAACGGAGTACCGTGATGACGTTTTCAATCGATCCCTTGGCCATGCTTTTCCTGCGGATAGATTTACTGCGGTCACCGATGCTTTCTTCTTCCACGATTCCGGTCACATTGATCTGCCCTTTGTCAGGTGCAGGAATCACAGTCACTTCGATTTCAAGCAGCGTTCCCGTATTCGGGCCAGTCACCGCCAGGCCGTTGACCACACCGATGGAAGCTTCTTCGTTTATTTTCTTCTGATATCTCGGTGTTAATTGACTGGATTGAATGATCCATTCCAGTTCATGATCAAAGATTTCAATTCTATTCTCATTGATCGCAACACCAGCGGCGATCTGGACCATATTCACTGCCTCACGTCCGTTACGGGAGTAGGAAGCAAGTGTATCAAGACCTTCATCACTGATTTTCATATTGATCTTATTAGCAGCACGCGCAGCCACTTTCTTTACTTCATCCTGCTCAAGCTCACGGAAGAATACCTCCATACAACGTGAGCGGATGGCAGGGGGAATTTCATTTGGCGTGCGGGTAGTGGCTCCGATCAATCTGAAATCAGCTGGAAGTCCGTTTTTGAATATATCATGTATGTGTGTGGGGATTTGATGGTTTTCTTCGTTATAATAAGCACTTTCCAGGAAAACTTTCCGATCCTCCAGCACTTTTAATAGTTTATTCATCTGAATAGGATGCAATTCGCCTATCTCATCAATGAACAACACGCCTCCATGGGCATTTGTGACCGCTCCCTGCTTCGGCTGCGGGATTCCTGCCTGTCCCATCGCTCCGGCTCCCTGATAGATTGGGTCATGAACAGAACCGATTAAGGGATCGGCAATCCCTCTTTCATCAAAACGGGCGGTGGTAGCATCCAGTTCCACAAAAACGGCACTGGATTTAAAGGGGGATTTGAAATTCTTCTTCGCTTCTTCCAATACAAGCCTTGCAGCTGCCGTTTTTCCTACCCCGGGAGGCCCGTAAATGATGACATGTTGAGGATTTGGGCTGCATAACGCTGCCTTTAAAGCTTTGATTCCATCTTCCTGACCGATAATATCATCGAAACTTGACGGTCTTACTTTTTCCGCAAGCGGCTCAGTCAGGGCAATTGATCTCATTTTTCTGAGTTCTTCCATTTCCTTTTTTGATTCACGGTCGATTGTCACTTTTTGATTCCGTTGATTTTTCAGCAGGTTCCAGAAATACAAGCCGATGATGATCCCGAAGAATAATTGTATGAACAAAGCGATGCTAGTAAAGCTCATTCGTCTCCCTCCAAGTAGATACAAGTTGTTACGGGTTAGTATCTCCTTGAGGAAGTGGGAATAAACAAAAAAATATTCAGTGCATGCTCAAATGGAGACCGCCCTGTTTGAGACCATTGATTACCGGGGATAGAGAAGTTTTTCAGGCATAACCACAACGCTGAACATAATAAAAAGCCCGGAATCATATTTTCATTCCGGGCTTTTATAGCTATTAAGCAGATGTTTTTTCTTCGTTTGGATCGATTACTGTACCATCTTCAAGGATGAGCTGTGGTGCTGCATCTTCGATGATCGTTTCTTTCGTGATGATACATTTCTTGATATCATCACGGGAAGGAAGATCGAACATCACATCGAGCATCATTGTTTCAATGATTGAACGAAGACCACGTGCTCCGGTTTTACGCTCGATTGCTTTTTTCGAAATTTCAAGCAGTGCATCGTCTGTGAATTCCAACTCCACATCATCCAGCTCGAGCATTTTTTGATATTGCTTTACTAAAGCATTTTTAGGTTTTGTCAGAATTTCCACAAGTGCTTCTTCATCAAGTGGCTCAAGACTTGAAATTACTGGAAGACGCCCAATGAATTCAGGGATCAGACCGAATTTCAATAAATCTTCAGGCACTACTTTTGAGAGAAGTGACTTCTCTTCTTTTACTTCGGCATTTTTAGGATCGGAACCAAAACCGATGACCTTTTGGCCAAGACGGCGCTTGATGATTTGCTCGATTCCATCAAATGCACCACCACAGATGAATAGAACATTCGACGTATCGATCTGGATGAACTCCTGATGAGGATGCTTACGACCGCCTTGTGGAGGTACGCTTGCTACCGTTCCTTCAAGGATTTTCAGCAATGCCTGCTGCACACCTTCACCGGATACGTCCCTTGTGATGGATGGATTTTCTGATTTTCTTGCCACTTTATCAATTTCGTCGATGTAGATGATGCCTTTTTCAGCTTTTTCCACATCATAGTCCGCTGCCTGGATCAGTTTCAACAGAATATTTTCAACATCTTCCCCAACATAACCTGCTTCTGTAAGTGATGTAGCATCCGCAATCGCGAATGGTACATTCAGAATGCGTGCAAGTGTCTGAGCAAGTAAGGTTTTACCGCTTCCTGTAGGTCCGATCATCGCAATGTTACTTTTTGACAGTTCTACATCATCCACTTTACTGCTTGAATTGATGCGTTTATAGTGATTATAAACAGCTACAGCAAGGGATTTTTTCGCCTGATCCTGTCCGATTACATATTCATCCAGGATTTCACGGATTTCCTTTGGTTTCGGAACATCCTTGAATTCCACTTCCTCTTCGGTACCCAGCTCTTCTTCTACGATTTCCGTGCAAAGTTCTATGCATTCATCACATATATAAACACCAGGTCCTGCTACTAATTTACGCACTTGATCTTGCGTCTTACCGCAAAAAGAACATTTCAGCTGTCCTTTTTCGTCATTGAATTTAAACAATGTGTTTCACCCCTTCATTATTACTGTTTGAAATCAATCATAGAATGATTATGAAAGACCGAGGACTTGCTATCTTCTCACCACTAAGTTATGTATTGCATTTTAGCATAGTATATGTTCGTGTAAAAATTATACGATTCTTAAGAATCATCTTATTATGTATCGGACATTTTAGCAAATATTTTACTTAAATGTTTTATGTATTCTTATGGAAGAAGACCGCAAGTACATTCCTCAAATTCATCCCTGCTTATTAAGGTTTATCCAAATTTGCAGGTTATTATTCTTCATATTCTGATGCCTGACTCTTTTATTGTACAAAACAAGGCGCGAGGCGCGCCTTGTTCCTATTTATTATTATGCTTCTTTGCTGTTATCAACAAGAAATTCTAACGCTTTACGAACTTTTAGGTCCGCTTTAAGTGTATCAAGTCCGCCAAGAGCCTGTTTGATGTTGTCAGCAGACATGTTATACTGTTCTGCCATTTTGTTTACTTCTTCTTCTGCTTCTTCATCCGACACTTCAAGATTTTCAGCTGCAGCGATTGCTTCCAGTGTAAGGTTTGTACGTACGCGCTTGCCGGCATCTTCTTTCATTTGACCTTTCAGATCTTCTTCTGATTGACCAGAGAATTGGAAGTAAAGCTCAAGGTTCATACCTTGCATTTGAAGACGCTGTTCGAATTCCTGCATCATGCGGTCAACTTCACTGTTTACCATTACTTCAGGAATTTCAACTTCTGCATTTTCTGAAGCTTTTTCTACAAGTGTTTCACGAACGGTTGTTTCAGCTTCGTTCTTTTTGGCTTCTTGAAGACGCTTCTCGATCTTTTCTTTAAGTTCTGCCAATGTTTCTACTTCTTCATCTGCATCTTTCGCGAATTCATCGTCAAGTGCAGGCAGTTCTTTTGTTTTGATTTCGTGGACTTTCACTTTGAATGTTGCTGGTTTTCCAGCAAGTTCAGCTGCATGGTACTCTTCCGGGAAGTTCACTTCAACTTCTTTCTCATCTCCAGTCGCGGCACCAACCAATTGCTCTTCGAATCCTGGAATGAATTGACCAGAACCAAGTTCAAGTGAATAGTTTTCAGCTTGACCGCCTTCGAACGCTTCACCATCAACGAATCCTTCGAAATCCATTGTTACTGTATCGCCTTCTTCAGCTTTTCCTTCTTCTTTTACAACAAGCTCAGCTTGCTTTTCTTGAAGAGAAGTAAGTTCAGCTTCAACATCTTCGGCTGTTACTTCCGTTTCCATTTTTTCTACTTCAAGACCTTTGTAGTCTCCAAGCTTCACTTCAGGCTTCACTTGTACTTTAGCAGTGAAGATAAGGTCTTTCCCTTTTTCCATTTGCTCAACATCGATTTCCGGACGGTCGATTGGATCGATTCCCGTTTCTTCGATTGCTTTCGCATACGCTTCAGGCAGGATGAAGTCTAAAGCATCCTGATAGAGTGATTCTACACCGAAACGTTTTTCGAACATACCGCGGGGCATTTTCCCTTTACGGAATCCTGGTACATTCACCTGCTTTACAACTTTTTTGAAAGCTGCGTCTAAACCTTCGTTTACTTTTGCAGATTCCACTTCAATTGTAAGTACTCCTTGATTTCCTTCTTGCTTTTCCCATTTTGCAGACATTCTGTTCCCTCCAACAATCTATATTTGATTCTGATTTTTTTACGCATAGTAGTAGATAGTCCCGAGTATGAATCTAGCACTATCATCGTAAATATATAAAAATCTATTCTATTGCAACCATTACATTATAACATACAGCCATATTCTTTCAACAGAGAGCATTTAAATTATCGGTGAAGAAATTCTCTCCAATTCATGCAGCTGCTCCATCAGGTTTCCGCACTCCCCGCATGCTTCCAGTTTCTCATTGAGTTCTTCCCCCAGTATGGTATCGGCAAACATCTCAGCCGTGTAGCTTGCATACACAACAGCCGTATTCACCGGGTCAGCCTGCAGATCAAAAGGATACATAAGGAATGTATGTCTCTTCACTAATTCAAGTGCATGCTGAAATAGTGAAGGGTTGCGCTGAGACAGCAGTTCTTCGAGTTCATCAGCTGCTGAGATGTACTTGTCTGTTTCAAATACTTCCTGAAGCTCGGAAGGCGTCACCGTTGCTTCTTTATTCAGCTTGTTAATCAGAATTTCCTTATCATAACCATGTTCCCGTAAAACGTTCAAGATCATTGACTGCAGAAAAGGATGCGACTCCCCGTTATTCAAATACGCTCTCAGTTCTGCCAGGTACGGCCTGATATTTTGATGAACCAGCCGGGCTGTGATCATGGTCTGTTCTTCAAGACTCTTATCTTTAAGGATGGAAGTCTCCTGCACTTCATCGGGGTCTTGCCGTGTTTGAGTATCCGGCTCCTTCCCTTCCAATATCCTCTCACTGAAATGAAGCAGCTTCTTGAAATGTTCTTCCTTATCAAGGGGCACTTCTTTTTCATCGAATAGTGCATGAAGTGTGTCCACGACATCCTGATGCTGATGGAGCTGAATGAGGATCATCAGATACATGTCGACCACCTCGAAATACTCCCCGATTCCTTCAAGCAGCATTTCTCTGCAAATCACTTTCGCTTCATCATATTGCTTATTTTCATAAAGAGCCAGAATCAATGCCGTATTGATGTCCGGATTCTCCGGGTCCATTTCATACGCCTGGGTCAATAGGTGGGCCGATTCCTGTATTTCACCATTTTCGAGGGCTTGAACCCCTTTTTCGAGGAGTCTTTCCTTCAATCCGGGAAATTGCAGAATCTTTCCTTTTTCCTCATTGTTATTCTTTGTCATAGTTTGTACCTGCCTATATGTATTAAAGATGGTAATAGTGTAGCATGTGAGGTTGGAGAAAACAAAGGTAAGCGAAAGCCGCCCGCTCCTGAAACGGACCTGAAAATGAAAAAAAGCCTGCCGTTTGGCAGACTTGATCTATGTAAGGTTTATGGCGTCCCAGAAGAGATTCGAACTCCCGACCTACAGTTTAGGAAACTGTTGCTCTATCCTGCTGAGCTACTGGGACATTTCCTAAATAACAGGATAACTCAGACATGATAAGTTATCAAGCTATTTTTCTCATTCAAACGATCCAGGATTCATTACCATGCCAGAAAGAACCTGAAGGCAGTGTAACGTGTCTGGGATAAAAAAGGGATACTCCCACAGTGTTCCAATCTGTGTCAGTATCCCTTATCTGTCAAAAATCCTGTTATATCAAGATATGTATGTAATGGTAATGGCGTCCCAGGAGAGATTCGAACTCCCGACCGGTCATAAGAGACGTTATATTAAGCGCTTGTTAATACGCAAGCTGATACGGTCATTGAAACGAACAACTGACCGTTTGAACTAATTCTATCATTATTATATACGCTCGGTCAATACGTTTATTTTGCGATTAGTAAGGTAGTTATACGGAATCGTAAAGTTAATTGCGTTGTAGGGCGTTTCTCAAGCAGGAAATAATCGGAAATAAGGCGAATAGGTAATGGAAGGAGTTGATAAAATGGAAAGGTTTGCGATTTTAATGGTGCCGGCGCAAGATATTCACGATCCTGACGTTGCCGTCACCGTACGGGAATTAAAGAACGGGGGATATGAGGCGGAGAGTAATCTCGAGGTTAAGCAGTACGATGCCTGCCCGGTAACTGCGGCATTCTCTGCGTACATATTTTCGAAAGAGGAGTATAAAAAGAAAAGGCCCAACGGCGATTAACCGAAGGGCTAGCTTTAATTACTCTTTAGTCGCTTTTTGTTCTGCATGTTTCGCAAGTATTATATCGTGTACTGGTGCAGATTCAGCTTCTTCGGTAATATGCTTTATTTCTCCGCCGTCGTTAATCAGAATGTGATAAACAAAGTCGGTCGACACTTCGCCGGGATTACTGAAAGAAGCGATCCCGTGAGTCATCCACATTTGTTTGCGGATTGTTTCGTAGGTAAGATTGTATTCCTCCTGCGCTGTTAATCCTTCATACCGCGACTCATCGTAGAGCTCCGGTAAATCGAGCAGCGATTGGCCTACGTCTTCAAAATAACCGCTTCCAGGCGTTAGCATGTGATGTTGATAGTGGCCCGGCTCATTTTTGAACTCGTTTACCTCTTCGCCTTTACCTGCCGTGAAGATAACGAATCCTGTTTCTCCGCCATGATAGAAGCCGTTTAAAAATACTGCCACGGAATCCTGCGAATCGAGGAGGCTAGTGCCGGTTTCACTCGTTTCTCTTTCACGAATGCGGGTATCTGCAATCAGCTTCGCAAGGGCATCTTTGCATTCCGCAAGGTCATAGCCGACATTTACGTAAAACATCAATTCCGAGACGATCCTATCAGATAAATCAGAATCTCCAGCAGTCCCGACCAACACCTTTTCGCTTAGCTTATACGATTTAATATCCCTGACGCCTGGCAACGGGGTAGGCTCACCGAGCTTTTCCCATTCACCTGTTTCGTGATTAAACATCCTAAATGCGCGACACCTTGCCGTATCTGACGTCATGATCGCGAACATGCTTCCGATATTCGTGCCTAATACTAAGGTCATTCGAAATCTCCTCCTTTGAGCATCAACATAATTTCCAGCGACTCTTTTGCTCGTTGTTTAGCTTGTTCGCTATTGTTACCGTACGACCTAGCACCTCCAATTTCCTCGATGAATACTCGCTTTCTGATGTCTGCGCCTAGTTTACTGTTCAACGTGTCCGCATTACCTATGATTTCGGCAATTTTACTTCGAACCCCTTCAAGTTTACTAATCTTGGCGTCGATTTCCTTTTTGGCATTACGGTATTCTTCCGTATTACGAGAGGCAGCGTCTTTAATTCCGTCCATTTCCGCCTTTTGCTTGTAAAGGTTTGTTAATTCGTTCTCGAGCGTTTGCATTTCCGTTCCTCGTTTTGCGTTAATACCGCTTTGCTTGAGCTCAATTTCAACCATGCGCTGCTTTACTGCGTCTAGTTTGCCGATTTCTTGCTGAATTTTATCCAATTCTTTCGACCGTTCGAGCACAGTACCAGCGACTTCTGCCTTCTGATCGCGGATTTTTTGTAATTTGAGGTTCTCCACGCTCAAGTTAAACGTAAGTTGCTGGGCTTCCGCCTCATTCTTATCTTTCTTCGCTTGTTTCAAGTCTTCTTCAATGCCGCCGATCGTAGTTAGCTGATCCGCTTCTTGTTTATCAAGGTCGATCATCTTTCGTTTCTCATCGTTAATTTCGCTTACGATTCTTTTTTCGTCCTGCAGTAAACCTTTCATATTCGCTTCGAGCTTCGTCTTTTTCGCTTCAAGTTCCAGGCGAATCATTTCTATCTGCTGATTGTTGAATTCTTTCGCAGCACTTGTATTTTCTAGCAGGATATTGCCTTGTGCACTGAGCACAGTATTCGACTCCGGGACAGCCTCGATAATTTCGCCATTAAGTTTTACAAGGCGGTCCAACTCCTCGTTCGAAAGCCCGGATCTCTCGTAAAGGTATTCTTGTTCTTTTCCAAGTCGGTTGATAGTTTCTGGGTTAGCCGTTTTAGTGAGTTCCGAATTTATATCAACGAAGCGCGCTAACTCATCGCTGGATAATTTCGACTTTGCTTTAAGGGTGTCATACTCGGCAATATTTCCTTGTAGCGTTAAACGACTCTTCTCCATTTCGTCCACGCCTTCAAGCGTCACTTTGTTAAAATCGCTTTGTCCGACCTTAGCTGCTGCCAACGCACCGCCGAGAACGGCTAAGGATACGACTGCTAGCCCTATCGGTCCAGTACCCATTGCTAGGCCACGTAATGCGATTCCGAGCTTTCCAACCGCCGAAATGACGAGTGCTATCGAAACGGAAGTTCCGGCAAACGCAAGGCCTGCTTTCATGACAGTTGCGTCAATGTCTGCCAACGCTCGCACAATATCCGTACTTTCACGAACGATTTGCGTGAACAATTCGAGGAAGTTTCCGCCCACTTCAATTCCGAGGGATTCCAAGCTCGATTGTAGTTCGGTCACAGCGCCGTTAAATGTGTCCATTTTCGTTGCAGCCACGTCCGCTGCCGTTACTTTAGACATCGCATCCCACATTGTATTTAAGCCCTCTGCGCCCTCACGGTATAGTATATTTCCGGCACGTACAGCGTCGGAACCAAAAATTGTCTCTAAGGCAAAGGCGCGTTGCTGATCCGTCATGTCTTTCAGCGACGTCTGCAGAAGTTCTGCAATTTGATCCATGCTTTTGATTTCGCCGTTCAAGTCATAGAAGTTATTCGCACCTTCTTCTGTCATCAAGCCTAGCTCTTTAAATAAGGAAATTTGCTCCTTCGTTCGCGGCTGCAAATTCTGAAGCATCGTCTTCAAAGAAGTTCCCGCATCCGATCCTTTGAGCCCATTCTGCGCGAAGGCAGCTAAGGCAATCGAAACGTCACGGAATTCTAAGCCCGCGCCTGCTGCTACCGCCGAAACCTGCGACAATCCGAATTGCATTTCCGAGACGTCTGTCGCTGAGGCGTTTGCTGCTCCGGCTAGAATGTTCGCTGCGTCTGCAACTGAGAGGTTGTCGTCTTTGAAAGAGTTAAGCGCCACCGAGGCGATTTCCGCTGCTTTTGCAAGGTCGAGGTTTCCCGCAACTGCCAGGTCTAGCGAGTCTTTAAGCCCGCCTCCGATAACCTGCTCCATTGTAAGGCCGGCTTTTATTAACTCTTCCGCGGCAGTGAGAACTTGGGTGCTGGAAAAACTCGTTGATTTCCCGAGCTCCTTTGCAACCTCTGCTAATTCAGCCATTTGTGACGCTGAACTGCCAGAAACTGCCTCGACATCCTTTAATTTTTGCTGAAAATCGGCTGCAACTTTAGTCGCGCTACCGATTCCAATTGCCAATGCCGCACCGGCAGCCGCCGAAGCACGTCCTATTGTTCCGAGGTCTTTGCTCGTTTGCTTTGCGCTCGTGCTCAGCCCCTTCATATCGCCCTTTGCTTTTGCTGACGACCTACTCCACGAATCCATATTTAAAGTTAATTTTGCACGTATCTCGCCGACATTGCTCATTCGGATTCACCTGCCATTGTAAATAGATACAGGATTTCGTCCGGCGATAAGGTAGAAATTAATTCGAACGCCTCGCCGATCCGCTCTAATTGTTCCGGCGAAAAAGCTAAATCCCCGACTAACGCTCGATCATATGCCCCAAGTACCGTTCCTACTGCTACTGCCAATTTATCCGCTTCTTCTTGTGTAAAATATTCTGCCATTCCGTTCATCCCCTTCGGTTAATTTCAATAAAAAAGCCGCCCCGAAGGGCAGCCCGTTTTACTTATGCGCTAAATGCGTCGATATAAAGTTGTTTTAGCTTTCCGTACTTTTTAACGTTGTCGACCTGGCCTGCATCAACATCCTTGACCGGCTGAGCACTCGCTTTTACAAACGCGGCCTGCAAATCGTCTGCAGTTACTCGATATTCGCTGACGTCTACCCCGCTTAAATCAGCGCCTTCTAGTTGACTAGCGAACTGTTCGTCTCCATTAATTACAACTTTTCCGTTTTCTAGTTTTACGATATTTAACATTAAAACCATTCCCTTCGTTAATTTTAATAAGCGCCCAGGCGAAGGACGCTAAATGTAGGAGGACTAGTGCTCCGGACCGGTCGTCTAAGTCGGCCATCATCGCAAGATATTTAGTTTTATAGCTTCGCTTCTTCTTCGAGCAGGATTTCATCCGTAGTTTTCAAATCTGATTGCGGCTTATCTTCTTCTTTGTATAGCTCGAAATACTCTTCGCTTCTATTAAGGAACATTTTCGCAGCGTCTCCTAAGTCACCACCCGCCCTTTCCTCGACTAATTGGTCAAAGAATTTAGATCGTGCCATACTATCGGCGAAGTCTGCTAGGTTTTGCGCCTCAACAGTTTCCGGATTCTGGGCTCGGCTCTTGACGTCTTCAAACAGCTTCGAAATTTCCGGCTTACTACTGTCATTAAGAATCGGCTGAATAATTTCGGCGAATTGATCCTTTACTTGGGCTGCCAACGCCTGGTCCTCAACCGAGCGTACGAAGTCTTTCAATAACTGCGTCCCTCGTTGCGGATTAGTCAGCATGAGCTCCGTCTTGAACTCACGAAGGCGCTTATCGAATCGTTCCTGCACTTCCGCGTCTACTTTAGGCGCTTTATTATGAATCAAGTCCTCTGCGTCTTTCTTAGCTTGTTTGAGTAGATCCCGGTATTGAGAATGTTGCGAACGAGCTAATTGGAGCAACTTAGTTGTTTGTTTTTTCTGAAGCGCCTCAATGAGCTTTACTTTGCCGGACGCCGTATAATCGCGGTTTGCACTTATGTCCGAACGTTTTGCACGGAATTCTTCTTGAAAGCTGCGATAAAGGCCGGTTGATCCGTTCTTTAATTCGTGAGCCTTATTAGTCAATTCGCGAATTTGTTCGATAGATTTTTTCATATTAAACTTCCTCCTTAGATTCTTTAATTTCGTTTTTAGTTTTCTCAAGCTCGTATCTGGCGATATACAATTCATTCTGTACTTTATCCTTTAGCACACTGAAATAGTTAGCATACACTTGCTCCTGTTTCTCAACGCCAACTAGCTTACTTTCTATTTTCGCGACCTCAGTTTCCATATAATCCAAATGTTCTAGCGAGCTTTCTAGTTTCTTCATATTAAACCTCCTTCAATTTTTCGATTATTGATGTTTTTCTTTTAGCCGCATCAAACTGCAGCAATTTCGTATGTCTCTTCACGTTCTTAACACGCCTAAAGCTTAATTTTCTACCGTCTGCATACAGTCCGGCTTTACGTTCCTGCTCTTTGTATTGCCCTAAATACGGCGAATTTGAAGTGAAGGAAATCAACTTGTCTGACTCCGGTACATATTGAAACACCAGCGAATAGATGTAGTGCAACGTCTGTCTTTTCGAAGGGTAATCCGATTTATCAAGATAGAGCGACATGATTGTGTAAGGTATTCCGTTCTTTATTAGCTCTACGCCACAAGCAATTGCAGTCGTGTCGTCTAACAGCGATATGCTCACGTCAGTTATGTCTTTATTGAAGATCTTATCGGTCATTCACATTCCCCTTATCCTTCTCGAGTCTAGCGAAAACTGCTGCCGTCCAATCTCTACTGTCTGATTTTCTCGCGTTCTGCTTTTTCTTCTTGAGTTTTCGCTGGTTCCATTGCGTCATGTTGCCGAACCTGACGTCTCCTGCGTTTCTACGGCCCATTACCTTGTACCTCGCTTTCGGTTGTTCGTTGCCTTACGGTCGGCTACCATGCGGGGCAGTAATTTATCGATCTGGCTATTCGATAAGTAGCATCCGAACAGATACACGCTTTTCTGTCCGTCCTCGTCCACCGTAACCTCAATCGGCTTTCGGCCGTTTCGTTTAATTTCAAAAGAATACATCGGTAGTCCGCTCATCGTTTTTCCTCCTCCAACGTAAATAAGCCCGCTATCAGCCGGCCGTCTTTGATTACTTCTGCGATTAATTTGTATTTGCTATCGGCCAGCAGGGTTTCGATTGCACCTCGCCGGTCGGTGTAGATGTTCTTCACGTTATTTCATTCCGCATCTTTTCCATTTCATGAATCGCATGTTGGTTCGTCATCTGCCAGACTAATTCCTCAATCGGCTGCTTCGATTGAAACGCAAGATAATGAGCAAGCGTCGCAAAGTGTTCGTCCTTGAATCGATCGTCATTGAAGAAATGGCTGACAACCGGCAAGTCACGTTTTCGCCCGTTGCAACTAGGACATGCGATGACAAGATTCGAAATGTGGTGACGTCCTCCGGCTCGGCGAGGAATTACGTGTTCTAAGTGGAAAGCACGGCCGTCCGGCGACTCTTTGGCGTTACAATAAATACAGGTTCCAGAAAAAGTATCGAATAGCACTTTAACTTCCTCGAGCGTGACCTCGACCTCTTCTCCGGCTTCTTTGGCGCGTTGGCAAAGTTTATAATAGGCGTAATTGGCTTTGTCGCGAGACTTACTTTTGCAGACGTAGCATCGACTTGTTCTGCCGCCTTTCACACGCTTATCAAGCTCAAATTCGCTGATTGACTTGGACTCGTTGCAGAGGCGACATGTACGCTTTTCCTTAGACATTAGCGCACGCTCCCTTTGATTCCGTTTATTTCGTCCAGTTTCTCGCTTATACCCTTCAAGTCGGTTGCCAGTTCTCTTAATTCTTTTAATAATTGCTCCATCCTTCATCATTCCCCCATCGTTTTATTTAAGGTTTAATTCTTTTTCAATCGTCTTCATCACGTCGCTTATTTCCTTATTGCAAAAGTAGTCCGTATGCTTCAAGTGGCTGAGCGCCTGCAAGTAGTTAATCAGCAGTTGCGTTCTGTTATACTCATTCATCATTCATCCTCCTTCTGTTTTTATGTAGCGCCCTTTAACGGGTGCCTTGAATTTCATGCAGCGCTTGCAATATGACGTGGCGTATATATTTCTTTTGTAGCCCTGCGTCTGTTGTCGGCGAATGTGCTACGCAAAATTCCGTGGCCAAACGCTCGGTCAGCTTATAAACTTTCTCCGTCGACAACTTCGCCAGGGTTTGCCGGTTTACTTGTTCCAGCGTCTCCTCATAAGCGAGTGTGAGCAAAGAGAATTGGACCAGAGTTAATTCCGTGTGCGGGATTGCGTATGTGAATGTCCGTTTTCCTAACCAGTCGACGGTGTATTCGGATTGCTCGTCGTTGAGATACGTGATTTTTACGCCCATTTTTTGATCCCTCCTTGACAAAACGTAATTTTTAACGTAAATTATAATTAGGATAGTCTGCGAAAATTCTCATAGAACGCAAAAAAGGCCTCTTCGTCGTAATTCAAACGTGCCAGCTTCGCTTTTACTCGCGGAGTGACTTGTAATCTATCGGTTTCAATTTTTCCGATCGTCGCAAGCGATAGCCCTAGCTCGTTAGCAAATTCGACTTGCGTTTGGTTCATAAAATGTCTCAGTGCGCAAAATTTATCTCCGGTCATCGTAAAAATCCCTCCTTTTATTACTTTTTCTCCAAATAATTAACGGGCACTTACGCCCTTTCCTACTTATGCACTTTTTTACTGCACTTAAATCTTTCGACTCTATCCCGTTCATGTTTCAGATGCCTTTCACCGTACTTTTCGATCAGGTACTCCTCGACCTCTCCCGGCTTCATTTGCGATTCAACAACAGGACCGTAACTGTGTCCGTGTCTAATTCCGCGAAGAATCACTTTGTCGCTTCCGTCCGTCGGAATGGATGCGGACTTCCTTTTACCGCCGTTGCTCGTCTGCTTCGCTCCATCAATTAAGGCGATTTTCTCAGGCGCATAAGAACGCTCGTATCTATGGTAATACTTGAGCATATACTCCTCACTGGCGAAAAACGGATACTCGAGGTGGCTTGCGTAATGACCTGACAGCCCTGAACGCTTCTTCTTTTTCGGCTTAACGAGTTCCTGGTCCATCTTCTTATTTTTCTTGGCGAAATTATCCTTTGCATATTTACACGGCTTACAGCACGTCTTTGCGCTATTCGGCTTTGACTTATCACGGAACAAATAACCGCACCAGTCACAGTTCTTCACCCGTTTGTCGCCAGCGTCATGTAGATCGCCTTTCATTAACTGCTGGATCACCGGCATTGCGTCCGTCATCATTAAACCCTCGGTAAATTGCGATGCGAATAAGATAGCCCCTTCGCCTGGTTCTCTGTACTCAATCTTCGTCTCCTTCATCATTTATTCCCCCATGTTTGCCCTACGTATCAAAATGAACCGTAGGAGTAGTTTTATATTGTTTCTCTTTTATTTTCTGCGAATAATATATTTATAGAGATAACGCCGTCATTTGAAAAATGGCGGAATGTATATTTCTTTCGGTAAGTTTATATCGGTAAATTTATATAACGTATCAAAATGAACCGTAGCTACGTATCAAAATGACCTGTAGGTACGTATCAAAATGAACCGTAGGGCATTAACTAGCTGCAAACCTCTTCTTACTGGACATCTCACTCGCCTTCAGTTTCGCAAGTCTTTCCTCGCGATGTTTTTCCACTTCCGGAAACTTTGCAATTAACTCCTCGATTGTCTTTACCGGCTTTTTGAATACGTAGACATTATTCGCCGCAATTTCTGATCGCTTCTTTTTAATTAACTCTAAATATTCTAACGTCGATATACTACGCTTGACGGTCGACTCACCTAACCCCGAATCAGCCGCAAGCTGCCAAACGTTCGGAAAGGCATAACCGTAATTGGCGTTCCAATAATCGAAGAGCAACTCGTAAACTAACAGGCAGTTACCGTTGAAGCTCTTATGTTGCGTATAGATTCGCCTAAGACTGTTGACACTCGGAATGTAATGCTCGGTTATTTCATACGGATACTTGTGTTCTCCCACGTAAATTCCTCCTTAATTTTCTTCCAAGAACGTCCGGCATTTATCTACGTACTCATTACCGAATAACTCCCGGAGTTTCTTATTTACTTCGATGACATTCTTTTTTCCTCTTTCGATCATACAGACCATCGGCTCACTGATACCTAACATTTCGCTAAGTTTTTTCTGCGTTAACCCTCGTGATTGCCTGATGAAACGGAATAAATTTGAACTCATGGACATTCTCCCCCTAGTTACGTATAATTTTCTTAACCCCATGCGAAATAAAAAAGAGAAAACGAACCATGGGAGTAATTCGTCTTCCTATATATGCACTTATTTACTGCACTTAAATTGAGTGATATAATTGTTTGTAAGAAAGATTACATAACTTAGTACCAGGTCCTAATCTCCCTAATTAAAATAATTTTAAATAAACCCCAAACAACACCTTCGTAAAATAATACGTCCTAAAAGCCCAATCGGCGCAGAGAACTCCAAATCTTATTTTTAAGCACGAAATTAGCCGTTTAAAGGTGTGTCGGCTGTCCTACTATTCAAAACATCTTTAAACTCCCCACAGGCCAATCTGAGCGCTTCTGAGGCTATCCTAGTGTTAAAGAAAAGCCAGCAATTGTATTGAAACTTAAATTACAAACCATTGCTTCGCACAAAAACCGTGCTCAGCCATCATTTATTCATTTTTCGCTGATGCTCTTTAAAAGTGCTTTGCGATAAGGTTCTTTAGACAATGCCGACACGTTAGTGGCGGAATTATTTAGAACTTAAGATCTTAAGTACTTAAAGACCTTAAGAACTTAAAAGATTTAAAAGGGTAACAGAAAAGATTAATAAAGGCAAGAACTTTTTAAAAGATAGGTCTTTGTGCTTATTTTTCATTATAAATCCGGTAAAATGCTGCCGTTAACCGATCTCAGCCGTTAATTACTCATTTCTGAATTACCCTACCCGATAATCGCCGAGGCTTTTTAGCTGGAAAGCTAACTTTTTACACCCCTTCACCTAGTTGAGGGGTTAAAAATTAGATTGGAAGCTAAAAAGGCAAGGCAACTTTAATAAACGAGCTTGAATGTAGGCGTGAGCCGGAATGAAACTCGTATCCTTATACATTAGACCGACAACGACCGTGCACATGCGTCTCAGAATAGCGTAGAGCGTCCGTACAGACGTTTAAATAACGTTTGAGGGGGAAGATAGCCGAAACCTCTTAAAACGTCTCTCAGCCTCTCCTACGTTGTTTCAGCGTGTATGCCCGTTTTATCCCACGAGCAGCAGGGCGAAAATGACCGGACTTTGTCTCCGAATACTATGACACCCCTCCCGACGATCGACTCCGTTTTATCAATGAAGACCGTTCGAAAAACAGGTAACCTCTTTATTCTCAATTAGAAAAACCTAAATGATAATGTATTTATGACCTGGTGCTAAATTTTCACTCCCATCTCCGCAGCTACCTCCTCAAGCGTCAACTCAACGTGAAAGTCCTGCCGAATCTCAAAACTCGCCTGCAACGCCCGATCGTAATTAAGCTCAATTTCTCGCAAACTATGACCGGCCAGCCCGTTAAATAGCTTCAGCCGTGCGCGCTCATCCTTGACGACTCTACGACGCTCTAAAACCGCCTTCAACTGGCTCGTAAAAGCAATCGCGTCCACATCGTCAGGCGGCGTGCGTTCGAGGCTGTGATATAACTCGCTGATCCGTTTGTCTAGCGCAGATAACATCATGTTCAGTTTGCGGTAGGTATCTTTTACCTCCGTTTGTAAGTCGACTATCTTGCAGTGTAATTCATCGGATAAATACTGCTCCACTCCGTTCCCCTCCCGTTTTATTAACAAGGCACCCGAAGGCGCCTCGCTTTTTTTTAGTTATTTTCCGCCAGTGCCTCCGCCGCCTGGATCAGATTCGACGTATTGCGGCGAAATGTCGGCTGCGCTTGCGCCGGTCGCTCCTGTTAAAATTACTGCTGTGATTACGATTGTTTTGATTAGTTTCTTCATTAAAAATCAGTCCCCTTTTAATTCGCGTATTAGTATGTCGGCCACACCGCACAATTGCGGGTATTTTTGCAGCTCGCTATAAGGCAGTTCCACGTAAACCATATCACCCCCTTTAATGAATTTAACGAGCGATTCAAGCAATAGACTCGGGTCATTCTTCGCCAGGCCTTCGTAATATTTAGTGAACGGCGACTCTTGATTTAGCATCGCAATGACTTCCAGCGCTTCCTCTGACTTGCCGTTACGGGCATAGTAGAAAGCACGGTTTGAATCGTCAGATAATTCGGCAGGATTATCGATCTTGCCCCAAAGGACACGAGCGAATTCCATTTCGTTTGATTCCATCCCATCCGCGACATTATCTCGTCCAGTTTCACGGTAAATTTTTGTCGCCTTCTTGAAAAACGCCTCAGTCATGTCGTAGCTCGAGAACATGTACGAAGTTGCGATTCTGAAATATGCACCTGCTCTGTATGTAGGGTTGTCGAGAACTTCTGATTGCGCGATTTCCTCACATAATTTCCGGGCTTCCTCTTTGCGATTACTATTGAACAACAGCGACACGGCTTTTAGTTCCTTGATTCGCAGCGAGTAAAGTTCCTGCAGGTCCTCATTGTTAACGTTATCGAGCAGTGCTTCCGCGATCGAAAGGTTATCATTCATGAGCGCAAAGCAACGTACGTCCGAGTAATAATAGGCGAATAACATTTGACGCAGGAACTTACCTTCTGGGGTCTTATATCGCATCTTCTTAATTCGCTGAATAAAGTCTTTCGGAGTTTCATCCGATTGCTGGCGATCAAGTAGCAACGTATAGGCGCTTTCCAGGTCGATTAGGAGTTTGCTAGTTGTGCCGGACTCGCGAATCTGCTGAATCTTATGCTGGGCGTGGTCGAATAATCGGTTGGCGCTCATGTATTCCAGCGCAAATTTAACGTTCATAGGCGCCTCTACATAATATGACCAGTCAGCGATAACAGTATGGTAGGTATCAGGATGGATCATTTTCGCCATAGTGAACAGTGCCTTGAAATTGAGCTCGCAGCCCTCTTTAAATCGGCAGAAGTTTGAGTGGCTCATGCCTGTTTCCTGCGCAATCTTTCTCCACGTCAACTTATACGGCAGATTATCCATCGATTCTTCTACTAATCTCGCTAATTCCATTTCCTCATCCCCTTGAATATTTTACTCGCTAGCGATCTTGTTACGAGGCTTGTCCAACATTGTCGATTTGCCGTTCGAAATGCTCGAGCAAGCGCCGCGCCACTATTAATTGCCGAGCCGATACACCCATGCCCTCGATGTACCGACTGGCAAATGCTTTCCCCTTCCTTACTTCGCTACTACTGACACGTAATCCAAAAGCGACATTTTCTCGATATGCTCAACCGAAACCTTTTCGTTTAACTCCGCCATACGGTAATCTCTAACTAGGTAATTATCGCCGTCAAGGTAGCCAACCGTGACAATGCGAAATACTAAGCCGTGATGATAGTCAGAAACGATGATGTTATCGCCGATTAAATAAGCTGGTTCTTTCGTAACCTCTTCTTCGCCGTGAAAATGAACGTTTACTTTCCTCATTTCGCGTCCTCCTTCAGAACTCCGTTTCGGTCCATACCAACGAACAGGCCTATTGCGAAACTTCCTAAGATACCACCGAAAAATGCTGCAATCATCGTTTAAAATCCCCCTCCGTGAGCACCGTGAGCTTAATCGGACGAAACCTTGCATCATAGCCGTCATAATCGATGGCTTCATCGAAACTAATCTGCTTAATTTCTTCGCCAACAAAGACCTCGATAGTGTCATACGTTTGCAAGATGAAATTTCCGATTTGTACTCCCTCGTCCTCGACCGATAACTTCCCAACCTCATAACCTTCCGTAATGCTCCGGTTATCCCTAAGCGATTTCGATAACTTATTCACCAACTGCGTCTCCTCCTCGTTTAAAATTTGATAATCAGAACGTGCCATCAGTTCGCCAGTGTCAGTTGTAACGGTTCCGTTTGGATAAACGTAGCTAGCCTTGCGAATATAGCCGCCGGATGGCTGATAGATATAATCGCCCGGTTGAATATCGACGTTTACTTCGCCCCCATCCCATGCGAGTAGATAATGGATGAACTCCGGCACAGTCATATTCGCTAGTTTGACCGCCTCAAAATTGTCCGTCTTTTCTAACCTCGGATAATGCACTTCGAGCAAAATGTCGTGAACCTCATAGTCTACGATGATGCGATTCTCTTCAGTTTCGTACTTGCTGACCGTTAACCCCATGTCGCCAACTACTGCGATGAGCTGATCGTTAATCAAAAGCCCCTGGAAACGTTCCGTGTACTTGCGATTTTCACATAAGCAAAAGACGTCAACTGCTTTCATGATGATCGACCTCCGTATTCACGATTGAGTATTACCGAATCGGTATGACCTTAGTATATAACCGGAACGGTATGACGTCAAGAAGAAATTTAAACTTTTTTTATTTAGCGGAATTAGATATAATGATTTTATAGATAAGGATCGGGGAGGATAACATGACGCTAGAATTTAAACTAGGGGAGATACTTGAGGAATTAGGTATTTCTAAAAACGCATTAGCAGTCGAAGGTAAAATTCGCCCAGCTACCGTTGCGAAATATGAAAAAGGCGATATGGGAAGAATTGAAATCGAAACACTGGTCGGCATTCTTGATACGCTTAACCGACTCGCCAGCGAAAAAGGAATCGATAAGACCTATTCGCTCGAGGACTTAATCGAATATAAATACGAAGGCGCCCGTGACTAAGGCGTCTTTTATTATGTGCAAAAATAAAGAGGCCGCCTCAGCAGCCCCTCACAAAACTATCGCGAATAGTAGAATGATCCCGCCTATTATCGCCAGGTCGTAATCGACGTCATCCACAACGTCATAGCTTTTATATGTCCCGCGAATCTTCCGCAGCTTAATTGAGCGTGAAGCTGATTCCGCCTGTCGTCCGGATGATTCCCTCGCGTAACGGCCCAGGTGATCGCGTGTTCTTTCCTGCTTCGGCGGATGTTCCGGCACTTCCGCCTCCTCCTGCAACAATAACCGGGCGAGTATCTGCTTTTCCTCCATCGATAGCATATGTGACGTCCCCCCCTTCCTCTTTTAATTCCGGATCCTGCTCGAGCCATAACGCCGATTGATTGGGGCGCCATTTAGGGCGGGGAAGAGGGACGTCAGCCTTTTTATATTCGTTGAGAATTGCGTTATATTCCGGCGAGCTGCCTGCGATAAATAATGCCAGGCGAATAATTTGATTACGGTCGAGGGACGTTGCGTGAAATACCTGATCGACATATTCGCGATAAACTTCCGAATACCTTACTGTCGGTCTATACATACGATAAACACTCCTTTGAATTGGCGATAATTCATCATATGCAAAGACGTCAAAAGTATGACCGAGAAAGTTATACCGATAAGTGACGTCAGGGCAAAATAAAAACGCCCGCAGATTTCCCACGGACGCCGACGTTGTTCACTGTCAGCTTATGCGACTAATTGCGAAAAATTGCTAGTACTTGCGAGAGACGTCTTGGTTTATTTTTAACTCGCGTTTTCTAAGTCGCCGGACTGCTTGCGAATTAGCTCGTTTCGTTCACGACCAATGTCAATCAGCATACCAATTCCGATTAGCAACGTTCCAACAGCACCGCCAGACAATGCCGTTAAGATTGCAGCGTTTATCATTCCGCGATACATGGCAACTTGCGTAAGGGATTCGAGGTCATCGTACTCGGCCATTTCCTTCGCAAAATCGTACGCATCCCAATCAACTCCGTTTAATGCGATAAGCCCTCCGATAATGCCCACGACAATGAATACGATACCAACCTTACCGATCCAGTTTTCCATAAATTCACTCCTATACCGTTTATTAGTACAATCATACTACGGTAAAAGATATTAGCCAACAGTTATTTTTATGCTCAAAACCGCATTATATCGCGATATGTGGCGTATTTTCGTCGTCAGAAATTGCGTGTGTTTTTCCGTTACCCCCTGAGTTCGATTTTTGCTAGCGAATTTTTTTACGGTCTGAAACACTTTAGTCAGATAAAGCAAAACGTTAAAAAATTGCGCGCAAATTCCGGACAGCAGATGAGGGCCGGGCGAGGGGGTGGCCTGGGGTCAGCGGTTTTTCTATACATTTTCGCGAATATCGTATTCATTTCTAGTTAACATAATTATAAAACTAAGAAGTTAAACCGTTTCCCAAACGTTGATTTAACGCGATTTCACAAACTACCGTTTCGATCGTTTATGCACGATTCTATACATCGTTGATCTGACGCATGTTTGAGCGCCAGGCAAAGTATGTGAATCGCCATTATTTCCCGGCATAATGCATACGATAACCCCCTGAGTTATGGCTGCCCTCTTCCGGTAGAACCTCCGTGCAGTTGATTCTTCCGGCTTCCCCTTATCGCACGCACTGTGGCGGCAGACTTATCACGACCCTCATTACGCAGCCTTACGCAATCCTACGTTATCCAGTCCGCATAACTCTATAAATAATATCGCATACCCTACAAGGTAATACCCCCGCCCCTATGCGCCCTATATGAACCCTCGGCATGGCAGTATTTCGGAAGTGTTCGGAAGGCCACGCGCAAGCCCCTTCGTGCTAGTTAAATCGCCTCAAGCCACTCGTTCAACCAGGCCGCCTTTGCCTTACGCTTCACTACCCCGGTAAAGAACGCAATGGGTGTCCGGAGCTGCTTACGTTTCCCCTTCATCGCATAGAACGCCTGGATGCCGATGTCTTCCCGTACTGCCGGCGATAACTGATACTTGTATGTAGTCGCATAAACAGACCGCCAATACTCCTCGATCTCCTGCACGCTGTCTATATGCGCATTTAGTAAAGCGAAGAATGACTTCGGAATCCATGCCGGTTTATTTACATACTCACGGCTTGCCGTACGTTCTTTAGCTTTATTAATGTGTTTAGAAGGAAGTCTGCTTATTGGTGTGTCATTTTCGCTAGGCGCTTGTGTGACAGGCGCTTCTTTAACCGGCATTATCACAATCGCATTACTCGTCTGCTGACCGTCTGACTGCCGGCGCAATTCATATTGGCGAATAACACCGATCTCTTCAAGGCGCTGACATACCCGGATGATCGTACGGCGACTCTTACCGACTAGCTTACCGATGTTAGTCTTCGTTAGAAAGCTAACGCCAGGATATTTGCAGCTATGACGCGAGAGCACGTCAAATACAACCGCCATTGTGCCGGTTAACTGCCGGGCATAACTGCGGGCTGATTCGTTTAATTGGTCGACTGATTCAAACGTAGATAGATTGCGATAAGTTTCTTCGCATGATAAATACACTTCGGTTCCTCCTCGGCTGTCCTGCCGAAATGAAGGCACACTCAAACAAGCGTTGACATTGACGCTTTTTTCGCTTATATTTGAGTTAGGGTATGTGCGTGTTTCCATTCCGATGGGACGCGTACTTTTTTTATGTCTTTTTATAGGTAACTACGTAAACTCTCCGCGACTTCTTCTTTATCTAAATGCAAGTAGCGTGTCGTTACTGCAATGTCGCTATGACCAAGCGCTTTAGAGATCAACGCAATATTTGCCCCTTTGCCGAGCAAGTTCTTAGCGAATCCTCTCCGTAGAGCATGTGGATTAATGTTCTTCAGGCCGAAATCTCTCGCATATTTATTTAAGCGTTTAATGATGTTGTTATTTGTCGGACTGGTGGCGATTCTACCGCCTTGTTTCGTGATGAATAGTAAATCATTATGTACGCGGTTATCACGCCTTACAAGCTCATTCTGAGCGATCAGGGTCTTTAATAAGCGAGCCAACACGTCGTCAATCGGTAAATAGATAGATTCGTGGTTCTTTATAATACCGCCGTCAATCCTTAGCAGATTTTCGCCAAGAATGACGTGCTTACTTTCTAGCTGCGTAAGGGTACCGACTCGAATGCCGGTCTGATACATAAGCAGAATTGCGGTTGCGTCTCGGAGTTCCACGAAACGACTTAAATCGAGCAAAGATAGGAGTATTTTTATTTCGCGGTCAGTGGCGCCCTCTTTAACAGGGCTGTCGACCTTAATTTTGATGTTTCGCCAGAAATTCGAGGTAAGCCACCCGTTATCAAAACAACGCCCTAGAAACGCCTTTAAACACTTCAGACGAGTCAGTTTCGTTTGATTGCTTACGTTCATAGACGATAGCCATTCGAATATGTGATCCCCGTTTAATTCCTCGAGGGTGCGAGCGCTTATAATTTTCGCAAAGTGATTCACATGTATTTCGTAATCGCTGATCGTTCTCTCGCGTAAGCCTGCCGCCTTCATTTGGCGAAGGACGGTCGAGAGCGCTTTTTCTATCGAGTAGCCTTTGGAAGAGTTACGTTGAGGATTATCGCTGAACAAATCGGACAGATCCGTTTGAACAACGAGCGACGCTTTTCTTTTCGACATAAAAAATAAGCCTCCTAATTCGCAAGCTGACCGATTCATTGACCGATTCAACTATACGTATTAGAAGGCTTATATAACGCGTCCTTGACGCCTATGTATGTAATGGTAATGGCGTCCCAGAAGAGATTCGAACTCCCGACCGACGCCTTAGAAGGGCGTTGCTCTATCCAGCTGAGCTACTGGGACATATCTGTTTTTCAAGGACAATATTTATTATATTCACATAGCATACAGAAGTCAATACATTTCATGAAATGTTTTTCAAAAAAATTTTGACTGTGGATCCACTGATCTCTCACACCTAAATTATAAACTGAATGCAGGAAGTTGAAAAGAAGAACCTGCACAAAAAGGCCCTTCTTTTCTAATACCACATTATAAAGTAAACTCCTGCTCGACCAGCACCTCATGCTCATGAGTCAAGAACCGGACTTTGATCATTTCTTCGGTAGTATCAACAATTGCATACGTGCGTTCACTCCTGCCCCGGGGTAAAAGGATGCTTCCCGGATTCAGAAATAGAGTTCCGTTATCCATCTCGGCGCCAAGCGTATGGGAATGGCCGAAGAAAACAAACCTGGCCCCTGTTTCCTCTGCACGATAGCGAAGTTTCATCAGCGACATCTTTATCCCATATAGGTGTCCATGTGTAATCATGATGGTATTCCCATCCACTTCTTCTGTCAGATCATCGGGGAGCCTGGCATCCATATCACAGTTCCCCCGAACCGCCAAGTAGGAAGTTAATGCGTTATCGTCGGCACTCAGCTCGGAATCACCGCAATGAATCATCGCGTTTACTTCCCCGTCATATTTTACAGCCAGTTCCCGGATTTCGTCTATCGACCCATGGCTGTCACTCACAACTAACAGCTTCATCTTTTCCTCACCCTTTAAACTAAGTCTGTGATCAGTGCCCCTAATTTTTCGAGAGCGATTCCGCGGTGACTGATACTGCTCTTTTCTTTAGGCAAAAGCTCTGCCATCGATTTGCCGAGAGACGGCACAAAGAAGACCGGATCATAACCAAATCCATTTGTCCCGCGCCTTTCCTGAAGGATCTGCCCGTCACAGGTCCCTGTTACAGTACGGGTTTCCATTCCCGGTCCTGCTATTGCCAGTACACAGTGAAACCTCGCACTTCGGTCACCATTCGGTACATCCTTCAATTCATCCAGCACCTTGTCTATATTTGCTTCATCGCTTTTTTCCAATCCTGCATAGCGGGCGGAATAAACTCCCGGACGACCGTCCAATGCATC
This sequence comes from Mangrovibacillus sp. Mu-81, assembly GCF_036867415.1. Classification (NCBI taxonomy): domain Bacteria; kingdom Bacillati; phylum Bacillota; class Bacilli; order Caryophanales; family Bacillaceae; genus Mangrovibacillus; species Mangrovibacillus sp. Mu-81. Next base: position 143,069 of record NZ_JBAJHU010000004.1, read on the forward strand.
GACCGCCAGACCAGAATCGTCGGCAATCACCATTGCTCCCAATTCTTCCGCTACTGTTTCAGCCTTCAAGATGGCATTTTCCTCAAATGTGGATCCTGTTTCTTCCACATCATCGATATGAGGCAAGTCTAGTAATGTTTGTACCTCATATCCATATGGAGCAAACATATTTTGAAACTCCTTTGCTTTTCCCTGGTTCTTTGTAGCTATTATTACGCGTTTAGTCATCACAGCTTCATTCCTTTATTGAATTCTTTGCGCCAATTCACCAAGCGCCAGCTTTTGCATTTCGAACAGTTCCTGGATTCCAGCTTCTCCCAAGCCAAGCATTTCGTTAAGCTGGTTCATCGTGAAGGTTGCTTCTTCCCCTGTGCCCTGCAGTTCGACAAATTCCCCTTCACCGGTCATGATAATGTTCATATCCACCAACGCTTTGCTGTCTTCGATATAATTCAAGTCGAGCACAGCGCCGTGTTCCTCTACTATACCTGCACTTGTAGCAGCTAAATAACTCTTAAGAGGAAATGAGGAGATCTTTCTGTTGTCCTGTAACTTTCCAAGAGCAAGTGCCATGGCCACGAATGCACCGGTGATCGAAGCGGTTCTTGTACCGCCGTCCGCCTGAATGACGTCACAGTCGATCCAGATTGTACGTTCACCGATAGCATCCAAATTCACCACCGCTCTGAGAGCGCGCCCGATCAAACGTTGAATTTCCATCGTTCTTCCTGAAATCTTCCCTTTCGAAGACTCACGGATATTTCTCGATTCCGTCGCCCTCGGCAGCATTGAATACTCTGCAGTGATCCATCCCTTTCCGCTATTTCTCAAAAAAGGCGGTACGCGGTCTTCGATGCTTGCATTACAAATCACTTTTGTATTCCCCACCGTGATCAACACAGACCCCTCCGGGTGCATCACATATCCGGTTTCAATATTCACTTTTCTCAGTTGATTCTTTTCTCTTCCATCAGCTCTCATATTTTTTCCTCCTGTTGTGATCGTTTTAATTTCATATGTAAAAGGTTCATCTCAAAAAGAGAAGAGGCGGCATCAGCCAACCTCTTTTTCATGATTCTATAATAGTATATCAAAAAATGGTCATTTAAAAACTAATTGCGTTCACATTTTCCGGACGGGTGACGGGCTCGGTTACTGCTTCTCCATCTTTACTTACAGTGGTCGCTTCTCCGTTCACCTGCACGGATACACCTTTGATGTCTTTTTGTTCAGTCAGGGAAAGGACCAGTGAGTTCAACATATGCTCGGATACCATTTTTTCTTCGAGGCTGCCATACACCGCTTCATTGAAATTCAGGGTCACTGTCCCGTCTTTAAGGGTAGGATCATCGAGAAGTTCTGCACCTGTGAAATCACTGGCAAGGGATGAACCATATCCAGGTCCTTCAATAAGTTCCTGTACGACAGCTTTCACTTCATCCGCCTCATCTGAACTTACCCGCTTGGTTACAGGTACATAATACGTCTTGGAATCGGTCTGTGACACATAATATACCGTTACAGGTTTTGTACTGGTTGGGTCCGCCACTCCGCTCGTATCGACATTGATCCCCATGTTCCTGGATAACCCGGATTCGTCAACCGGAGTGCCGTTAACTGGCATTTCTGTTAAAGGATACCCGTTTACTCTCAGTTCGACTTTTTCAACCGACTCAAATTGAGTCAGCGTCCATGTGACCGATTGAAGGATCTTCTGCTCGTCTTCAGGCTGATAGTTATTGAATTCAGGTGAAAAATCTGCGATTGCTTTACCGTCTTTTATATTGACCGTCACTTGTGTATCGGCCGGCAGTACAGCCCTGAATCCGTTCGGAAGGACATTCTCCACCGGACCGTTCACAACCAGATATTCAAGCGCCTGTTTGGCGACACTCTCATTGTTCGGGAGAGGAAGCGATTGTGATACAACGTAACCGTTTTTATCGATCAGATACAGCTCGGTCATCACTGTTTTTTCAACAGCTTCGTCTTTGCTTGCCGTCTCTTTATCTTCCCCTTCTTTCTTCGCTGTATCTACTTTCTCACCTTCTTTTAAGTATGATACATCCTGAGGGGGATCAATCTTTTCTTTATCCCCGAAACTTAACAGCCCGCAGCCTGAAAGATATACAGAAGATGCTAACACCGTTACCGCAATTGACACTTTCGCTTTTTTTGACATCGCGAATCCTCCTAAAAGACAGTTTGTACTACATGTATACGAGCCTCTATCACAAAATAGACCCAAACTTTTCATAAATGCAGACAAACTTTTTTGAGGAGAAAAAAATAAAACCACCCGGCCAAGACGATCAGTCTTGAAGCCTGATGGTTTCTGTATGAACCTTCCCGATATTCAGCCAGTCTGATGCGATCTGTGAAAACAAGAAGGACGATCCCGTAGTAAAGAATCGATGCTCAGGGACCCTGATCCCGCGATACAGGAGATTATAATAGTCCAGGATCGTACTGATTTCCCTGGCCGTTTCATCACCTGAACTGATGACACTTACCCCATTACCCATATAATCCTGAATTTTCGATTGCAGGAGGGGATAGTGGGTACATCCAAGGATCAAGGTATCGATATCCGTCTCTTTCATCGAAGCCAGCGTTTCCTTCACGATTGAATCAGCAGTAGCACTGTTATATTCTCCGCTTTCTACTAAAGGGACAAATTTAGGGCAGGCAAGCGGACTCACCTCGAGGCTTCCATGTAAAGCATGAAGCGCTTCTTCATAGGCGCCGCTGTTTATCGTCCCGATGGTTCCGAGCACCCCGATTTTCCTATTAAACGTATGCTTGATGGCAGCTCTGGCTCCGGGATGGATGACACCGATGACAGGAATATCGAGTTGTGTCTGTATCTCATCCAGTACGACGGCAGTCGCAGTATTGCAGGCGATGATGAGCATTTTCATGTCATACTGCAGGAGGTACTGTGTCATCTGCCATGTGAATTTCTTCACTTCTTCTGAAGACCTCGGACCGTATGGACATCTGGCTGTGTCGCCGAGATAAAAGATCGTTTCTTTTGGTAATTGGCGCATGACTTCCTTTGCAACCGTCAATCCGCCAACACCTGAATCGATTATACCAATAGGTTGAATCACGTTATTCCCTCACTCTGGTTTCATTTCTTGATGCAGCTTAGCTAAATTCCCCTTTAACCCGAGTACTTCTTCTTCTGAAAAATCCTCAAGTACGGACTGTAAATAATTCTGCCTTTTTTTGATTACTTCTTCAATAATCCTTTCGCCCTCTTTTAACATATGAATGCGGACGACCCGTCTGTCATTCTCATCTTTGACTCTTTCAACCAATTCACTTCTTTCCATGCGGTCCACGAGGTCTGTCGTCGTGCTGCAAGCGAGGTACATTCTGTTCGAAAGGTCACCGATCGTCATGTCGCCGTATTCAAACAGCCATTGAAGTGCAATGAACTGAGGCGGTGTAAGGGTATATTGACTTAATATCTCACGGCCTTTTTGTTTGATGATGGAAGATATGTATCGCAAATCTTTCTCTATATCCGCTACAACCTGCGCATCCGCTTTAGGCTGGACTTTTTCTTTATTCATACTAATTCTCCTTTGACTGTCTAGTACTTATTTAGTTTCATCGCTTTTTACTGGAAACGTTCGTATGTTTCATTCATCATATACGATTTCAAATTGAATGAACCTACTAGCATTTTCTCCTTTTTTCGGGGAAATTTCAAGAAAAGTTCAGTATGCATGCTAATTTCCCCAGAAAACTAAAAGAGACTGACTCTTATTTGTACATTAAACGGTTTACTTGAAACCGGTAATTGTCATAAGAATCAGTCCCTTACTGTTAAAGCTTGAGTTCCCCCATGCGAAGAAGCTCTACAACTGCCTGTGATCGCCCCTTCACTCCAAGCTTTTGCATGGCGTTGGAAATATGATTTCGAACTGTTTTTTCGCTAATGAATAAGTCGCTAGCTATTTCCTTTGTTGTTTTATCCTGGACTAACAGTTCGAATACTTCTTTTTCTCTCTTTGTGAGCAACGGTTTGTGTGTAAAATCATTGTCCTTCAATTATGGTAACCCTCCTTGCCTTCGCCAGCTTTAAACCGCGGGGATGGGTATTGTTGGTCGTCAGAATATCATATGTGAAGGTACGGTTTAGAGTGACATAGAGAGGAAGTAAAATAAAAAATAGGCAGCGATTCATTCACACACGATTTATGATGATGGGGACATGACTGAAGGACAGCCAAATTTCTTTCTCATCTCTTCTGTCCACGGAACACCTTTTCCCGTCTTACGCGAAATCTGTACCATCGTTCCTCTGCCAACGAAGCAGACATCTTGCTTTTCATTCACACCCATGTAGTGCAGATCGATTGAAGATTTGCCAACTTTGTCTGCTTTGACATACACGTTAAGGCGTTCGCCAAAATAGACCTGTTTCAGGAAATCGCACTGCAGATCCGCTACAACCGGGATCGTATCATGATCAGGCTTCACCCAATCCTGCATAAATCCCTTGTATTTAAAAAAGTCGGTTCTCGCTTCCTCAAAATATGTAAATGGAATTGTGTTGTTCAAATGTCCAAACATATCCGTTTCGGAAAAACGAACCTTTACTTCAATGGAGAAATGAAATTCTTTTTGCCATGAGTCTATATCCTTAATGTATGTAATATGTTTCAAAATGGCTCCTCCTTCTGTACTGAAAATAAAATGAATGAATATTCATTCTTTTTTGTTTATTATAATCGTTTCTTGTTTATTTAGGAACCGTTTTGCTTAAATCAAAGTATTTATTTCATTGGATTTCTAACAACGCTGTTGATTTTCGTGCAAGACTTGGCTTTCCGCGGGTGACCCGTGAGCCTCCTCGTCGCTCAAGGCTCCTTCGGGGTCTCACATTGGTCACGTCTCCCGCATGAGTCTACGTCTTGCACTCCAATCAACAGCTGGAATGTACCGATAATCATATTTAATCTTAAAACAGTCTCATCATTAACAGTTTTGAAAACTTTTCAATTAAACCTGTTGAAAGAAAAAAACACTTCCCCGAAGGAAAGTGCTTTTGGATATTAATCTACCATATGGTCGCTTCCGAAGAAGTTTTTGAACATTTGGAATGATGTTTCGCGGTTTAGTGCTGCGATGGATGTTGTCAAAGGGATTCCTTTAGGACAAGATTGTACGCAGTTTTGTGAGTTACCGCAGTTTGCAAGGCCGCCGTCTCCCATGATTGACTCAAGGCGTTCGTCTTTGTTCATGGCACCGGTTGGATGCGCATTGAAAAGACGGACTTGGGATAGAGGAGCAGGTCCGATGAAGTCGGATTTGCTGTTTACATTCGGGCAAGCCTCCAAACAAACTCCGCACGTCATGCATTTAGATAATTCGTAGGCCCATTGACGCTTTTTCTCCGGCATGCGTGGACCAGGTCCAAGATCGTATGTGCCATCGATCGGAATCCATGCTTTTACTTTTTTCAAGCTGTCGAACATACGGCTGCGGTCGACCTGTAAATCGCGTACAACCGGGAATGTCTTCATCGGTGCTAAACGGATCGGCTGTTCAAGCTGATCGACAAGAGCCGTACATGATTGTCTCGGTTTACCGTTGATCACCATCGAACAGGCTCCGCAGACTTCCTCAAGACAGTTCATATCCCAGTTGATCGGGGTAGTCGCTTCGCCTTTTGCATTGACTGGATTACGACGGATCTCCATTAGTGCTGATATCACATTCATATTCGGACGATAAGCTAATTCGAACTCTTCTTGATAAGAGGCTGTTTCAGGGCTGTCTTGACGAGTAATGATAAAACGGACTTTTTTGTTTTCACTCATCATTTACTTCCCCCTTTGCTCTTGGAATAGTCACGCTCTCGTGGTGCGATCAGTGATGTATCCACCTCTTCATAATGGAATTCAGGTGAATTCGTTGAGGCGTTGAATTTCGCCATTGTTGTCTTTAAGAAATCTTCATCATTACGTTTAGGGAATTCAGGCTTATAATGCGCCCCGCGGCTTTCGTTACGGTTGAGTGCCCCGATTGTGATTACACGTGCAAGCTGCAGCATGTTCCACAGCTGACGCGTAAACATTGCCCCTTGGTTGCTCCATTTAGCAGTATCGTTGATATTGATATTTTTGTAGCGCTCCATGAGTTCTACAATTTTTGCATCTGTTTCTTTCAGCTTGTCATTATGACGCACAACGGTTACATTGTCAGTCATCCATTCACCAAGCTCTTTATGGATCACATATGCGTTTTCGGTTCCATTCATGGACATGATATTATTCCATTTTTCTTCTTCTTGCTTCACATAGCGGTCGAACACAGAAGAAGGTACAGATTCGGCTGTTTTTTCCAATCCACTAATATATTTAATGGCATTAGGTCCTGCAACCATCCCGCCATAAATCGCAGATAATAATGAGTTAGCTCCCAAGCGGTTACCGCCGTGCTGGGAATAATCGCACTCCCCTGCTGCAAACAATCCAGGGATATTCGTCATCTGATCATAATCGACCCATAGACCGCCCATTGAATAGTGCACTGCAGGGAAAATTTTCATCGGTACTTTACGAGGGTCATCACCCATGAACTTCTCATAAATTTCAATGATTCCGCCAAGCTTGATGTCAAGTTCCTTGGAATCTTTATGAGATAGATCAAGGTAGACCATGTTTTCACCGTTGATACCCAGCTTCTGATTCACGCACACATCAAATATTTCACGCGTCGCGATATCACGCGGTACCAGGTTACCGTATGCAGGATACTTCTCTTCAAGGAAGTACCATGGCTTACCATCTTTATACGTCCAGACACGTCCGCCCTCTCCGCGTGCTGATTCACTCATCAGACGAAGTTTGTCATCCCCAGGAATCGCTGTAGGGTGAATCTGGATGAATTCACCGTTCGAGTAGTACGCTCCCTGTTGATAAACGATGGATGCCGCAGAACCAGTATTGATAACAGAGTTTGTAGACTTGCCGAAGATAATTCCAGGTCCCCCTGTCGCCATGATCACAGCGTCTGCAGCAAACGATTTGATTTCCATCGTTTGAAGGTTCTGAGCGACGATTCCTCGTGCAACTCCTTCGTCATCCACGACCACTCCGAGGAATTCCCATCCTTCAAACTTATTAACAAGACCTGCTACTTCATGACGGCGAACCTGCTCGTCAAGTGCATAAAGCAATTGCTGACCAGTCGTAGCTCCCGCGAACGCTGTACGGTGATGCTGTGTTCCACCGAAACGGCGGAAGTCCAGTAATCCTTCAGGCGTACGGTTGAACATGACTCCCATACGATCCAGCAAATGGATGATTCCCGGTGCCGCTTCTGTCATCGCTTTAACTGGAGGCTGATTCGCCAGGAAATCCCCTCCATATACCGTATCATCAAAATGTTCCCAAGGAGAATCCCCTTCTCCTTTCGTGTTCACGGCTCCATTTATACCACCTTGAGCACACACAGAGTGAGAACGTTTAACGGGTACAAGTGAGAATAAATCTACTTCCGCTCCAACTTCTGCTGCTTTGATTGTGGCCATCAAGCCGGCTAATCCGCCGCCGACTACAATGATTTTGCCTTTACTCATCGTGACTCACTCCTTTTCCTGCCAAAGTTGCCAGCTGTTTTCTATCAGACTGCTATATTTCTTATACGAATGCAAAGATTGCGCGCATACCAACAACCGATAACGCAACAAAAATTCCGATCGTTACATATGTAGCTATTAATTGAGAACGTGGTGATACCGTGATTCCCCAGCTTACACAGAATGACCATAAGCCATTAGCAAAATGGAAGATCGTTGATAGTACACCGATTACATAGAACACAAGCATCAATGGATTTGATAAAATGTTTTCCATCATCTGAAAGTTGACTTCCGCTCCAAATGCGGCAGCCACCCTTGTCTCCCACACATGCCATGTAACAAAGATAAATGTGATTACCCCTGAAACACGCTGAAGCAAGAACATCCAGTTACGGAAATAGCCAAATTTTGAGGCATTATTCTTAGAAGTGAACGCGATGTAAATTCCATAGATTGCATGGAAATACAATGGAAGGAAGATAATAAAAATCTCAAGGAAATAACGGAAAGGCAGACTTTCCATAAAATGTGCCGCTTGATTAAATGATTCTTCCCCGCCTGTGGCAAAATGGTTCACGACTAAATGTTGAGTTAAAAATAATCCAACTGGAATAACACCTAGTAATGAATGAAGCCTGCGATAATTAAATTCTCGATTTCCAGCCATGATTTACCCCCCTTAATCATAAAATATGAGGCCGTTTTCTAAGCGACATATCTTTAGACTACGATACATATTTTATGTTGTAACAATTATGTGACAAGTCCCATTTTACTCCCCTGAAGTGGAAGCGTCAAGAAAACGTATACATAATTTCGACAATATCGCTAAAATATTTCAAATAGAAAAAGAGCGTTAAAAACGTACTATATACGACTTTAATAGTTAGAAAATTCTAATTAATTCCTGATAATGTTATACCGCCAAAATATCCCATCTTTCGTTTTACATGTTTGGGATGATAAATCCTCATCACATGTATATAATAGTTTTATAGAAAGAGGGGATTTACTTGGAACAGAAAAATGAAGAAATCTATGAGCCGGCCGTTCCGGTTTTCGGTTATGAATTGATTCGCGATATCCTGCTCCCGGATATCCTTGGAAAGCACACTCCTGAAATCTTATATTGGGGAGGCAAACAGCTCTCCAGAAAATTCCCCCTTCAATCCGTCGAAGAATGTACATCATTTTTTGATGAAGCAGGATGGGGAACGCTGACGGTTGTCGAACAAAAGAAAAATGAAATCACCTTTGAATTGCGAGGGTCATTTATCGAAAGACGCTTATCGCTGAAATCCGACGTTACTTTCAAAATGGAAGCGGGCTTTCTTGCGGAGCAAATCCAACTGCTGAAGAAATGCACCACTGAAGCAGCAGACGAGATACATAAACGAAATCGATCCGTGAAGATTACCGCTCGCTGGGACGAAAAAGATAAAGTTGAATGAACGAATGACCTTGGCAGTGAACTAAATAGATGCACGGAAAAAAGGGTTGACTCTGTTAAAGAGCCAACCCTTTCATTCTGTTTATAGCGTTACCTCTTCCACTTGAACGGCGTCCAGTTTGAATGCCGTATGTAATACACCGGCAGCTTTTTGCATATTTTTCTGGTCGACCACGGCAGACACTTTAATTTCCGACGTACTGACCATCTTGATGATAATATCATTATGCGCCAGGACTTCAAACATCTCGGCCGCCACCCCCGGGTTGGAAATCATTCCGGATCCAACAATGGACACTTTGGCCAGATCGCGTTCATGTTCAATATGGGTGAACCCCAGATCCTTCTGGTTTTTCTCCAAGACGGAAAGTGCATCATCAAGGTCCTGCTCCTTGATTGAAAACGATAGATTCGTTGTATCGCGGTCTGTCTGGCTCTGAATGATGATGTCCACATTCAAATGATTTTTTGCAAGTGTCGTGAACACTGATGATAATCCTGTCAGGGCATTGCCGAGCCCAAAGACGGTCACCCGGACAATTTCATCTTCGAATGCCACGCCTCTTACCACTAAATTCTGTTCCATGCTTGCTTCCTCCTCAATGTACGTTCCTTCCACTTTTTGAAGACTGGATCTGACTTCTAACGGGATTTGATAATTTTTTGCGAATTCAACCGCCCGGGGATGAAGGACACCCGCACCCAGATTGGCAAGCTCGAGCATTTCATCATACGAGATGGAAGGCAGTTTTCTCGCCCCTTCGATATAACGCGGGTCAGACGTATAAACTCCGTCAACATCAGTGTAAATATCACATCGATCCGCTTTTAATGCAGCAGCGATCGCGACGGCTGTCGTGTCCGATCCCCCGCGGCCAAGGGTGGTGATTTCACCTGACAGAGTCATTCCCTGGAAGCCTGCTACAATGACAACTTTTCCGGCTTGAAGCTGTGTCGTGATTTTCTCGGTATGGATATTGGTGATGCGTGCATTGCTGTGCACAGATTCTGTCTCAATCCCCGCCTGCCAGCCAGTATACGAAATGGCTTCCTGGCCTGCCTGGATCAATGCCATCGTCAGAAGGGAAATGGTCACCTGTTCTCCAGTGGATAAAAGCATATCCATTTCCCGTTTACTTGGTTGAGAAGTGATTTCTCTCGCTAAACCGACTAATGTATCAGTTGTTTTCCCCATGGCGGATACGACAACGACAACATCATTTCCCCGATTCTTCTCCTCCAGGATCCTTGACGCAACATTTTGAATTCTTTCAACAGAACCTACTGAAGTTCCACCGAACTTTTGAACGATAATACTCACAGCTTCTCCTTCTTTCTCTTTGAGTGTAGAAATTAATCTTACTTTCTGAAGAGAATCATCCGTCTTCTGCACAAGTTCCTGCTGCCTTTGTATGTATGGAAACATACTGTGGGCGCCAGATGCCAAATAATAAAAAAAGCAATGAGACAAAATATCTCATTGCTCTATGAACTTAAAGTAAAAAATACTGATTCGTTCATCGGCATTGTGAGATAGCTCTCCAAGATTGATTCATCTTGACAATCCTGCATTTCTTAAACGCAGAACCAGCGGAATTAGTTTGAGCCTAAGACCACTTCGGCGAATCTCCCCTTTCCAGACATCTCAACAGAGCCCATACTCCTCCATGTCTATACTCTTGAAGCCCGCACCTCTATCACCACTATTAAAAGTGATAATGTTTTAAATTATCGATAATTATAGCACACGAAAAAAACGGAAGCAACGGATTTTTCAGAATAATCCCGTATAATTTTTCGGCTCATTCGGGTAAAACTATCCCCGAAGCTTCTCTTGCAAAACTTTCGCAACAGCTTCCGGAATCCCTATATCCTTAAATTCTTCCACTGTGGCTTCTTTCATTTTCTTCATGGAACCGAAGTGTTTGAGGAGCTGTTTCTTCCGCTTGGGTCCGATTCCGTCGATTCCATCAAGGGTGGATTGAAAAACACTTTTCCCACGGAGCTGGCGGTGGAATGTGATGGCAAACCGGTGGACTTCATCCTGTACCCGCTGGAGCAGATAGAATTCCTGGCTTCTTTTTTCCAACGGCACGATCTGCAGCGGATTTCCGTACAGGAGTTCAGATGTCTGATGTTTATCATCCTTCGACAAACCCCCGATCGGGATATCCAGACCCAGCTCGTTTTCAATCACATCACGGGCTGCTTCGATCTGCCCTTTACCACCGTCAATGATGATGAGGTCGGGAAGTGGAAGACCATCTCTTAACACCCGTGAGTACCTTCGCCTCACCACTTCTCTCATGGATTCATAATCATCCGGTCCTTTAACGGTTTTTATTTTATACTTTCGATACTCCTTCTTTGCTGGCTTTCCATCCATAAACACGATCATGGCCGAGACAGGGGCGGATCCCTGTATATTCGAGTTATCAAATGCTTCGATTCTAAATGGGGTATAAATCCCCATTTGTTCGCCTAACCTTTCAATCGCCTTGATCGTTCGATCCTCGTCTCTCTCAATCAGTGCAAACTTTTCGTCGAGTGCCTGCTTGGCATTTTTCTCTGCCAGTTTAACGAGTTCTTTCTTCTTCCCGCGCTTCGGCTGGGTTACCTTTACTTCCAATAACTTCGCAGCCAGCTCTTCTTCTATTTCTTCCGGAAGGAAAATCTCTCTCGGTTTAAAGTGGTTCGCCTTTGAATAGAATTGGCCCAAATATGTGAGAAATTCATCTTCCGGTTCATTGTATAGCGGGAACAGCGATACATCCCGTTCAATCAATTTCCCCTGCCTCACGAAAAATACCTGAACGCACATCCAGCCTTTATCGACTGCAAATCCGAACACATCCCGATCTGTAAAATCCGTCATCGTCATTTTCTGTTTTTCCATCGTTGCTTCGATATGGAGGATCTGATCACGGAATTCCTTCGCCCGCTCAAACTCGAGGTTTTCAGACGCTGCATTCATTTTTGCTGTTAATTCTTTTTTTATTTCCTTGTATCCGCCATTTAAAAATCTGGCAATTTCATCGGTCATTTCCCTGTACGTATCACTCTTCACTTCTCTCACACAAGGGGCAAGACATTGGCCCATGTGATAATAGAGACATACCCTGTCCGGGAGAGTGGTGCATTTCCGCAATGGATACAGCCGGTCCAACAGCTTTTTCGTTTCATTGGCCGCTCCTACATTCGGATAAGGACCGAAGTACTTCCCTTTCCCCCGCTGCACTTTGCGTGTCGTGATCAAACGCGGGTGCCGTTCATTTGTCAATTTAATGAATGGATAGCTTTTATCATCCTTTAACATGACATTGTATTTGGGATCATATTTCTTTATTAAATTCATTTCGAGTACTAGTGCTTCAAGGTCGGATGAAGTCATGATGTATTCGAAGTCTTCGATTTCCCCTACAAGCCGCTGTGTTTTCGCATCGTGCGAGCCTGTGAAATACGAACGGACCCGATTTTTCAGCACTTTTGCCTTACCGACATAAATGATCGTTCCCTGACGGTCTTTCATCAAGTAGCAGCCAGGCTGATCGGGCAGCAGTGCCAATTTATTTGTAATGACAGGATTCAAGTTTCTCCCCCTTTTTTACTTTCTGTTCTCCTCTTATTGTAAAGTGATTATCACTATATGGTAAACCAATCATAATATATTTTTTTTGCTGACATAAGAAAAGCCGGGGCAGCATGCCCCGGCTCTCACATCAATGCATATTAAGCATGTTTATTCAATAGTTCAGCAAGTGCTTCTTTCGGCTGGAATCCGATTACTTTATCCACTACTTCTCCGTCTTTAAGAACAACTAGTGTCGGAATGCTCATTACGCCATATTTACCGGCAGTTTCCTGGTTCTCATCTACGTCAACTTTGACGATTTTTACTTTGTCGCCCATTTCACTGTCCAGTTCTTCCAGTACTGGAGCGATCATTTTACAAGGTCCGCACCAAGGTGCCCAAAAATCTGCCAATACTAGTCCGGATGTCGTTTCACTTACAAAATTTTGGTCAGTAGCATTTGTTATTGCCATAAGTATATGCCTCCTAAGTTCTTCAAATATACCGTAAGTATATCACCGATAATAGTGCTATGCTATAAATCTGCTCGTTGGTAATATACCCTTCCGAAAACGTTCTATACAACCCTTCAAAAAAATGCACTTTGAAAACCCCTGTTGATTTCCGTGCAAGACTTCGCTTTCCGCGGGCGGCCGGTGAGCCTCCTCGTCGCAAAATGCTCCTGCGGGGTCTCACCTGTCTCGCTTTTCCCGCAGGAGTCTTCGTCTTGCACTCCAATCAACAGCTTAAACAGGTAATCGTATCAACCCCATCTAAAAGAGCAAAAAATAAGGAGTAACCACTTGGTTACTGCCTTATATATTATTATACTATTCATTTACCCGTTCCATTGCTTTTAAAACATAAGGATTATGAGGAAGATACTTTAAGTTTTTTGAATTCTTCTGTGAGCATCGGGACGACTTCGAAGAGGTCACCGACGATTCCGTAGTCAGCTACATTGAAGATATTCGCTTCGGGATCTTTGTTGATCGCAACGATTACTTTGGAGTTTGACATCCCTGCAAGATGCTGGATCGCCCCGGAAATTCCGCATGCGATATAAAGGTCAGGCGTGACAACTTTCCCAGTCTGCCCGATTTGTAAAGAGTAGTCGCAGTAATCCGCATCGCATGCTCCGCGGGAAGCACCTACAGCTCCGCCAAGGACTTCAGCCAATTCATTAAGCGGTTCAAAACCATCTTCACTCTTCACTCCGCGGCCGCCGGCGATGATGACTTTCGCTTCAGACAGGTCTACACCTTCACTCGCTTTACGTACTACTTCCTTAATGATCGTACGTAAGTCTTTCACATCAACAGATAATGAAGTTACATCACCTGTACGAGACTCATCTTTCGCTAAAGGCTCAATATTGTTTGGACGGATGGTTGCAAAGATCAAACCGTCTGTTACAATTTTCTTTTCAAATGCTTTACCTGAGTAGATAGGACGTGTGAAAACAAGATTTCCACCGGCTTCTTCAAGGTGAGTCGCATCAGAGATCAGCCCCGTGCTGAGCTTGCTTGCAAGTTTTGGAGACAAATCTTTACCTAATGCAGTGTGGCCGAAGATGACTCCTTCAGGTTTCTCCTGCTCGATGACAGCCATCAATGCCTGTGAATATCCGTCTGATGTATATTGGTCAAGCTTATCATGTTCAACAGTGATTACTTTGTCTGCACCATACTGGATCATTTCCTGACCTAAAGCGCTTACTTCTTTGCCGGCTAACACACCGATGACTTCGCCGCCTTCTGCAACGGTTTTACCTGCAGCAATCGCTTCAAACGAAACGTTACGCAATGATCCGTCTCTGACTTCTCCTAGTACCAATACTTTTCTTGCCATGTTAAATACCCCCTGAATGTTAGTTGTTCTGATTAGATAAGTTTAATAAAGCTCCGACCTTAGAGTTAGACTACTTTTGCTTCGTTGCGAAGAAGCTGCACCAGTTCTGAAACCTGGGCATCGAGTTCGCCTTCCAATACTTTACCTGCTTCTTTCTTAGGCGGCAGATAAATTTCGATCGTTTTTGTTTTCGCTTCTACATCATCTTCATCAAGGTCTAAGTCATCAAGTTCCAATTCTTCAAGAGGCTTCTTCTTTGCCTTCATGATTCCAGGCAGAGATGGATAACGCGGCTCATTCAATCCTTGCTGCGCTGTGACCAATAAAGGCAGTGAAGTTGCAATCACTTCAGAGTCCCCTTCAACATCGCGTGTGACCGTTACTGTTTCACCATCGATTTCGAGTTTCGTGATCGTTGTCACGTAAGAGATGTCCAGCTGCTCGGCTACGCGCGGGCCAACTTGTCCTGAACCTCCATCGATTGCTACGTTTCCGGCAAGTATCAGATCAACTTCCTGTTCTTTTAAATATTGAGATAGAATTGATGCTGTTGTGAATTGATCTCCATAATCAAGATCATCTTCTGTATTGATCAATACAGCCTTGTCCGCTCCCATTGCCAATGCTGTTCTTAACTGCTTTTCGCTTTCTTCCCCGCCGACAGTCACGACAGTCACTTCCCCGCCATGAGCATCGCGTACCTGGATTGCTTCTTCCACCGCATACTCATCGTATGGATTTATAATAAATTCAGCCCCATCATCAGCGATTTGACCGTTTTGGATCGAAATTTTCTCCTCAGTATCAAACGTTCTTTTCAAAAGTACATAGATGTTCATTCTTAAGTCCCTCCTAATAATTAAAACATTCTTTCCCTTAAAAAGATTTTGAAAACTTAACCCCTTTGAAAGGGCAGTGCGTAAAATGATAACGTTTTCACACTGCCCTTAACTTGATTTTACTATATTAATAGAATGTTTACTAGCCTTTAAAGTCAGGTTCTCTTTTTTCTATGAAAGCAGAGATGCCTTCTTTGGCGTCCTCTGAAACAAAGACATCGCCAAATACGTCTGCCTCTCTCATGACCCCTTCATAGAAACGGTCATCCTTTGTATAGCTTAAAAGCTCAATTGCCGCTTTCATGGCACCAGGGCTTTTCTTCGCAATCTTCTGTGCCATTTCTTCTGCTTTCGCAAAGAGTTCGTCTTCAGGGTATGCTTTGTTGGCAAGTCCCCATTGAACTGCCTCCGTGCCGCTTATCGGTTCACTCGTTAAAAGCATTTCAGCCGCTTTTGCCCTGCCGACTAACTTCGGCAGACGCTGCGAACCGGCAAACCCCGGAACAAGTCCCAATTGCAGTTCCGGCAGGCCAAGCTTGGCATTTTCACTGACGAGACGGATATGACAACCCATCGCAAGCTCCAGGCCTCCGCCCAAAGCAGCACCGTGTATGGCTGCAATGATCGGCTTCGGGAAGTTTTCCATCCGTTCGAAGACATCCTGGCCTTTCTTGGCTAGCTGAGAAAATTCTTTTCCTGTTTCAATCGTCGTGAATTCCTTTATATCCGCACCTGCAGAGAAGAAACGGCCCTCCCCCTTCAGAAGAATGACCCGGACTTCGCGGTTTCCTTCAAGTTCGTCAAGAATGGCATCGATTTCTCTTATCAGACCGCTTGCAAGTGCGTTCGCCGGCGGTCTTTGTATGGTGACATGTGCTGTCTTTCCTTCTAATGACCAAGATAAATGTTCCATCTCTCATCCCCCTAAACGTATTTAGTTCCTGCCGCCACATCCATGAAGTAATAGCTTGTGAATAGCAGGGACTTGAGCCACTATATCATATTTCTGATCATTCATTACCCAGGTTGTGACCACTTCGTCCAGTGTCCCAAAGATCATTTGACGGGCAAGCCGCACTTTCAGATCTTTCGGGAGCTCACCGGCCTCTATTCCGCTGATCAGGATCTTATCCACCAATTGCAGATATCCTTTTAACACATCGTTGATCTTAACCCGGATATCTTTATTTGATTGGCGGAGCTCAAGCTGAGTGACAATGGCTAAATGATGATCTTCCGATAGAAGCTTGCAGTGGTTTTCCACCATCACATATAACTTCTCTGAAACCGTCTGTTTTCCTGCAATGACTTCTTCGATTTTTTCCACAAAGATGGACATTTTCTCTCTGAATAATGAGATCAATATATCTTCCTTGTTCTTAAAATAAAGGTAAATGGTTCCGTCAGCGACGCCTGCCTGTTTAGCTATTTTAGATACCTGCGCCTGATGGTAGCCATTTTCAGCTATAACTACAACTGCCGCATCAATGATTTGTTTGTATTTAGGTTTATTTCGTTTCATGGTTAGTTGACCTGCCTTATCAAAATATGAATGAATGGTCATTCATATTTAAATAATAAAATGTATGTGACTGATTGTCAAGGATGACCCTTGTCCAATCCTGTTAAAAAAGAGAGCGAATCTAATGAAAGATTCCCTGTTACTATTCTAGCTTAATTTCTGTTCTTCTTCTATCTTTTTTCGTTCTTCATCCACAAGTGCTCTTCGCAAGATCTTTCCTACTGCGGTTTTAGGGAGTTCTTTCCTGAATTCATAGATCCTCGGGACCTTATATGCAGCGAGATACTTCCGTGAAAACTCATCCAGGTCCTTTTCATTCAGGTTTTCACCCTCTTTCAGTACGACATAGGCTTTGACGGTTTCACCTCTATATGGATCAGGGACCCCTGCAGCGACAACTTCCTGGATGGAAGGATGTTCATACAATACTTCTTCTATCTCCCTTGGGTATATATTAAAGCCTCCTGCGATGATCATATCTTTCTTGCGGTCCACCACGTAGAAATATCCCTTTTCATCCATATATCCCAAGTCACCAGTTAACAGCCAGCCATCCCTCAGTGTCTGCTCGGTTTCTTCCGGGCGATTCCAGTATCCTTTCATCACCTGCGGGCCTTTCACCACTATTTCCCCAATCTCATTAGGAGGGAGCGGTTCGCCTGTTTCAAGTGAGAAGACCGCACTATCTGTACTTGGCCATGGAAGCCCGATGCTTCCTTTAATTCTCTCTTTATCCCAAAGGAAGTTTGCGTGTGTGACAGGTGAGGACTCTGTCAGCCCGTAACCTTCCACCAATTTTCCTCCCGTGACTTCTTCAAATTTCTGCTGTACTTCGACAGGCAGCGGGGCACTTCCGCTCAAACAGGAATCGATCGAAGATAAATCATACTTTTTTACATCCGGGTGATTCAATAAGCCGATATAGATAGTAGGGGCTCCAGGAAACAACGTCGGCTTCTGCTTTTGTATGGTTTTCAACGTCGTTTCGACATCGAATTTTGGAAGGAGGATCATTTTATATCCCTGCATGATTGAAAGGATCATTACTGCTGTCATGCCGTAAACATGGAAGAATGGAAGGATCCCGAGCATCTTTTCTTCCCCTTTTTTACATTTATAAAGCCATGCATCACACATTGAAGCGTTCGCAATCAGATTTTTGTGGGTGAGCATGACCCCTTTGGGGAATCCGGTCGTTCCACCC
This sequence comes from Mangrovibacillus sp. Mu-81, assembly GCF_036867415.1. Taxonomy (NCBI): domain Bacteria; kingdom Bacillati; phylum Bacillota; class Bacilli; order Caryophanales; family Bacillaceae; genus Mangrovibacillus; species Mangrovibacillus sp. Mu-81. Next base: position 161,109 of record NZ_JBAJHU010000004.1, read on the forward strand.
GTGTATTGCAGCAGGGCCAGATCATTTTCAAAATCAAATTCCCCTGCTGGTATCTTTTTTGCTGTTTGTGATGTCATGATATCAGTGAATAGATGATTCCGCTCTGATGGCTCCACCTTTACGACAATTCCATACTGTTTCTTCTGGATGAACGGATAAATCATGTTTTTTGGAAAAGGAAGATATTCTTTGATAGCGGTTACAATGATATGCTCAAGATCTGTTTCTTTCATGGCTTTCGAAACTCTCGGGTAGAGAATGTCCAAAGTGAGTATCGCTTTTGCACCTGAATCTTTCATTTGATATTCGATTTCCCTCTCCGTATACAGCGGATTGGTTTGAACGACCACAGCCCCTGCATAAAGGATTCCGTAATACGCAATGACTGATTGAGGTGTATTCGGAAGCATGATAGCGACCCGGTCACCTCTCTCGATCCCCAGTTTCCCCAGGTAATTCGCAAATTTCAAAGAAGACTCGTACACCTCGCGATACGTCATTTCTTTCCCCATAAAATGGATGGCGGATTTGCTTCCATATAGCTCCGCTGCCTCGGTCAGAAAAGAGTGCAAAGGTTTCTCAGGCAGTGTCAGTTCACCTGGAATTGCATCAGGGTATTCCTCAAGCCAGGGTTTCGTCATGTTATTCCCTCCTTTTGAATATTTAGAAAAATCAGTTCTTTATATCATTATAATATAAGGGTTCTTCAGATACAATTTGAATTACCTTTCAACCGCGACTTAATTCCTATCTCTTTGATGTGCGGATCAAAGTTACTGATCGTAAGAAAGTGGCTTTCTATACAAGATATGATGGATGGCTTTTCCTACATACCTGATTCCCGATCTTCCTTCTCCGTCTGCCTTTTGACCCAGCCTATCATTGTTTTCTGTACCAAATGACCGAATATTGAGAAATCTATCCTTTTCTGAAGTTTATCATGATACACTGTTGGTGAAACGTTTCGATTTATTGAAAGGGGTAGATAGTTTGAAAAAGAAAATCAGTCTGTTCACGATCTTATGTCTTCTCACCAGTCTTCTTTCCATTCCGGCAGTTTCCGCAGAAGGGAAAGATGGCAGGGAAATGGCCTTGCGCACTGAATTGAAAGCGATTGCAGCAAAAACCTATAAATATTATCAAGACCATACGGATGCGGAGACCGGTCTCACCTTCGATGAAACACGTTATACAGATGAAGGCAAGAAAAATGCTGCTCACACCTCACCTACCAATGTAGGCATGTACATGATGAGCACGGTATCTGCCCAGGAAATGGGGATCATTTCTAAAGAAGAAGCGGTCAAACGCATACAAGTGACACTAAATACGTTAGAGTCGTTGGAAAAATGGAATGGATTATTCTACAACTGGTACTATACAGAAGACGGTTCGTTGAAAAAGGATTGGGGCCAATTCATCTCTCAGGTCGACAATGGATGGCTGTCTGCAGGGCTGATTGTGGCTGGACAAGCATATGAGGAATTAAATGCTCAAACAAGCGAATTGGTTGATAATATGGATTATTCCACCCTGTACGATCCGGAAGTCGGTCAATTCCGCGGTGGATATGATGCGGTCCAGGGAAAATTGACTGACCATCATTATGGACTGTTCTATACAGAACCACGCGTAGCAAGTTATATTTCAATCGGTAAAGGCGATGTCCCAAGTGATCACTGGTGGAAAATGTACCGGACGATGCCCGGCGATTGGGATTGGCAGGCTCAAGTACCGGAGGGTCATACTGTTGAATATGACGGAGTTTCTGTCTTTGAAGGTCACTATGAATACAACGGGGTGAAGTTCGTTCCAAGTTGGGGCGGAAGTATGTTTGAAGCTTTGATGCCCGGTATTGTATTGAAGGAAAAGGAACTTGGCAAACATGCACTTGGTCTGAATAACCAGCGCCATGTCGAACTTCAGATCCAATATGCCAAAGACAAAGGGTATAAAGCGTGGGGCTTCTCACCTGCCGCCACTCCTGACGGGTATAGTGAATTCGCTGCTACTCCGCTGGGCACTTCCGGCTACAGTGATAAATCAACGGTCACCCCCCATGCTACATTCCTGGCTTTGGATTATGCACCAGAAGAAGTACGCAAGAATATAAAAGCACTTAAAGAAATGGATACGTACGGAAAATACGGCTTCTTTGATTCAGTGAATGTTGAAACTGGAGAAATTGCAAAAGCATATCTTGCGCTCGACCAGGGCATGATCATGGTTTCGATTGCAAATTATCTAAAAGACGGAGTGATCCGGGATTACTTCCATCAGGATCCAATTGGCAAAAAACCAGAAGAGTTATTAAGGAAAGAAGTTTTCTCCATACAATAAGCTTGACCGACGAGAGCACGGACATCCCATTGGGCTGTCCGTGCTCTTCTTTTATGCTTTGTGAACCTGTTTGCGAGGGTGAAATCAAGGCAAGTACCCCGCATCCAAACAACAAAAGACTGCCCAACAATTGGACAGCCTTCTCTCTATACAAAAAACAGCATGTAAATGACACCGACCAGGATGAATCCTGCACATAACACAAGTAAAACCTTCGCTAATGTTTCCATGTTTCCTCTCCTTAAGAAATCCCTGCTCCGATGACAAACGATAACCCCACAGAGATGACAAGCGAAATGAAGCCGACTGCCCGGTTATCATTTGCAATTTCTTCATCTATTTTGAACTTAGGGGTTAAGAATTCGTAAATGAAATATCCAATCAGCAGCAGGATGAAACCGAAGACCCCCCAGCCAATCGTTGTAAGGATGGTTTCATTTTGCTGAATGGAATAGCGGAAAATATTCGCAATCCCGAATATTTTCCCCCCGGTAGCCATTGCCACGGCCAGATTGCCTTTTTTGATTTCTTCCCAGTTTTTATACTTTGTAACCAATTCGAATACGGTTAAGAAAAGGATGAGGCATAATATGACAACGCTATAATTTCCTGCAGTTTGAATGTATTCATTCTCCCAAAAATTCTCCATTGTTCTTCTCCCCTATTTAAACATTACGACCGTGACACCGGTTCCGCCTTCGCCTGCATCACCGAAACGAATCCCTTTAACTGCACGATGATTTCGTAAATATTCCTGTACGCCCTGTCTCAACGCCCCGGTTCCCTTGCCATGGATAATGGACACTTGCGGATAGCCGGCAAGCAGCGCATCATCGATATATTTTTCCACTTTGGAGAGGGCATTATCGAATCGTTCCCCTCTTAAATCAAGTTCGATACTGACGTGAAAATCTTTCCCTTTTACCACCGCCAGCGGCTTTGTTTCAACCTTTTGCTGTGTTTGGATGAATTCAAGGTCTGATTCTTTCACCTTCATTTTCATTATGCCCATCTGAACCTGCCATTCCTTAGCGGATACTCTTTCCACGAGATGGCCTTTCTGGTCAAAGCTTAGTACCTTCACCTCATCTCCAGGCTGAAGCTCCCGTTTTGTGCTCTGAGCTTTCCTCTTTTGACGGGAGGACTCAGCCAGTGACGGTGCTGCATCTTCCAGCTGCTTTCTTGCCTGGATCAGTTCATGTTCTTTGATTTGGGCAGATTTTTCATGCTGCATTTTACGTAAATCCTTAATGACCTGCTCTGCTTCCGCTTTTGCTTTTTCTACCACTGTCTCGGCTTTTTGATGAGCTTTTTCAAGCATTTGATCTTTCTTTTCATAATACTCCATCATCTGCTTTTGCATATCTTTGTGCATTTTTTCTGCTTGTTTTAACAACTCGTGGGCTTCTTCCAATTCTTTTTCGCCCTGACGTCTGCTTTCTTCCAAAGATGCAATCATGTTTTCGACTTCTTTGCTGTCCGTGCCTATATGTGATTTTGCCCGATGGATCACCGTTTCTGATAATCCCAGACGTTTGGAAATCTCGAATGCGTTACTTCTTCCCGGTACACCCAGAAGCAGCTTGTAAGTCGGACTCAGGGTTTCTACGTTGAACTCGACACTTGCATTGACGACACCTTCACGATTGTAACCGTATGCTTTTAATTCAGGGTAGTGGGTAGTAGCCACTACCCTTGCACCTGTACCGTGGACTTCATCAAGAATGGAGATGGCCAGCGCAGCGCCTTCCTGAGGGTCCGTCCCTGCGCCAAGTTCATCGAACAGGACCAGGCTTCCTTGATCCACTTTTTTCAAAATCTCTACGATATTCACCATATGGGAGGAGAATGTACTTAAACTTTGTTCAATCGATTGTTCATCCCCTATATCCGCAAAAATCGAACGGAAGATTCCGACTTCAGATCCATCCAGTGCAGGGATCGGGAGCCCGGCTTGTGCCATGATGTTTGTAAGGCCAAGCGTCTTGAGTGTGACTGTTTTCCCTCCCGTGTTCGGTCCTGTAATGACGATGGAGGAAAAATCATTGCCCAATTCAATGTCGTTGGCAACGGCTTCATCAATCGGCAATAACGGATGACGTGCTTTATTTAATTTAATCTTTCTTTCATTATTGATGATTGGTTTGGAACCTTTGATGGATTGACCGAATTTTGCTTTCGTGAACATGAAATCAATATCTGATAATACGTCCACAATCAATAGTAATTCATATTCAGCTTCTTGTACTTTTTCGGAAAGGGCAAGAAGGATTTTCTCAATTTCATTTTGTTCTTTCGACCGCAGTTCACGCAATTGATTATTTAATTGTACGATTGCTTCCGGTTCAATAAACAATGTCTGGCCTGAAGATGATTGATCATGAACGATCCCTCCATAGTGCCCTCTATATTCCTGTTTTACAGGAATGACATACCGGTCATTTCGAATTGTGATAATCGCATCCGACAACATTTTGGAGGCATTGGATGACCGGATCATGCGCTCAAGCTTTTCCCGGATCCTTCCTTCGTTTGCACGCAGTTGTGTACGGATCATTCGAAGCGTATCACTCGCTGAATCAAGGATTTCACCGTTATCATCCACGACATTTCGGATTTCCTGTTCTAAATGAGGCAGAGGTATGACAGAAGCCAATTTTGCCTCCAGCAGGGGAATGGACACTTCATCGTCCACTAACTCATCTACAAACGTTCTAAGCTTTCTGCTCGCACGGATGGTGCTGCCTGTCTGCACCAATTCTCCAGGTGACAACATGCCTCCGATGGCTGCACGCTTCACATGGGGACGAATATCAAAAATCCCCCCCAGCGGGGCATGCCCCTTCAACCTGAGGATCGTCATCGCTTCATCCGTTTCTTCATGCATGCCCGTAATTTCCTCAAAGTCCATCGACGGTGTGAGAGTGGTGACTCTTGCATGTCCAAGGGCAGATGCAGCAAACTGTTTCAGTAATTCTTTTATTTTATCAAACTCAAGTGTTTTCAGTACTTTAGGATTCACAGACTCTATTCCACCTTTTATAAAAATGTTTCATGAATCGGACACCTTACTAAAACCAGTTCCGACTTTAGAATCATTTGTTTCTATTTAAGAAGTTTAACAGTTCTTTTTTTCCCCATGTATTGATAACTGTATCCTTCTTGATCCAGCCTTTTCTTGCGGTTGAAACACCTATGTTCATGAACTCAAGGTGTTCATGGCTGTGGGCATCTGTATTGATAAAGAGCTTCACACCATGCTCTTGTGCTTTCCGGATGTTTTCAGCAGACAGGTCCAGTCTGTTTGGATTCGCATTCAATTCGAGGGCCGTATTCGTCTCCTTTGCCAATTGTATCAGAAGATCCATATCTACATCGTATCCATCCCTGCGCCCGATGATTCTCCCTGTCGGGTGAGCGATGATATCCACATGCGCGCTAGTAAGTGCAGTAGTCAGACGCTTCATGATTTTTTCCCTTGGCTGTGAAAAGCTTGAGTGAATCGAAGCGATGACAATATCCAGCTTTTCGAGGATTTCATCGTCGTAATCAAGTGAGCCGTCCGGAAGGATATCCATTTCGATCCCTGACAGAATCTCAATCTCTTTATACTTCTTGTTCATTTCTTTGATTTCCTCTATCTGCTTTAACAGCCGTTCATCCGATAATCCATTTGCTACGCGCAAATATTTGGAATGATCGGTGATGGCCATATACCGGTAGCCTTTGGCAATACATGCCTGAACCATTTCCTCAATGGAATAAGCACCGTCTGACCAGGTGGTATGCATGTGCAGATCACCTTGAATATGAGAAGATCCGATTAAATCAAAGTCTTTATGATAATCGTCGACCTCTTTGCCGTCTTCCCTTAATTCGGGTGGAATGAACGGCAGGTTGAAGTGAGCGTAAAAGCCTTCTTCTGAATCGAATGTTTTGATCTCCCCGGATTCACTATTTTCAACCCCGTATTCACTGATTTTTTCTCCACGTTCTTTAGCGAGCTGTCTCATCCTTACATTATGCTCTTTAGATCCGGTGAAGTGATGGAGGGTTGTAGCGAATTCATGCGGCTTCACAATCCGAAAGTCGATGCTCACGGCCCATTTATATTGAAGCGTAAGCGATACCTTCGTCTCCCCCGCTGCAATGGTTTCGACTATTTGAGGGAGCTTCAACAATTCGTCCTTGACCTTTTTCGGTTCTTCAGTAGAAATGATAAAATCCAGATCTTTGATCGTCTCACGCATCCTTCTTAAACTGCCCGCCCTTGAAAAGTTCAAGATTTCTTTACAATTGGTCAAATGCGCTTCAATTTCTTCTGCCAACCCAGTCATGAATGCCAATGGAAGGCGGTCCGGACGTTGGCCGGCCTGTGCGATGGCAGCCAGTATCTTTTCTTCTGTTTTTTTTCCAAAGCCCGGCAGATCCTGGACTTTGCCGGACTGGCATGCTTCCTCCAAATCTTCAATTCCTTCCACACCAAGTTCACTATAAAGCTTGGCAATTTTCTTGCCGCCGAGTCCCGGAAGCTGGAGAAGGGGAATCAATCCTTCAGGCACTTCCGATTTTAATTCTTCAAGTACCGAGGAAAATCCCTCTTTAACGAACTCTTCAATCACTCCCGCTGTTCCTTTTCCAATTCCACTCAAGCCTGTAAAGTCACTGATATCACTTAAACTGCGATCATCATTTTCCAGCGCAAGGGCAGCTTTTCTGTAAGCCGATATTTTAAAAGAGTTTTCACCCTTCAGTTCCATGTAAATTGCAATCGTTTCCAATAACCTGATAATATCCTTTTTATTCATTCCACTCACCTGCTTCTCTCTATATAAATGTCTCTTCCCATCAATTGTTCTCTTCTTATATAGTAGCAAAATAACCAAAAAAAGAAAGCGATGAAACCGGAAGTTGTTTTTTGGCTTATCGAGGTTGGGACAAGAACAAAACAACGCTACCTAGAGACAAACATTTTCAGTGTGGACTCTAAATACCGCTAATGATTTCCGTGCAAGACTTCGCTTTCCGCGGGTAGCCCGTGAGCCTCCTCGGACAAGCCTGCGGGGTCTCACTTGTCTAGCTGCAGGGCTTAGAGGCACATGACATAAGCCTCTGAGCAAAGCCCTTCCGCTTTTCTAATAAGCTACTTTTCCCGCAGGAGTCTGCGTCTTGCACTCCAATCAACCGCTGGAACAAGCTATTAACTAAGTCGCGTTTGAACAAAAATAATAAAAACCCGAACTTACTTGAATCCTGGAATTCAAATTAGTCCGGGTTTTACTTAGACTAAACACTTTTGTCCCAGCCTCGCTTTCAGCAGAGCTGTAATGGAGGCTGTATGGAATAAGCCAAAAATCCAGATTCAAATACGGTACAAAAAAAAGCTAACTCATCAAGGATAGTGAACATCAGTTAAGGTTGTTACTTAACATAGATCATTCCATCTATCCTTTTGAAGTCAGCACGTGATCAAGCCCCGTTTTCAATCCACCAGTCTTTTACCATATCCGAAAACACAGGGGTGTGCTTGACCATCGCCTGTGCAATGAAGGAATCATTGATGAGAGACTGTACCGTCTCGATTGGAAGGAGAACGGCGATAAACAAAATAATAAAAATGATAAGATACGTTTCGATCAAGCCCAGCAATCCACCGCCAATCACATTCAATTGTTTCAGGACAGGAAGATGGGCCACGAAGTCGAGCATCGAACCAAGAACATGGACGATAATCTTGACCGCAAAGAAAATCATTGCAAATGCGATCACGCGGTAATACGCTTGATCCATATCGGTCATTTCGAAAATCATATTCAACTTGGAATGATCATCAAGAACCGGATACGGGATCCACAGCGTAAGTTTTGGTGCAAGCTGATCATAATATATGTATGCTACAATAAATGAAATAATAAAACCTGTCATATGGACAGCCTGCAGAATAAAGCCCCGTCTTAGACCGGTGAAGAATCCCACTAACAGGATAATCAGTAAAACTAAATCAAGCATGTCATTTTCAACCCTTTAAGCGTTTAATTTCTCTTTCCAGCTCCTCAAACTGCTCTTTCAGTTTGATATAGTCATTGACTGCGTTGACAGCTGTCAATACAGCAAGCTTACCAGTATCAAGAGATGGATTCATAGAATTGATTTCTCTCATTTTGTCATCGACCTTCGAACAAACAAATCGAATCTGACTTGTCGACTCAGTACCGACAATAGTATATTGTTGACCATATATATCTACAGTGGTGCGGCTTTTTTGCTCTCCTGACAATATGAGTTCCCCCTGTTCATAAGAATCCTAAACAATATCATACCATGAAACCTTTTTGTTTTGAAAAGAAATTGTCAATTATAGTCTGATTTTTTGTTATTACATAGAAATTTGTCATAAGGAGAGGTTAGTTTTGGCCAATACAGTCATTCAAGCAAATAGTGCATTAACAATGAAAATGAAAGGATATTACAAAGATACACTTGTCAGCAAGCTGCCGCCAGGTGCCGTTTTTGTAGCTAAACCGGCGGGCTGCACAGTGACCGCCTATAAATCCGGAAAAGTATTATTTCAAGGTGCCAACGGTGAAGCAGAAGCTGGAAAGTGGGGAAGCGCCGAGACGCCAAAGGTGAAATCGCCTGCCAAAGGAAAGACGATGCTCCCTGAGAACTTTGCGGATTGGTCCGTAATTGGTTCGGATGAAGTCGGGACAGGGGACTTCTTCGGGCCAATCACCGTTGTTAGTGCTTATGTAAAAAAAGAGCAGATTCCTTTAATGAAAGAACTGGGAGTGAAGGATTCCAAAAATCTAAACGATGCACAGATCATATCCATTGCCAAGGATCTCATCAAAACGATTCCCTACAGCTTACTGGTCCTTCATAATGATAAATATAATAAGCTTCAAAGCGAGGGAATGACGCAGGGAAAAATGAAGGCCATCCTCCATAACCAGGCCATCATCCATTTATTGGATAAAATTGCTCCTGAACAACCTGAAGGCATTCTGATCGATCAGTTTGTCGAGAAGAATACATACTTCAAGCATATCCATGCCCAAAAGAAAATCCAAAAAGAACGGGTTTACTTCAGTACAAAAGGGGAAAGCATCCATATCGCGGTTGCCGCTGCATCCATCATTGCACGTTATGCCTTCCTGAAGGAGATGGACAAGCTGAGTGCTAAAGCAGGAGTCGAAATTCCAAAAGGGGCGGGCAAGCATGTCGATGTTGCCGCTGCTAAAATCATTAAGCGTAAAGGAATCGAAGAATTGAAGACAATGACAAAGTGGCATTTTGCAAATAGTGAGAAGGCGATTCGACTAGCCGGAAGATAAAATAAAACCTCCATCGTTTTGTTGAACGGCGGAGGTTTTTTTCATGTAAAGCAAAAAAATGCCAGACCGCTGCAGTCTGGCATTCATTTATCTAATTATCCACGTAATTCCGCTCCGGCTTTCTCCTTCACTGCTGCAAGTACGCCGTCATGTACCTTGACGACTTCTTCATCAGTCAGTGTCTTTGAAGGATCGAAATATTTCAGCGAGAATGCAAGTGATTTCTTGCCGGGTTCCATATGTTCGCCTTCATACAGGTCGAATACAGATACTTCTTTAAGCAGTTTGCCCCCGGCTTCTTGAATCACTGATTTCAATTCCCCGGCTTTTACCTCTGTATCCACGACAAGCGCGATGTCCCTTGTGATGGACGGGTGACGCGGGATTGGTGAATAGCTTAATGCAGGCTTCCCGAAATGGAATGCCGGCTTCGCTTTCAGTTCGAATACATACGTTTCATTTAAGTCGAGTTCTTTTTCAACCTCGGGATGGATTGCACCGACGAAGCCAATGACCTCTCCATCGAGGAGGATTTCAGCTGTTCTTCCCGGATGTAGTCCTTCAACCGCTGCCTGGCGGAATGAAACGGCTTCCGTTACTCCAAGTTCTTCGAATAAACCTTCAAGAATTCCTTTCGCCACATAGAAGTCGACGGCTTTCTTTTCACCCTGCCAAGGATGCATATGCCATAAGCCCGTCAACGCCCCAGCAATATGTTCCTCTTCTGCGGGAAGTTCTTCTCCTGTTTCCTTCAAGAAGACCGAGCCCACTTCGTAAAAGGCAAGTGAATCGTTTTGACGCGCTCTATTGTAAGCGATCACTTCAAGAAGCTGAGGAGTGATGCTTAATCGCAGATTGCTGCGTTCTTCACTCATCGGCATCAGCAGACGCACAGGTTCTTTCACGTCCAGTGCATACTTGGCTGCTTTCTCGTCATTCGTCAGTGAATACGTCACTGCTTGCAGAAGTCCTGCGCCTTCCAAATAACGGCGGACCGTGCGGCGTTTCAATTGGTACTCATTCAACCCCCCAGGCGTACTTTCACCTTTAGGGAGTGTCAGCGGAAGGTTGTCATATCCGAATAAACGGGCAACCTCCTCGAGCAAGTCTTCTTGAATGGTGATATCCCCTCTTCTTGTCGGGGCAGTAACAGTGAATGTCGTTCCTTCAACACTTACTTCGAATTGAAGCCGGCGGAAAATTTCTTTCACCTCTTCAGCCGAAATCGAAGTACCCAATGAAGCATTGATTTTTTCCAGTGTGATTTCCACGACAGCAGGTTCGATATTTAATTCATCAAATAGAACGGTCCCTTCAAGAATTTCGCCGCCTGCGTATTGTGCCATCAGCTCAGCGGCACGTTCCCCTGCTTTCAGGACGCGGTCGGGATCGACTCCTTTTTCATAGCGTGTACTGGCTTCACTGCGGAGTCCGTGATCCTTCGAAGCCCCTCTGACAATCGCGCCGGTGAAGTAAGCTGCCTCCAATAGTACCGTCGTCGTATCATTATGGACTTCGGAATTTGCACCGCCCATGACCCCGGCAAGAGCTACCGGTTCATCACCATTTGTGATCACCAATTGAGTTGAAGATAATGTTCGTTCTGCATCATCAAGCGTGACAAATTTCTCTCCGTCCTTTGCACGGCGGACCAGGATTTCCTTTGAACCCAGACGGTCATAATCGAATGCATGCAGCGGCTGGCCGTACTCCAAAAGAACATAGTTCGTGATGTCCACAACGTTATTATGAGGACGGATCCCCGCCGCGATCAGTGCATTCTGCATCCAGATCGGGGATGGACCAATTTTGACATTTTTGATGATTTTCGCTCCGTATAAAGGATTATCTTCCTTTGCTTCAACGTTGACTGCAATGTAATCGGATGTTTTTTCCTTGCCTTCTGCCACATTCACTTCCGGCAGCTTTACTTCCCGGTCCAGAATAGCCGCCACTTCATAGGCGACGCCGAGCATACTGAGGCAGTCTGAACGGTTTGGAGTCAAACCCAGTTCCAGGATTGCATCGTCCAGATTGAGTAAATCGACTGCATCACGTCCTGCTTCCGCATCCCCGGAGAAGACATAAATCCCCTCTGCATGCTCTTTTGGAACCAGCTTTCCTTCAACGCCCAACTCCTGAAGGGAACAAATCATTCCATGAGATGCTTCACCGCGAAGCTTTGCTTTCTTGATTTTAAAATTACCCGGAAGTACCGCGCCGACTTTAGCGACAGCCACTTGTTGGCCCTTGGCGACATTTGGAGCACCACAAATGATTTGAACCGGCTCTTCTTCGCCAACATCAACCAGGCATATATTTAATTTATCAGCGTCCGGATGCTGTTCGCATTCAAGGACATGTCCGACAACGACGTTCTTGATCCCTGCACCGATTCTTTCGATGCCTTCAACCTCGATACCGCTTCTTGTGATTTTTTCTGCCAGATCTTCAGGATTCACCCCTGACAGGTCTACATAATTTTCTAACCATTTATAAGAAACAAACATGTTTTTACCTCCGCTCGATAATAGTGTTGCATTACTCGGTCACGTTGAATTGTGTCACAAAACGGGTATCGTTCGTATAGAAGTGACGGATGTCATCGATTCCGTATTTCAACATCGCGATACGTTCAGGTCCCATCCCGAATGCAAAGCCTGTGTATTCTTTCGAATCGAATCCTGCCATTTCAAGTACATTCGGGTGAACCATACCGGCTCCGAGAATTTCGATCCAGCCGGTCCCTTTACATACGCGGCAGCCTTCCCCGCCACAGATTTTACAAGAGATATCCATTTCTACGGATGGCTCAGTGAATGGGAAGAAACTTGGGCGCAGACGGATTTCACGGTCTTCCCCGAACATTTTCTTTGCAAACACATTCAGCGTCCCTTTCAGATCACTCATGCGGATATCTTTATCTACCACAAGCCCTTCGATTTGCATGAACTGGTGGGAATGTGTCGCATCATCTGTATCACGGCGGTATACTTTACCCGGACAGATGATTTTGATAGGGCCTTTGCCTCCCGCAAGTTCCATCGTTCTTGCCTGCACCGGTGATGTATGGGTTCTAAGCAATGTCTCTTCAGTGATATAGAATGAATCCTGCATATCGCGTGCAGGGTGGCCTTTCGGAAGGTTCAATGCTTCGAAATTGTAGTAATCCTTCTCGACTTCAGGACCTTCCGCAACTGTATAGCCCATCCCGATGAAGAGATCTTCAATTTCTTCGACGATCATCGTAAGCGGATGGTGGTTCCCTTTTCTGACCGGGCGTCCCGGCAGGGTCACATCGATGGTTTCTGATCGGAGCTTTTTCTCGACTGCTTCTTTCTCAAGCTTTTCTTGCTTTGCTTCGATTTTCCCGGTGATGGCACCGCGGACTTCATTCGCAAGTGCACCCATTTTAGGGCGTTCTTCTGCCGAAAGTTTTCCCATGCCTTTTAACACTTCAGTAACTGGGCCTTTTTTCCCTAAGTAGGCAACGCGAATGTTGTTCAGTTCCTTTAGGTCTTGTGCTTCGTTGATTTTTTCAATTGCTTCATTCTGAAGGGATCGTAATTTATCCTCCATCATTCTTCCTCCTTTATGGTCGGTAATCAGGCAGTTTTATAAAAAAACAAAAAAACCCCATCCCTGGAAAGGGACGAGGTTGTGATCGCGGTACCACCCTTATAAGCATATCTGCAAAAGATAGGCTCACTTCATTCGGATAACGGCTATGCCGGTGCATCTTTACATTCCCTACCTGAGAATGGTCCCGATGCCAACTCGAGAGGTGAAATGTTCACGACATGGTTTCTTAAGAATGCTCTCAGTCTCCGGCATTCTCTCCCTTGAAGAATATTCATGCGTTACTTTCCTCTGTCTTCGTTTTTAATAAAGTATATGTGAATAATTATAGTGAATTATTCCCGATAATTCAAACCATTTAAGAAAAATTATTGCCCATTTTTAAAATAATATAACAGGATGCCTGCTGCAATGGCGACATTCAGTGACTCGCTCTTTCCGTAAATCGGTATGTACAGATTCCGATCTGTCAGTGAAAGGATTTCGCTGCTCATGCCGCTGCCTTCGTTTCCAACGATCAAAGCGTATGAATCCTGCGGCTTGACTGACATATATTCTTCACCGTTTTCAAGAGCCGTACCATAGACAGGTATGTCTTTTTCTTTTAAGTCAGATATGATTTCGGCAAGATCGCATTTGGCGATGTTCACGTGAAAGTGACTTCCCTGTGCAGATCTCAACACCTTTGGATTGTAAAGATCTGCCGTACCCGTTCCAAGGACGATCGAATCGATACCTGATGCTTCTGCCGTACGGATGATCGTTCCGATGTTTCCTGGATCCTGAAGACCATCCAGAAGTAAAAATGTCTTCCCCTCGTATGTGGATGCCGACTCTTTCTGCCTGCACACCGCAAACACACCCTGTGTCGTTTCAGTATCAGCCAATGCTTTTCCCGCTTCTTCTGAAACCTGAACCATCTCTATACCATCGAGATTCCATTTAGCCGGCAGTTCAACACCTTCGACAAGAATCAACTCTATCACAGTTTCCTCCTGTTTCAGTGCTTCTTCAACCAGGTGAAACCCTTCTACCAAATATGTATGGGTCTGATCTCTGCCCTTTTTGGTCAGTAACTTTTTCCACTGTTTCACGACAGGGTTTTTAGAGGATTGAATATACTTCAATCGTACCCGCTCCTTCATTTAACATTTCAAACTTCATTATATCTTAACTTCAATACATAATAAATTCAATTTGAGAGATGATATCAATGAATTCCTCATCCTAAAGCAAAAGGAGAAATGCGTAATGAACTTGAATCTAAGAAAAGCAATCATACACAACGTTTCCGGAAACAACCAGGAAGAGTTGAAGGATACGATCGTAGATGCCATCCAAGGCGGAGAAGAAAAAACACTTCCCGGTTTAGGAGTATTGCTTGAAGTTTTCTGGCAGAATGCCGATCCGCAGGAACAGCAAATGCTACTGGATACGTTGGAAGAATCATTGCAGCAGCAGCAACAGTAAGGAAAGGAACTGGGACAAAAGGATCTTAGTCTAAGTAAAACCCGAACTAATTTGAATTTCAAAATTCAAGTAGGTTCGGGTTTTTTATTAGTTTTGTTCAAATGTCCATTTAATTTTCAGCCTGTTCCAGCGGTTGTTTGGAGTGCAAGACGCAGACTCCTGCGGGAAAAGTAGCTTATGTGAGACCTGTCCTGCTCCGGCGGCTAGAGGCTCGAGGTCATAAGTCAAACAAACCAAAAAGGCAAAAAGCGCCTTTCCGGCTTGCTCGCCTTATGCTTGTCGCCTCTGAGCGAGCCGCCTCCGCTTTTCTAATTGTCCAGCTCCGGCGGCTAGAGGCTCGAGGTCATAAGTCAAACAAACCAAAAAAGCAAAAAGCGCCTTTCCGGCTTGCTCGCCTTATGCTTGTCGCCTCTGAGCGAGCCGCCTCCGCTTTTCTAATTGTCCAGCTCCGGCGGCTAGAGGCTCGAGGTCATAAGTCAAACAAACCAAAAAGGCAAAAAGCGCCTTTCCGGCTTGCTCGCCTTATGCTTGTCGCCTCTGAGCGAGCCGCCTCCGCTTTCTTACCCGCAGGAGCGTATGCGACGAGGAGGCTCACGGGCTACCCGCGGAAAGCGAAGTCTTGCACGGAAATCATTAGCTGTATTTAGAGTCAACACTGATAATGTTCGCCTTCCCTTTTCCTGCTATCATTTCTCCGGTTTTACCGCTGACCATTTAGTGGTATAGAAAGGATATGAAAGGAGAAAAACCTAATGAATAAAAATAAAACCGCATTATTGATAATCGATATGATAAATACATTTGATTTCACTGGCGGGGACGATCTTCTCAACCATACAAAAAAAATAGTGGAACCGATCAATCATTTAAAGAAGAAGGCAAAGAATGCAGATGTGCCCGTCATTTATGTAAATGATAACTATGGTTTATGGCAGGATAATATGGATGATATCATTAAAGTATGTAAGGAAGGAAAGGGCCGGTCCATCATCGAGAAGATTCACCCGGATAAAGATGAATACTTCATAGTCAAACCGAAGCATTCCTGTTTCTTCGGGACCCAGCTCGAAATCCTCCTGCACCAGCTTGATGTCAACCATTTGATGTTGACGGGGATCGCCGGCGATATTTGCGTTTTATTCACGGCGAACGATGCCTATATGAGGGAATACGGGGTGAGCATCCCGATTGACTGCATCGCATCTGAATCCAAGAAGGATAATGACAGTGCCATCCATATCATCAAAAAAACGATCAATGCCGATTTGAGGGATTCAAGTGAGGCAGAATTGAAATGACAGACGATAAAAGACCCTGCATGGAGCAGGGTCTTTCTTGTATAATCAATCAAATGTAATTTTTGCAACAGTATCTTTGTCTAACTTTTTAATGACTTCCGTAATCAATTTAACTGCATTTTCGTAGTCATCACGGTGAAGCATGGCTGCGTGGGAGTGGATGTATCGGGTTGCGATCGTGATGGAAAGGGCAGGTACCCCGTTCGCTGTCAGATGGATCGCACCTGAATCCGTGCCGCCGCCGGCAATTGAATCATACTGATAAGGGATATTGTGCTCGTCGGCAGTATCTGTCACGAAATCACGAAGACCTTTATGTGAAACCATCGATGCATCGTAAAGGATGATCTGAGGACCTTCTCCCATTTTGCTTTGCGCTTCTTTTTCAGAGATACCTGGTGTGTCCCCTGCTATCCCTACATCGACACCGAAAGCGATATCCGGCTGGATCTTTGCAGCAGAAGTCCTTGCTCCGCGAAGCCCTACTTCTTCCTGTACAGTTCCCACACCGTACACTACGTTTGGATGCTGTACATCTTTCAGGTTTTTCAGGACATCGATCGCAATTGCACAGCCGATGCGGTTGTCCCATGCTTTGGCAAGAAGCATCTTTTCGTTCTTCATCACAGTGAATTCGAAATGAGGGACGACCATATCCCCCGGTTTCACTCCCCACTCCTGGACCTCTTCACGGCTGGAAGCACCGATATCGATAAACATATCTTTAATATCGACAGGCTTCTTACGCGCTTCTGCAGGAAGGATATGAGGAGGCTTAGATCCGATGACCCCGGTTACATCCCCTTTGTTTGTCACAATCGTCACACGCTGTGCAAGCATGACCTGTGACCACCAGCCGCCAACTGTCTGGAAACGCAGGAATCCTTTGTTATCGATTTGTGTGATCATGAAGCCGACTTCGTCAAGATGCCCTGCCACCATGATTTTAGGGCCGTTTTCATCGCCTGTTTTTTTGGCGATTAGGCTTCCCAGGTTGTCAGTCGTGATTTCGTCCGCGAATGGTTCTATGTATCGTTTCATTACATCCCTAGCTTCTTTTTCGTTACCGGGAACACCCTTTGCATCCGTCAGATCTTTGAGCATGGTCAATGTTTCATCTAAATTCGTCATTCTTTCGACCCCCTAAATAATTTAAACTATTCCCATTATATTATAATCTTTCCAATACTTCAAAAAACTTTGAAAGTTAATAACCTTCTTGCTGTCTTTCATAATTCACTTTATTTTTTTCTGTATACGCTTTGAACACGTCATCACTTGTGAAGCCCAGTAATTCACCTAAATATAGATATCCATCGAACAAGTCAAGAAAGTGCGTGACTGACGGCTCTTTTCTAAATTCCGTAATGCATTGATAGATGTGGAGAAACTGTTCATTCAAGTCTTCAGTATCTGAATGACCCCTTTCCAGTTCAATATCCTGAAGTCCCATCTCAATTCCCAGGGACAGAATGAAGTGGATACCGTCCACGTATTCTTCCAGGATCACATTTTTGGCAGAAGCCTTTTTCTTGCTCCAGAACTTGAAACTCCTTGTTTCGTTTGCGAGTTCCCCGACTTCAACCAATAAAGCCAGAATTTTTCTATCGACCAGATCTTCATCCCTCAATCCGTGTTCTTTTTCGATATGCACGTCCAGCTGCTTTTGCATATCCAGTAATGATTCGATCTTCATCGTATCCTCCCCCTCGTTTTGTTATCTATCTTAGTATGACAAACTTTTTCACTTTTTTTAAATAAAATTGAAACCTTTTCATTTTTATGCCGTAAATAATAATAGAAGATCTATGCCTATGGAGGTAATTTACATGCTATGGCTCATCCGATTATTCATTCTTGCCCTTATCATTTACCTTTTTTACCGCAGCATTAAATATATCATTGATCCTAAACGGAAGCTTGAGCTTGCTCAGGAACAGAAACGCTTCTACTTCCTTGATGACCAGGAGAATGTCAGAAAAAACTTTTATGTGACGTATAAAGGGGTTTTGTTTGAAGGGGAAAAATATTTGGGGACAACGGAAAAGTCTTTTGAAGTGGTATCGATTTTCGTCTGGGCCAATAATATTTCGTCTTTGAAGGGACTTGGATATGATGATTTCCATTACGTTCAGAATGAAATCAGAGAACGCTATCCGAATGCAAAAATCGATTGGAAGAGTCCCATTAACGAGTTCATGAGAAAATCGCATAAGTGATTGAAAATGCTTAGAGCAGTTCATGTTCTAAGCATTTTTTGTATCTATCCATAAAAGTGACAGACGCGGATTTGACTTTGTTAACATGCAGAACACTGCGTCTTCATATGATGATAGTAGTGTATCTGCTGCCACTTCTGCCTCACATTCATTAAATTCAGCGAAAGAAGTGAAATCATCATGGGAATTTCGACCGGGAAGTGGAAAAAATATCAGCTTATGCTGAAGGAAGCGGGGATATCCCGCTATTTGCCTGAAACCTTTTTACTGAATGAGAATTCTTTTTGGCATGTGATGGACAAATATGGAGCTGTCATGATCAAGCCCACCAAAGGTTATATGGGGAAGGGCATCGTCCAGGTGACATCCGCCTCCGATAACCATTACGAGTTCCATGTCATGGAGAAAATATATAGGGTACAAGGAAGAAAGCATACTTTCGAGCATCTATTGAAGCACTATTGCACTAACAAACATTATATCGTTCAGCAAAGGATCGCCTTGAACACGATCAAGCAATCGCCGTATGATATACGGGTGATGGTTCAGCGAATGAAGAAATCACCTGACTGGACTGTCACAGCCAAACTCGCAAAAGTGGCCGCCAATGGATTCGTCCTCACCAACTATCCAAAACATCTCGTCACAGTTGAGAATGCCATTAAACACTCCTCTTTTACAGCCCCAAGCGGTCACTTACCAGAAAAAATCGATCAAATTAGTGTGCTTACAGCGGCTCATCTTGGAAACTATTACAAGAACACCCGCACATTCGGCCTGGATATCGGGCTTGATGAAAAGGCGGACATCTGGATTATCGAAGCGAATATCGCCCCAAGTGTCTCTCTATTCAAAGCACTGAAAGACGAGGAAGTATACAAGAGGATCCTGAAATACAGGAAAGGATAGTTCATACGGTATTTGCTTCAAAACAGTCCGGATGTTTATCTTTTCCCGAATCCTGCCAGCGCCTTTGCATATTCCAGAGGCGATTGAAACACTCGTTTCCTTAATTCAGGATCGTTAAGTTTCCCCAGACTTTCATGCCCGTAGTTGGAATTCGCCTCCAGGAAATAGATATCTCCTTTTGGATCGACGATGAAATCAAGTGCTACATCTCCAAAATGGCCTATATTCTTATCCAGGCTTTCCCCTGCGCGGATACACGCATCTTTCATCTTGCAGATAACTCTTTCTGTTTCTTTCTTGTCAAACCCGTAAAATTCCTCAAGTGCTTCCTCACCGGGGAGTACCCTCTCCGTGTACCTCAGGTTCGTGATGACGCTGCCGGGTTTGGCAAGTCTTCCGATGATCCCCCTCACCTGCCAGACCTTGCTGCTGTCTTTTTGGATATACCCTCTGAAATCCACTTGTTTTCTGTTGTTTTCATAGGGAACTCCGCGCTGCACGATATATCTGTTTCTCTTCACGAACTTTTGCAGGCAGTCTCTGCACTCTTCTTCTGTTACAAAGGTCTCTTTTACCTGCGACCCTTTTATCACCCGCGCTACCTCAATCCCCTGTACTGTTTTTTTCACTTGGATGATGCCGTACCCCCGCGCTCCGAATCTTTTCTTCAAGTAAAGCACACGAAATTCTTCAAGCATGAAGAAGAGTTGTTTGAAATCAGAGAACTTCTCCGTATAGGGGACTAAGGAACTCGCATCGGGGTTTTCCATTAACGCCTGATAAAATTCCCACTTACCGGTTCCACTGCTGTTGAAGAAACTCCCCCCTGTCATTTTTTCAAGCAAATGATATTTATTGCCTGTACCGGCAATCGGCCGGTTGAATACTGCACCGGGCATTGGAAAGTTTCCTTCCGTCCACTTCGTTCCATCTTGACATGGGTGATAGCAGAACCCCTTCACCGAAGTGGAGCCATCCTGGACTTCTGATAAGGGAAAGATTACCACCAGCCCTTTAATCTTTCTATATGACCTGACCCACCTTAACAGGATCCTGAGACTCCTCTTATTGATATTAGCCATGCGGACGCCCCTGACAATTCCGAGAACCGGACCCAAATATAGATTTCCTCCTTCTGTGCGCCATTCAAAATCGATATCTTCGGGTATGGTAAAATCGAACAAACTGTCTGGTACCCTCAACACATCATGGTCCGTCTCCTTATCCGGGACCAGCGTCACTTCTTTATGCCAGCCCCCCAAGTGCAATGTTGCCTTCCCGCCTTCCTCCATATTCATCTTTTCTGCTGCTACGGGACTCAAAAGGATCGTCCCCTCGCGTAACGCCATCTTTTTTATATACAATCTCGCACCTTCTTACCTACACCAGATTTAACTGTCCATTGCCTGGAGAAAAAATTATACAGTTATTTATATATGTACCGGGCTGTAGGAATGTACGTAAATTCTGTGTAAGCCATCACTATTTCTAGTGTGGTGAATACTATATTGATGCGTATAAGAACCTTATTTCTGACGACGAAGTCAGTTGTGAAAGGAAAAAGGTAAACATCATTGTTCACAGGAGATGAGCATTTTGTTATGCAAACAATTATTTTTCTTGGCAGTAATAAGTCAGGCTCCAGCAGGGATGCCATCATCGCTGCCTCAGAAATGGGCTATTTTACCGTGCTGTTGACAGATAGAAGAAAATGGAAGAGACAACGGGAGGAATTTCCCGATGTCCATCAAATGATTCTGTTGAAGGATCTATCGGACAGGGAGGAAATCTTCAAACACCTATCGATCATCTACGACCAAGGCAAACAGGTAAAAGCATTTGTAAGCTTTATCGACCCGTTGGTCAGTTTCGCAGCCGATATTTCAAGGGAACTCGGATTGCAAGAAGTGTCAGTCGCAGCATTATTTAAGATGGAAGATAAAACACGCTTTCGTAATGAATTGAAGAGAAGTCCTGTCTCGCCGGATTTTTCAGTCTGCACGTTAGATATGGACGGCAATGAGATGTTTGATCATCATGTCAATAAGCTTCCCGTCATATTGAAATCCCCGATTTCCAATGGCTCAAAGGACGTCATAAGGGCAGATACCCGTGAGGAATTCGTAAAAGGGGTGCACTATTTCAAAAAGCACTTCAGCCATACCCCCCTGCTGATTGAAGAATATTTATCAGGTCCCCAGTATTTAATTGAAGTCGTGGTCCGCCACTCTAAAACAGAGATTGTCGCCATCATCGAGCAGGAAATTTCCAGCAACCTCCGATTTATCATTACAGGCTATCATATGCCTGCCCGTTTATCTCATAGTGCAAAGGAAACACTCGCTGCTGCAATCGGGAATATTATGAAAGATATCGGTTTGTCTCATGGCACCTGCCATTTGGAAATGAGGCACGTAAATGAGGAGTGGAAGCTGATTGAAATCAATCCGCGCATTTCCGGCAGTGTCATCAACCGGATGATTCTCGAATCATCCGGGATCTGCCTTGTAAAGGAAACATTGAAGCTATATCTTGGTGAAGACCTATGCCTCATCCCCTCCAAAAACGAACATGTTTTTGCAGAATTCATAACGGTCGACACACCAGGAAAGTTAATTAAAGTGACCGGCAAAAATAAGGCAAAGAAAATCGACGGTGTCAAACAAGTCTATGTAAAACCAAGAAAAGGCAGTATCCTGAATCCTCCACTATCCATGGGGGACCGGTATGCCTACGTTCTTGCAAGCTCAACTGATCCTGTCAGAGCAAAGGAGACGGCAAAAAGAGCAGCAGAAGAAATAAAGTTCTATTTAGAACCATTGTAGGTGTTGACCATGACATTAATCGGCATGCTTCATTACCGAAAGAAGCCGCATGACGTAAAAAAAGCATTTGCCTGCGCCTCCATTGCAAAGATGTACGGTGTGTCATTTGTTTATTTCTCGTACCGTTCAGTGGATTTTGCCAATAAAATAATCAATGGATGGATTTTCAGTGAAGGCAGATGGACGCAGCGCAAAGTCAATTTCCCTGATTCCATTATCAATATCAGCCCGCCAAAGACGCATAAGCAAACCATCATCCGAAAAGCTTTGAAACGTTCCATTCCTTTTATCAGTCACTCCATCGGAAACAAAATGAGCGTTTTCAGAAGAATCGAAGAAGGCGGGTCATTCTCTCAATTTCTGATTCCCACTCAAAGCATCTCTCAAGTGGATGATGTGATCTCATTTATTAAAAAATACACCCGTTTGGTCATCAAGCCACATTCAGGAAGCAAGGGCCGCTCCATCTTTTTCATCACCCTGTTGGAAGATCAGACAATCCGCTGCATCACAGGACTTGAAGTAAATCACTATACTTGGGAGGATTTTAAAGTTTTTATCCGGAGACTCATTCAACAACAGAAATATTTGATCCAGCCGTTCATAGAATGTAAAACAAAAGCCGGCTTAACCTATGACTTTCGATTACATGTCCAGAAAGATGCGGCTGGGAAGTGGGCCATAAACCTGATCTATCCACGGGTAAGCGGTAATGATAAATTAACCAGTAATATCAGCAGCGGCGGATACAGGGGGGAATTAATCCCTTTTTTAGTTGAAGAATTTGGAGAAGACTATTTTAATATTAAACAATTATTGGAGTATTTTGCTGTTTCTTTCGCAAGCCATTTTGAAAGTCTTTATAAACATCGTTCCTTTGATGAATTGGGAATCGATGTGGCCATCGATCAACAGCAGCGTCTATGGATATATGAAGTCAACTGGCGTCCCGGGAGTAAAAACAGGGAATTCTCCGTTGCCAAAAACCTTATTCCTTATGCACGATACGTGGCAGAATCAAACAGAAAAAAGAGAAGAAAAATGGAAAGATTAAAGAATTGAAAAAGGAGATACTAGTGAAATCATTAAACTTACATGAGATCCTCCCCGGCATCAACGGGGTTGTCGTTAGGATGGGCCCGGCACCCGTCCTGAATAAAGTGATCACCCAAAAGAAGAAGCTGCAAAAAGGATCGCTGTTTTTTTGCCTGGATCGAAACCTGAAAGAGACAGACTGCGGGGAAGCTTTCCCTTCATGCGTGATCATAAGCGACCGGGTAGAAAAGCTTAAAAACATCACGGGTGAGGCCACCATCGTGAAAGTGAAAAATATTAAGAGAGCCTACAAAAGCTTCCTTCAATTCTACAGAAGTCTATTTGATATACCCGTCATCGCGATAACAGGAACTTCCGGCAAAACGACAACGAAGGAAATGATCAGACATATCCTGTCATCCCGATACAAAGTGAAAGCCACTCTCGGAAATTATAACCTCTTCCGCTCAAACGCATCTGTCCTGGCGAATATTGAAGAGGATACCGATTATGCCGTGTTCGAATTCGGCATAGGCAAATCAGGGAATCTGGAGAAATGCGGCCGTTATTTCGGTCCTTATTCAGCTTTGATTACCGGAATAGGTGCGGATCATATCGAAAGATTCGGCACCTCTGAACGATACGTGGAAGAGAAGCTCAAAATACTGACCGGGGTCGGCGAAGGAGGAATTGCCTTTCTAAATGCAGACTGTCCGCATACGTCACAAGCCCTGAAAACACTCGATACCTTGAAACCTGTCTGGTTCGGCCTTGGGGATGCAGCAGATTACAAAGCAGAAGCCATCCTCTTTTCCACAAATAGGATGGCTTTCACCCTGCGGCATAAAGAAAGGTCGTATCCCGTCATCATTCCCGGTTACGGCATACACAATGTGTATAATTCCCTCGCAGCCATAGCCGCCACCCATACTCACGGGATCGATATCCAGGCAGCGATAGACCGTCTGAAATCATTCCGTCATGTACGACGCCACCTGGAAGTAAAAAAAGGATTGAATGGATCCACTCTGATCGATGACACATGGAATACAAACACAAGCTCCGTTCAGGCAGCCCTGTCTGTATTAAAGGAAATCTCAAAAGGCAGACAGTCCATCGCGGTGCTTGGGAAAATAAGCGAGCTCGGAAAAGAAGAGAAAACAGAACACAAAAAGATAGCGGATATGGTCATCAAAAGCCAGCCTTCCGTTTTGATCACCATCGGCGAAACAGCTGCCACGATCGGGAATGAAGCATTGCGGCTCGGGATGGATCCAGGAAAGATCCACTTATGCCGGCAGCCAGAAGAAGCCTTGGAACTCCTGAAAGGAATGGCCGGGCCCCGCTCCGTCATACTTGTAAAAACTTCAATGAGGGAATCGTTCAGGAAATTACTCAAGAACATAAAGGATAAAGGACAATAAAAAAACGAGTATGCCTCCCCCCGTCACATGGACTTCGTGACGGGGGGAGGCATTTCGTATGATGTGCTCGATTGCCGCTGCATGGTAAGAATCACGGGAAAAAATTCCAGAATCATTATTCCATGTGCTAAAAACCTGCAAGCTTCTTTGCATACCGCATGTTAGCAAGTCTGATCTTGTTTACGAGAGTTCTGTCACCTGCAAATGACGCTACATAGTCATTTGGATTGCGGTGATTGATTTCGATTAACCACATACGGCCATCCTTGTCGATTCCGATATCGATCCCGAGCTTCCCGAAATGAAAGCCGCAGTTCTCAATCGCATGGGCTGCTTTTCTTGCTAACCAATCCATCTCCTTCATATATTCACTCTCTTGTTCAGGGAATACTTTCTCCAGAGTTATATAAGCCTGTTCCACCTTCCCGCCTCTATGACGGTTACTGACAATCTGTCCATCCACCCCGTTCCTGCCCATCATCCCATAGTTCTTCCACTTTCCCCTCCGATCTTTGACCATGATGACACGGAAATCAATGATGGAATCATTGAATCGCAGATTAAGAGGCTGCTGGATGATGAACTTACCTTCCCTGAATGTAGCCTGGAGAAATTCCTTTGCATCAACCAAGTCATTGAAGAAATAATCCTTTTTTGTATCCTCCGCAATATATTGAACCCTCAGCCCCTCTTTATATTTCTCGATCTTCGCTATCTTCTTTCCCTGCATGCCTTTGATGGGCTTGATATAGACCGATCCGAACTGTTCCATCATATATTCCACATCGGCGATTTGTTTGAGCATCTTCGTCTCTGGAAGATAGTCAATCAGCTCTGAAGCATTCTGAAACCAAGAATACATCTCCCATTTATTGAAAGTGGAGGAATTGAATATACAATTCCCGATTATTTTCTCAAAATGATGATGAAGTTCCTTATTCAATGAAGTCTTCTTAAAGATTGCCGCAGGGTATGGATAGATTCCCTTGATCCACCTTTTTTCAAAAGGATCATACAGGTAGCCAAATACAAGCTTTTTATCAAAATCGATTCCTTCATTGGAAAATGCGATGATTGCCCCGTTCACCTTATGATACTTCCTCACATATCTCCCGAGCTTCTGCACCTTTTCCTCCAGCTTTTCAATCTTTTTAGCTGCGACTATCCCAATGATCGGACCTATTTGGATTTCATTATCACGATACACGATTTCGTATGAGGGTATGAGAGGCAGCATCAGCTTATGGATGACATCACCTGACATGATCATCTTTCCGATGCTGATTTTTTTGGAGGGAATGACTTTCACCTCGCATGTCTGAAGACCGAATCTTACCGTCACTTTCGTATTTACAGAGCATTCGAAACCCTTTATCAATCCCGGATGCACAAGGATGCGATAACCGGTCTCTTCCCCCTTTTTCACCCTGAACCAAGTTTTCATTCATTCACCTCATTTACTGCAGTTGCCTTTTCACCTTTATATACTATGAACATCCGTTCATATATGCCAATTACCAATAACCATTTTCTTATTTTTTAATATAAATAGAAGAGACCGAATAAAAGCAGGAGTTGAAGAGAAAATGACACAGGAATATATAGGGGTCATCCTTCCCGATGGCATATTCGACAGGCTGTCAGCAGGTAAGAAACAAATAAATGTCCGCGCTTATCAGGCTGCTGCCGACCACTTTGGTCTTACACCCGTCTTCATGAAGCTCTCATGTCTTAAACCTGGTGTAGATCAAGTTCAGGGTTTCATTAAGAAAGGAAAGGAGTATGGGCTCGAAACAGTCGATATTCCGAAGGTGATCTATACACGCAGTTTCCTAACCAAGAAGCAGAGCCGCTTCCTGGAAGAAAAAAAGGTCCAATTCTTCAACAAAAAAGGCATTGGCCATAATAAATGGGAGATGCATGAGATCATGAGTGAAGACCCCGAAATAGCACCCTTTCTCCCGGAAACGGTTCCGGGTACGATTGAAAACCTTTTATTGATGTTGGAGAAGCATAGACAGTTGATCATGAAGCCTGCCAAAGGAAGCCACGGAGGAGGTATTATGAAGATGACCAAAGATAAAGCCGGCAGGGTCAAACTACGATACCCCATCGCAAGAAGAAAATGGAAGGAAATTCAGTTTAAGGAAGACATCCCCCCATTGATTACGGAAGCTTTCAAAATGAAGCAGTATATCATCCAGGAAAATATTAAGCTCGCTACCTACAAAAAAAAACCGTTCGATCTCAGGGCCGTCGTTCAGCGTGATCAAACAGGTGACTGGGTCGTCGCCGGAATCCTGTGCAAGGTATCCCCTTCAAGAAATCAGTTTGTCACAAACATCAGCCAGGGAGGCAGATCCCTTGGTTTCGATCAAGTGGTAAAAGAACACCCTTATCTATCCCACAGCAGGGTCCAGGAAGACATTTCAAAGCTCACGTTAAAAATGGCAAAGCATCTTGAATCATACACCGATCATATTGCGGATATTGCATTCGATATTGCGCTCGACAAAAAAGGCCGGCCGTACTTCATCGAAAGCAACTTCCGCGGGAGATATGGAAACATCCGCTATAAAGGGAAGCGATTAGAAGAGTGGAAAGCGAAACATTTCAACCCGATCGGCTACGGCAGATTTTTATTGGACCGGCAGACGTGAACTGTTCATGAACGGATGCACATGCAAAGGGAACCCCATCAGGTTCCCTTTGCATGTGCAGTTATATAATTGTGGGGCAACCCTGATTTTCTGCCTATACACGGTTCCTCTCAGGAAAAAACTCGTTCCATCCGATGACCCTTACTTTTTCCCTCAACAGATAGAAAAGAACTACCAAAGCCAACAGGATCATAATCAGAATGGGGGGAGAAAATTGTTTGATATATTGGCCGAATACCGTGTAGAAAAAAGCAAGAGGGATATTGGAAATGATGGTGGCACGAACGTAAGGCTTGAACTGCGGGTTCTTCTGCATCAAACAAAGATTAAGCAGCTGGTAATGAATGAACGGAATCATACGCAATACCGCTATCTGCCCGGTGGTCAGGTCTGCGCTTTTCCCGAACCACTTTTCTTTTAACCTCAACAGTCGCTCATAAAAGGATGTGAAACTTTTGATGGCGAAGTAAAAAATGATGGATAAGAGCGTCAATCCAATCAGCGAGTACACAGTACCGAGGAGACTGCCGAAAAGGATACCCCCAGCCATACATACCAATGCGACGGGAATAAATAAAAACTGTCTCAGCACATGAAACAATATAAACAGAACAGGAGCGATATATCCACTAGCTTCCATGATGGCGAATGCTGCTACTAATCGGTCGTCCATAGCTAATGCAGACCTCCTTCTGTTGCCTTTACTCTCTACAGTTTATACATTCTGTCTACACTGTATGACAAAATGGGAATAATTATGGTTCTCCGGGGTTTGTCCGCATTAAGGGATGACACGGGAGCCGCACCTGTAAAGCAGCCTTGCTGAATCTTTATAAATGTTGGATCATCCAAATGAACAGAACACTGTGAACAATGACGAGGAATGGAAATCCCATTGCAAATAATCTGTGCTTCGTCTTATGTCTGTATACCTTCATGGCGATATACGAGCCGATGCTTCCCCCGATGATGGCAGCGGTCCATAACGTACGCTCTTTGATCCTGTACTCTTGCCGCTGTGCTTTCTTCTTATCGCTTCTCATCAGGCTGAAACCGATAATATTGATGATCAGGACATAAACATACACTACGTTCATAAATGATTCCATGTCGAACCCTTCTTTCCATATAGTCAGGACTGGTTATAAAGAAAGGACTGACCCAAAAGGCCAGTCCTTCTATCTGTTTGCACGTGGCAAAAGATATTATTTATTAAGTTGAGCTTTAGCTGCTTCAGCTAATTGGTTGAATGCTTTTTCGTCAGCAATCGCAAGCTCAGCAAGCATCTTACGGTTAACTTCGATACCAGCAAGCTTTAATCCGTGCATTAAACGGCTGTAAGAAAGACCGTTCATACGTGCTGCCGCATTGATACGAGTGATCCATAACTTACGGAAGTCACGTTTCTTTTGGCGACGGTCACGATAAGCATACATGTATGATTTCATGACTTGTTGATTTGCTACTTTATATAAAGTATGTTTGGAACCGAAATAACCTTTGGCTAATTTAAGAACTTTTTTACGACGTCTGCGTGTTACTGTTCCGCCTTTTACGCGTGGCATAATAATTCCCTCCTGTTTCTATTACTTCTTATTTTAGGTTGTCAAGCATATGACGAATGCGTTTGAAATCTCCTTTAGAGACAACAGCCGCTTTACGTAGTTTACGTTTTGCTTTAGTAGATTTGTTTGCGAATAAATGGCTTGTGTAAGCGTGTGAACGTTTCAGTTTACCAGAACCTGTTTTCTTAAAACGCTTAGCTGAGCCGCGGTGAGTTTTCATTTTTGGCATGAGCTTTTCCTCCTCGGGTCCTTTATTTTTCGTTAACTGGTGCCAGCACCAGGAACATGCTGCGACCATCCATTTTCGGTTTTGATTCAACGGTTGCTACATCTTTACACTCATCAGAGAAGCGATCCAGAACACGTTGACCAATTTCTTTGTGCGTAATCGCACGACCTTTAAATCGGATTGACGCTTTAACTTTGTCTCCTTTTTCAAGGAACTTGCGTGCGTTGCGAAGCTTGGTATTGAAATCATGCTCATCAATCGTAGGGCTTAAGCGCACCTCTTTAAGGTTGATGATCTTTTGATTTTTACGCGCTTCTTTTTCTTTCTTTTGCTGTTCAAATTTAAACTTTCCGTAGTCCATGATACGGGCAACGGGTGGTTTGGCATTTGGAGCAACAAGAACAAGATCAAGATTTACACGTTCAGCGATTTCAAGGGCTTCATTCTTGGATTTGATTCCAAGCTGCTCGCCATTTTGATCGATAAGACGTACTTCACGGGCACGAATGGTTTCGTTTAAGATCATGTCTTTGCTAATAATTAGCCACCTCCAAGGTTTATTAAAAGAATACAACGGCTTTGGTCTCAGGCACCCGCACGTTTTTGTCTGCACAAAAAAAAGATGCGGGTGTCGAAACACCCGCATCTGATTATAAAAGCATCTATAAAAAGCTTTAATAGTCAATATCATACCTGGCAACTGCTCTTTAAAAGCGTCATTCAGGTGAGAAGCGGGTAGCTTCTGCTTGTACCAAACTGTATTCAATTCACCTTAGCTACTATATCACATGACATATTTGATGTCAAACAATCGTTCTAATGTCACAACGTTTCTTATAATAGCAGACATCCCTCTTTCGCGCAATAGTTTTTTTGAAATGACTATTCTTCCCAAAAAGAGCGGACCTGCAGCCAGGTCCGTCCTTCAAGTATCTCTTATCGTCTTGCTTCTTTTACAATCTTTTCAACGAAGTGATCCAGAGAAATCGTCTCGGACTTCTGTTCGCCGTATTTACGTACGTTCACTGCGCGGTCTGCAATTTCGTTATCGCCAAGTACAAGCATGTAAGGTACTTTGCTCATTTGAGCTTCACGAATCTTGTAACCCATCTTTTCGTTGCGGTCATCGATTTCGACGCGAAGACCTTCTGCCTGAAGCTTTTCCTTCACTTCTTTTGCATAGTCGAAGTGGACATCAGGGGATACCGGGATCAGCTGAACCTGTACCGGTGCAAGCCAAGTCGGGAATGCCCCTTTGTATTCTTCGATCAGGAAAGCAACGAAGCGTTCCATTGTCGATACGACACCGCGGTGGATAACGACTGGACGATGCTGCTTCCCGTC
Organism: Mangrovibacillus sp. Mu-81; assembly: GCF_036867415.1. Lineage (NCBI taxonomy): Bacteria > Bacillati > Bacillota > Bacilli > Caryophanales > Bacillaceae > Mangrovibacillus > Mangrovibacillus sp. Mu-81. The sequence continues at coordinate 191,340 of NZ_JBAJHU010000004.1, forward strand.
TTCCCCTACGTAGGAAAGATCAAAACGTTCAGGCAGCAGGAAGTCAAGCTGGACAGTGGATAATGTCTCCTCTTTTCCAAGAGCAGTCTTCACCTGCACATCAAGCTTAGGACCGTAGAATGCCGCTTCGCCTTCTGCTTCAAAATACTCAAGGTCAAGCTCATCCATCGCTTCCTTGATCATTCCCTGTGCACGGTTCCACATTTCATCATCGTCGAAGTACTTCTCAGTGTCTTCAGGGTCACGGTACGATAATCGGAAGGAATAATCATCAAGATCAAAGTCTTTATATACTTCCTGAACCAGGCGGACGACACGCTTGAACTCCTCTTTGATTTGATCAGGACGCACGAAGATATGAGCATCGTTCAATGTCATTCCACGTACACGCTGGAGTCCGGAGAGGGCACCTGAAAGTTCGTAACGATGCATCAAACCAAGCTCTGCAATCCGAATCGGAAGTTCCCGGTAGCTGTGTATGTCATTTTTATAAATCATCATATGATGCGGGCAGTTCATCGGGCGGAGAACCAGGTCTTCGTTATCCATTTCCATGACAGGGAACATGTTTTCCTGATAATGATCCCAGTGACCGCTTGTCTTGTACAGCTCGACACTTCCCATTACCGGAGTATAGACGTGATCGTAGCCTAGGCGTTCTTCCTTATCGACGATGTAACGCTCGATGATGCGGCGGATCGTGGCACCTTTAGGCAGCCACATTGGAAGTCCCTGACCTACTTTTTGCGAATTCATGAACAGATTCAGTTCTTTACCGATTTTACGATGATCGCGTTCCTTCGCTTCTTCCAAGAGACGAAGATGCTCATCAAGATCGGCTTTTTTGAAGAAAGCAGTCCCATAAATGCGCTGAAGCATTTTATTGTCACTGTTACCGCGCCAGTAGGCACCGGCGATGCTCAACAATTTGAATTCCTTGATTTTATTTGTGGACGGGATATGGATTCCGCGGCAAAGGTCAAAGAATTCACCCTGTTCATAAATGGAAACCTGCTCTCCTTCAGGAATTGCTTCAAGCAGCTCCAGCTTGTATTCATCCCCGACTTCTTCATAGATCTTCTGAGCTTCGTCACGGCTTACAACTTTACGGATTACTTCAAGGTTTTCACCTGTGAGCTTCTTCATCTCTTTTTCGATAAGAGGAAGATCTTCAGGAGTAAACGTATGCTCGGAGTCGATATCATAGTAGAATCCGCCTTCGATCACAGGACCGATCCCAAGCTTCGTGTTCGGATACAGTCGTTTGATCGCCTGCGCCATCAGGTGAGCCGTGCTGTGGCGAAGGATTTCCAATGCTTCTTCGCTGTCCGGCATGATGATTTCAATCTTTCCGTCCTCCATGATTCCAGTACGCAGATCGATCAGTTGATCATTTATTTTACCTGCAATCGCTTTTTTCTTAAGACCCGGGCTGATGGATGCAGCGATGTCTTCAGTGCTGGTCCCCTTGTGAAACTCCTTCACATTTCCATCCGGGAACGTCATTTTGATCTGTTCAGACATTTGAATTCACTCCTTAGAATTTATCAGGGTAAAAAAATAAAAAACCCCGCCCCTTCATAATTGAAGGGACGAGGTTAATCGATATACTCGTGGTTCCACCCAACTTCTCATTAGATGCGTTGAAAAATTGCAAAAAATGACTTCATTGAAAACGAATAACGACATTTAGCCGTCAATCCATAATGAGGCACGAATGCCATTTCCGGATTGAAGTTCAGAGGTGGTAAATATTCTGTCGTATTAGGAAGCTTGCAGCCCCGGCTTCCCTCTCTGTGAATCGAATAGGAATATTATTGTCCTCTTCATAACCTTTACCTTATAGACTTATTATGTAGGTATTATAATCGGTTATGCAGTCAAAAGCAAGGGCCAAAGGTAAAATTACACTTCCTATTCATTTGCCATATCAATCGATGAATAAAGGAGCGGTTCAGGAAAATAATGCAAGGGAAGCAGGTCGATCCGTTCCTCAAAAATATTCTGTAATGTCCGTATCAGATTATTCTCGCTGCTGCCGTAGACGTATATTTTTTCAGGAGCGAGGGACAGAAGCGGTGCAATCGTGTAAGAATCCACATAAAGAGGATGATTCGTCAAAAGCCGCTTGTCGATGAGCTTCGTAAGTTCTTTCCTTGAAACTTCCTTCATATTTTCATCAAAGAATCGAAATCCGAATCCAGTAGAGAAAAGATGGATTGTATCGAGTTTCTTCTCCCTTGAAGCTAAATATTCCCTGAGCATGTGGATGAACATTTGATATTCCTGTTCCATTTTGTATTCATCGATTGCAAGTTCCACCATTTCCGTTATCCGGAGCTGCAGCTTTTTCAGCCTGAATGTACTGAATGAATCAAATGAAACAGGTATGCTGCCAACGAACACCCGATCCAGGCTTTCCCTTACAAATAAAGGTTCATTCCATTCTTCCAGCATTTGATCCAGTTCAGGCCGTTCCCCCATTCTCATATCCGAGACGATTTCCAGAATCTGTTCAATTTCAGAGATATCTTCATAGAAAAATTGATTCCTTAGAATGTCTTCCGCCCAATCGATACACTTGTCACAGAGAATAAAGTCTATTGTTCCTTTCATCAGGCGGTCCATTCCGTTAGTCGGAGCCGAAACATCTATAGTAAGGTTATAATGTGTTTTATTTTGAAAAAGCGTTTCATGAAACCATGATGTCAAATCATGCTTGGTCAGGCATTGTTGAAGCTTTAATGCATCATTTTTCTGTCTGAAAATGAATTCAATCAAACTTTCTCCCCTCCTAAAAAGCCGAAATCCCTGCTTTATATATATGGGGAGCTTGTATGAATTAGAAGTTTGTTTGTGAATTAATTGCATAAAAAAGAAAAGGCAGCCGCACCTTTTCTTTTTTATCCGATCTATTCTCTTCTGTTCCGGCCGTCGATGAGTACAGGCTGGGCGAGGTATTTGATTCTTTCCATGATTCTCGCTGCTTTCAGCTTTTCTTCTTCTCCACGCTGGGTGTAGGTCAAGTGATGCGTAAGTTCATCAAAGTTGAAGTTTGATGTGAAGAAAGTAGGGAGATTTTCAAGCATTCTGTACTGGAGGATGGTTCCGAGGATTTCATCCCTTCCCCAGCTCGACATCGTTTCAGCACCGATATCATCAAGCATCAGGACCGGTGCAGCTTTGACCGCTTCGAGTTTTTCGTTGAGAGAGTTATCTCCGAGAGACTGCTTGATTTCACGGAAAAACTCCGGCACGTACACAATCATGGAAGCCACTTTACTCTGAGCAAGTTCATTTGCAACCGCTCCGAGAATATAGGACTTCCCCACACCGAATTTTCCGTAGAAATAATATCCTTTCATCCGTTCTTCAGCTGAATAGTTTTCCACAAAGTTCTTCGCAAGACGCACAGCCTCCAATCTGCTTTTCGAATCAAGGTCGAGTGTAGAGAAGGAAGCTTGAAGAATATCTTTTGGTACATATAAGCTTTTAATCAGCTTTTGGGAACTTGTTCTTTCATCATGGACCACTTTTCTTGGGCACCGGTGATATTCGATATCAATCGTGTTTCCACGGATGACCAAATGAGGGTCATACCCCTTCATCATATTCCGGCATTCCTGAAGAGAGGGGCAGTCCCTGCATTCCTTGCTTTGGGAAATATATTCATAAAGCTTCATCAGGCTTTCATTCACCATTTCCGATGTGACTTGATCACGATTCTTATTGATGAAGTCCCTTACATCCTGATTTTCCAGGATTTCTTTTTTCATTTTTTCATAGCGCTGCTGAAATGAATTCGATGCCGCCAGTTTTTTTAGGGTGTTATTAATTTTTTCCACTTTGTCATTCACCTACTTCCTGAATTTTTTCAATTCCTCTTCAAGCTTTTTCTTTTCAGCTTCAAAGTCATAATCATCACTTTCTGAAGAAGCGGGTTTTTCATCCTTGCTTCCACCCTCTTTGAACCAATCCGGGAGCTTTTCTGTCCGTACAGGTTTTCTTCTATTGGATTTGTTTTCTTTTTTCCCTTGTGCCCACTCGAGGTATTGCTGGTGCTCTTTCTTAGCAAGTTCCATTGCCTGCCCGGCTGTCTCCACTTTCTTACGCGCCCAGTGTGAAGCAATTTTTTCCATATACCCTTTTGTGAGCTTCATATCCGTTTTCAAAAGGACATACTGAATGAGCACATTCATGACCCCGACCGGCAGTTTTTGTGACAGCAGTACTTCTTCGACAGCCTGCAGGTCTGATTTAGAAGGGCTGCTTCCGTTCGAGATATCCGAAAGAACGTCCTTCGGGGAAGTCGTTTCGAGATACTCCAGGAGTTCATCCTCCTTCGTTAACGGCTTGTCCGTTCTTTTTCCTTCCCGATTGGGAGAAATCCTGGGAGCTAAATCCGGCAGCTTATCCCCGGTTTGAAGCTGGTACCAGTCCCTCGCTGCTTTTCTCAGCATTTCGAGGTCGATTTCATCCTCCGAGTCCATGGAGCTCAAGATCAGATTCTTCATAGGCAAAGGATCGATTCCGTATAAATAACTCAGCTTCTTAACCGTTTCCTTCACCTTTATCGTGAAAGCTTTTCTCGGTACCATCACCTCTGACAGACCAGTGAGCAGCAGTTGAAAGTCAAAGTCCACCTCATCGAGAGGGAGCCCGGTACCGTTCTGATAGTGGATGAATTTCTTGCCAGCATCGGTTTCTGAATCAGCATTGGCATCATGATTCAGGAAATTGATGTTCTGTTCCGATGTAAAGACGTCCTGAAATGAACGGGTGATATTACTGTATTGATCCATATCAACAGCCTGGTCGGTAAAGAATTGCTTTAGACGCATATAATGGGTACGTCCTATTTTCTGATACAGATATACATTCAGCATGCCGTCACGAAAGAAATTTTGAGGCAGAAGGGGGCTTTGCAGTTCATACACAAAGCTTCGTTCTCCTCCGCTTTTATTTTCATAAACTTTTAATAGGCCGATTCCTTCAAGCTTCAACCTCGCTTCGTATACTTCCTGCAGATTTGCAGAGAGAACGTTCATTAAATGATAATGAGCAGATCCTGAGGACCAGAGCCTGTTTTCCTCCACTTCCCCCCATAGACTCATATATAAGCTGTAAGGAGCAGCACCGATCAGAGGCTGATAAAGGAATGTAATAATCTTGCGGTCATATTCCTGAAGCATCCCGTTAGTCGCTGCGATGTAGTGATCGATCGGCTGTATTTCATTCCAATGCTTCTTCATAGTCTGATTCAACCTTTCAAAAATAAATAAAGAGAAAAAGAGCTAAAGAATGTCTCTTCAGCTCACGACTTTACTCTTTTTTTATTAATTCTTTTAATTCGTCTATAAATACATTGATATCCTTGAATTGTCGATAGACGGATGCAAAACGTACATACGCCACTTCGTCCACCATTGCAAGCTCGTCCATGACCATTTCGCCGATTTTCACCGATTCAATTTCAGATGTTCCTTGATTTCTGAGTTCTTTTTCGATATCCAGCGAGATTTTTTCCAGGCGCTCAAGGGGGACGGGCCTCTTCTCACAGGCCTTGATCAACCCGCGAAGGATTTTTTCACGGCTGAATTCCTCACGAACTCCTTCCTTTTTCACGACAATCAGCGGGAGCTCCTCCACTTTTTCGAATGTCGTAAATCGGAAGTTGCATTCTTCGCATTCTCTCCGCCTTCTGATCGAGCGTCCTTCATCAGCGGGACGGGAATCGACTACGCGGGTCCCATTATGCTGGCATGACGGGCATTTCATATTATCAGCTCCGTTTTAAATAACTATTACTTCAATCATATAAAAAAGCTGCCGCATACACAAGCATAATAAGGATTTACCGTTATTTTACCTTTGTCAATTGACTGCCAAGCGTTTGATAATAATGCCTGATCTGCGCTTTCAACACTGTGTATGTACCGAAAATCTTCCCTTTATCCGCACTCACTTTGAAGTCGACAGCCGTTTCCAGGGGACGGACGGTGATTACGGTTGCAACGATAAACAGACGTGGAGTCCCGTTTTTCCGGACCGTGATCTCCCCTCGTTCCCTGGATTCCGAAATGACCTCGTACTCTGAAGACGAGAATAAGTCCAGTACGGCATTGAACGCAGCTCCATGCATCGATTTATAATACTCGGAACGCAAGCCCGGATCATCATTCTGATCCGACGTTTCACATTCTGATTGAAATCTCTTAAACAAGGTTCGTAATCCACTCATTTTCCTGCCTCCCTTTATATATCCTTATTTTACACGAAAAAGGCTGAGTTGAAAATTGAGGATTGAGAATGGCGGGGTTCATCCCTTTTGTCTCTAGTCATCAAAAAAGGGATGCACTGTCATGCATCCCTTTACGTTATCGCTATTAAAGTGCTTGAGCCTGTGATTTCTTCACTTGGACAGGACCCATTCCCCTAGGCAGCTCGATTGTTTCACGAGTATCCGCACCAAGAGCATCTGCAATATATTCAGCAGCAATATTAGGATCTAAATCACCGCACGTATATACATCAATACTTGCATAACCATGTTCAGGAAAACTGTGAATGGTCAAATGCGATTCAGAGATGATCACAACTCCGCTCACACCTTGAGGAGCAAATTTATGAAAGGCTACCTCACGTACTTCAGCACCTGATTTCAGTGCAGCATCTACAAACGTTTTTTCAATTCCTACAACATCATTAAGCTTTTCGAAATCGCAACCCCATAGTTCCGAGATTACGTGACGACCCATTGTTTCCATTGATCGTTTCCCCCTTTGACATAATTTTTTTCGTCAAAATGAACAAGTCCCTCGGCAAAATCTTAACTACCACGGGGGAAAGTTAGTCCGAAGAGGTCCTAACCCTTTAAGTAGCTAAATCAGTATTCATCTGCTTTTAAGAAGTTCACGAAAAATAGTATACTTTGTTTAATATTCTTTTGCAATAAAATTATTAAAACTTTTTTGAAAGAAACCTCCTTGAATCCGCTGTTGATTTCTGTGCAAGACTCGCTTTGTCAGCCAGCATAAAAGAAAGAACGCCCCCGGGAGGACGTTCGATTGGTTTTCTTATTATTTTTGTTGGTTCTTTCAAACGTTCACTTCTGTTTTGACATCCATTTTGGCGGCGACATATTTTGCGAGGTCGACTACGCGGCAGGAGTAACCCCACTCATTGTCATACCATGCAAGCACTTTGACTTTGCGGTCCCCCATTACCATTGTGGATAATCCGTCGATGATGGCGGAATGAGGATTTGTATTGAAATCAATGGAAACTAACGGTTCGGTTGTATATTCGACAATTCCGTTCAGAGAACCTAATGAAGCTGTAATGAATGCCTCATTGATTTCTTCAGCTGTCACATCTCTTTTCACATCTACCACCAGGTCGACAAGCGACACGTTTGGAGTAGGTACGCGAAGGGCCATTCCGTGCAATTTGCCTTTTAATTGAGGCAGTACGAGTGACAGCGCTTTCGCAGCTCCCGTTGTCGTAGGGATGATCGATTGACCGCATGCTCTCGCCCTTCTCAAGTCCTTGTGTGGATTATCAATGTTCTTCTGATCATTTGTATAGGCATGGACTGTCGTCATCAGGCCGTTGTCGATTCCAAATTGTTCATCCAGCACTTTTGCTACAGGAGCCAGGCAGTTTGTCGTACAGGATGCATTTGAAATGATGTCGTGCTCTTCGATATTTAATGCGCTTTCATTTACACCCATGACAATGGTGATATCCTCATTTTTTCCTGGTGCTGTGAGGATGACTTTCTTGGCGCCGGCTTCCAGGTGAAGACTTGCTTTATCCTTGGAATTAAATTTACCTGTTGCCTCGATTACAATATCAATGCCCAGGGCTTTCCAAGGTAATGCTTTCGGATCGCGATCACTTAATAATTGAACTCTTTTCCCGTTTACGATAATGGCATTTTCTTCGGTCAGTACTTCGGCATCGAATGTACCGTGATTTGTGTCATACTTAATCAGATGTGCCAGTGTGGTTGCTGGATAGCTTGCATTAATCGCAACAACCTCTAAGTTCTCTTCCATAATCGCTTTTCTGAAAACCATTCTTCCAATGCGTCCAAAACCGTTAATCGCAATTTTCGCCTTCATAAATCCGGCTCCCCTCTATATTAATGTTATACTTATATGTTTATTAACTAAAAATAGTATAACATATTTAGAAAAATAGTTAATAAGTAATTTGCTGATTTTAAATGTTTTATTATTCTGACAAATTATATTCTACGTTCTTGTGAAAAATGATGTATAAAATACATAAATTCCACTTCAATACCACTGTTGATTTCCGTGGAAGACTTCGCTTTCCGCGGGTGACCCGTGAGCCTCCCCGGCTTCGCCTGCGGGATAGAAAAGCGGAGGGGCTTTGCTCAGAAACGGGTGGCATAAGGCGAATCGGCCGCGAAGGCGTTCTTTGCCTTCTTGGCCGATTTGACATATGACATGTGCCTCTAAGCCCCGGAGCTGGACAATTAGAAAAGCGGAGGCGGCTCGCTCAGAGGCGACAAGCATAAGGCGAGCAAGCCGGAAAGGCGCTTTTTGCCTTTTTGGCTTGATTGACTTATGACCTCGAGCCTCTAGCCGCCGGAGCTGGACAATCAGAAAAGCGGAGGCGGCTCGCTCAGAGGCGACAAGCATAAGGCGAGCAAGCCGGAAAGGCCTTTTGCCTTTTTGTCTTGATTGACTTATGACCTCGAGCCTCTAGCCGCCGGAGCTGGACAATCAGAAAAGCGGAGGCGGCTCGCTCAGAGGCGACAAGCATAAGGCGAGCAAGCCGGAAAGGCGCTTTTTGCCTTTTTGGCTTGCTTGTCTTATGACCTCGAGCCTCTAGCCGCCGGAGCTGGACAGGTCTCACATAAGCCACTTCTCCCGCAGGAGTCTGCGTCTTCCACTCCAATCAACAGCTGGATTTGCCTAAAAACATAAATTAGTTTAACTCAATACTTTTCTTCAGTAAAACTTGAGCCTACAATTAGAATCCAACTGGGGAATATGTTCTCTAAGGATATTAATGAATCGCATTCAAGCACATAAAAAACCGGCAGGGATGACCTGCCGGTTGTGGTTAAGTATTATGGTCTTAGATTCCAGTCCTTTATTATCTGGTTGAGCTGTTTTTCAGTTTCTTCGATTGTTCCGTTGTTGTTGATGACGGCATCGGCGAGTCCGACTTTGTCTTTTAGCGGGAACTGGGAAGCGATTCGTGAAGATGCTTCTTGCTTGGTGAATTGATTTCGTTTCATCAGCCTCGATAATTGCGTTTCTTCATCTACATATACGACGATTGTCCGGTCGACCATCCATGTCAGATCACTTTCATATAGAAGCGGAATGTCCATGATGATCGTGTTTTTCCCTGAATCTGCGGCTTGATCTTTCTCTGACAGCATCATGCCGCGTACGGCAGGATGAACGATGCCATTCAATTTTCTTCTCATTTCTTCATTATGAAATACAATATTCCCTAGTTTTGCCCGGTCGATCGTTTCATTTTCTTCATGTAGAATGCCTTTGCCGAATCCCTCCACAATCGCAAGGTAAGCCGGCTGCCCTGTCTCGACGACCTTCCGTGCCGCAAGATCGGCGTCTATAACCGTGTACCCTTTTTGATCGAGCATGTTTGAGACGGTACTCTTGCCGCTAGCGATGCCGCCTGTCAATCCTAGAATAATTGCCATATGTCAGATCCTTTCTACATTGCCTTTTCGCTTAAAAACGCAGAATCCCTATAAGTATCAACAACACGCCCGGCAGGAACGAAACACGGTGAATCCATTTCAAATGCGAGAAGAATTGCCCCAATTTCAAGCCTGATGATAAGAAAACAAAGCTCATGCAGAGAATGGCCAGCGCCAGTAAAAGCGGGGAAAAATTCAGCAGGGCTGCACCGATCCCGGCTCCAAAAGCATCCAGTGACAGGGCAATTCCAAGCATGAACGCTTCAATTCCGGTAATCGTTCCCGACCTGTCAAAATCTGCAGTCAGTGGTCTCCTGAGTATCTGTATGACTAATCCGATGGACTTAATTTCAAAGTTGATCAATGTTTTCTCTTCTGACGGGCTCACTTCCGCGTCTCTTTCAGGTCTGAAGAACTGATACAGGACTACGCCGCCTATCAAGACGAGGATAAGCCCGCCGATCCGCCCTGCCCATACCGGGGATAAAATGGATTGAATCGTATCTCCTACCATCATGGCGGCAAGCAGCGAGCTTGCCGAGCAAATCGATATGATAATGATTGATTTTAAAGGAATTTTCACTTTTCGTAATCCGTACGTTAAACCGGTACTAAAGCTGTCAAGACTTACCGCAAATGCAAGCAGTAATAAGGCGAATGTTTCAGTCATCTAAAAGCCCTCCCAAAAAATCATTACAATACTATATGGCAAGGGCTTATCAGATGTTAAATAACTTCAGGCTCATTCATGCTTTCTGGCAGCGGGGACAATAATGGGTCCCTCTTCCTGCCGAAACTTTTTTCTCGATCGGCGTCCCGCATTTTCTGCAGTCTTCATCTTTCCGGCTGTAGACATACAGGTTCTGCTGGAACATTCCCATTTGTCCCTGTGAATTCACGTAGGACCTGATCGTGCTGCCCCCCATCTCGACAGCCTCTTTCAACGTTTCGATAATGCATTTGTGAAGAATGGTGACTTCATTCTTCGTAAGCGACTTCGCTTTACGGTCTGGGTGGATACCGGCACGGAATAATGCCTCATCAACATAGATGTTCCCAAGACCCACCATGACGGTTTGGTCCAGCAGTGCAGCTTTGACGATCCGTTCGGTGCGTTTAAGCTTCTTCTGCAGGTAAGATACGGTGAATTCTCTGTCAAAGGGTTCGGCTCCCAGTCCGATCAGCGGGCGATGGAGAAGTTCTTCCCCTTTTTTAAAAAGGTGCATCGTTCCGAATTTGCGGACATCCCGATATCTGAGCTCTGTACCGTCAGTAAAATGAAAGATGACATGGGTATGTTTTTCAATCGGTTCACTGCTCTCATACACCCCATATTTTCCTTCCATTCTCAAATGGGACACGAGGGACACTTCATTCATATAGAAAATCAGAAATTTCCCTCTCCGCCTCATTTCAAATATTTCCTGTCCTTGCAGACCATGAATGAATTCTATGGTCTCTTCAGGATGCTTGATCATCTTTGGCCAGAAGACTGAGACTTCTTTTATCTTCTTTCCGATGACAAGGAGTTCAAGCGTCTTGCGGACCGTCTCGACTTCAGGAAGTTCAGGCATGCAGGCACCTCCTCGTCCTATGTTTATTTGGCATCGTACCAGGTAGGGCCGTATGAATAATCGACCTTTAATGGAACTTCGAGTTCCATCGCGTTTTCCATCACATCCGGTACAATTTTCTTCAATGTTTCAATTTCTTCTTCGGGGGCTTCAAAAATCAATTCATCGTGCACCTGCAGCAATAAGCGTGATTGAAGTTTTTCTTCTTTCAATCTTGTGGCCATATCGATCATCGCTTTCTTGATGATATCAGCGGCACTCCCTTGAATTGGTGTATTCATGGCCGTCCGCTCGGCAAAACTTCTGAGATTGAAGTTTCTGCTTGTGATTTCAGGCAGATAGCGCCGGCGGTTGAGCAGTGTTGTCACATACCCTTTCTGCTTGGCTTCCTGGACGATATCATCCATATACTCTTTCACTCCCGGGAAGCTCTCCAGGTATTTCCTGATAAATTCTCCGGCTTCCTTCCGGGTGATGTCCAGACTCTGTGATAGTCCATAATCACTGATTCCATAAACAATCCCGAAATTGACCGCTTTCGCATGTCTTCTCATATTGGATGACACTTCGTCTTTTGAAACCCCGAACACATCCATCGCTGTTTTCGTATGAATGTCCATATCATTCCGGAAAGCTTCGATCAGCTTTTCATCCCCCGCAATATGAGCAAGCACCCTGAGCTCGATTTGTGAATAGTCGGCTGCAAACATCACCCAGCCTGTTTCAGATGGGATGAAAGCCTGTCGGATTTTCCTTCCTTCTTCCAGACGGATCGGGATATTTTGCAGATTCGGGTCAATGGAGCTCAGACGGCCGGTCTGCGTCAATGCCTGGTTGAACCGTGTATGGATCTTACTTGAATCTTTATGAACCACTTTTAACAAGCCTTCTAAATAAGTGGATTGAAGCTTCCCTAACTGGCGGTAATGCAGAATGTGATCGATGATGTCATGTTTGGATTGAAGTTTTTCAAGTACGTCCGCTGAAGTTGAATATCCCGTTTTCGTCTTCTTCACTGCAGGCAGCCCCAATTTCTCAAACAGGATGACTCCTAGCTGCTTTGGCGAATTGATGTTGAAACTTTCACCTGCCAACTCATGAATCTTTTTCTCAAGCTCTTCAATTCGATTTCCAAGTTCCTCCTTCATATCGAGCAGGCGCTGCTGATCGACTTTTACCCCTGTATGCTCCATTTCAGCAAGGATCAAGGCAAGCGGGAGTTCGAGTTCATCGATTAGTTCCAATTGATCATTATCCGTAAGCTCTTTCGTACACAACGTTTTCAGTTCATGCAGGGCTGCCGCTTTTCTGGCCAGATGTTCAGAAAGTACGTCCTCTGCAGGGACTTTTTGTTTAGCCCCTTTTCCATAGACCGCTTCATCGGAATCCACTTCAGGGAGACCGTGGGCTTTAGCGATCGCAGCGAAATCATCACCGGAAGAAGCAGGATTCAGGATATAGGAAGTCAATGATAAATCGAATTGAATCCCTTTGATATCGATTCCATGTCTTTTCAGGGAGACGACAGCCTGCTTTGAATCATACACATACTTGATGTTCGCTTCGCCTTCTGCCCATTTTTTAAAATATTCGGATTCGAGTGCCGCATCAAGTGTGAAGCAGAACGTGCCTTCTCCATTGTGCATACTCAGTCCGATAATGGATCCTGTATGGTAATTTTCTTCAAGCATTTCAATATATAAAGAAGTCTCATTCGTAAGATGCTTTGCTTCTATCTTTTGCAGTTTTTCATAAGAGATTTCTTCGAGCTCCTTCGTTTCTTCCTGAGGAGATTCCCCCATCTTTTCAAGCAGGGAATTGAAGCCAAGATCCTTGAACACTTCTTTCAGCCTGGCTGCGTCCATACCGTCATAGCCCAGTTCGTCCACTTTGATTTCAACCGGGGCTTCACGCAGAATAGTAGCCAGTTCTTTACTCATGATTGCTGATTCTTTATTTTCCTCAAGTTTTTCTTTTAACTTCTTTCCACTGACCTGATCGATGGATTCCAGAAGCTTTTCAACCGTTTCAAATTCTTTCAGCAGCTTGATCGCCGTCTTTTCCCCGACTCCTGGGACCCCCGGGATATTATCCGAGCTGTCTCCCATCAATCCCTTCATATCAATGATCTGATCGGGTGATATTTCCCACTTTTCCTTGATATGATCAGGCGTGTACACTTCGAGGTCAGTGATTCCTTTCCTTGTGATGCAAACCGTCGTTTTATCGGTACTCAGTTGGGTCAAGTCCTTGTCCCCTGAAAAGATTTTCACTTCATAATCGTCTGATTCGGCCTGAAGGGATAATGTCCCGATGATATCATCTGCTTCGTAATTTTCCCTTTCGTAGCGCTTGATGCCATAAGCGTCAAGAAGCTCCCTGATATAAGGAAATTGCTCTGACAGCTCAGGCGGGGTCTTCTGCCTGCCGCCTTTATATTCTTTATATGTCTTATGCCTGAACGTCGTTTTTCCTGCATCAAATGCTACCAGCATATGAGTCGGTTTTTCGTCTTCCAGGATCTTTTGGAGCATGGTGGTAAAACCGTATACTGCGTTTGTATGTACACCCTTATCATTATTCAGTAAGGGCAGGGCGAAAAATGCCCGGTAAGCTATACTGTTTCCGTCAATCAATACTAACTTTTTCGTCATAAAAGAACCTCCTCTAAAAGGGTTGAGTACACTTCAACTTATTTATTATGCCGGATAATATCATGTCCGATTCCTTCTATGTCATCCTCTTTTATTCTATCATGCCTAAAGGAGAAAGGAAAAAGAGGTGTCTCCCCCGGGAACAAAATAAGCCCTTCCGCGGAGATGCCTCCATGCCGGAAGAGCTTATTGATATTATTCCGTATAACCCATCAACAGTCTGGCGTACGGTGAATCTGAAGGCAGGATGATGACGGTTTTTTCATCTACCGTCTTCTTATACGTTTCTAACGTTTTAAATAAATCATAGAAATCAGGATCTTTCGAGAAGGATTGATTGTAAACCTTGGCTGCTTCGGATTCTCCTTCTGCGCGAATGACATTTGCGTCAGCACCTGCCTTTGCGAGAAGTTCTTTTACTTCCCTGTCTGTATCAGCCGTGATCCTCTGTTTCTCGGCGTCTCCCATCGACAGATATTCCTGGGCTTTTGATTCTCGTTCTGAAATCATACGGGTATAAACGGAATTTTCATTCGCTTGAGGAAGATCTGTCCGTTTCATCCGCACATCCTTAACAACAATTCCATATTCATCTTTAGCGAGCAGCTCATTCACTTTCGTCGTGATTTGATCGTTCAGACTTCCACGGGAGGATTTCTCGTCATTGATGATTTGATCATAATTCAACCGTCCGAGTTCTGCACGGACAACCGAATAAATGAACTCCTCCATCTTCGTTTCAGCATTCACTACTGTCCTCGCATTTTTGATCATCTTCAGTGGATCTTCAATGCTCCATACAGCAAAATTATCGATCAGGATCCGTTTTTTATCCTTCGTATTGATTTCCGCTTCTGTCACATCGTAAGTCATTTGATGTTTCGGTAAGGTAGTGATTGATTGAATGAACGGAATCTTCACCTTCAAGCCGGGTTCCTTATCGATTCTGACGACCTCGCCAAATTGTCTCACCACTTTGTACTCACTCTCTTTTACAATGTAGAGGCTTGTGAAAAGAAGCAGGACAGCTAAGAGGAGGATGACCAGGAAAATGCCCAGTTTTCTATATTTTTTCCATTCTACCGGATCTTGCCGTGATTTCATCTCAAAGACATTTTGATCAGCCATTATCCCTCACTCCCTTCCTCTTTGACCGGCGGTGTTTGATTTTCAAGCTGTCTGATGGGGAAATATTTCAGCGTGTCCCCGTCATCCTTCATGATATAGATTTCGGCGTCAGGCAGCACGTTTTCAAGCGTTTCAAGAACCAGGCGCTTTCTGGTGATTTCCGGATTGTTTTTATATTCAGCATAGAGCTTATCAAAGACTGCCACATCTCCGCGTGCCTGCTCCACGCGAGCAATTTTATCACCTTTTGCTCTATAGATGATGGCATCTTTTTCACCTTTCGCTTCATTCGTCCTTTGGTTGCGGTATTTTTTCGCTTCGTTTATTTTCGTATTCATGGTCTCGCGTGCATCCGTAACAGCGGTGAAAGCACTGCGCACTTCATCATTCGGCAGTTCGACATCCTGCAGTTTAACTGCCAGGATGGAAATACCGATATCGTATTTATCGATCAGATCCGTTAACAGCTCCCTGACATTGGCTTCAATTTCCGCTTTCCCTGAAGTCAGCGCATCATCGATGAGTGAACTTCCTATAATGCTCCTTAAAGAAGCTGAAGTTGCATCATAAAGGATTTCCTTCGGATCCTCCGAACTATATAAGTATCCTTCGGGATCAGTGATTTTCCACTGCACCACGAGGTCGGCAAGGACGATATATTCATCTCCGGTGATCATTTTCGTTTCTTTCGGAAATTCTTTGATCTCCCCATCCTTCTCCTCATAGCCGAACTGAAGACTGAACGTTTCTTTCGAAAGAACCTCTACCGACTGCATCGGCCAGGGCATTTTAAAATGCAGACCGGGTTCGACAACCGGCTCGCCCGCTTCACCAAAAGTGAGGACAAGTGCCTGTTCGGATTCGTCCACGGTATACCAGGATGTGATTAATACAAGAATCAATATAAGAGCGGCAATAACCATTCCAGTGACGGTATAAATACGTTTAAGACTCATTAACTCCCTCCCTTTCTATTACAAACAACCTATCTCTATACTATTAGTCGACTAGTAATATATACGGGCAGGATGGAAAAAGGTTTCAAAAATATGACAATGGGAGGAGGGGATGAAGCGGGAAGGAAAGACTGTTTTTTCAATGCGAAAAGACGAGAACGGGGTTGGTTCTCGCCTTTTCATAACTCCTTGGATGAAGGGGTTTCATCATTATAGTAGCACCCGTTTGTTAATTCCGGTTTAAGCATTTGTAAATAGATTGTAAAAAATAAGTAAGAGTATGGTTTATCTTCTAATTATTTCTCCTAATGAATGATCGGGGAAATTTTTATTAAGAGAAACTGTGAAGGTCGTGCCTTTGTTCGCTTCACTGTCGACTTCGATATTCCCTTCATGAGCCTCAATAATATGTTTGACGATTGCAAGGCCGAGACCCGTTCCGCCTGAATTGCGGCTCCTGGCTTTGTCCACGCGGTAGAAGCGTTCAAAGATTCTCGGAAGCTCATCTTCACTGATTCCGATGCCGTTGTCCGTAATGGCGACAACGACCTTCTCATTCCCTTCTGTAACGGATATTGTCACGTCCCCGCCCTTCGGAGTATAGACAATCGCATTAGAGATCAGGTTGATGAATACTTGCTTCAACCGGTAAGGGTCGATTTCAGCCTCACCCTTTGACTCGAACCGGGTGTGAATTGTAATTTCCTTCTTCTCCGCCTTATCTTTCAAGATCGGCAGGACCTCTAAGATAAGGGCAGGCACTTCCTGTTTTTCGAGGGACAGCTCAAATCCATGCTTTTCAATTTTGGAGAGCTCCAATAAATCCTGTATGAGCGATTGCAGGCGGTCGCTTTCCGCCAGGATGATTTCGAGGAACGATTTCAATGCATCACGATCCTGCATCGCCCCATCCAGCAATGTTTCAGAGAAACCTTTAATCGATGTGATCGGTGTCTTCAACTCATGAGAGACGTTTGCCACAAAATCCTTTCTCATTTGCTCAAGATTCTTCAGCTCGGTAATATCATGGAATACGACGACAATCCCTTTCCACTCGTCATTTTGACCGATGATCGGGGCACCGTACACTTCATAATGCTTTCTCTCAATCCTGTGGGGGAGGAGAATCTGCCTCCGCACCCGATCTTCAGTCATGAAAATTTCTTCCACCAGCTTGTTCACCTGAGGATAATGAATGACTTCATGATAGCGCACTTTCCTCAACTGACTTTCCTCAAGGTTAAAGAACTCCCTGAATGTGTGATTCGTCAGAACGACAAACCCCCGCTGATCAATGAGAAGCATGGCACTCCCC
Source organism: Mangrovibacillus sp. Mu-81 (assembly GCF_036867415.1). Lineage (NCBI taxonomy): Bacteria > Bacillati > Bacillota > Bacilli > Caryophanales > Bacillaceae > Mangrovibacillus > Mangrovibacillus sp. Mu-81. The sequence continues at coordinate 208,679 of NZ_JBAJHU010000004.1, forward strand.
ATGTTTTCGATCAAAGTAGTCAGCCGGTCCTGCTGCATCTCCTGTGAAGTGACCATTTCCTGGAGATTGCGGGCCAATATATTGATCGATGTACTCAGCATGCTGGTTTCATCCAATCGATCCTCATAAGTCCTGGCCCTGAAATTCCCTTTGGCAAGTTCAATCGCCACCTTGGTAGCAGACTCGATCGGTCTTGTATAACGCACCGTGATCCTTGAACCCAGAATGATGATCAGTATTAACGCAAGACCGAGGGAAACCGTCAGCACAAGCCAGATTTGGCCAGTCCCCTTTTCAAGCGCCTGTACTTCCGTGCTCATGATCAGGAGTCCGTTGATTTCATTGTCCTGTTTTCTAAGGGGATACCAATAATATCGGTATTCTTTCCCGGATAAGACAAGTTTTTTATTCTTATCTTTCACATCCCAATTATCACCGATCTCATTGATCATCCTCTTCTGATGGACATCCAGGAGGGAATCATCCGACTCTGTATCATGGATGACCTTGCCCGAATCATTCAGGATTGTGATCCGGACATCCAATATATCACTAAGCTCTTCGATCATGGACGGGTTGATGTCCTTCAGGCTTCCATTCTCTTCAATGGAGTTGGCCAGTAATCTCGATTCCTTTTGGATCCTTGAATTAAAGGTGTCCATATAGAAATTCTTGAATATCTGTCCTAATACAAGGCCAAGTCCGATCAATACGACGATGATTAGTGTTATTAGGGCAAAAAGGAGCTTGGTCCTGAATTTTGTCATTGAACTTTTGGCTCCTCCAGCTTATAACCGAGTCCGCGGATCGTTTTTATATAAACAGGTTTCTTTGTATTGGATTCAATTTTTTCACGAAGATGGCTGATGTGAACATCGACAATTCTTGTGTCTCCGGCGAAATCATAATTCCAGACCGCACTTAGAAGCTGATCCCGTGTCAAAACCCTGCCTTTATTGTTGGTTAAATAAAGAAGAAGCTCAAATTCCTTCGGCGTCAATTCTAATAACTGACCTTGGAAATACGCTTCGTACTGCTCCGGATACACTTTCAACTCCCCGACTTCTTTATAATCAGTCTCTTCTTCGGCTGCGTCTGCCGCTTCCTGATTCGATTGACTGCGGCGGAGGATCGCTTTCACCCTCGCCACCACTTCTCTCGGGCTGAATGGTTTGGTCATATAATCATCGGCACCAAGCTCCAAGCCAAGAACTTTATCGAATTCATCATCCTTCGCTGTAAGCATGAGAATGGGCAGATTCACTTTCTGCTGCCTTAGTTCCTTACATACTTCGATTCCATCCATTTTAGGAAGCATAAGATCTAGAATCATCAAGTCAGGGCGCTGATCTACAGCCATGTCCCTTCCCTCTTCACCGTCATGAGCGGTGATGACCGAATAACCGGATTGTTCCAGATTGTATTTCAATAAAGTTGCGATCGATTGTTCATCTTCTACTACCAGGATTTTTTTACTCATTAAAAGTGCCTCCATGCGAAAGAAATTAACCCCGTCATCCAACGATATTATGTAATTATAGTTTCATTATAATACAATTGTGGATCCTGACCATACCTAAAGTTACGATTAGTATGTTCATAATAAAAAAAAGCTATAAAATCCTTAAGGATTTTACAGCTTCATTACTGCCATATCAGAAGTTCTCCAAAGCATGGCTGTTCATCTTTTCGAGTTTGTGAGGCGGACATACTTTGATGGTCCCGTTGATCACTTGCTCATCTTCTTCATTCACCGCTGTGACCCTGATGGTGACTGTATGGGATGATGGTTCGACTTCAGTGACTTCAAAGAGAAACTGGATCGTAGCATAGTGATATACGGGTTTAGGAAAATCAATGTTCTGTTCAATGATGTGCGAACCAGGTCCTGGTAAGTACTTAGAAACGGCAGATGTAATGATTCCTGTCAGCATGATGGACGGGACTAACGGTTTCTTAAAAGGCGTCTGTGACGCATAGTCGTGCTGGATGTATAGAGGGTTGGCATCATTCGTTAAACCCAGATACAGAAGCAGGTCATGATCTTCAATTTTTTCTGTTAACGTTAATTTTTCTCCAATCGTCATTTCCTCGATTTTTCTTCCAAGCTTTCTTTTTTTACCTAGCAGCAATAGAAGCACCTCCATATGTAAACGCATACATTTTAAAATAATAGAAATAATCTTTATTATCTGTATATTACTATAATATCATTTATAGGCTTTCCATACAAAGGGATTTTACGCAGTTCTTGTGATTATATTAGTACGTACTCTAATATATACAGGCTCTTTTCGTAAAATTTGTTGTGTAAGCATTAGGAAATACTTCGAAAAAAGCACATGCACAGTCTGCAATCAGACTGCTGGATTATGTAATGTGGAAAACAGACTCTTCCTCTACAAAACTGGCCGTAATCCTATTAGAAACCGTAAATAAATAAGTGTGTTGTGCACTTCACCCGAATTTAGGAATGAATTCAGTGAACTGTCAGCCGGTTGGACTATACGATTAGCGTATTCTTGCCGTTTTGATGGATAATCTTACCGATTGGGGCTGTAATCTTCCCGAATAGTCGATTTTCTTGCCGGAGTGGACATTATTCTTGCCAAAATTACAATTAATTTTGCCGATTAACATTTTATACCAATTCCTCAATCGAAAAGCAGTTGTTTATCCCAATATACAGCTGATAGGTTCGTAACTGAAATGATTTCAACTGATCTAGACGATAATCCTGCCGTTTTGATGGATAATCCTTTCGTTTTGATGGATAATCCTTTCGTTTTGAATGATATTCCTTCCGATTTCACGCTTATTCCTGCCGATATGAACCATATTCCAGTCAAAACGATCAACAATCCTGCCGTTTAACATAATTATCCAATCCCATCACGAAAATGCCGGCCTTCGCAGCGCTAACCAACATCCCATACCTGCTCACGCAGACAATCCAATTATAAAACCCCGCTGACTAAACTCAACGGGCTTTCATCTGCCAACCACTTCCGCTCAAGCAGGAACGATCCCCGCACTAGCGACAAATAAGGCTGATTTCTAAAAGATCGCAGCTTTACGTCCATTATCCAGGATTTTGAATGAAGTGCGTGCACATGCTCTTTTCAAACTCAAGCTTAAATAGGTTAGGACACAGCGAAAATATCCAAGTCCCGGTATTTTCTTGTGTACAATGCAACAAAGCATGCGAAAAAAGCCTATTAAAAAATCCGATTCCTCAATCAGAAATCGGATTTTCAAATATTTACGCCAGCGATGACATGACGTTCTTAACAGATTCAGCAGATTTTGCCAGTTCAGATTGTTCTTCTTCTGTGAGTTCGAGCTCGATGATTTTTTCGAGTCCGCCGCCGCCAAGGATGGTCGGTACGCCGAGGTAGATTCCCTCGAAGCCGTATTCGCCTTCCAGGTATGCTATTGCCGGGATGACGCGGCGTTGATCTTTAAGGATCGCTTCCACCATTTGAACGAGTGAAGCCGCAGGGGCATAATAAGCGGATCCATTGCCCAACAGGCCGACGATTTCGCCTCCGCCTTTGCGGGTGCGTTCGACGATTGAATCCAGACGGTCTTTTGGAATCAATGTTTCCAAAGGGATCCCTCCTGCGTAGGAGTAGCGGATCAATGGAACCATATCATCCCCGTGTCCGCCAAGGACGAATCCAGTCACATCTTTGACTGACAGGTTCAATTCCTGTGCAACGAACGTACGGAAACGGGCAGTATCGAGCACACCCGACTGACCGATCACGCGTTCTTTAGGGAACCCGGAAGCTTTGAAAACTGTGTATGTCATGGCATCAACCGGATTTGTAAGTACGATGATGTAGCAGTTTGGAGAATACTTGACGATTTGCTCTGTTACAGATTTCATGATTTTTTGATTGGTCTGAACAAGGTCATCACGGCTCATTCCAGGCTTGCGTGCAATTCCGGCAGTGATGACGACAATATCAGAATCCTTCGTGTCTTCATAGTCTGAAGTACCGATGATGTCTGCATCGAATCCTTGGACGGGACTTGCCTCAAGCATATCCAATGCTTTCCCTTTCGTCGGATCTTCCATTTGCGGAATATCAACGAGCACTACATCCCCAAGTTCTTTTTGAGCAAGCATAAGTGCAGTCGTCGCACCTGTGAATCCTCCGCCGATCACTGAAACTTTCCTGCGTTTAATTGTCATCATAGCTCCTCCTGTTCTTAAAATAGATATAACAGAAGCACTCCCTCAGGAATGCTTCTGCTCGTGACATATTGTTGTGGATTACTCCATGTTCTCGATTAATGCAGTACCGAATTCAGAACATTTCACTTCAGTTGCTCCATCCATCAGGCGGGCAAAGTCATATGTTACAACTTTTGAAGCGATTGTTTTTTCCATTGATTTCGTGATCATATTAGCAGCCTCGGACCAGCCAAGGTGCTCAAGCATCAATACTCCGGAAAGGATTACGGATGATGGATTCACTTTATCCATTCCAGCATACTTAGGGGCTGTTCCGTGCGTTGCTTCAAAGATCGCATGTCCGGATTCATAGTTGATGTTCGCTCCTGGAGCAATACCGATTCCGCCTACTTGTGCTGCAAGAGCATCAGAAATGTAGTCACCGTTCAGGTTCATTGTCGCCACTACATCAAACTCAGCCGGACGAGTAAGGATTTGCTGTAAGAAGATATCAGCGATTGAATCTTTAACGATGATCTTTCCTGCAGCTTCTGCTTCAGACTGTGCTTTATTCGCAGCATCTGTGCCGTCAGCTTCCTTGATCTTATCGTATTGAGCCCAAGTGAATACTTTATCTCCGAATTCTTTCTCGGCAAGCTCATAGCCCCAGTTCTTGAACGCGCCTTCCGTGAACTTCATGATGTTTCCTTTGTGTACAAGCGTCACAGATTTACGGCCTTCAGCTATTGCATAATTAATTGCGGCACGGACTAAGCGTGATGTACCTTCTTCAGATACAGGCTTGATTCCGATTCCTGACGTTTCAGGGAAACGGATTTTGTTTGCACCCATTTCATCCTGAAGGAATGAGATTAATTTCTTTACTTCGTCAGAACCCTTAGCGTACTCGATACCAGCATAGATATCCTCTGTATTTTCACGGAAGATGACCATGTCAGTGTCCTCAGGACGCTTAACAGGAGAAGGAACCCCATCGAAATAGCGTACAGGACGCAGGCAAGTGAATAAGTCCAATTCCTGGCGCAGAGCCACGTTCAGAGAACGGATCCCTCCGCCTACCGGAGTGGTAAGAGGTCCTTTGATGGCGATGAAATATTCACGGATCGCTTCAAGAGTATCGTTCGGAAGCCATTCACCCGTTTTGTTGAATGCTTTTTCACCGGCATAAACTTCTTTCCATTCGATTTTGCGCTCACCTTTGTAAGCTTTTTCCACTGATGCATCTAATACGCGCTGAGCTGCTGCCCAGATATCAGGACCTGTCCCGTCACCTTCGATAAATGGAACGATTGGATTGTTCGGCACATTCAACTGGCCGTTTTGATTTGTAATCTTTTCACCTTGTGTCATTATGTAACCTCCATTTTTATTCATGATCAAAGGGGATGACCCATAAGTGCTTCTTGGCAATCAGAGTCATTCCCCTTCTTATTTATTACACCAATATTTTTACTTTTTGTAAATATTGATGATCAACCTCTTTGGTCAACCGGCACATATTTCTGTTTGCCGGGCCCCACATAATCAGCACGAGGGCGGATTAAGCGGTTATTTGAATATTGCTCCAGAATGTGGGCAAGCCAGCCGGATACGCGGCTTACAGCAAAGATCGGAGTGAATAAGTCATGATCGATGCCAAGGCTGTGATAGACAGATGCCGAATAGAAATCAACATTTGGCGGAAGCCCTTTATTCGCTGTGAATACTTCTTCGACCTTCACAGACATTTCATAATATTTACTTTCTCCTCTAAGCTCAGTCAGCTTTTTGGACATTTCTTTAAGATGCTTGGCACGCGGATCACCTTGTTGGTATACACGGTGGCCGAATCCCATGATCTTTTCTTTCTTCTCAAGTTTATCCAAAATGTAAGGTTCAGCTTTATCAACAGAACCGATCTCAGTCAGCATCTTCATGACCTGTTCGTTCGCTCCGCCATGGAGAGGTCCCTTCAAAGCGCCGATTGCAGCCGTTACACCGGAGTAAACATCCGAAAGTGTAGCGACACAGACACGTGCAGTGAATGTGGAAGCGTTTAACTCGTGATCGGCATGAAGAACAAGAGCTTTATTGAACGCTTCGATTTCAATCGGCTCCGGATCTTTACCGGTCAACATGTATAGGAAATTAGCTGCAAATCCTAAATCTTTACGAGGGGCGATCGGTTCTTGTCCATTACGGATTCTCGCAAAACTCGTTACGATTGTAGGGATCTTCGCTTGAAGACGGACCGCTTTCATGTAGTTTGCTTCCTCTTCCATCACATCTGCCTCATCATCATATAGGCCAAGCAGTGAAACCGCAGACCGCAATGCAGCCATCGGATGCACTTCTTTGATGTTGTACATCTTGAAGTGATCAAGTACTTCCTGAGGAAGAGCCATGTTTTCCGCTAATTGGTCTGTCAGCTCCTGCAATTCACTTTGAGTAGGAAGTTTAAGGTGCCACAGTAAATAGATTACCTCTTCAAATGTGGCGTTGTTTGTTAAATCATCAATGTTGTAACCGACATATGTAAGAGTGTCATCGATGATTGAACTGATGGATGATGTAGTGGCTACAACTCCTTCTAGTCCGCGAGTCGCTGTCATAATAATCTCTCCTTTGAATGTATTTCCCTTTTACCCATTTTCATATGAGCATAAAACCCTGACAGAAAATTTGTATCGGGCTTGTTTGATAAAAGTAAGTAAATTACCTATTGAGGGCTTTAAATCGATTTAATTCCTGCGCTGAGCGATTGCTCAATCCCCGTACAAAAAATGATTCCCTGTGCCTTGTTGTTACCGGCAGGGAAGCAGTACTTGGGATGCGCTTACATTTTCTATTATAAACAATTATCTGACATTTGTGAACGAAAACGCTCGAATTTATCTAAAATTATTTTTCTAGAAAAATAAAGTTTTCAATAAACACTCTACTGAAACATTGTAAACGTTCGTTATGCTACTTGCAAAACTACTGCTTCAAAATAACATTCTGAAATATTCTGTATATACAGAAATTTAAACTTCCTTTCATTTCCTGTCTCTTATAAAATAGAAGATAATAGACAGGGTAGGGGGAACTCAGTTGAACTTGGAATATGTATATCGAACGATTCGCTTCCTTGTGGTGATTGCAGTCATCATACTTTCTTTATTTACTTTGTATTACATTTGGAAACTGGCATATCCTTTCGTCATTGCCGTGGGAATCGCATTATTGATCAATCCATTAGTCAATATGCTTGAAACAAGGGGCAAACTTCCAAGGGTGTGGGCCGTAGTCCTCTCACTGTTTCTGATAGCAGGGGTATTTGCAGGCCTCATCACCCTGCTGATTGCCGAAATTGTTTCGGGTGCAAATTATTTATCAGAAGTGCTTCCTCAACACGTCCGAACACTTGTGACCTTTGCTGAAGATTTCATCGTCGGTCAGGTGATCCCGTTTTATCACCAGATTGCAGGGATCTTTAAAAATCTCGATGCAGGTCAACAGAGCACGATTCTTGAAAACATTGAAACAGCCGGAAGCAAGGTCGCCCAATCCGCTGGTGATTTTCTCCAAAACTTTTTCCAGAGGCTTCCTCAGCTTATTTCCTGGATACCGAATGCCGCTTCCGTATTAATATTTGCCGCGCTGGCAACCTTCTTTATCAGTAAAGATTGGTATACATTATCAGCCAAAGCCGATCGACTCGTTCCCGGGAAGGCGATGACTAGCGGCAGAACCGTATTCATCGACCTGAAGAAAGCATTATTCGGCTTTATCCGTGCTCAATTCACGTTAATCTCGATTACAGCCATCATTGTTCTAATCGGCTTAATTATCCTTCGAGTCGATTACGCCATCACCATCGCCCTTGTGAGCGGTTTGGTGGATATCCTGCCTTACTTAGGAACAGGCGCGGTGTTCGTTCCATGGATCGCTTATGAATTCATTGCCGGTGACGCCGGGCTCGGGATCGGACTTTCCGTATTATATTTAGTCGTCGTCGTGCAGCGGCAGATCATGGAACCAAAGATATTATCTTCCAGCATCGGCCTTGATCCCCTTGCCACACTTATCGCTCTCTTTGTAGGGTTCAAATTGATCGGTTTCCTCGGCCTGATCGTCGGACCCGTGGTACTGGTCATCCTTTCAACACTGAAGCGAGCCGGAGTGTTTGAAGACATCTGGAGGTTTATCATGGGGGAAAAGCCAAATTGAAATCGGTTTCTTTAAAAAATTAAAAGAAGTCGGGACAAAACGATTAAAACCCGAACTTTATTGAATACCATTATTCAATAAAGTTCGGGCTTTTTATTAATTATGAAAAATGTACATTTAGTTTTAGCTTGTTCCAGCGGTTGAGACGAAGACTCCTGCGGGAAAAGTAGCTTATGTGAGACCTGTCCAGCTCCGGCGGCTAGAGGCTCGAGGTCATAAGTCAATCAAGCCAAAAAGGCAAAAGCGCCTTTCCGGCTTGCTCGCCTTATGCTTGTCGCCTCTGAGCGAGCCGCCTCCGCTTTTCTAATTGTCCAGCTCCGGGACTTAGAGGCACACGGGCTACCCGCGGAAAGCGAAGTCTTGTACGGAAATCATTAGCGGTATTTAGAGTCAACACTTTTGTCCCAGCTAACTTTTCTTATTACCGATAGATAATGAGGTTCCCGTTATTGAACCATTTTTTAAATAATTTATAGATAAAAGGTTTAAATAGTTTCCGGGTAGGCGGAAGAAGCAATAAAAAGCCGGTTGCATCAGTGATGAAGCCAGGTGTCAGCAACAGTAATCCCCCGACCAGTATGCATAATCCGTCAATGATCACATCGCCCGGGAACTGAGCGTATTGCATGTCCTCACGTGCTCTCCTGATCGTTTCGAGCCCCTGTCTCTTTGCCAGGTAGGCCCCTGCAATCCCTGTAGCTATGATCATCAACACGGTCGGTACAACGCCGATTGCTTGTCCAGCCAGAACCAGGATCCCGATTTCCAAAGCCGGTACTACAATTAAAAGCGGCAAAATATATCTCACGAGGAATTCCTCCTGTTATTATGACTTGCTTCTATCATTATAACATATTGCGGTGGACGAGGATTATTCCGCAAACCTCAGCCTATCAGAGACCAAAGTAACCGGCGCCTCATGTGAGACCCCGGTTTGCTGCTTAACTGTTAAAGTACACTTGCATGGCCATTGTAGATGACTCCGCGAGTGGCATCTACCGTGATTTCCTGATCATTTTCAAACAGGGAAGTAGCATTGTCCACTCCAACTACGACTGGAATGCCTAAGTTGATTCCTACAACGGCTGCGTGGCTTGTCAGTCCGCCTTCTTCCACGATCAGCGCCGAGCATTTTTCAAGGGCAGGCATCATATCCTTGTCTGTACCGATTGTGACAAGGACTGAACCCGGCTGAACGTTTTTCACAGCTTCCTCTGCGCTGGAAGCCACTACAGCTTTCCCATAAGCAGATTTGCGTCCAATCCCCTGACCTTTGGCAACAATGTCGCCGACTACATGGATCTTCATCAGGTTAGTCGTTCCGGATTCCCCGATTGGAACACCCGCCGTGATCACGATCAGGTCCCCATGTTTCGTCATGCCTGAATTCATGCTTTCTTCCACAGCCATATCCAGCATTTCATCCGTTGTGGATACTCTGCGTCCGACTGTCGGGTAAACGCCCCATACAAGAGCCAGTCTTCTTGAGACAGATTCTGTGCCGGTGACTGCTACGATCGGTGCTTTAGGACGATATTTCGAAATCATCCGTGCGGTATGACCGCTTTCCGTCGGTGCAACGATTGCATTCACATCGAGGTTAATTGCAGTATGTGCCACCGACTGGCCGATTGCGTCTGTCATGTTATGATCGCTTTCTTTGCTGCGGGCTGAAAGGATTTCATTGAAATCCAGGGCAGTTTCCGCTCTTGATGCAATATTATGCATTGTTTGAACCGCTTCTACAGGATATGTACCTGCAGCTGTTTCGCCTGATAGCATAATAGCATCCGTCCCGTCAAAGATGGCATTGGCAACGTCACTTGCTTCCGCTCTTGTGGGTCTTGGATTGCGCTGCATGGAGTCAAGCATTTGAGTGGCAGTTATCACTGGCTTACCTTGTGAATTGCACTTCTTGATCAATTGCTTTTGTACAAGAGGTACTTCTTCTGCAGGGATTTCGACACCAAGATCACCACGTGCAACCATCAATCCGTCGGATACTTCAAGGATTTCATCGATATTATCAACGCCCTCTTGGTTTTCGATCTTAGGGATGATTTGAATGTGAGATGCATTATGTTCTTCCAATAACTGACGGATTTCGAGTACATCCGTTGCACGGCGTACGAATGAAGCTGCGATGAAATCGACTTCCTGTCCGATACCGAAAATGATATCTTTCGCATCTTTATCCGTGATTCCAGGCAGATTGACAGAAACGCCAGGTACGTTTACACCTTTTTTATTTTTCAGCATACCTGTATTGGCAACCGTAGTATGAATTTCGCCATTAGCTTTATCGATATCCGTTACTTCAAGGCCGACAAGCCCGTCATCTAAAAGAATTTTAGAACCGACGTGGACATCATCGATCAACCCTTCGTATGTCACGGAGAATTTCTCTGGTGTACCCAATACTTCTTTCATGGATACGATGACGGATGCTCCCTGCTGAAGTTCAAATCCGTCATTCTCCATGTTATTCGTACGGATTTCAGGACCTTTTGTGTCCAGCAGGATCCCTACATTTTTACCTGCTTTTGCAGCTGCTTCACGAATATTGATGATCCGTTGACCATGTTCCTCATGGTCACCATGGGAGAAGTTCAGACGGGCAACATTCATGCCCGCATCAATCAACTGAGATAATTTTTCTACACTTTCACTGGCAGGGCCAATGGTACATACAATTTTAGTTTTTCTCATTATTTTATTTACCTCCTGAATCTTTCACCAATTATTAAATAGAAAGCTCTTTTGAAAGTCGGTACATATCAAGGTCGATTTGGTGAGGCTTGGCAAGTGCTTCGATGATATCATAGTCAACCATTTCATTCTTTTCGATTCCTACAGCTCTTCCGCCTTTTCCGTTCATCAAGAGTTCAACGGCTCGCGCACCCAATCGGCTTGCCAATACACGGTCGGATGCTGTGGGCGTTCCTCCGCGCTGAATGTGGCCGAGAACAGAGACCCGTGTATCCATGCCTGTCGCTTCTGTAAAGCGGTTCGCAAATTCGTTACCGGACATGACGCCTTCTGCGACGATGATCACACTGTGCTTCTTGCCGCGTTCCTGACCTTTATTCAAACGGCTCACTATATCATTCATGTCAAACTTCTCTTCAGGAATGATGACTGTTTCAGCTCCGCCTGCCAGTCCTGCCCATAGTGCAATATCACCTGCATTACGGCCCATTACTTCAATAATGAATGTTCTTTCATGTGAAGTTGCCGTATCTCGGATTTTGTCTATCGCATCAATGACTGTGTTCAGTGCTGTATCAAAGCCGATCGTAAACTCTGTACCGGGGATGTCATTATCAATCGTACCAGGTACGCCAACACAAGGGTACCCCCATTCCGTAAGCGCTTTTGCACCTTGATAAGAACCGTCTCCGCCGATTACGACAATACCTTCGATACCGTGTTTCTCCAGTTGCTGAATCCCTTTTTGCTGGCCTTCTTTTGTCTTGAATTCTTCACAGCGCGCAGTATAGAGCATCGTCCCGCCGCGATGGATGATATCGCCCACGGAACCCAGCTCAAGTTTCTTGATGTTGCCATTGATTAAGCCGTTATAGCCCTGGTAAATACCATATACCTCAACACCATGAAAAATAGCTTTACGAACGACCGCACGAACAGCGGCGTTCATACCAGGAGAGTCACCGCCACTTGTCAGTACTCCTATTTTTTTCACTTTCATCACCTCATGAAGATAAATTTATATGTAAAAGAATAAAAAGCAAATTTGTTAATGGTTTCACATATTATCGGTTGATGTCATTTTGAAAAATTCTAATCCACCCATTTATTATAGACCATTAGACTATTGATTATTTCTAAAATAACACGAAGAGACAAGCTTCTCAACAAGTTCCCCCTTGGAAATCCAATAGACGAAATACTCTATTAACTGAAAGCGTTTCAACTGTTAAAACTTTCAAAAATATCTTTTGAACGGGACATACCCTGTCTCACTGTTGTTTACAACAAGAACCAATGAGAAGAACCTTAAACAAAAGGACTGACAAAAGGCTGGTTCCTATTTGTCAGTCCGGTCGTTTTATTAAGATTCTACCCCAATATATTCATTTAAAACAGAATAATCACCCATCGCTTTAAATTTCTCATATCGATGGTTAATCAGCTCATCTTTACTCATCGGGATTAATTCCTTAAGTGATTGTTTTAGAACGGCTTTAATCGAAGCAGCCTGTTCTTCCACATTCTTATGAGCTCCACCTGTCACTTCAGTGATGATTTCATCGATCAGACCGAGCTCTTTCAGGTCAGGAGCCGTGATTTTCATGGATTCAGCCGCTTTCCTGGCTTGAGTGGAATCTTTCCATAAAAGAGCAGCCGCTCCCTCTGGTGAGATGACAGAATAAGTGGAGTTTTCAAGCATATGGATATGATTGCCCACACCCAATGCCAGTGCTCCTCCGCTTCCACCTTCACCGATGACGATACACACTACAGGAACAGTCAAACCTGCCATCTCTACCAGATTTCTGGCGATGGCTTCGCTTTGCCCTCTTTCTTCGGCCGCTTTCCCGGGGTAAGCACCTTTTGTATCGATGAAACAAACAATCGGACGGTTAAACTTATCCGCCTGCTTCATCAGCCTGAGAGCTTTCCGGTAGCCTTCCGGATGAGGCATCCCGAAATTTCTGCGGATATTCTCCTTCGTGTCTTTACCCCGTTGATGGCCGATGACGGTCACCGGCACACCATCGAATTTCGCAATTCCCGAAACAATCGCTTCATCATCACCATATAACCGGTCGCCATGGATTTCCATGAAATCCGTAAAGAGAAAGCGGATATAATCCAGGGTTGTCGGTCGATTCGGATGTCGCGCAACCTGCACTCTTTCCCAAGGTTTCATGTTTTCATAAATATCGTTCTCAAGCTTCTGTAACCTTGCTTCCAGTTTTTCAATTTCCTTTGATAAATCTACTTCCGAATTCTGAGTGAATTCTTTAAGCTCTGCAATTTTCTTCTTTAATTCAACGACAGGCTTTTCAAATTCCATCTCATTTACCATGGCAGATCACCGTCCCACTGATGTATATCAAGTATTAGACCTATCTTTTCCTTTAGCTGCGAACGTGATATCACTTCATCAAGCTGACCATGCTTCAGAAGGAATTCCGCTGTCTGAAAGTCTTCCGGAAGATCTTCCCGAATCGTTTGTTCGATGATTCTTCTGCCGGCAAAACCGATCAGTGCGCCAGGCTCTGCAAAATTGTAATCGCCTACAGAAGCAAAGCTTGCCGATACTCCTCCAGTTGTAGGATGGGTCATGATTGAAATGAAGAGACCACCATTTTCACTGAAGCGTTTAAGAGCGACACTTGTTTTGGCCATCTGCATCAGGGACAGCACACCTTCCTGCATTCTGGCTCCGCCCGATGCAGTAAAAATGATGAACGGTACATGCCGCTTATCAGCTTCCTCAATCGCTCTCGTGATTTTCTCACCGACCACAGAACCCATGCTTCCCATTCGGAATCTGGAGTCCATGATCGCTACGACTGCGTCTACCCCGTTTACTTTGCCCGCCCCCGTGAGGACCGCTTCGTTCATCCCGGTTTTCTTCCGGTCCTTCTCCACTTTTTCAAGGTAGTCGGGAAACCCTAGCGGATTGACAGAAACGAGATCTCCATTAATTTCTTCAAATGTCCCATCATCGATAAAGCTGTCGACTCTTTCCGTCGAACTCATCCCATGATGATATCCACAGTGAACGCAGACCTTTAAGTTTTTCTGCAGTTCTTTTGTGTACATGATTTTTTTACAATCAGGACATTTGGTCATGATCCCTTCAGGAACATCCTGTTTGGCTGCTTCAGAAGGAATGGTTGCATATTTTTTCTTTTTGGGCTTATTGGATTTATTGAAAAGTTCCTTAAGCAAGGTGAAACCTCCTTAACTAATTACCGTCGCTTTTGTATTCATATTCTTTGGATGAAAGAAAGTGTATAAGTGAAATGGAAGGACCTGCTCAATACCGCTGTTGATTTCCGTGGAAGACTTCGCTTTCCGCGGGTGACCCGTGAGCCTCCTCGGCTTCGCCTGCGGGAAGAAAAGTGGAGGCGGCTCGTCCAGCCCCGACAAGCATAAGATGAATCGGCCGGGAAGGCCCTTTTTGCCTTCTTGGACAATTTAGCTTATGACCTCGAGGGGTTAGCCGCCGTTGCTGGACAGGTCTCACATTGGCCACTTCTCCCGCAGGAGTCTTCGTCTTTCACTCCAATCAACAGCTGGAATCTGTTAAAAATATGAATAACCTCTAACAGATTCATAAAAAAGTAATTGTTGATCCCCTTTCAGAAGCACCATCTGGAACAATCAGCTTGTCTACCAGTTTAACGGAAACCATTATAAAAAGATGTTGGAATTTGTCAACTCTTGATCGCCGATTTCACAGATCTGTTTATAAGCTGTTTGCACTGATTCTTTGTCTTGATTTTCTAATCCTTGTAGCAGGGTTAAAAGTTTTTCCTTTATTTCAGGGGTTATTTTCTTCTCACCGATGATTAAAGTTTCGTAATCATTCAGGACGTTCCATATTCTATGTGATAAATAGTTGTTGCTTACGAGGATGACTCCCTCAAATATTTCCCTCCAGGTAAGACTGTCATTGTCTTCGGCAACTTTAGAAATGAGTGCAGACACATCAAGATTTTGGCAGAAAATTGTACGCAGCGCCTCTTTTTCAATCATCGTTTTCGTACATTTTACATCCTGTTGTGCTTTATGATCCTGCAGAATGAACATTCCCAGCAGATCAATCAGATGGTGATCCCTGAAATCTCTCAGGAAGGTTCCTTCCCCTCTCCTGGTTTCAATCAAACCTAATAATTCAAGAGCCCTGAGTGCTTCTCTTACAGAAGAACGGCCGACGTTCAACCGTTCGGAAAGCTCTCTTTCGGAAGGGATCTTATCTCCCTGCTTCAGGCCATCCTTTGATATCATTTCTCTAAGTTGGTGAACAATTCCAACATACACTTTCGATTGTGAATGGAGGGAGTTCACTTTATTCATCATTCACTTTTCCCGATTACCGCTAAGTCTTCCGTTTTTTTACGGATTTCTTCAGGATCTATTTTTAAGCGGGCAACACCGGTTTCCATTGCCGTTTTCGCTACCGCTGCTGCAACAGCAGGGGCTACACGTTTATCAAACGGACCGGGGATGACATAGTCCGCATTCAATTCACTTTCACTGATCAACCCTGCTATCGCTTCGACGGCTGCCTGTTTCATTTTTTCATTTATATGTGTGGCACGTACATCCAATGCTCCGCGAAAAATACCAGGGAATGCAAGTACATTATTTACCTGATTCGGGAAGTCCGACCGGCCGGTTCCTACCACTTTTGCACCTGCGGCTTTTGCCAGTTCCGGCATGATTTCCGGCACAGGATTCGCCATGGCAAATATTATCGGGTCTGCTTTCATCGATGACACCATTTCTTCTGTCAGTGCACCTGCGACAGACACACCGATGAATACATCCGCATCTTTCAGCACCTCGCTGAGCCCGCCTTCAATGCGATCCCGATTCGTGAATTTCGCCACTTCATCCTTGATCGAGTTCATCCCTTGTGAACGGCCCTCATAGATCGCCCCTTTGGAATCACACATGATGATATCCCTTACACCATACCGATAAAGAAGCTTAATGATTGCGATTCCGGCAGCTCCGGCACCATTTGCCACGACTTTGATTTCTGACATTTTCTTGCCGACGATCTTCAAAGCATTCACAAGGCCCGCCACGGTAACAATTGCTGTACCATGCTGATCATCATGAAATACAGGTATGTTCGTTTCTTTCTTCAGGCGTTCTTCGATTTCGAAACAGTTCGGGGCGGCGATGTCCTCTAAATTGACTCCGCCGAATGTCGGTTCAAGAAGCTTTACCGTTTCGACGATCTTGTCCACATCCGTTGTATTCAGGCAGATTGGAAATGCATCGACACCTGCAAAGCTCTTAAACAGAACAGCTTTACCTTCCATAACGGGAAGGGATGCTTCGGGACCGATATTCCCAAGGCCCAGAACTGCAGTCCCATCCGATACGACGGCAACCATGTTGCCTTTCATCGTATAATCATAGACCGTTTCAGGTTTGTCATAGATCACTTTGCAAGGCTCTGCGACTCCAGGGGAATAGGCGAGGCTTAAATCTTCGGCATTTCTTACCTCTATCTTTGATTTTGATTCCAGTTTTCCTTTATTTACTCGATGCATATGCAAAGCTTCTTCACGCAATGACAATTTCATCCACTCCTTAATCAATAGTCCGTGCTATATTTTCGTTTTTATAGATTCATGGGTTACCATCTTAAAGAATGCAGGGTCACAGTGGTCAGACCACCTTTTTCTATTAAACAATAATATAAATGTTGGTTGAAGTAAAGGATGTTATTTTAAAACGACATTCGGTTTTCCCAAAAATTCTTCTAATTCTTTCAGCACACTGTCATTAGCGGAGATTCTATAGAAATCAGACAGTTTCATGCTTTTTTTGTCCTGCTCGATGTAGACGATCACGTCATGCGTCCCTCTGTTGCGCCGGATGATTTGCTGTATATCCTTCATGCACGTCTCTTTATCTTCTTGCAGGGGGATCTTTAAGTATAACTTCTTCTGCCGCGTTTCCACTCCCTGCTTTATTTCTTCGATGGTTTGTACTTTATTGATGATGAGCTGAAGCTTATTGTTCCGTTCTTCTGTCTTTCCATCAAACCATAACACATTGCCTTCCTTTAAGCGTGTCATAATCTGACGGTAAACTCCTGGAAAGACCACGGCTTCCATATCATCTGTTTCATCACTGATTTCCAGAAAGGCCATGACTTCCCCTTTTTTCGTCCGGATCGACCGGATCGAGGTGATATAACCCCCTATTGCCGTTTTCACACCATGCCTTGCATCTGAAATCAGCGTTGAACCATACTCTTCAAAAAGTTGACGATAGGAGGAGACCGGATGATTTGAAAGATACAGCCCAAGCACCTGTTTTTCAAAACCCAATTTCGTCTCATTCGTCATCGCTTCCACCTCTGCATATTTCGGTTTAAGCAGAAACGCCTCTTCTTCACCAAATAAATCGTGATCATCTTCGGGGTTGACGAGCTCTGCATGCTGAAGCGCGACGTCCAGACTTGCGAGGAGAGTCGCACGGTCGACATTGAATTCATCGAAGGCACCCGCAAAAACCAGATTTTCCAAAATCTTTCGGTTGATGATCTTTGACGACACCCGCATACAGAAATCAAACAAATCATCAAACGGCTTGTCATTTCTTACAGAGATGATTTCTTTGAGTGCCTGGGCACCGATTCCTTTGATCGCCCCTAAGCTGTAGCGGATCTTATCTTTCCCTTCCACTGAAAATACAAATTGACTGCTATTGACGGAAGGTGCCAGAATCTCAATATCATATTGTTTGGCTTCCCTGATATACTGTGAGATTTTCGTTTCATTTCCGACAACCGAAGTGAGAAGCGCAGATAAAAAATAGGCAGGATGATTGGCCTTTAAGTACGCAAGTTGATAAGCAATCATACTGTATGCAACCGCATGGGACCTGTTGAAACCGTAATCAGCAAACCGGACGATGAGATCATAGATGCCATTGGCCACATCACCGGTGTAGCCTTTTTGAATGGACCCCTTTACAAAATGCTCTCTTTCTTGATCGAGCACATCCTTCTTCTTTTTTGAAACCGCCCGTCTTAACAAATCTGCTTCCCCTAGGGAGAATCCTGCCATTTTCGAAGCGATCTGCATGATCTGCTCTTGATAGACGATGACTCCGTATGTCATTTCAAGGATCGGCCTTAAATCCGGATGGGGAAATTCTACGTTTTCCTTACCGTGTTTTCTATTGATATAGGTCGGGATATTTTCCATCGGTCCCGGTCTGTACAGGGCATTGACGGCTACGATATCTTCAAAAGAAGAAGGCTTCAGTTTCGTCAAAACATTGCGCATCCCCTCGGATTCCAGCTGAAATATGCCATTGGTCTGCCCGTTGCTCAGCAGCTCGAAGGTCTTTCGGTCATGTGACGGAATGCTTTCCAGGGAAAAGCGTTTATCCCTTCCTCTTCTAATGTTTTTTACAATCCTCTCTAAAATGCTTAAGTTCCGGAGGCCGAGAAAGTCCATCTTCAACAAGCCTATTTCTTCAAGGATATCCATCGAATACTGGGTAAGGTGAATCCCGGAAGCACTTCCCTGTATCGGGATCCACTGTACTAAGGGATCTTCGCTGATCACCACACCGGCAGCATGTGTGGAAGTATGTCTCGGAAGTCCTTCCAGCTTAAGTGCCGTATCGAACAGGCGTTTATACAAGTCATTATTCTCTATGAATTCCCGCAGTTCTTTTGACTTGCCGAAAGCCTCTTTCAATGTGATGCCCAGTTGATTCGGAACGAGCCTGGACAGCTGCTCCTGCTCTTTCATATTCAAGCCGAAGACCCTTCCCGTATCCCTCAGTGCCGCCTTGGCTGCAAATGTACCGAATGTGATGATTTGAGCGACATGAAGAGAACCATATTTCCCTTCCACATACTGAATCACTTCATCCCTGCGGTGATCGGGAAAGTCGATGTCAATATCCGGCATTGAAACCCGTTCCGGATTAAGAAAACGCTCAAATAATAGATGATGCTTGATCGGATCTACATCAGTGATACTGAGGGCATAGGAAACGAGAGACCCCGCTGCAGACCCCCTCCCCGGCCCCGTAAGGATATCTCTTTCCCTTGCAAACTTCATAAAGTCCCAGACGATAAGGAAATAGTCACTGAAGCCCATCTTACCGATGACTTCGAGTTCATAATCCAGCCGTTCCAGATACTCGGGGGTTACTTCTTCAAGCTTTTCATTTAACCCTTTTTCACATAGATGGGTCAGTTCTTGCTGAGCACCTGCTCCTTCAGGCAGAGGATACTTCGGCAGGAGCTGTTGATGAAATGGGATCCGGACAGTACACTCTTCCGCAATCCTCAAGGTGTTCTCAAGCTCTTCCACCTCTTCCGCAAAAAGCTCGACCATTTCCTCCTTCGACTTGAAATAGTACTCCTGTGTTTCCAATATGTCCCGGTCATCTTCCGAAAGCTTGACTCCATCCCGGATCGCATTCATGCATTCATGTGCAAAATGATCTTCCTGGTTTAAATAGTGAACGTTATTTGCCGCGACCATTTTTGTACCGGTTTCCAAAGCTGTTTTTTTCAGGAGAGGGTTGAATGCTTCCTCGGTTTTCAAACCGTGTTTTTGCAGACTTATATAAAATGAATCACGTCCAAACATCTGTTGATACGTATGGATGGCTTCCTTCGCTTTAACCACTTCATCATTTAATAGCCGGGTTTCAATTTCCCCCAGGGGACCGGGAGTGATGGCAATCAAGCCCTCACTGTAGGAATTAAGCCACTTCAAGGGAATTCCGTTCGAGGATTTAGCACCGATTGCACTCGATATCTTCAATAGATTCTGATATCCCCTGTTGTTCCTGCTTAATAACACCAAAGGAAAGGAGCGTTCATCGCTGACCGCGACATCAGCCGTCAAACCGATGATCGGCTTGATTCCTTCGTTCATACACGCCTTATAAAAAGGTATGGCAGCATACATCATATTTCTATCCGTTAACGCCAAAGCTTTATAGCCGAGCGATTTAGCTTTATGTACAAGTCCATTTATGGAGATTGTGCTGGAAAGTAAACTATAAGCGCTTGCTACCTGCAAATGAACAAACGACATATTATGCACACCCTTTAAGTTTCAATATACCTTCATTATAGGTAAGAAAACCAAAAAAAGAAAATATGTTCTCCCTCATATCCCGTCATCGAAACCCATATAGTTATCGTAAGAGAAGAATTGGACAGACTTGAGATGGAGATGATGAAATGGCTGAAGCCTTTTTTCCTGAGTTGATCAAAAGTTTCTTTATCGCACTGGGGGTTTTACTGGGGGGTTCATTATTGGGCGGATTCGCTGCATTCGCGATGGGACAGCCGTTGTTCATTGAAATGTGGCGTCTTTCAAATTTTTTGCGGATATGGGCGATCATCGCTGCAATCGGAGGTACGTTTGATACAGTATACAGTTTTGAAAAAGGGTTCTTAAACGGAGAAACAAAAGAAGTCTTCAAACAATTTTTATTAATTCTTTCTGCTTTGGGAGGAGCCAATACCGGTGCCATGATTATTTCGTGGCTCACCCAGGAGCATATCTCATCATGAGGATCCCTCCATTTTACAAACTTCCTTCCTGGCAGCGTTTTTTTGCAGGCATGGTCGTAGGAGGCATCGTCAGCTGGATGATCTTTATCTATATGTTCGGGGTGATGCACGAAAATCAAACCAAGCTGATTGAAGAGCAGAAAAATGAAATCAGTAAATATAAAAATACCCTCACCTACTTGCAGGAAGAGTACAAACAGCTCAATGAAAAAAATGAAGACCAACTGACCATCCAGGAAGTGAAGATAAAGATATCGAACCCCACCAAAACAAAAGTGGAACTGCTGAGCATCCATGAAACCGAGGACAGGCTGAGCGGAGATCTCAGGAGTCTGATCAATAAAGACCTTGAATCCGTGTATGGAAATCGTGATCTTATCAAAAAAATCATTGAAAATAAAACCGTGGAGCTGAATGAGAAAAGCTTCACCTTTAAAGTTCGGGAGATGTATTTCTGGACGACCACGCAGATTACACTGGAACTCGAGTATGAAGACTAAAGAAAAGCTCCCATAAAAAAATGGGAGCTTTCAACTTTAAACTTAGTAATCCCTGCAAACCTCTCGCAGGTCCCGCAGTACTTCCTCCTTCTCTTCCCAGGAATAAATCGAAGCGCCTGCCGCAAGCGGGTGGCCGCCGCCGTTGTATTTCTTGGCGATCGTGTTGATGACTGGCCCTTTCGAACGGAGGCGCACCCGAATCTGATCTTCTTCTTCAATAAAGAAAACCCATGCTTTGATTCCTTTAACATTACCTAAAGTACTTACCAGCAGGGATGCCTCCGAAGGGACCACTCCATACTGTTCGAGAATCTCCCTGGACATGATCATCTGACCGCACCCATCTTCATCCATGACAAAGTTTTGGAGAACATAACCGTGAAGTTTCAACACGGATGGATCGACCTCATACATCTTATTGAAAAGTTCGTTTCTATCAAAATCAAAACGGATCAATTCCCCGGCGATATCAAATGTTTTCTGCGTGGTGCTCGGATAAAGGAATCTTCCCGTGTCACCGACGATACCGGCAAACAGAAGGCGGGCAGCACTTTCCGGAAGAACCAGTCCTTTGTCCTTACCGAATTGATAGAATTCATAGATCATCTCACTGACTGAACTGGCAGTCGTATCGATCCATAAATGATCACCATATGCATCTTCATTTGGATGGTGATCGATCTTGACAAGCTTATCTCCCAGTTTGTAGCGCCTGTCACATATCCGTTCTTCGTTGGCCGTGTCACATACGATGATCAACGCACCTTCAAACACCTCATCTTGGATGGAATCAAGTCGGTTCAGATAGTGAAGCGTTACTTCCTCAAGGCCTGCCGCATATATATTTTTATCCGGAAAAGAAGCTTTCAACATTTCGGCAAGTCCTCCCTGTGAACCGTATGCATCGGGATCGGGACGGACGTGTCTATGGATGATGATCGTTTCATATTGTTTGATTAATTGCAGTATCTCTTCTTTCATAAGGATCTCCTTCTTCACGAAATTTTCATTTGGCAATCTGTTCTCTTACCTGTAAAATAGTAGCGAGAAAGCCAGCACTGGAGGACAATGAATATGTATTTTCTCGCATTTTTTATTACACTAGCTTTTACCTTCTATATTTTCTATAAAGTTAAGCAAGTCAGAAGCAACCGGCCTATGGAGAAAAAATGGCTGTCTGCAAAGGCAAGCATGGCTCTCGGCTTGTTCGTTGCTTTATTCGGCGTCAATCAGCTCGTGTTATTCCCTGGTACCGTAACGTATTTCGTTGGTGCCCTGTTCATATTGATCGGTATCGGCAGCTGTTGGGCAGGCTACAAGCTGTACAAGCATGTGCTCCCTTATGCGGAACGTGAAGCAAAGGAACTGAACGGCAACTAGAAACGCCTGGAAGACTGGGATATCCATCTCAGTCTTTTTTTCTTATTCTAGTGTCTGTCGATCAATTGACAGATCATAAGCGATTTACCGACAAGGACCCCTTCACTGTATACTTCAACATCCACCTTACCGAACTTTCTTCCGACATCAAGGACCTTCGGGTGAATATCGAGCATGCTTTCCATCTGCACCGGCTTGATGAAATAGATGGTCATATTCTCGACAACGAGATCGCCTTTTTTATACGGCTTCAACACCCGGTTGGCTGCTTCTGTCATCAGAGTGGTGAAGACCCCGTAGGACATGGTGCCGAGTCCGGTCGTCATTTGAGGGGTGACAGCGAAATGATAGATTTCCTTGTCTCCTTTTTTCTCGCCTGCTTCGACCCCGTTGCTGATCAAGTCATCGATCGTTTCTCCGACCTGCGGCTGTCTTTGAATCATTTGAAGTGCCTTCAGGACATCCTGCCGTGAAATGATCCCCTTCAGCTTGTTCTGTTCATTCACTACCGGGAGTACTTCAATCCCTTCCCAAATCATCATATGGGCGGCTGAAGCAACACTTGTCTTCGCACTGACCGTGATCGGCTGCCTGGTCATGATTTTATCGATTCCGATATGCTTTTCCTGGCCCATGACATCTTTGGACGTCACCATCCCGTGAACTTTCAGATTCTGATCGACTACCGGAAATCGGCTGTGAAAGGTATACTGGTTTTTTTCATACCAGTCTTCAAGTGTGTCGTTTACATGTAAATAAGCAGTGTTGTCCACTTTCGTCAGAATATCTTCCACGAGGACGATTTCTTTTTTAATGAGCTGATCATAAATCGCCCGGTTGATCATCGCCGCAACGGTAAAGGTATCATAGGAGGTGGAGATGATAGGCAGCTCAAGCTCATCCGCAAGTTTTTTCACATGATCGTCAGCGTCGAATCCGCCGGTGATCAGGACGGCCGCTCCTGCTCTCAATGCATGCTCATGGGCTTTGGTTCGATTTCCGACGATCAGCAGGTTTCCTGCTTCGGTATAACGCATCATCGCTTCGAGCTTCATTGCACCGATGACAAATTTATTGAGCATCTTATGAAGACCCGTTCTTCCGCCCAGGACTTGTCCATCAATGATGTTTACCACTTCTGCATAGGTCAGCTTTTCGATGTTTTCTTTTTTCTTCTGTTCGATCCGGATTGTTCCGACACGTTCGATCGTGCTGACATAGCCTTTTATTTCTGCATCCTTAATCGCCCGGTAAGCTGTTCCTTCACTGACGCTCAGTGCTTTTGCGATTTGGCGGACGGATATTTTTTCTCCGACAGGGAGGGAGTCTATGTATTCTAAAATTTGTTCATGTTTGGTTGCCAAGCTTTTCACCCTTCTTTTATACGTCCTGCTTCATAGATTCATTATAATGTGAAAAGCTTGGGGTTTCAATTTTATCAGGGTGCACAGCCGCTCCTTACCTAATTACCAAAAGAACGGAGCCTCTTTTTCGGGGGCGTAACAGACTTCGCTTTGGCTCTTTTGACCCCTTTGGACGGGCTATATAGAAGTCCAGCAAGGTTGCCTGCGATGACGAATGTTGCGAGTACGATCCAGGCGGTTGCGAATGCACCTTCCAGCCCGCCGGCTTCGATTGATAATCGCGGGGCTGCATAGTACAGTAAGGCACCTGTCAGTAACAGACAAAGGATATAGCGTTGTTTCTTCATGTGATTCCTCCTCTCCGGGCTTGTATCATATATATGCGGAGAAGGACGGGATATTGTGTAAAAACTGAAAAAAGAGAGTGACGCATAGGTCACAACCGCTTCTATACGTCACTCTCCTCCGTGTTTAGTATTCGATTGTGTCGCCTGCATTCATGATCTGTCCCGTACAGCCATCCAGCATCTCGATGAATTTATGCGGATCCTGCTTGATCGGCGGGAACGTATTATAGTGAATCGGAACGACCTTCTCCGGTTTCAGGAATCTGGCTGCTTCTGCTGCGTCTTCAGGTCCCATCGTGAAATTATCCCCTATCGGCAGGAATGCCAGGTCTATCGGATGACGTTCGCCGATCAGTTTCATATCCGAGAATAACCCTGTATCCCCGGCATGATAGATCGTTTTTCCTTCAATGAATAATAGAAGTCCTGCAGGCATCCCCATATAGACGATTTCATTTCCATCAGTCATGAGTCCCGAGCCGTGGAAAGCCTGAGTCATCTTTACTTTCCCGAAATCAAACTCGAATGCACCTCCGATATGCATCGGATGGGTTTTGACAAGCTTCCAGCTGAGATATGTCGCCAGTTCGTGATTGGCGATCACGAGTGAATCATTTTTCTTGGCAAGTTCGACCGTATCCCCCACATGATCATTATGACCGTGTGTCAAGATGATTACATCAGGTTTCTCATCCTCAACCTTAAGGTCTGTCAGTTCGTTTCCATTAATGAACGGGTCGATCAAGATCGTCTTTCCTTTTGTTTCAATTTTCACTACCGAATGTCCGTGGTATGAAATCTTCATCGTATCTCCTCCTGCTTAGTATCTTTAATGATCTATAGTTTGATATACCCTGTTTTTTGCTTGTTTAAAAGTTAAAAAGAAATGCGGAGGGGATTTGCTCAGAGGCGGGTGGCATAAGGCGTTCTTTGCCTTCTTGGCCGGTTTGACTTATGACATGTGCCTCTAAGCTCCGCAGCTGGACTGAAACAAAAGCCGGCCCCAGAGTTTTGTCTGCAGCCGGCTTGGTGTATTAAAGTTGTTCAAGTTGTGTTCTTGTATCTGAGTAATCAAGTCCGTGCGCCTCGGCAACAGCTTGATACGTTACGTATCCGTTCAGTGTATTGATTCCTTTCAGAAGCGCTTCATTATCGAGGCAAGCTTTCTTGTAGCCTTTGGTCGCAATCTGGATTGCATACGGAACGGTTACATTCGTCAAGGCAATCGTCGATGTGCGCGGAACGGCACCAGGCATATTAGCAACTGCATAGTGTACGACGCCATGTTTTTCGTAAGTCGGATCATCATGAGTCGTGATGCGGTCAGTCGTTTCGAAAATACCGCCCTGGTCGATCGCAATATCAACTACCACCGATCCCTGAGTCATCGACTTGATCATCTCTTCTGTTACAAGCTTAGGTGCTTTAGCTCCAGGGATAAGGACTGCCCCGATAACCAAGTCTGCTTCTTTCACAGCTTGTTCAATATTAAGTGGATTTGACATCATTGTAGTGACATCACTCCCAAAGATATCATCAAGCTGACGTAAGCGGTCAGGGTTCAAGTCAAGGATTGTTACGTTTGCCCCTAAACCTACTGCCATTTTTGCTGCATTCGTTCCTGCTACCCCGCCTCCGATGATTGTCACTTTACTGCGGCGTACACCAGGGACTCCCGATAGAAGAACTCCTTTTCCTCCATGGATCTTTTCAAGGAATTGAGCACCGATTTGAGTCGCCATGCGTCCGGCCACTTCACTCATAGGAGTCAGCAGTGGAAGTGCACGGTTCATTTCAACTGTTTCGTAAGCAATTGCTACGACTTTATTGTCGATAAGAGCCTTTGTAAGTTCCGGCTCAGGAGCAAGATGTAAATATGTAAATAAAATCAGCCCGTCGCGGAAATAAGTATATTCGCTAGGCAGAGGTTCTTTCACCTTCATGACCATGTCCATGGACCATGCTTCTGATGCAGAACCTGCGATATGTCCACCTGCAGCCGTATAATCTTCATCTGTGAATCCTGAACCGAGCCCTGCCCCAGACTCAATATAAACTTCATGTCCGAATTGAACGAGATTCACGACCCCTGCAGGAGTCATCGCTACACGGTTTTCATTGTTTTTAATCTCCATTGGCACACCAATACGCATTTATGCCTACCTCCTAAAATCCACTATTGCTCATTCCTGAGCATCACTTCATAAATATAACACTATTTTTATATTATAGCTAAGAGAATTTCGCTTCTCTGTAAGCACTTACATTTTAACAAATTTATAAGTAAATATCTCTCTTTTCATGTAAAATTATTAATGTTTATTTCTTCGCTTTTTTGCAAAAATTCTTTAAAATAGAAAGAGCGGAAAATCACCGGTCAAAAGGAGACTGCCATGGGTAAACAACCAATGATTGAACGGCTGGGTCTGGAGCAGGTCCCGGCAGAGCAAAAGACCACTTCGTGGAAGGAATATTTCATCATTCAACTCGCCTTTTCAGTCAATGCGGGCAACTTCCTGATTCCCGCTTTGGCGGTGATCGAGGGCGGGCTTTCTTTTGCAGCGGCGTTCATATGTACAGTATTAGGGTCAATGGCAGCGTTTCTTTATGTGTCCTTCCTGTCTCTCCCGGGTTCGAGATACGGACTGCCCGCACAATATGTACTCCGGACCCTGCTTGGCACTAAGCTTTCCATGCATATCGCTTCCCCCGTCCGGTCACTGACGTCACTTTACTGGTTCAGCGTTCAGACAATCGGCGGGACGTATGTCCTTTTGTCGATGGTAAAAAAACTGACGGAGGTATCCCTCCCGTTTATCCCGGTTGCAGCCGGCCTTGCACTCTTCATGACACTGCTCGCTTTAGTCGGATTCCATGCAGTGAAAAAAGCAGTCAAGTACTTCATTCCAGTCCTTGTCCTCGGACAATTGACCATCCTTTATTTATTCGTGACAAACATGCCGGCACCGGATGTTTCCTCTTTGATCACCGGGGGGAAAAAGGATGCCGGTGCAGCTGAATTCTTTTTTTATTCAAGTCTGATCTTCGTCCAATATGTCTCCGGGGTCAGTGCATCATCCGATATTACACGCTACAGCAAAAGCGGAGCTCACGGATTCTGGGGGCTGTACGGCGGAAATGTCGCCGGATTCATGATGACTGCATTATTAGGAGGACTCAGTGCCAGCTTATTCGGTGAATTGAATCCATTTGTGATGGCAAGTGAGCTTACTTCTTCTCTTATTCTTCTGCTTATCATTTGTGCATGCGCAATGGTGTCCATGATATCAATCAACCTCAGCAATGCGTATACAGGCGGCTACAGCCTGCTGAATGCTTTACCCGGTATGACCCGGGTTCAAAGTGCTGCAGTCTTTGGGGCAGCTGGAATCCTGCTAAGCTGTATCCCTTCCCTTGTTCTTCATGCAGAGGGCTACATTTCAATCCTTGGCATATTGATCATACCGATTTCGGCTATTGTGACAGCCGATTATCTGTTTGTGAAAAAAGGGCGGCTGACCGATAAATCCCTGCTCGAACTTTTGAATGGGACTGCTGCCTATAACAAAGAAGCATTATGGGTGCTTCCCGCCGGAATGGCTGCATACATATTAATTCCTGAGGACTGCTCGCCGGGATTTCTGTCCTTCATTTTGACATCATTAGTATATATGCTAACGAAGCACTTCCGGCGTACGAAACAACAAATCCCTCCACTTGAAAACAAGCCCGGATAGGAAAAGGCTGATCCTCTAATAGAATTGGATCAGCCTTTCTAGTGATTACTGTTGGTTTTCACCGTGGTCTTCATACGTGTTGTAGTGTCCATTTTCAGTATCAATGACACCGCTCGTATAAGAATTCATAATTTGCTGACTTACTTGTTCACTGCCCTGCTCATCGTATTGGAACTGTTCCTTCGGATCTCTTTTCTTCATTGTAAATCCCCCTGTTTGACTATTTTATTCAACATTATTATTCGATGATTAGTCATAAGCTATAAGTGGAAAAATGTAGTATGATGAATATAAGGAGGGGATAACAAATGAGTTTAAAGTATCAGAACATATTGGTAGCCGTCGATGGATCAAGAGAAGCTGAATGGGCATTCAAAAAAGCGATCGCCATCGCAAAGCGGAATGATGCAACACTTTCACTGATTCATGTCATTGATACCCGTTCTTTTGCCGCGATTGAATCGTATGACCGTACTGTTGGAGAAAGAGCGATCCGTTATGCGGAAGAACTTCTTGAGGAGTACAAAGAAACAGCGGCCAAAGCAGGGGTGACAAAGGTAAAAACGTATGTTGAATATGGCTCTCCCAAAGTGATCATCCCCAGAGAAGCGAATAAGAATATCGGAGCAGACCTGATCATCTGCGGTGCAACAGGCTTGAATGCCGTTGAACGTTTTCTGATCGGAAGTGTATCCGAACATATCACACGTGCTGCACATTGTGATGTGCTTGTTGTACGGACTGAAGAAACTGAAGAGTAGTATGTACTGTGACTGTTACATGGATTATTTTTTCCGGATTGGTTAGAAAAAGGTTCACAAAAAATATGGCAGTAAACTCACAGTAAGCTCGGGGATTCGAGCTTACTGTTTTACCTTCTTTCATCTACTAACGAATGCTTCTCTATCCGGGCAATACCCAGCGAATCACTTCCTCCCTTTTTTAATACTGTAAATGATCCCGATCAACCACGCAAAAATGACAAAGACATATCCATAAGTCGCCACAAGGGGATTGACTCCACTCGCTTTAAATAGTGTGTTCAGATTGGTGAGAACGATAAATCCCCCTACTAAAACCCCCAGAAGATATCCGGGCATCTTTCTGACCAGCCAGGCAGCAAGCGGTGCAGCAAAAACACCGCCAATGACAAAAGCAATGACCCAAAACCAATTAAATTGTTCCCATCCTAGGAATAAAACAAATCCCAATGTAGCTGCAATCGTGATGACAAATTCGCTCGTATCCACAGTGCCGATCACTTCTCTTGGATTGGCCTGTTTGACTGACAATAATACCGGAGTATTAATCGGCCCCCATCCTCCGCCTCCAATGGCATCAAAGAAACCCGCAGCAGCCCCTAGCGGGAACAATAGTCGCTTCTTCGTCAATAAGGATGGCTTTCCGTGAGAGGTTTCCGTTATAGAATCAGGAGAATGGAAGAAGAGGAAGCGGATAAAGATATACAATCCGAGGATCAGTAAAAACGTGGAAATGTATGGCCTGATCATATCTCCAGGAATACTGCTTAAGAATGCGGCTCCAAGAAATGCGCTGATAGCACCCGGTATCACCAGCAGGAGAGCCATCCGTTTGTTTACATTCCCGAATTTAAAATGTGAAATACCTGATGCAGCAGTTGTCGCGATCTCTGACATATGAATGGAAGCGGATGCGACTGCGGGAGCCACTCCATAAGCAAGCAATAAAGAGGATGATGTTAATCCGAATGCCATTCCTAATGAACCGTCTATGAGTTGCGCAAAAAAACCAACCAGTGCAAAGATAATCAATTTTCTCATGATGTAGTGTCACAGCCTTTAATCTATATTTTTTCATCAGGTTTTGAATGGACGGGGAGACAGCAGGTTTCCAGAAAGATGCCTTCACTTTAAAAATCACACACTCTTTTCATTTAAGCTCTGCTGTAAAATTCAAGCGTTTTGGCAGCCATTCCATCCAGCGACCAATGTTCTTTTGCCCAAACCTGGGATTGTTGTCCCATCACAACGCGTAAGGGATCTCTTTCAAGGAGTTCCTTCATTTTGAGGCTCAACGCCCTGCTGTTGCCTGCAGGAACAATGAATCCGTTATAACCTTGACGGACCATTTCAGGAAGGCCGGCTGCATTACTGACAATTACGGGAAGTCCGGCGAATTGGGCCTCGACGACGGAAAGCGGCTGAGTATCCTGCAGACTTGGAAGCACAAGGAAATCCGCCATTGCAAGAATCGGTTCCATGGAAGTTTGTACTCCAAGGAATTTGACTGAATTCTGAAGGCCATACGCAGCAGTCATTTTCTTTAATGCCGCTTCCATATCGCCTCCCCCGGCAATCCAGCATACCCAATCTTTCCTTTCTTTTTTAAGGAGCTTCAGGGCTTCGATCAGAACGGTGACCCCCTTTAAGTGAATCAGCCTTCCGGAAAATAAAATGACTTTTTCATGTGCTCCTTTTTGAATCGGCTTTCCATGCTGAGTATTCTCAATTCCAAGAGGAAATGAAATGACTTTCTGCGGATGAATCGAAAAATTTTTCAGGATTTCCCCTTTCATCCAAATCGATTGTGTATGAATCAGCCGGCTTGATGTATAGCCATGTCTTTCATTGTATTTGTAATAATAGTACTCAAAACTGTTGTATACGGTCTGATCTGTCCAATTGGGATGGAGGGATTTAAGGACGTAATAGATTTCTTTCGTGAGGCACCCATGTGCACTCGTGACAAGGGGGGGGATGACGTTTATCATTTCACCAATGGTCCTCGCCGCCGTCACATCCTGTGCATGAATGATATCGTAACCTCCCAGCCCGTATTCCTGCAGCGTCAATTCGAAGTTGAGGCGGTATGTTTCAGCTTGGAGGACAAGGGGATGAGAGGTGCATTCCGGATAGGTTGCCAGTATTCTCTTGTGTATTGCCGGCCGCTGCTGCTCAAGGGTGATCCCTCTGTCACGGTCAATGATGCGATAGCCGGATAAATCCGGCCTCTGACCGAAAATGTCGACCGTATGCCCCATTTCATTCAATTTCTTTCTCAAATTGGCGACCACAGCCCACAGCCCTCCTGCATAAGGAAGGGGATAATACGAAACGAGTAATATTCTCATAAACTTGATCCTTTCATTATGATTAAAACGTAATGGCCTTCAGGTAAGCTCCGTGCTGATGGAGATAGTGCCTCATTCTGCGGTTGTAGTGATGCCGGACGAAGAATATTTCCCTTTTGATCTGAGCAGGGTTCTGACTCGTCCCCGATTGACCGTGAGTCCGGTATTTTAGCAGAACCTCATCAAGATAGAACAACTGGAATCCGTTTAATAACAACCGGTACCACATTTCATAATCCTGGGTGAACTTGAGATTCGCACTGAAATACCCCACTTTACTGAACACTTCTCTATGAAGCATGACAGAGCATCCGTTTACAGGGTTTTGATTTAGAAACGAACGGTTTACTTCCCACGCATTATGAAATCTCCTGCCGTTGAATGGAAGGACCACTTCATTGGCTTCATTCACGAAGTCATAGTTATGGAAGCTTGCTTTCGCGCGATGGTTCATCATAAAGTGAAGCTGCATTTCAATCTTTCCAGGAAGAAAATAGTCATCCGAACTTAACCAGGAGATATACTCGCCTTTCGCCCTCCTTATCCCTTCATTCAAGGCTGTGGCTGTGCCGCCGTTCACTTTTCTGATATAAATAATTCTGTTCCTGAAAGGCTGGATTCTTTCCACTTCCCTTGTAGAACCATCATCCACCACAATGATTTCGATATTGTGATAGGTTTGTTTAAGGGCACTGTTGATCGCCTGAGCTATGAATGTGCAATTATAGAAAGGGATGATGATCGATACTGTTGGCTTCATGTTTTACTCTCCTTGTGCTGGCTTGGACAAGACGTGAATACTATAGACTATTCATGTCCTGTCCGCGATGATTAGACGGATGAGCCATTTTTTCCATAGAAAAAAGCCTGGATCCATAAAGGTCCAGACTGTACCATCTTTTCGCATATTGCTATCGGTGTGCCGTCACCTGTCCCTGAAGGAGCGACTTCCCTTTTTCTATCTGGAGTTTCACTTGCCCGAATCCCGTGCCTCCGTATGAGTTTCTTCTTTCGACAGCTGCATATGGAGCGAGGATTGAATAAATATCCTCTTCGATCAGGGAGGAATATTTCTGAAACTGCTTCAGTGAAACATCTTTTAAATAATATCCTTCTTCGATGCAATGCAGGACAAGCTTCCCGACTATTTCATGAGCTTGACGAAACGGAATGCCTTTGGCAGCCAGGTAATCGGCAAGCTCTGTTGCGTTGGAAAAATCATTGGCCACCGCTTCTTCCATTCTCTTCTGTTTCACCGTCATTGTTCGGATCATGCCTGTAAAGATCTTCAAAGAACCGATGACCGTCTTCACCGTATCAAACATACCTTCTTTGTCTTCTTGCATATCCTTGTTGTACGCAAGGGGCAGCCCTTTTAAAACAGTCAGAAGGGAAATAAGATTCCCGTTCACCCTGCCCGTCTTTCCCCTGACAAGCTCAGCCATGTCGGGATTTTTCTTTTGCGGCATGATGCTGCTTCCGGTCGTAAAGCTGTCATCCAGCTCGATGAACCTGAATTCCTCCGTCGACCAGAGGATGAATTCTTCCGCCAATCGTGACAGATGTGTCATCATCAGGGCACTGTTACTGAGGAATTCGACGATGAAGTCACGGTCGCTTACCGCATCAAGGCTGTTCTCATAATAAGAGCCGAATCCGAGAAGATCTGCGGAATACTCCCGGTCGATCGGGAATGTGGTGCCGGCAAGCGCACCTGCCCCGAGCGGAGAGATATCGATGCGATTCAGCGAGTCGGATAAGCGGTCCTTGTCACGCTGCAGCATCCAGAAATAGCACATGAGATGATGAGCAAATGAAATCGGTTGTGCCCGCTGCAGATGTGTGTATCCCGGAATGATCGTCTCCACATTCTCTTCGGATTGATGGACGATCGCTTCTTGCATGTCTTCGATCAGGACGATGATTTCCTGGACTCTTCTTTTTAGAAACAGATGCATATCGGTAGCGATTTGATCATTCCTGCTTCTTCCGGTGTGAAGTTTCCCGCCGACTTCCCCGATTTCGTCAATCAGGAGTTTCTCCAGGTTCAAGTGGATATCTTCATATTCTACAGAGTATTCAAGCTCGTTTGATAAAGCTTTCTGATGAAGCGTCTGCAGGCCGTGAAGGATTTCATCTCCATCTTTTTTTGACAGTATTTCACATTTTTTCAACATATTCACATGTGCCATGCTGCCTTCAATGTCTTCGAGGACCAATTCCTGATCAAAGGAAATGGATGCATTGAACTCATCCACCCATTCCTCCGGTTTTTTCGTGAATCTTCCGCCCCAAAGTTTACTCATAGACTCACTTTCTCCTTTTTGTCACTATTAATAATTGAAGAAACCTTTGTCGGCAGTCCCCAAAGCTTGATGAAACCAATAGCTGCGTCGTGATCAAATTCATCCGCTTTCGTATAAGTAGCAAGATTTTCATCATATAAAGAATTAGAAGATTTTCTGCCTTCCACGATGGCATGACCTTTAAATAATTTCACACGCGCCACACCATTTACATATATCTGAGTTTGATCGAGAAATGCTTTTAAAGCTTTATTCAATGGCGAGAACCATAACCCTTCATAGATTAACTCCGTCATTTTCTTTTCAATGACCGGCTTAAAGTGAGCAAGTTCTTTTACCAGAGTCAAATCTTCCAGTTCCTTATGAGCTTTCAATAAAGTGACGGCTCCGGGACATTCATATACTTCACGGGATTTAATTCCGATCAAGCGGTTCTCTACATGATCGATGCGACCTACCCCATGTTTCCCTGCAAGCAGGTTCAATTCAGCAATGATCTGATCCAGTGGATAGGCATGACCATTCAATTCAACGGGCACCCCCTGCTTGAATGTAATTTCCACTACATCCGCAGCGTCCGGAGCGTTTTCAATTGAGCTGGTTAAATCATATGCATCTTCCGGAGGTGCGGTCCACGGGTTCTCAAGGACCCCGCACTCATTGCTTCTGCCCCATAAGTTCTGATCGATTGAATAAGGTGAATCAAGATTGATCGGGATCGGGATGCCCTTATCTTTCGCGTACTCTATTTCCTCTTCACGTGACCATTTCCATTCACGTACGGGAGCAATCACTTCAAGATCCGGGTTCAAAGCAGCAATCGAAACTTCAAAGCGCACCTGGTCATTCCCTTTTCCCGTACATCCGTGTGCGACTGCTGAAGCCCCCTCTTTTTCCGCCACTTCAACGAGCTTGCTAGCGATCAAAGGTCGGGAAAGTGCAGAAACCAATGGATATTTTCCTTCATATAAAGCATGACTCTGCAATGCAAGCAGTGCATAGTCTTTTGCGAATTCTTCTTTGGCATCAATGACGTAGCTTTTTGATGCTCCTACCTTCAGCGCTTTCTCTCTAACAAAGTCCAAATCTTTTCCTTCACCGACATCCAGACAGCAGGCAATGACTTCATATCCTTTTTCCTTTAACCATTGCACGGCCACGGATGTATCCAATCCACCTGAGTAAGCTAATACCACTTTTTTATTCACTCGTATTCCCTCCTGTTGTTTTCGTATAATAATAGAATTTGAATTCTATTCGTATTTTTGAATAAATATTCCTTTGAATGAATTTATATTAACAATTTACCCCGTATTTATCAATACTTATTCTTCAATTTGTATAAATATTTTATCTGTTGCCTCTGTAAATGTTGTATTGAATGGATTGGCGAGTTAATTTGGTGTAGGATTTAGGTGTGTAATCATACCCGAAAAGGAGTACGTGCCTAAATATGAACACGATCAACAAATATTTTACATATGACCCGCGTTTACATATACATCTACCTCACTTATTAGAAGAATGGCCTGCTTACCCTTCCCGAATACAGGAAGCTATTCTATTGGAATGGGAAAAGATAAGGGGGACGATCCCTGACCGTATATCTGAAATAGAAGAAGACATTGAAGAATTGCAGGCATCACTCGGACAAGAGGAGAATTTCGAGGAATCATGCAGATTGAATAGTGAAATATCCGAGAGGGCCTCCCGGATAAATGATCTCTGGATATGGTACCGCACGATGCCGGAAATTCAATAAGCTTTAAATTTCTTGTAAAAACAACAAAAAGCGACGGAGCCCAAAACGCTCCATCGCTTCATCCATTAATCATTCATTCTTCTTCAAACGCAAATAACGGTATTGATAATACTTTTCTGCAAAGTCAGTGATCTTGCGGGAAAGCTGATAATTCGCGCCTGCCCCGATCGCAATGCTCACAAGCGGGAGTCCCGACCATTTCTTCCCTTTGAACATTGTTATTGCCAGGCCCTTGAGTGCATGCTTCATCGTTCCTTCCAACCATGTATAATCGGTCAGCTGTTCGGAACCGTCAAAGAAGTAATCCGTATCCTTCTTATTTAAGTCTTCCATCAAGTCTTCCCAGGCAAGTGCACGAAGTCTTGAAGGCAGGGTAGATGCATGAAACACTTTCAAAGAAGTCATCATTTCAAATGGAGTCTGCACGTCGAATCCATATGTAATCGCAATCAGCTGAACTGACCGAAGATTGATCACCGCCATCGCCGGCAGATCTGATCCCAGTGCCACCAGGCCTCCTGTGCCGGTAATCCCG
Organism: Mangrovibacillus sp. Mu-81; assembly: GCF_036867415.1. Classification (NCBI taxonomy): domain Bacteria; kingdom Bacillati; phylum Bacillota; class Bacilli; order Caryophanales; family Bacillaceae; genus Mangrovibacillus; species Mangrovibacillus sp. Mu-81. The sequence continues at coordinate 244,397 of NZ_JBAJHU010000004.1, forward strand.
CCTTGAAAGAGGGAATAAATGCGGTGGCGCCCTGCATGCTGCTCAGCGATATAGTGAAGTTGATCGATTGTGAGGTAATGCAGATCATCAATGGTCTGGATATCCTGGTTGAACGCGCGTGCTGTCACCAGGATCCGTTCACGTGCATCATTCTGCATCTGAGATCCCTGAATGAGTGAATGCATATGGAACAGCCAGCCATCCAGACGCTGAAAGAATTGTTCCTGAACATCTTCAGGTATCGATTCGAAAGCATAATCCAACCATTTAACATATGTATGTTCCAAATCATTCGCTTCATATTCATACAAGTCTTCTTTCCATGCCTTAATTGACTGCCAAACTTGTTTATCCCGATCGGACCAGCTCATGACTTCCACTCCTTACAGTTGTAAAATTAATTTCAGTATATCATAAAAAGTTCAGTACTTTCCGTTCTTCAGCAATGCAATTTGAATTTTCTGTTATTATCGAAGGTTCTGAATGATGAAGACATGTGACGAGAAACTGCAATATCTCCTGCATTATCAGCCACAATGAGCACACCAAAAAAACAGGATTACCCAAATGGCAATCCTGTTTCTATCTGTTCAGAAGTGATACAGCCCTTTATCATGCTAATGGACCATCCCTCACTGCTTTAAAGCATTAGATGTTTCCTTTTTCCATTACGTCTCGTGCGATCATGACTTCTTCATTTGTCGGAATGATCATGACTTTTACCGGTGAGTGCGGGTAGTTGATGAATGTTTCCTCTCCGCGCACGTTGTTGCGTGCAGGATCCCAGTATACGCCCATGAACTCAAGTCCCTGCAGTACTTTTTCACGTACAAGCGTACTGTTTTCACCAATACCGGCAGTGAAGACAATCGCATCTACTCCGTACATACGGGAAGCATACGATCCGATGTATTTGTGGATACGGTTCGCGAATACTTCAAGGGCAAGCTCTGCTCGTTCGTTCCCTTCAGAAGCCTGCTGCTCGATATCACGAAGGTCACTTGAGAATCCGGATACACCAAGCATACCTGATTTTTTATTCAGGATGTTCAGCACTTCCTCAGCCGTCGAACCCGTCTTTTCCATGATGAATGGAATCAATGCAGGGTCGATATTTCCTGAACGTGTACCCATCGCTACACCGGCAAGAGGAGTGAAGCCCATGGATGTGTCGATTGATTTTCCACCTTCAATGGCAGCGATACTGGCGCCGTTTCCTAAGTGACAAGAAATCAGGCGCACTTGTTCTGTTGGACGTCCAAGCATTTCAGCCGCTCTTTCGGATACGTATTTATGTGATGTGCCATGGAATCCGTATTTGCGGATGCCGAAATCTTCATAATACTCATACGGAAGGCTGTATAAGAAAGAGCTTTCAGGCATGGACTGGTGGAAAGCTGTGTCGAATACTGCTACCGCAGGTACACTTGGAAGCACATTTTTGAATGCTTTGATCCCTGTCAGGTTTGCAGGATTATGGAGCGGAGCCAGGTCAGAAAGCTCTTCAATTTTGTCGATCACTTCATCTGTAATCAGGACAGATTCATTAAATACTTCGCCTCCGTGTACCACACGGTGGCCAATTCCCTGGATTTCATCAAGGGAGTTGATGATTCGGAATCCAGTCAGTTTTTCCAGAAGCATTTTAACAGCTACTTCATGATCCGGGATGTCCGTTACTTCTTCTTTCTTTTCACCATTCACTGATATGTTGAAGATCGCATTGTCCAATCCAATACGCTCAATAAGTCCTTTTGTTATGACTGTTTCTTCCGGCATATCGAATAACTGAAATTTCAAAGATGAACTTCCAGCGTTGATTGCAATAATTTTGTTTGCCACGTTGTATCGCTCCTTTAGGATAGGATCTTTACTATCTATATTGTGTTCATTGAATCACATTTTATCTCTCAATTTCCCATTTAATCACTGTACACCATCTATTTCAAGAAAAAGCTTGAAATGACATCGTTTTCATGTTAAATTAAATATTTTCCCAAAATTCGAAAAGGAATCTCATTCTTCTATTACCTTATTAACCACAGACCTAAACAGGGTTCGTAGCAAGTAAAAAGACTGCTTCCAGTATGGAAGCAGTCTTTGTTTATGAAATTATTTATTTTCATGCAGCCATTGATCGATTTTTGAAAGGATATCTTCAAGCGCATGTTGATTTGAGAGGCTCGGAAGGTTTGCAAGCAGGACTTCTTTAGGTGCTTTCAGTCCTTCTTTTTTCTTTTGCAAGATCAGGATACTTTTCGCTGAGCTCTTATTTTTAAATAGTGAAAGCGGCAGCTGCAGGAATCCCTGTATGTTCACTTTTTCTTTTAAAAATAAGTGCAGCTGGCTGCTGAGCGGTGATTCGAACAGGGCATTGGGAACGATGAAGAAGAGGTAACCGCCCTCTTTCGTATGCTTCAAGCTTTGTTCGATGAATAAATGGTGAGCATAAGAATGCCCTTCATCGGCTTTTAAATCATAGTCCTGTGCTCTAAGGTCATTCGGATAATATCCCACCGGCAGGTCGCTGAGTACAATATCGACCGGATCAATAAATAGTGGTTCCAATGCATCCTGATTAAAGAGCTCGAGCTGGTGCTTCTGGAGATTCGCACCGACATATGCCAGTTTAATCAATACATCATCGATTTCCACCCCGATTGATTGAGCCTCAATATGGGGCATCTGATTCAGTACGGTTGTCAGCAGATTCCCAGTCCCGATCGCGGGATCCAAGACGGTCAGGTTCTGACTTCCCGCTGTAAATTTATTGACGAGGAAGCTGATAAATAATCCGAGTGAATCGGGGGTCATTTGGTGATTCGGCTGCACGTTCTCTTTCATGCCTTTCAATATGGCAAATTGGAAGGCTTTACGGATATCTTCGTTTTCAATGCTTCCGATCTTTATTTCTTCATATTTTTTATGTAGACGTTTCTTGGTCAGTTCACTCAATTCATCTTGCAGAACTTCATCCTGAAAGAGATTTTCCCCGGTTTCAGCAACCGCTTCGAGATAGCTGCATGCCAGCTCTTCGCGAAGCAGCTGTGAGGTTTCATCAATGATGCCGAAGAGCGTTTCGACTGGCGAATTCATCATGTGCATTCATTCCTTTACCAACGTTTTGTGTCCTTTATTTTACCCGTCGCCGGGAAATTTGTAAAAAAACAATGCTGACCATACATCAGTGGCAGGTCAGCATGTTTCTTGTTCTAGTAAAAGGTTATATTATTCAGCATTCTTCACTGCTTCGACAGCAGCTTCGTAATCAGGGTGGTCGGTTGCTTCGCTCACATATTCAACGTATGTTACCTCGTCATTGCTGTTTACCACGAATACAGCACGTGCAAGCAGGCGGAGTTCCTGGATATGCACACCGTATGCTTCAGCGAATGAAAGATCGCGGTGATCGGAAAGTGTCTGGACATTTTCGATTCCATTCGCTCCGCACCAGCGCTTCTGTGCAAATGGTAAATCGACTGAAATGGTCAGTACTTCCACGTTATCAAACTTGGTTGCTTCTTCGTTGAATTTTCTTGTTTGTGCATCACAAACTCCGGTATCAATTGAAGGAACGACACTGATCAAACGAACCTTACCCTTTGAATCATTCAGAGTGACTTCTGATAAATCATTTGCCAGTACTGTGAAATCAGGTGCTTTATCCCCTGTCTTCACTTCACTTCCAAGCAGGGTTACAGGGTTATTCTTAAATGTAATGTTTGCCATTATTTGTTCCTCCTCTGTGAATAGTATGTACAACTTTATAGTACAGAAAGTGGGCTGGTCAACGCAAATGATAAGGGTCCGATATCATAAAAGAAAAGGCTGGTACAAAACAAAAAACAACTTCCTAACGGCGAACATTATCAGTGTTGACTCTAAATACCGCTAATGATTTCCGTGCAAGACTTCGCTTTCCGCACGGGTAGCCCGTGAGCCTCATCTAAATTTGAATAGTACTGTACAGCTGCAGGGCTTAGAGGCACACATGACATAAGTCAAACCGACCAAGAAGGCAAAGAACCCTTCGTGACCGATTCGCCTTATGCCACCCGCCTCTGGGCAAAGCCCTTCCGCTTTTCTGATAGGAGTCTGCGTCTTGCACTCCAATCAACCGCTGGAACAAGCTGAAAACTAAATGAACCTTTGAGTAAAGATAATAAAAAACCCGAACTTACTCGAATCCTTGAATTCAAATTAGTTCGGGTTTAAATTAGACTGAAAAACTTTTGTCCCAGCCTCCTAGAAGTCCATATTCTGCCTTGAGGCGTTTCCTTGGTTATTGTTGCCCTGGTCATTTTTTTTCATCATGCCCTGGATTTTCTCGATTGCACCCGGTGCCAGGTCAAGCAGGCGGTCTATAAGATGAGTGCTTTCATCGAGATGAAGCATTTTGATTCCTCTGGAGCTGACGATCAGGAATGCAATCGGAGTGATGGACACCCCACCGCCGCTACCTCCGCCGAATGGTTGCTGCTTTGATGAACTTCCGCCCTCATTTCCGCCTTTTCCGCCTTCGGAATCACCGTTCTTGCTTTTGCCATCGATGCTGAATTCACTGCCTCCCGCAGCAAACCCAAAGCCTACTTTGGAGACGGTCAGGATGACACTCCCGTCCGGCGTCTCGACGGGGTCACCGATGATCGTATTGACATCGATCATCTCTTTTAAGTTTTCCATTGCAGTGGTCATTAGACCTTCAATAGGATGTTCAGACATGAAAAGTCCTCCTCATTAAACTGATTGTTGTTTTTCTTCTGAGAGACGGGATAACATTTTCATCTTAAATTGAGCCCTGCCGCCCCTCCAGTACCGAAGTATCTTGAAACCTACTAGGATAGCATTCCCTATCCGAAACTGGATAATACATGAAAAGTGAGTCTGGATGATGGCTTTTTGGAAAGAAGGAACTACCTCCACGGATGGCTGTGTCTGAAGCCTCATATAGCCGCTGATCAGTCCGATGATGCTTCCTTTCAAAGCCCATATCGTCCCTGTTATCGTTCCCGTGGCCGCTGCATCTCCTGATCCGAATAGCGTCTTCCAATGGACATGATCGATTTTGACTTTTTTCAAAAAGCTTCTGATGATTTTATGCATTCCCTTCACATGGATGAGAATCGCCTTAGTGTCATGTAAACTATTTATGAAGTCACTTGCGGTGATCTTCTTTTTAGACTCTTTTTCACTGGAAGGCTCGCTTTCCTTCCCGCGGATATTTTTTTCTTCCACCACAATATTCGGCCCATCATCATCAAGCTTTACCATGGGAACATCAAACGTATATCTCAGCAGTCCGAACCAAGCCCTCAGCTTCACTTTGAAATGATCATTGTCATTTCCGTGATACAAAGATAGGGTAATGGTTAATTTCGTTAGGAGAATAAGAATGAATAAGAATGATAAAAATGCCAGAATAATGAGTACTGCCCATACCCAACCGCTCATTTTTTCACAACCCTTCAACTTTTCATTATGACCCAAGCAGGAAAAAATAACCCTTCCGCTTGAATTATTTATCCAAATTAAACAAAAAAGGAACCCGCTCTGGTGAAAGAGCGAATTCCCTATTTCTATACTGCGGGCTTGAATTCCAGTTTCTTTTTTTCCTGAACAACCGTAGTATCGGCAAACAAGTCATGGATTCCCTGTTTTTTCGTAGTGAACGCCACAACGATATATAAAATGAAAATGGTCGACGAAATAAAGCGGCCGATCAATTCCCTGAAGAGGATGGTTCCCCAGGACGGGCGATGGCCTTTTAAATCAATCACTTTGATTCCCAATACCATTTTTCCGATCGTTTGGCTGAAGAACTTCGTCATCAAGACGAAATAACCGTAAAAGACGATTGCAGACAAGATGGATATAGGTGCAAACATCGACCCTTCCACTAATGAAATATCCAGCATTTTGAATACCGGCTTGACGATCAGGCGCGTGATGCTGCCGATGACGATCAAGTCAATCAGGTATGCCCATACCCGCAGCCAGAACCCTGCCAGAAAGAATGACCTGTTCCCTTTGTAAGGAGGCGCCGGCGCATCGGTTTGGTCATGCACAGTCATTTCATCAACTGCTGCTTGACGGCGATTCTCTATAAATTCCCCGCTTGTTCGAGGCGCATCTTGATTTTCACTCACTTCATTCACCTTCCTCACTCAGAATATAGATACATTAATCTTGGAGAATTCGGCTGTGACAGAAGCTTCATGAGTGCCGTCGCTTCAAGATCCTTGCCGATCATCTTCTTGGCACTCATACTGAAGAACTCTGAGAAAGGATCACCGCTCGTATATTCAAATACCTGAGCGCCTTTCAACTTATGATCGTTTTTCATGGCGGCTATGACATCTTCCACATAACCGAAATCATCGATCAAGTTCACATCTTTTGCTTGCTGGCCGTCATAGATTCTTCCGTCGGCTATTTTTCTCACTTGTGCTTCGGACATGTCACGGCCGCTGGCGATGACATCGACGAAACCTTCATATGAATTATCGATCATCGTTTGGAGGATCTTTCTTTCTTCTTCTGTCATCTTCCTCGTCGGGCTCATAATATCCTTATAAGGACCGCTCTTGATTGTGACGAAATCTACCCCGTACTTTTCAGCAAGCTCAGAGTAATTGATGCTTTGCATGATGACACCCAATGAACCGGTCAACGTCTCTTGACTGGCAAAGATCTTCGTTGCCGGTGCAGATATGTAATATCCTCCCGAAGCTGCCATACTTCCCATAGAAACATATACTGGCTTTTTCGATTTCTCTATGATTTCAACCAGCTTTGAGTGGATCTGGGCACTCTCCACAACTCCTCCGCCAGGTGAGTTCACTTTAAGGACAATCCCTTTTACCGAGTCATCTTTCTGGACGGCATCCAGTTTATCCATGAATAGTTCATGATTATAGCCAGGGCTCTGAAACATGGATGCTGCATCACCGGTATCCTGGATGACCCCATCCACTTCAAGGACGGCTATTCTTTTCTGCATATTCCCATCCTCAATGATTTCTTCACCGAAAGCCTGCTCCGTACTGCCCAGCACTTCATCGAATGCCTTGTTGAAATCCCCTGTCAATGCGGAAGTGGCGAAATTCACCACGACTGAGACAAAGAACAAACCTGCGGCAATCGCCAGTGCGATCCATCTTTTCGCATTCATTTGTATATTCCTCCCTTGTTTATCCTATCTTATGTAAGGATATGAATATCATTCTCCTGCCAAAACATGATAGAATATTCACAACGTAATTTTAGCAGACTTTTGATGGAATGGGAAAAATTATCCTACTAATTTTTGGGAGGTACATAGTATGAACAATCGCCGAAATATTTATTTTTACGTATTAAAAAATGAAACCATCCAGCCCAAACTTGAAAAACTGTATGATCTCGCAGAGCGATATGACTTTTCAATAGTGACATCCCCGAAGGAAGCGAATATCATCGTAAGTATCGGAGGTGACGGCACATTCCTCCAGGCTGTCCGCAAAACAGGATTCAGGCAGGACTGTCTGTATGCCGGCATTTCAACGGGCGGCACCCTCAGTATGTATTGCGACTTTCATATTGATGATACGTCCAAAATGATCGATGCGATGACGAAAGAACAAATCGAAGTAAGAAAATATCCTACCATCGAATTGACAGTGGACGAGCAGACATCTTTCCTATGCCTGAATGAATTCAGCATCCGTTCAGGAATCATCAAGACTTTCGTGATGGATGTCTTCATTGATGATATTCACTTTGAAACGTTCAGGGGGGACGGGATGATCATCGCCACTCCGACCGGGAGCACCGCCTATAACAAATCCGTTAACGGAGCTGTTGTCGACCCGATGATTCCATGTATGCAGGTCAGTGAAATGGCTTCACTTAATAATAACCGCTACCGGACACTCGGATCATCTTTCATCCTCAGTGATAAACGACGGCTGGAATTAAAGATCGTCCAGGATGGGAACGATTATCCTGCGATGGGAATGGACAACGAAGCACTGAGCATTCAGCACGTGGAGAAAGTGGAAGCCAGATTAAGCGATAATATGATCAAGACAGTGAAATTGAAAGACAATTCTTACTGGGAGAAAGTGAAGCGTTCGTTTTTATAATTGTATTAAAAAAAGCTCCGGCGTTGGTCATTTGCCGGAGCTTTTTCATTATTAAGCAGACAATTTTGCTTCTCTTCTTCTTTTTCTGGCGAACTGGATTCGTGATGCAGTAAAGATGACCAGCGCAATCCAGATGCAGATAAACGATATCAAATGAGTCGCCGAGAATGTTTCGCCATAAACCATGACACCGAGGATCAATGTAATCGTCGGGGAAATATATTGCAGAAAACCAACCATATAAAGGGGAATCTGCTGCGCACCTCTAGAGAAGAACAGCAGTGGAATGGCAGTAACTGCGCCAGCGCCCATCAATAAAAGGTCAGTCCCCAAAGATACATTGAAAAGCGAAGATAAATTCGCTTCAAACATATAGAACATGTAAATCAATGAAATCGGTGCAATCGTCATCGTCTCCAGCGTCAAACCGATCGCTGAATCAACTTTGATCAGTTTCTTCGCAAGACCATATAATCCGAAAGAAAAAGCAAGGCCGATCGCGATCCAAGGGAACTCACCGTATGAAAATGTCAGGATCATCACGCCCGCAGCAGCCAGAATAAACGAAACGATCTGAGCTTTAGACAAGCTTTCTTTTAAGATGAATACTCCTAACAGCACACTTACAAGCGGATTGATATAGTAACCGAGGCTTGCTTCCACCATTTGATTCGTGTTCACCGCCCAAATGTAGATGAACCAATTGGCACTGATCAATAACGAAGCAAGCAATAAAGCCGCAAGTTGTTTTTTCTTCGTCAGTGAAGACTTTATATAGGTAATGAATGCCTTCCATCTCTTCGTGAAAAATAAGAATAGCAGCATAAACCAGAAAGACCAAAAAACCCGGTTTGCTAAAATTTCGTCTGCGGACACATGATTTAACCATTTCCAGTAAATCGGGAGTATTCCCCATAGAAAATAGGAAAAAGCTGTGTAAAGGATTCCTGTTTGTTCATTCTGCTTCAAAAAAAACACCCCCAAAACTATTTCCGTTTCCGAAATAACTACATTATATCCGGGAAAAGTTTCGAGGGCAATGATTTTATTTTTTCTTAAACACGATCGTCTCGTCCACGATCGTCATGGAAACGATTTTCTCCAACAGTTCATCCGGATCTTCTTCGAATGGGTCCTTTTCGAGAACAGTGAAGTCGGCTGTGAAGCCTTCTTTGATGACACCGCGATCATCCTCATGGTGACAGGCATACGCACTGCCTTTAGTAAAAAGGGAAATCGCTTCATACATTGAAAGTTTCTCCTCAGGAATATGCACCGTCTTTTTTGGATCCAACGGATTCGTCCGGGTAACCGCCGCATGGATTCCCCATAAAGGATTAATCGGTTCGATCGGGGCATCAGATCCCCCTGCACAAGGGATGCCCCTGTCAAGTAATGTCTTCCATGCATAGTTATATTTCATGTTCTCCTCACCAAGGCGATCAATCACCCAGGGAAAATCAGAAGCGACAAAACGCGGCTGGATATCCAAAATCAACGGAAGATCTTTTATTTCATCTATTAACTCTTCCCGAAGGATCTGAGCATGAATCAAGCGGTCGCGTCTTGATTTCACAGATGGATGCGCCTTGATGGCATTCACCACATTCTCAAACGCCTGATCTCCGATTGTATGCACAGCGATCGGTAAATGAAGACTTCTGGCTTTTTCCACAAGCTCGTTAAGTTTTTCCTGAGTATGGATGCTGACACCATCCGTACTTGGATCATCTGCATATGGATAGCTCAGCAAGGCCGTTCTTCCACCTAAAGCACCGTCAGCAAAAATCTTCATTGCTCCGAACTCGATAAATTCATTTCCCCCAAGAAATTGGTGGCCTTCATCCTTCCAATCATGAATCACTTCATGATGGACGAGGAGATGGGCCCTGAATTTTTTATGATGACCGTTGATTGTTTGTTTGAACGCATTATATGTTTTGTTGAAATTACCGTAATAGCTTAAGTCTTCGGTGTGTCCGCCGACCAAACCGTTTTCCCAGCAGCTTTCTATTCCTTTTGACAGGGCTTCTTCCAGGTAGTGAGATGAAATGGACGGCAACGCATCCACCATAAGATCTTGTGCTTTATCTTTTAAGAGCCCATTCAGCATTCCGTATTCATCTTTTTCGATTAATCCCCCTGCGGGATCAGGGGTACTTTCATCGATATTCGCCTGTTTGAACGCAAAGGAATTCACGACCATCGCATGTCTGCAAATCCGCTTCAATAGAACAGGGTGATGTGGAACTGCGGCATCTAATTCCTTCTTTGTAATGACATCTCTGTCCATCCATAGATTTTCATTCCATCCTTCTCCGAAAATCCACTGCCCTTCAGGGAGTTTATCAGCTTTAGAAGTAATGGCGTTCAGGACTTCTTCCTTACTTGTCATCTGGGACAAATCGAGACGGAGCAATGTTTCCCCGTGACCGATCAGATGCATATGGCTGTCTACAAATCCCGGGAACATGACCCCGTTATGTAAATCGACGATTTCTTCTATATTGTGCTTTTGCCGGATATCTTCCTCTGAGCCCAATGCCCTGATGAAACCATTCTCCGTATATACCGCTTCAACCTCATGACCTTCAGACTGCATTGTATAAATCTTTCCGTTTGTCCATAATGTACCCATCTTGGAAGCTTCCTTTCTTCTTAGAAAATGCTGTTTCAAATGTACCATAATAGAGGAGGAATCGGGAAGTGGAATGTATTTGGATGGTTCTATTTAACGACGCCATTTCTTTGCACAGGCAATGCTGAAACACACAAAAGGACAGGGAACCCAATCTATCAGGCTCCCTGTCTCGTACTTACAATTCTAGTTCTTAACTGAATTCATTTCTTTCTGACGCAGTTCAATCCTCCTGATTTTACCTGATGTCGTTTTCGGCAGTTCAGAGACGAATTCGATTCTACGCGGGTATTTGTAAGGTGCAGTAAGCTGCTTCACATGATCCTGCAACATCGGGATGAGATCGGGATCGTGTTGATCTGTATCTTCCCTTAATACGACGAAAGCTTTAACGATCAGTCCGCGGACTTCATCCGGGCTTCCCACTACCGCACATTCCTGGACAGAAGGATGTTTCACCAGTGCATCTTCCACTTCAAATGGCCCGATTGTGTAGCCGGAGGAAATGATGATGTCGTCGCCTCTCCCTTCGAACCAGAAATAGCCTTCATCATCCTTTTTCGCTTTGTCACCTGTGATGTAGTAGTCTCCCCTGAATTGCATCGCCGTTCTTTCAGGGTCTTTATAATAGTTTTTGAACAGTGCAGGTGTTTCGATATGGACGGCAATGTCGCCCACTTCACCTGCTTTGCACGGCACGCCTTCTTCATTGATTACTTCCACTCTGTTCCCCGGAGTCGGCTTTCCCATGGAACCGGGCTTCAGTTCCATTCCCTTCATGATTCCGACGAGCAGTGTATTTTCGGTTTGTCCATAGCCGTCACGCACTTCGATCCCATGATGCTTCTTGAACAAATCGATGACTTCACGGTTCAAAGGCTCCCCTGCCGAAACGGCACTATGCAAGGCGCTCAAGTCATAGGTACCGAGGTTATCAACCTTTGCCATCAGCCTGTATTCAGTCGGTGTACAGCAAAGGACATTCACAGCATGCTCCTGAAGTAATTGCAAATATTTGTTCGGCTCGAATTTCCCTTGATAAACAAGGCCGGTGGCACCTGAACCGAGGACTGACAAGAACGGACTCCAGATCCATTTTTGCCAGCCGGGGCCTGCAGTGGCCCAGGCCGTATCGCCTTCTTCGATTCCAAGCCAGCCCGCTGCAGCCGTTCTCAGGTGGGCAAATGCCCATCCGTGTGTATGTACTACTCCTTTAGGATTTCCTGTCGTGCCGGAAGTATAGGATAAGAAAGCCATGTCATCCCTGGCCGTATCAGCGAAAGGCAGTTCGTCCTGGACCATCTTCATCTCCTCATCGACTGTGATCCATCCATCTTGTTCATCCCCGATGACGAACTTCTGAAGCTTGTCCATCCCGCGGACATTTTCAAACTGCCCGATAAATGGAGAGTATGCGATGATCCCCTTTACGTCACCATGTTCGATTCGGTATTCAAGGTCTTTTGTCCGCAGCATCTCTGAGCTCGGTATGACGATCATACCCGCTTTCAATGCAGCTAGATAAACACCGTATGCTTCAATTAATCTCGGTACCATTACAAGTACGACATCACCCTTTTCAAGGCCGGACTTTAAGAATACATTTCCAATCTTATTTGCATTTTTGATCAGGTTCGTATAAGTAATTTCTTTCTTTTCTCCTTCTTCATTCTCCCATTTGATCGCAAGCTTCTCTTCATTGCCCGCAAACTTCTCCACTTCCTCAACCAAGTTGTACCTTTCTGGTGCGATCAGCTCTTGTCTGTTCATCCGAATTCCCCCTTGTTTGTAGCTTACACCCCCATTATACTAAATTATTTAAATTTTTTAAATTATTCATTATTAAAAAGTTTAGGTCCACCTGGTGTAACAAACTCACGGCAAATTTAAAAGGAGCGAGTCACCCCGCTCCTTGTAGCCATTGTATTAAATTATTTTTGGAATCCACCACCGATTTGTTGTTCAGCCATTTGAACTAAACGTTTAGTGATTTCTCCACCTACAGAACCGTTAGCGCGTGAAGTTGCATCAGCACCAAGTTGAACACCGAATTCAGAAGCGATTTCGTATTTCATTTGGTCGATAGCTTGTTGAGCTCCAGGAGCTACTAGTTGGTTAGAACTTCTGTTGTTTGCCATGTATTTTCACCTCCTCGTTGCTTGTTGAGTATAGATTGTGCGAAAACACGTGGCTTCATGCAAGGAAAACCATTGGTAAATGTTCCTATTTACAGAAGATCCTCAAAGCTTTCTTCAGCACCCGAAACCGCACCGGCGTAGAGGTTGATCGTCTCTGTTTCCCTGACTGCTTCATCGATCATCGTTTCGAAATCAACAAAGCTTTCGTAATATTGTACCTTTTCCTTTTTAGGTCTTGTCTTTGGTGCCGGCGGTGTGAATATCGTGCAGCAATCTTCATAAGGAAGAATCGAAATATCATGGGTATCAATTCTTTGGGCGATATCGATGATTTCGAGTTTATCCATCGCGATTAACGGTCTGAGCACAGGTGTGTTCGTGACATCATTGATCGCCTGCATACTTTCGAGCGTCTGGCTCGCAACTTGTCCGAGGCTCTCTCCTGTTACGAGTGCAAGTCCTTCATTTTGCTGACGAATTTTATCAGCGATCTTCAGCATCATCCGTCTCGTGGATGTCATCGTGTAATTCTCTGGTACTTGATCATGGATCATTTGCTGGATTTTTGTAAACGGGACGACATGCAATTTAATGCTGCCACTGAATGCAGACAACTTCTTGGACAAATCGATGACTTTCTGTTTGGCCCGATCGCTTGTAAATGGAGGACTGTGAAAATGGACGGCTTCGATGTCAACACCGCGTTTCATTGTTAAATAACCGGCAACCGGACTGTCGATTCCTCCTGACAGCATCAGCATCGCCTTTCCACTCGCTCCGACAGGCATGCCTGTTGAACCTGGATAGATTTCAGAAGAAAGGTACACGCCCTCTTTTCTTACTTCCACGTTCAATTTGATATCAGGATTCTTGACGTCCACAGAGAGTCCTTCTGTATTTCTTAATACGTATGAACCCACTTCATAATTAATTTCATTTGTTTCGAGCGGGAAATGCTTATCTGCGCGTCTCGCTGAGACCTTGAATGTTTTACCTGGTTCAAAGCTCTTTTGAACGAGCGCCAAGCCGGCTTTGCATATTTCTTGAAGATCCCTTTCCACCTTGACTACCGGACTGAAAGACTGTATTCCGAAGATTTTCTGCAGGTGCGGAATGATCTCTTCTCCATTTTCTTCCCCGAGAAGGATATGCAGGCGGTCACGGCTTGCTGACACGGATATTCCCTGAAATTCTTTTAATGCGTGAACGATATTTTCCCTCAGTTTCGATGTGAATTTCTTTCGGTTTCTTCCTTTGGTTGATATTTCACCGTATCTGACTAGTATTCGATTGTATTTCATCTTGATCTCCTCATTGTTTTCTGTAATTGGGCTGTCTCATTCTTTAACAATTGCAGGAATTGTGCCGCCTCTTCCATTGTATTTTGAAATGACAAGCTAATTCTGATCGCGCTGTCTGCAAGGGCTTCTCCCACACCCATCGAAAGGAGTGTAGGACTCGGCTTGCTTTTCTTTGACGAACAGGCGCTTGTGGTTGAAATATACACCTCATGCCGATCGAGTGCATGCACCAACACCTCGCTCTTAAAATCCTTTATGGAAAAGTTGAGAATATGCGGTGAGCTGTCAATTGGCGTGTGAACCGTCACACCATCTATCGTGACCAGTTCCTTCCGTAAATAATAATGAATGTCCCTAAGGCTGTTCAGATGTTCATGACTCTTATCAAAATACATCCTCATCGCCTTCGCAAACGAAACGATTCCGCCTGTATTTTCTGTACCGCTTCTAATGTTCCCTTCCTGCTCACCTCCTGTAAGTAGGGGGGAAAGGGTCACGCCCTCCCTGACACAAAGCATGCCAGTCCCTTTAAGGCCGTGTATTTTATGGGCGGAAATACTATAAAGATCAATATGATGGTCATGGAAGGACAACGGAATTTTCCCGCACGCCTGGACACCATCCACATGAAAAAGAATTTTAGAATGACCTTTCAGGATCGATCCGATTTCCCTGATGGGCTGTATCGCCCCTGTTTCATTATTTACATGCATGACTGAAACCAGAATCGTATCATCCTGAATCGATTTTTCTACTTCTGAAGGATCGATTTTTCCAGATGGGTCCGCCCCGATGTACGTTATCGAGTAACCCAGGGTTTCCAATTGCTTCATTGTATTCGTCACAGAAGGATGCTCAATGCCGGTGGTAATGATATGTTTCCCTCTATGTCCATATTGTAAAGCCGTTCCTTTAATCGCCAGGTTATTCGATTCCGTACCGCCGGAAGTAAAGACCACTTCCTTTTCCTTGATCTTCAGGAGTCCGGCGATTTGTATCCTTGACTGAGCGACTAATTTTTCCACCCGTCCGCCAAATGAATGTATAGAAGAAGGATTGGCATAATACACTTCATTCACTTTCACATAAGCATCCAATACTTCCTTATAAGGCTTAGTTGTTGCTGCATTATCAAAATAAATCATCATCTACACCTTCTTTTGTTCTATCCAATCATTAATCTTATCACAAAATCCGTGCATCCCAAATAATGTTGAACGAAAGACTTTCAATACTATCATCACAATAATGATTTTCTGATTAAATTCTTTAAATTGTTATTATTTTATAAAAATAACCATTGATAACTATGATAAAATTTGCGACAATCATGTAGGTGATAAAGCAGACAAACTATTTAAATATACTAAATAGTAAGACTATTTAGTTTTTCGACAATATTCTACATGAATATGATAAGATAGTTTTGCTTATGATAACGATTACAAACGGAGGGGTATATATGAATGAGAAAGCGCTGTCATCCGGCGGAATCCTAACAATAGGACTGATGTTGTTCGCTCTTTTTCTCGGAGCCGGGAATATGATCTTTCCTCCATTTCTTGGTCAACAGGCAGGAGACCAGGTTTGGACAGGCATCCTCGGATTTTTGATTACAGGAGTGGGACTTCCATTACTTGGCGTGATCGCGATAGCGAAGTCAGGTGGAGATCTCCAGACGCTTGCCAGCCGGGTACACCCATTGTTTGGATTGATCTTTACCGTCATCATGTATTTAGCAATCGGTCCGTTTTTCGGTATACCAAGAACGGGTACCGTCGCATATGAAATAGGCGTCATTCCTTTCTTATCAGAAGATGCGGCAAAATACGGAATCCCCTTACTAATTTATACAATTGTATTCTTTGGTATCACCGCATTGCTTGCGATGAATCCTTCTAAACTAGTCGACCGTATTGGAAAGATATTAACACCGGCGCTGATTATCATTATGACGATTTTAGCAGTTAAAAGCATCGTTACCCCTATGGGGACCCTGGGAGAACCGAACCCAGCTTATCAGGGTGGAGCACTTTTTAAAGGATTCATTGATGGATATTTAACGATGGATACGATAGCTGCATTAGTCTTTGGGATTGTGGTGATCAATGCGATAAAGGGCCGGGGTATAACCAGTAAAGCAAGCATCACCAAGGTGACCATCATCGCAGGCTTCATCGCTGCTGCCGGACTGGCCCTTGTATACTTGTCTCTCAGCTATATTGGGGCAACAAGTACGGAATCAATTGGTGTAAAGGCGAACGGAGGAGCGATTCTCTCAGCATCAGCCGACTACTTATTCGGCTCTGCCGGGGCGATGATTCTAGCATTGGCCATCACATTCGCATGTCTGACCACTTCCATCGGGCTGGTGTCTGCATGTGCGCAATACTTCAGCAAAATCCTCCCGATATCATACGGGAAGCTGGTCATTATCCTGTCAGCATTCAGTATGATTATTGCAAATATCGGACTTACGCAATTGATCGCCGTTTCACTGCCTGTGCTGATTATTATTTATCCACTGGCCATCGTTCTGATCATGTTATCTTTCATGCATAACTGGTTTAACGGATATTCACTGGTATACGCAGGAGCATTGATTCCAACAGGGGTCATCAGTGTGATCGACGGATTGAAGACTGCAGGAATGGATGTCACTTCGATCAGTGAAGCTTTAAGCTTCCTTCCTTTCTATACACAGGGTATCGGATGGATCGTTCCCGCTTTGGCCGGAGCCGTCATCGGGTTCATCATTTCTCAATTTGCAGGTGAATCTAAAAGAGTGAGTGAAGTTTAAGTCATTAAGGATTCACTCCATACAAAAAAGGACCGTGGAAGAAGAGTACTCTTCTTCCACGGTCCTTTTCGTTTAATGCTGTTCTTCGGCATTGATCATTTTTTCAATTCTTTTCAGGGCTCCCGGCTCCACTTTCTCTATCGTGGTGGCTGCTTCTTCCAGAGCTTTTCGATAGTCATACTGCCTGAAAGCTTCTTCTGCCACTTGCAGTCCTTCACGGACCGAATCATATCTGCTTCGGTAACGATTACCGTACTGGATGATTTTCTCTGACAACAGAACATTTTCAATCAGTTCCTGCGTTTTATTAAAGAAATGATCGACTGTATCGGAAGCTTCCAGCAGCGTTTCCTGAATGAACTTCATGTTCAATGGTTTTTCGTTGAGGCTTGCATTCACTTGTTCAATCTTCCGGTGGACTTCATTCAGAAGTTCATCATAATCTGCAGGCAGGCCGGGTACATTGCTTTTCGCGATCATCCTGCTTGCTTCTGCGACTTTTTTCTTGAGATCAGCGATTTTTTCACGTGTCGTCAATTCATCTTTTCTTAAATTCTGCAGGAACACAGCAAATTCTGACTGCTCCACATTCAGAGCTTCGAGGCCGCTTCTTATTTCCTTCAACTCATCACTCATAGCCGTGTAAGCCGTCTGATTGCTTTCGACTTTATTCATGATCAATTCATGGCGTTTCGACAATTGAATGATTTTCCTCTGAAGTTCCTGTGGTGCTTTCAGATCTGTCTCATGCAGGTGGTATCCCTGCTGTACAAGATTCACTTCATACTGGATGTCATCATTCTCTTCTTTTGCCTTGATCAATCCTTCTGTCGTTTCTTCCGTATACTGATGGACGAAATGTCTTGCATGAACTTCTTTCTCAAGCAGGTCATAAAGCATTTCAACTTTACTCTTGATTTCCTGCAAACCTTCTTCCACTTCTTCAACTTCAAGGGACTGAAGCCGTTCTGTGAAACCGGCAAGAGTGTCATTCAATGCGTTCACTTCTTTATCCACTTCTATATGATCGAGTATGTAGCCCTGCTCTTTCATTTCAATATAGCCCGCTTCCAGTTCAGATAACTGTGAAGGAAGGATATTCTCGCAGTCGGTCGTCAGTTTGGGAATACTTTCCATCTTATAAGCGATTGCCTTCATTTCCTGACCCATGTTCAACACAATTTCACGTGCATCCAGGTAGTTACCCCCATCCGTCAGTTCGTTAAATTGTTCGATTTCTTTTGCGAGCGTATCAAGCACAACTTCTATTTTCTTAGCGGCCTGGCCATATGTATGACGGTATGCGAGCAATTGTTTCTTGCTGCCCCGATATTCTTCCTGCAAAAATTCGATTTCTTCCCGGTTCTTTTCTTCACTGCCGACCAGTTCATTCAGCTCTTGAAGGATCTTTTCGATTTTCGTTTCTGTTTCGGTAAGGACACCATCGATCTTTGCAAGCGTATCTTTTGTTTTATTAAAACGGAATTTGTCTGTGTATTCTTCTGCATCGAACAGCAGCTCTTCAATATCGGGGAGCTGTACAGCTACGATTTCGTCCCAGCCCTGTCTCCATCCTTCAAACAGCTGTTCCGTCTGCCCCGTCATATTGAGCTGTTTGACTTTCGACAGTTCCTCTGGAATAGGGCGGTTCATGATATCCACCTTCCATGCTTCGTACCTGTCAATTTCTTTATAATATTTCTTTCTGGATAAGACTCCGATAAGGAATAAAATCAAAATAAGTATGATTCCAGCGATGACATATTGCATCTTAAGCCCCCTGTTCAACTATTCAGTAGACATCTATATCAATTTGAAAGTTTCATTAATAAATTCTCATTGTTATAATGATACCATGAGAACGACAATTTTTGACTAATAAATTCTATTTTTTCAACTGTAAAAAGTTAAATTTTACTGTTTTCTCTAAAAATGGTGAAATATACACAGAAAATGGTTGATGATTTTGAATGAAGGAAGTGTTATTTGATGAAAAGGGTCGATGGACACATACATACTCCTTTTTGTCCCCACGGTAGTAAAGATTCATTCCACGAGTATATTGAAAAAGCCATTTCCCTTCAATACACACACCTGACATTTACGGAGCATGCCCCTCTTCCTGACGGCTTTACGGACACAACGCCTGACAGGGACAGCGGCATGGCCGAAGATGAGGTATCGGCATACTTTGAGGCACTGGATGAATTGAAAGATGAATATAAGCATCGGATTAAGATCAAATCGGGATTGGAAGTCGACTACATCGAAGGGTACGAGAAGGAAACTGCAGATTTCCTCACTCGCTGGGGGCATCGATTGGATGACAGTATCCTGTCAGTCCATTTTTTATTTTTTCAGAACAAATGGGACTGTCTCGATTACAGTCCAGAGGTCTTTCGCAGCATGATTGAAAACTACGGGTCGGCCAATTCCGTGTACATTCATTATTACAGAACCCTTCTAAAATCCATCGAAGCCGATCTTGGGCCATTCAAGCCAAATCGCATCGGACATATCACGCTCGTCAAAAAGTTTCAAAAGCTTTTTCCTGCATCCAAGCCTTTCACAAATGAAATCGGGCAGATCCTGAAGGCTGTGGCAGCAAGAGGGCTTGAGCTTGATTATAATGGTGCAGGTGTAATCAAACCTCACTGTGGAGAATCCTACCCGCCAAAGGACATCATCGACCGTGC
This sequence comes from Mangrovibacillus sp. Mu-81, assembly GCF_036867415.1. Lineage (NCBI taxonomy): Bacteria > Bacillati > Bacillota > Bacilli > Caryophanales > Bacillaceae > Mangrovibacillus > Mangrovibacillus sp. Mu-81. The sequence goes on from NZ_JBAJHU010000004.1 coordinate 264,093, forward strand.
CCATTCACTCGGCATCAAAACGGTTTATGGATCAGATGCCCACTCTGCAAACGCCATCGGGCAAGGACGGGACGTAATGAAGTCTTAGCATAATAAAAAGAGATTGCTCCAAGTCTAAGCGGGCAATCTCTTTTCTGTGAATTCAGATAATGAGTTCCTTTTTGAAATCCGTGGAACCTTCAGCTGCCATCAACAGATTGATCCATTGGTCGATGTTCTGATAATACTGATCGACAAAATAATATTCCTGAGGAAACATCTGCCATACTTCCCTCAAGTGCTGGCTGTTTAGAAACGGCATCGTCAGCATCGACTTCAATTGGATGACAAGAAAGCTGATCGGTTGCTTTTTAAAAGAACGGTCAATCATCCCCTGTTCAAACAGGCATTTCATGTAAAACCTTTCCTTCATGAGGTAGGAAGAAATAATTTCACGCACGATTTGTGAATCAATCGACACTTCCCTCCAGATGAAACGGGATAATTGATGATGTTCACTTTGGAATTTCAGTATTTTGAATACTGCACGCTTCAGGCATAAATCTGCCCGAATATATTTGAGTGCATCCGCCTCTTCTTGAAGAAACTGCAGGTATTGTTCGAAGAATTGGGTAAAGCACGCTTCCAACAGTCCCTGTTTGCCTTTAAAATAATACGAAATCGTAGCCGGATTCACTTTCGCTTTTCCAGCGATGTCCCTGACGGAGGTACCGTCGTATCCATGGTCATAAAACAGTGAGACAGCTGCTTGAAATATCGCGTCCTTTGGCGAAGTTGAGGATTGCCCCTTTTTCATATTCTCCCTCTTTTCTTTCTATTTTTATGATTCCCATCAAAATAGTAACTGCCGGTAACGGTTGGAGTGAATCGAATCTATTGAAGCTTTTCAGAAAATGTGCTAAAAATGGTCTAATAGCTTTTTCAAAGTATGTTTACACAAAGATTTCGCTTTTACCTGGTGAATTCCTTTAAGTATTTCTCGACAGTTTTTCTATCCAATGTGCGATATGACAAGGAATTCACACTGATTTTGTAGAATTGGGGGAAATGATGATGTTTCAAGCAGAAAAATATACGGGAACGAAGAAAGATCATTACGGTCTTGTCACGAAGCAGCTAAAAGCACTTCTGGACGGTGAGCCGAATAAAATCGCAAATTTAAGCAATGCCTCTGCTTTATTGAATCAATTTCTCGATCGTATCAACTGGGTAGGGTTCTATCTATATGAAGAAGAAAGCAATCAACTCGTATTGGGCCCATTCCAAGGTCTCCCTGCTTGTGTACGAATTCCTTTGGGACGGGGAGTGTGCGGTACTTCCGCCAGTGAACAAAAAACACTTGTAGTAGAAGATGTACACAGCTTTCCTGGACATATCGCATGTGATGCAGCATCCCAGTCTGAAATCGTCATTCCACTCATGAAAGATGGGAAGCTGGTGGGAGTGCTGGATATCGACAGCCCTGAAAAATCACGCTTTGATGATGAGGATCAGAAGTACCTCGAGGCATTTACAGAGGAACTGATGAGACACCTATAATCGGCTTTGTTCAAAAAACACAAAAAGCGTGGAGAACTCTCTGTTCTCCACGCTTTTTTCATATATTTCACATGACATCGCTTGGAAACTTCACTTTATTCAATGCCTGTTCAAGATCGTTCCAAATATCTTCTGATGATTCAAGACCTACGGAAAGCCTCAGGAGTGTATCGGTGATCCCCATTTTCCCTCGCGATTCTTCCGGAACGACTGCATGTGTCATTGTTGCGGGATGCTGAATTAATGTCTCCGCATCACCAAGGCTGACCGCAATCTTGATCATGTGCAGATCATCCATGAACCTTTGAGCATCTTCCTTCGACCCTTTAATGGTAAAAGAAATCATGCCGCCTGGCTTTTTCATTTGTTTCTTCATGATTGAATGCTGAGGGTGATCCGGCCGGCCCGGGTAAATCACCTGTTCCACCGCCGGATGGGTAGCGAGCAGTCCCGCAATCTTGTCTGCACTTTCACAATGTCGATCCAGGCGCACAGCCAGTGTTTTCAATCCTCTTAATAATAACCATGCATCAAATGGAGAAATAATTCCTCCGATATCCTTTTGCGTGGTCATCCTGATTTCAGACATTTTCTCCTGTGAACCGACCACTATGCCTGCAATGACATCCCCGTGGCCGCCAATGTACTTCGTCGCACTATGAATGACAATATCACAGCCCAGTTCAAGCGGTCTCTGCAAATATGGAGAACAGAACGTATTATCCACAACGACAGGAATCCCCTTTTCTCGGGCTACCCTCGCAACAATCTGCAAATCTATCAATTGCATCGTAGGATTGATCGGCGTTTCAACATAAATACAGGTTGTATTTTCTTTGATCATCGAGCGGATCTCTTCTTCTGTGTCCATGGCAGAGAAATCATGCCCGATCGCAAATTTCCCGCTCATTAATTCAAGGAGGCCGAAAGTACAACCGTACACCCCCTGAGAACAAAGAATATGGTCCCCTGATTTAGTCAGCGAAAAGAGTACCGCTGAAACGGCTGCCATCCCGGAACCGAAAGCAAGCGCTGCTTCCCCGCCTTCAAGTGAGGCCATCCTCTCTTCCAGAATGCCGACGGTCGGATTGCCCAGCCGCGAATAAATATATCCTTCTTCTTCCCCTGCAAAGCGTTTTTCTCCCTGCCTCGCATTGGCAAAAGTGTAGGTTGAAGTTTGATATAAAGGGGGTGCTAAACTATCAAAATGCTGAGAAGACTTATACCCCTCATGTATCACGCGTGTCTCGAACTGTTTCTCATCCTTCATCCAGTATTCCTCCCAATATGTTCACTCTAAAATCTGTTATTCTTCTATTCTAGAATAATGTAATTAACACAAAAAAGAAAGCGTTTACATTAAAGTGTTAAAGGATAGTACATACAAAGAAACGGCAAATTCCGGCATATTTCCCTCACTGTCTGCAGAAAAAAACGACCCCTCAATGAGCAGCCGGAATACAGGCTGTTATTTTATCAAGAGTCGTGCATCCATGTCTTCGACAACCTGGTTCTTGCCATGATTTTTAGCGATATAAAGTGCCTCGTCCGCTTTCTTGACTAATTCCTTCACTGATTTGGGACTTCTCTCATCCCGTTCTTCCCAAGTCGAAAGTCCGCATGAGAGCGTGACCCGCGGTTCGGTTTCACATGAAATCAGAGTCACAATGGATTCGGCAATGACAAGGCCTTCTTTTCGTTCGAAGCCGGGAAGATATACAGCCATCTCTTCCCCGCCCCAGCGCGCAGCAAATCCACTCTCACCAATGCGGTCTTTTAGCAGACATGCAACTTGTATCAGGACTTCATCCCCGATTTGATGTCCATAATTATCATTTACCGATTTGAAGTCATCAATGTCGATCAGAAGCAGTGTGCCGAGGCGGTCGTCCTTCATCGCAGACTCCATTTTCTCATCAAGATAATGCCGGGCGAACAATTTGGTCATATGATCGGTGATGACCAAATGCTCAAGCTCTTCCCTTAATGTCGCATTCGTAATGGCAAGCGCAGAATGATGGATAAACGACTGCAAGAGCTTATACATATCAAATGAAAACATATAGGGCTCCGTGTGCAGGACGACGCAGAAACCGATCAGCACTTCATTCTGTATCATCGGGACAGCCATGAGCGATAAGTATTCCGGTTGATCCAAACGATCACTGACGTCGCCTAAGAAAATCGAATCCCGCTCCTTATTGAGCCTCTGCTTTACATAGGATATGTATTTAAGACCCTCTTTTGTAAAAAATATAGAAGAGCTCTGTTCGAGGATGACGGATTCCTTTTCTTCATTTAACACAAACCCGATTGCACTTGGATGAAATGACCGCTGAATCTGCTTCTTTAGAAACAGTAACGTATCGGATAAGCGGAACTTCAAATTGAGCTGATGAGAAGTTTCATTAATCAGCTGCAGATCACTGATCAGCCTTTTCGACTGCTCATACAACTTGGCATTTTCCAACGCACTTCCAGCCGTATATGCGAGCAGTTTGATAAACTCGATTTTTTGCTCTGTAAAAAGCATGTGTGAAGCTGTACAAACTTCCAATACGCCGTAAATCCCCTGCTTCCCTCTTAACGGCGCATAAAGCATCGATTCTTCATCCAATTCGATGTTTCCGTTTACAAACGCCTGCATCGCATAGGAATTGGCCTTTTCAAAATCAAATGATTTTATTGGGAGAGTACCGAAATCATACCGGTCATTGGCAAGAAGGATCCGGAATGCATCCAGGGGAAAAGCCTCCCTTAGCGTCTCGATGATTTGCACCAACAATGTTTGAACGTCCCTGTTTGAATGAAAAACTTCGGTGACCTTGAACAATTCCCGGTAACGGCTCTCTTCCTCAAATACCCTTTGAATCCTCCATGAATGCTGAAGAAACTGATCGCTCGCTTTCCAAAAGGATGAAACCCACTCCGTATCAGCGGTTACGAATACTTCCTGGCGTTTAAACAAAATGACATACGTCTCTTCTGCATCCTTTTGAAAACGCAAACCGGAATGGAAGAAATTTTCCCGGCACCCTTTGAAAAAGTAATGCTCATTTTTGAAACAATCATCTATGCTCACTTTGCTTAATGCCGCCGGGGCCTCAAGCTCACCAGAACGTTGGAGCAGGCGGTATTCATCACATCTGCTTTTATATAAGAAAGCTTTTTCAATATCCAAGCTTTCTTTTACCAGCTCCACCCAATTATCCAGGGGCTTTGACTGCTGCAGCCCGAGGGATGTGTCTTCATGTATCAAATCAAATAATTTAGATTTATAAGCGTATAAACGATCTGTTAGAATGCTCATTTTCTCACCCGTACCCTGAAAGGTTTGTGAATCTGGATTAACGCGATTTTGCCAGGACCAATTCGTCCTCATATACAACGAGCCATAAGGTATCAACAGCGGACAGCGGATGTATTTCCATTGGCTTTGTTTTTTTATGGAGCTGAAGTTCAATCTTACGGGATTTCTTCTCAAAGCTTGCCTTGCTGGTGCTTTCCTCGTAGTGAAAGACTTGACGCGTGGTATGGGCGCTTTCAGGATGCTCTGTTTGATTCAGCATTTTCAATCTGTTTGAAAACAGGAACCATTGATCTTTTTTCACCCTTGCCCAGAGTCCCGAGCCGTCACTCCCAACCTTCATTTCTTCGATAAATTCTTTCAGTTCCACTTGATGCAGCACGTTGAAATGGTAGTTGTCGTCTTTATTTATTTCGTAAATGACAAGAACAGGCTGATCACCGGTCATTCTGGAGACAGCTATAACGGCGTCCTGTCCGGCGTCCTCTTTCCTTAGTACTTGCGCCGAAACATGCGGATCCCGCTTTCGATCTGCTTCTTGTGGGAGTCCAGAGTAATAAAAACCGATGATCACAATCAGCAGACATAAAGAAATCAATAAAAATCGTATGTATTTTTCACGCTTTGTTTCTTCCAAAAGCCTTCACCTGAATAAGTTATTTGCCACTCTTTATTATAGCACAGGAAGAAAGGCATGAACGAAAATATTTGGAATTATTTAGGTGCGCATCCACCTGGCGCAGATTGAGGGTCCCCGTCATGCAGAATCCTGCTGACACCGATCCTGCGCTTATTCTGGAATCAAAATCCTGGTGTTGTAAAGGTGCCCGGAAGCGTCCCTTAATTAGACGGATGAAAGAATGTGTAAGTTTTAAATAACTGATCCATTTCTTACTCCTTCATTCTATACGAATCTCAAATACTTCCTTGACTTCTGGTCTTATGCATCATATAATATTCTTTGTGTAAAATAATGCAGCTTCAGTGAAATCCTTTATGCTCGTATTTTGTTCCTCTACACTTGAGGTGTATCTTGTAACCCTCTGCTGCTAGGGCGAAGGTACATGAAAACAAAATACACATAATTGTTATTCACAGGTGTTTTTATTTTACAACAAAATAAAAACAATAAAGGAGGAGTCTCTCATGGCTCGTTATACTGGTCCAAGTTGGAAATTATCTCGTCGTCTTGGAATCTCTCTAAGCGGTACGGGTAAAGAATTAGAAAAGCGTCCTTACGCTCCAGGTCCTCATGGTCCTAACCAACGCAAGAAAATCTCTGAATACGGTTTACAACTTCAAGAAAAGCAAAAACTTCGTCACATGTACGGAGTAACTGAACGTCAATTCCGTAACCTATTTGACCAAGCTGGCAAATTACAAGGTAAACACGGTGAAAACTTCATGGCTTTACTTGAGTGCCGTCTTGATAACGTTGTTTATCGTTTAGGTCTTGCACGTACTCGCCGTCAAGCTCGTCAGCTTGTTAACCACGGTCACGTAACGGTTAATGGATCTCGCGTAGATATCCCATCTTTCCGCGTACTGCCTGGACAAACAATCTCGGTTCGTGAAAAATCACGCAACCTTGACATCATCAAAGAAGCTCTTGAAGTGAACAGCTTTGTTCCTGAGTTCGTAACTTTCGATGCTGACAAACTAGAAGGTACTTTCACACGCGTTCCTGAGCGTTCTGAATTACCGGCTGAAATTAACGAAGCTCTTATCGTTGAGTTCTACTCTCGTTAATCTTTGTGAAAATGAAATCCCGTCTGATTGGACGGGGTTTTTTTGTTTGTTTCAGAAATGGTGCTGTGTAAATTGAGGGGTGACGGGAGGCGGGTGCCGGCTCGTACTCGTGCTCGCGCTGCCGGGATTGAAGAAAATTCGACAAGTGGCGCAATTATTTCAAAAGCGGCTTAATTATTCGAAATCCGGCGCAATTAATCAAAAAGCGGCTTAATAATCTGAAATCCAGCGCAATTAATATTAATATATTTATATTCTTGCAATTGGAAATGAATTTCGCCTGTATCAAGGTGCGAACGACATCGCTGCGCATCCATTTATTAACCTAATCCGTACATCTGCCTCCTTTTTCGTGTTTCTGAATGAATCGTGGGACGATTTTCACTTACAGGGTCATTTTATACCAACATTGCTTATGATATTATCCATTATTCTTTCAAATTCACCGGTTTATTTTCAACTTTTACACCTTTATTTTCAACTTCTTCTAAGTTATTTTCAACTTTCCACCTTTTATTTTCAACTCTAACCAATTTATTTTCAACTTCCTCTCTTTACCCCAACGGAACCAAACTAAAAAACAGCATGGCACCCGCTCTTAAATAAGGCGGTTCCCACGCTGTTTTTGCAATCCAAAATCTTACATGTTTACATGTACTGTATCTTAAAATACTTCTTCTTTCCGCGGCGGATGATTGTGAATTGCCCTTCGATCATGTCCTTTTCATCGATCACATGCTGAAGATCTGTCACACGTTCTCCGTTGATGTAGATGGCGCCGTTTCCTACGTCTTCACGCGCCTGGCGTTTCGATGGTGAAATTTTCGCATTCACGATCAAATCGACAAGACCGATCGCGTCTCCTTTCGGCTGTTCAAATGACGGAACATCCTTGAAACCTTCCAGGATCTCAGAAGCAGATAGTGACTTGATGTCTCCGCTGAACAGCGCACCGGTAATTCGGATTGCCTGCTCTAACGCTTCTTCACCGTGGATCATTTTCGTCATTTCTTCTGCGAGAGCCTTCTGAGCTTTGCGGAGATGCGGCTCTGTTTCAACCGAGACAGCCAGCCCTTCGATTTCTTCATGAGACAGGAATGTAAAGTATTTCAGGTATTTCACCACATCCGCATCCGCTGTATTGATCCAGAACTGGTAGAACTCGTATGGAGACGTCTTTTCTGGATCCAGCCAGATCGCGCCGCTTTCAGTTTTACCGAATTTCGTACCATCCGCTTTCGTTACAAGCGGAATCGTAAAGCCGAATGCTTTTGTTTCTTCTTCATGCGTTCTGCGGATCAATTCAAGACCGGTCGTAATATTTCCCCATTGATCGCTTCCGCCGATTTGAAGCTTACAATTGTAGTGATCGTATAAGTGATTGAAATCAAGCGCCTGAAGGATTGTGTAGGTGAACTCAGTGAATGAGATCCCGGATTCCAGGCGGGATGAAATCGTATCTTTTGCCAGCATGTAGTTGACACCGACATGCTTTCCGAAGTCTCTCAGGAATGTCACGACATCCATCGAGCCGATCCAGTCGTAGTTGTTCACCATTACCGCTCCGTTTTCACCTTCGAAATCGAAGATGCTTTCCAGCTGATTTTTGATGCTTGCTGCATTTTGCCGGATCACATCGATCGTCTGCAATTTGCGTTCTTCATTCTTGCCGCTTGGGTCGCCGATCAATCCGGTTGCCCCTCCGACCAGAACCAGCGGACGGTGCCCCTGATTTTGAAAACGTCGAAGCGTTAAAAACGGCAGCAGGTGGCCGATATGCATACTGTCCGCAGTCGGATCGATCCCGCAGTAAATCGATATGCTTTCTTTATCTAAAAGGTTCTTTAACCCTTCAGCGTCTGTCTGCTGGTACGTGATTCCACGCCATTCCAAATCCTTCAATAATTCCATAACAATTTTCCTCCTTCTTCTCTTCAACAAACCTGACAACCCCCGTAAAAACAAAAAAATCCCTGCATATATGCAGGGACGCTGTTCGCGCGGTACCACCCAGATTAAGGATAAAGATATCCTTCACTCAAAATAGATAACGGCTTTAACCGTTTGCTGCTACTGAACGTTCACAGCAAAAGCTCCAGGACGTAATTCATCTGCATTTTGTGTCAGTTTACAGCGGCCACTGACTCTCTGGCTAACAGGGAATGCACACTACTTTATCCTCTCATTGCGGTAGGGTCTATATGGTAATTGAATTGAATAGATCAATACTTACTATATTAGGTTTTTACCATATTGCACTATATTAGTCAACAAAGTCAAGAATTTTTTATGTCAAAATACCCTTTTTATTTGACTTTTTACGACAGTGTTCTTTCGGATATGCTATAATAGGAATGTTCTAGGGGGAATGAAAATATGAGAGAAACATGGAACAAATTACTTGAAAAATTAGATCCTGTCATAAGGTTCTTTACAAATACGAGAGTTCAAAAACGTACAAGAATTACATACGGAGTATTTTGGAACCTGGCACTTGTCACCGTGATCGTCCTCGTCCTGGGAACCGCATTCGCCGGGGGTGTCGGTGCAGGCTACTTCGCTTCACTTGTCAAAGAAGAACCGATCCGTCCATATGACCAAATGAAGAAAGACATATATAACTATGAGGAAACCTCCCAGCTCTATTTCGCTGATGATGTCTATCTTGGAAAATTAAGAACGGACCTTGAACGTGAAGAAGTGAAATTGGATAATGTATCGAAGCATTTAAGAAATGCTGTCATCGCCACTGAAGATGAATATTTCAAAGAGCATAATGGGGTAGTGCCCAAAGCCATCATGCGTGCGGTACTGCAGGAATTCACCAATTCTTCTACCCAATCCGGAGGAAGTACTCTCACACAGCAGCTGATCAAAAATCAGATTCTGACGAACGAAGTGTCCTTCGAGAGAAAAGCAAAGGAGATCCTTCTGGCGTTAAGGCTTGAAAGATTCTTTGAAAAAGATGAAATCCTCGAAGCCTATTTGAATGTCGCCACTTTGGGAAGAAATTCTTCCGGACAGAATATTGCGGGTGTGCAGTCCGCTGCCAAAGGAATCTTTGGGGTTGATGCGAAAGATCTTTCCCTTCCGCAGTCAGCTTTCATCGCAGGATTACCGCAGGCTCCATTCAGCTACACACCATTTATGAACAACGGTGAAATCAAAGAGAATCTTGAACCGGGAATATCCCGAAAAAACACAGTTCTTTACCGGATGCACAGGGAAGGCTATATTACAGACAAAGAGTATGAAGACGCTGTTGCCTATGATCTGACAAAGGACTTCGTCGAACCGAAAGCTTCACCTAATGAAAGATACCCTTGGCTGACTGCTGAACTTGAAAGCAGAGCAATTGATATCATGACAGAAGTGCTTGCTGAGAAAGACGGTTATTCAACGCAGGATCTTGAAAATAACGATGAATTGGAAGAGAAATATCATACTTTGGCTGACAGGAATGTCCGTCAAAGCGGATATGAAATCCACTCCACCATTGATAAGAAAATCTATGATCAAATGCAAAAAACAAAAAATGCGTATACCATGTACGGTCCAAGTAAAACGGTGACGAGTACCGATCCCGAAACGGGTGAAGAGGTTCAAGTCGAGGAACCGGTGCAGGTGGGCGCCATTATGATAGAAAATAAGACTGGAAGAATCATAAGCTTCATCGGCGGACGTAATTTTGAAACCGAACAGCTGAATCACGCAACATCTTCCTACCGTTCGAACGGTTCGACGATGAAACCTCTGCTCGCCTACGCCCCTGCATTGGAGTACGGCTATATTTCACCTGGATCGCCAATTCCTGATGTAGGAGTGAATATTAACGGTTGGACGCCGGAGAACTATTCATTAAGGGAGCGTGGATTGTTCCCGGCAAGACTTGCACTTGCCGAGTCCCTCAACCTCCCGGCGGTGAGAACATATGCAAACATCTATGACCGCAACCCATTTAATGAATTCCTCATGAAAATGGATTTTGCTAAATTGGGCAGGGTGGATAATAACTTATCCCTCGCGCTCGGAGCCACCACACAAGGTGTAACCGTCGAAGAAAATGTGAATGCGTATGCTACCTTTGCCAACGGAGGAAAGTTCGTAGATGCCTATATGATTCAAAAAATCACTGATAAAGATGGAAATGTCGTATTTGAACATAAATCTGAAGCAGTGGATGTTTACAGTCCACAAACATCATACCTGACGATCGATATGATGAGGGATACACTCGACCACTTTGCCGGAACGGGACGCTATGCGAAGAGGTTCCTTAACTTCTCTTCAGATTGGGCAGGGAAATCAGGTACTTCCCAAGATTATAAAGATCACTGGTTTGTTGCTTCCAACCCAAGCATCACCTTTGGTACCTGGTTTGGTTATGATACACCATCTGATTTAAATACCGTATCTTCACGCGCACAGTATGGTCATTACGGATTAAGAAATATCCGCCTGTGGGCATTCCTGTTGAATGATACAAGAGATCTTGCACCTGGCCTGATCGATCCTGAAGGCTCCTTTAAAGAGCCTGGCGGAATCGTGCGCCGTTCGTTCTGTTCCATTTCCGGACTGCTTCCATCTGAAGCATGTACGAAAGCCGGACTGGTCAAGAGCGATTTGTTCAATGCCAAATATGTACCGACCAAGACAGATGACAGCTTGCTGATGAGCCGTTATGTAATGGTCAACGGGAAGAAATATCTCGCACTTCCCAATACACCTGACGAATTTTCACAGCCGGGCGTCATCCTGAATCCCGATTTTGTAAAGAGTGTGTTCGGTAAGGTACCAGGGGATGCGTCGAAATTGATCCCTCAGGAAGATGAGCGATTCAAGAACGTTCTCATCGCCGAAAATAAAATTTCTGATGATGGAGCAGCACCCGGTACGGTGAAAGCTTCTGTAAACGGAAATAAACTTACATGGACTTCATCTCCAAGCGGGGATGTCGTCGGATATCGTGTATATTCCAAATCAGGAAATAAAGTCGGCAGCGTCAAATCTGGTGACAACTATACAGTTTCAGTAGGGAACGGGGAATACTTCGTCAAGGCAGTCGATGTAGCCGGTAAGGAATCCTCTCCCTCAAACACGGTTCAGGTAGGTAAAGCAGAACCAAAACCTGAAAAGCCAAAACCTGATCCGAAGCCTCCAAGCGGGGATAAACCGAAAGATCCCAAACCTCCTGAACCTGATAAACCGGAGCCTCCTCCGGCTGATGATGGTGGAGACGGCGGTGATGATGGCGGCACCGAGCCTCCTGTCGAACCAGAACAAGATCCATCACCTGAATAAGTAAAAACCGGGCAAACAATATAATTGTTTGCCCGGTTTTTTCGTTTTGAGCTTGGAGAACATAATTAGTCTAAAAACCAGAAGAGAAGGATACTCCCACATCAGAAAAGTGATCGTATTCTTGCCGAAGTGAGTGTTATTCTTGCCGAAATGTGGACTATTTTTGCAGGAATGAACATTTATCTTTCCGAAAAGGCTATTATTCTTGTCAAAACCACAGATAATTTAGCTAAATAACATAAAATCCCACTTCTAAAATCTTTCCATATTCAAATCTCAACATACTCCTTCATGACTATCTGCCATTCATCTTATAAAAACCCCCGCTCCAATCAAGGAGCAGGGGTTTCGTATATATCTATCAGTCTTCCATCGTACTCAGATCACCTGCAGGCAGATCCAGCTCCCATGCTTTTAACACACGGCGCATGATTTTACCGCTTCGGGTCTTTGGAAGTTTTTCGCGGAACTCGATTTCACGGGGAGCTGCGTGTGCAGCCAAACCTTTTTTGACAAACTGGCGGATATCTTCTTTCAGTTCATCTGTGACATCATAACCGTCACGAAGCGCAATGAATGCCTTGATGATTTCACCGCGCACAGGATCGGGTTTCCCGATGACACCCGCTTCTGCGACAGCGGGATGCTCAACAAGCTTGCTTTCAACTTCGAACGGGCCGACACGTTCACCCGATGTCATGATGACATCATCCACACGGCCCTGGAACCAGAAGTACCCCTCTTCGTCCATATATGCTGAATCACCTGATACATACCAGTCACCAGGCATGAAGTAGGACTCATATTTCTGAGGGTTGTTCCAGATCTGACTCATCATGGATGGCCACCCTTTCTTGATGGCAAGGTTCCCCATGCGGTTTGGAGGCAGTTCATTCCCCTGGTCGTCGACGATTGCAGCCTTCACTCCCGGGAACGGTTTCCCCATTGAGCCCGGCTTGATTTCGAGGCAAGGATAGTTACAGATTAACTGTCCACCCGTTTCCGTCATCCACCACGTATCATGGATGCGCTGATTGAAGACCTTCATGCCCCAGCGCACCACTTCAGGATTAAGCGGTTCTCCCACACTCAGGACATGGCGGAGTGAACTTAGATCGAACTGTTTCACGACCTCGTCGCCAGCACCCATCAGCATTCTGAATGCGGTTGGGGCACTGTACCAGACGGTCACACCGTAATCTTCTATCATTTTGTACCAGTTCTCAGGTTTGAAGCGCCCTCCGACAATGACATTTGAAGTTCCTGTCAGCCATGGGCCGAAGATTCCGTATGATGTTCCCGTTACCCAGCCCGGGTCAGCTGTACACCAGTACACGTCTTCCTCCTGCAGATCCAGCACCCATTTTGATGTTTGATAGTGCTGAAGCATCGAATTATGAACATGCAGGACTCCTTTAGGCTTTCCTGTTGAGCCGGAAGTGTAATGTAGGATCAACCCATCATTGCGGTCCACCCATTCGATTTCGAGCTTATCGCTTGCCTGCTCGAATTTCGCATTGAAATCAATGTGTACATCGTCTTCCGTAATTTCTTCACCGATCAGGAACACATGCTTTAAATTAGGAAGCTCGCTTACAGGAACGCGGTCCAATAGTTCAGGCGTCGTAATCAGAACTTTCGCTTCACTGTCCTCCAAACGGTCACGTACAGCCCCTTCCATGAACGCTTCGAATAATGGTCCGACAATCGCTCCCAGCTTGACCGCTCCCAGTACGGAGAAATACAGTTCCGGTGATCTTGGCATAAAGATGAACACGCGGTCCCCTTTTTCTACATCACCATATTGTTTCAGCACGTTTCCAGCTTTATTCGATAATTTCTTCATATCTGTGAACGTGTATTTCTCATTCCGTTCAGGATCCCGATAATAAAGGGCAACTTTATTTTTCCTGAATGATTCCGCGTGGCGGTCAATCGCTTCATATGCTAAGTTGACCCGTCCTGTTTCATGCCATGAAAATTCTTTTTCAACTTCTTTCCAATCAAAAGACTCATAAGCAGTTTCATAGCTTTCCAGATTATAGTTTCCCTTCGTGACTGGTAACGCTTCCACTTTCATATACCGAATCCCCCTTATGTAAGAATTTACATCCTTATTATAGTATATAAATTATATTTTCTCAATTTTTTAAAAAATCTGCCGTATCAATTATCTTCAATCTTCAAGGAGCTCATCCGCTTTAAACTATTGATTTATAGGTATTTCAAAATAATATTCAATCACAAAAATTTATTTTATACGTCTGAAAATTTTGTGAAAGCGCTCTACTTTTTTCTATTTCATGTATAATAGGTTGCGAGGAATATCTTTAGGTGGTGTCCAGATGAAAGTGAAGAAAACCTATAATGCAACGGAGTTAAAAACAACAAAAGGAAATTTGATCATTGAAGGTCCCATTCATGCAGAGGAGCTAGCACGCCTGGATTTTCATGAAGATCTGGTTGCTTTCAGGCCTCCTGCTCAGCAGCACAAAGCCCTTGTGGAGATTGCCGGATTGCCTGAAGGAAGAATCATTATCGCAAGGGATCATCATACCATTGTAGGCTATGTTACATATCTATATCCTGATCCGCTTGAGAGGTGGTCTCAAGGGAAGATGGAGAATCTCATTGAGCTCGGTGCGATCGAAGTCATCCCGAAGTTCCGGGGTGCATCTGTCGGAAAGCACCTGCTGAAAGTATCAATGATGGATGACCATATGGATGATTATATCGTTATTACAACGGAATATTACTGGCATTGGGACCTGAAAGGAACGGGGCTTAATGTTTGGGAGTACCGCAAAATCATGGAGAAGATGATGAATGCCGGAGGTCTGGAATATTATGCGACAGACGACCCTGAAATCAGCTCCCATCCAGCCAATTGCCTGATGGCCAGAATCGGGAGGCGGGTCGATTCCGAATCCATCCAGCAATTTGATCAACTGCGTTTCATGAACCGGTTTATGTATTAATCGTTTTATAAAAGGGGTTGAAAATATGATAGTCGAAGAAATTATGAAGACGGAAGTGTCAGCCTTAAGACCTGATGACACGATTGAATCTGCCATTCACTTAATGAGAGAAAAGAAAATAAAGCACATCCCCATCACGAATGAAAAATCAGAAGTCATCGGGATTGTAAGCGACCGCGATGTTAAAGACGGTACACCTTCGATCTTTCACGATGATTCTTCAGCAGCAGAGCTGAAGAACCCTCTTAAATACATAATGAAAACCGATGTCATCACTGGGCATCCCCTCGATTTCGTTGAAGAAGTCGCCGCTCTTTTTTTTGAGCACCAGATCAGCTGCCTTCCGATTGTAAGGGAAAACAAGTTGATCGGGATCATTACGGAAACCGATCTACTGTACACATTGATCCAGCTGACCGGAGCCAATCAGCCCGGTTCACAAATCGAGGTGAAGGTTCCCCACCGCGCCGGTATTTTATATGACGTTGCCGGGATCATCCGCCGTCATAACAGCAATATATTAAGTGTCCTTGTGTATCCTGATAAAAATGATGATGCCTACAAAATCCTTGTGTTCAGGGTTCGGACGATGAATCCCATGAATGTGATAGAAGATCTGAAGAAAGAAGGATATGACGTGTTATGGCCAAACATGCCGGGAATGTCTTCATGAAGAAAGATGCTCTATTTATCTATTCAGACGAACTTCTCGGCTACCGCTTCAATGATCAGCACCCATTCAACCAGACCCGGTTGACACTGACAATCGATTTATTGAAAGACATCCAGGCTCTCCACCCGGACGAGATCATAGCTCCACGAATGGCCACGGATGAAGAGTTATTTTTGAACCACGATCCCAATTATGTTAACGCAGTTAAGAGAGCAAGCGCTGGCCAGCTTCCTCCTGAACAGGCGGAAGGATACGGAATCGGTACAGAAGATACGCCGATATTTGACGGAATGCACGAAGCAAGCGCCTTTTTAGTCGGAGGGACACTTACGGCCGCTGATTATGTGATGACGGGAAAAACAAGGCACGCCCTTCACCTCGGCGGCGGACTTCATCACGGCTTTAAAGGAAAGGCATCCGGTTTCTGTATTTACAACGACAGTGCAGTGGCTATCCGGTATTTACAGGAGAAATATCATGCGAGAGTTTTATATGTAGATACGGATGCTCATCACGGGGACGGTGTGCAATGGTCCTTTTATGACGATCCGGATGTCTGCACGCTGTCCATTCACGAGACCGGCAGATATTTATTCCCCGGTACAGGGAACATTAATGAACGTGGTCATGGGAAAGGATATGGATTTTCATTCAACATCCCGCTGGATGCCTTCACCGAAGATGAATCCTGGCTCGAAACATACGAAACCAGCTTCAGGGAGGTCGTAGAATTCTTCAAACCCGACATCATTCTTACTCAAAACGGGGCAGATGCCCATTATTATGATCCCTTGACTCATCTCTCGGCTACGATGAAGATATACAGGGAAATCCCCAGGATCGCCCATGAACTGGCCGAGAAATATTGTGACGGTAAATGGATTGCAGTAGGTGGCGGGGGCTATGATATTTGGAGAGTCGTTCCGAGAGCATGGTCTTTCATTTGGCTTGAAATGACAGGACGCATGGATGCCGCCGCATCATTTCCGGCGGGGTGGGCTGAACGGTGGAAAAGCAAGGCAGGTGTGCCTTTGCCCACTGAATGGACAGATGCACCGGACATTTATCCAGCCATACCGCGTAAGGGTGAAATCACCGAAAAGAATAGGCACACGCTTGAAAAAGCGCTCTACCCGATCCGCCAGCATCTCCGTCAGAAGCCTGGCAGTTAATCCAATTTAATCATCACGAGAGGAAGCTCCAGCATTTTGGAGCTTCCTATTAAATTTTCATTTCACTATTTATCAGCATCAAAAAAACCATCTCAACACACACTGTTGAAATGGTTTCCTGTTTACTCTTCCTCTTCGTAGGCAGGATCGGTCACGATGATCTCCACCCGTCTATTCTTCTGCAGATTCTCGGCTGTATCGTTCGGTGCAATCGGGCGTGTATCGCCGTAACCCACTGCAATGAAGCGTTTCGGGTCCAGGTTCTCTATTCCAGTCAAATAGCGGATCACCGAGCTTGCACGCGCAGACGAAAGCTCCCAGTTGGAGGGGAACTTGTCTGTTGAAATTGGTCTGTTATCCGTATGCCCTTCCACTTTTACGAAGTTTGGGATTTGTGACAGCAGATTTCCGACTTTATTCAGAAACGGGTATGACGACCCGAGGATCGCTGATTCACCTGAATCGAAGAGTGCCTGCTCCTGAAGGACGAGGACGACTCCTCTTTCCGTTCTCGTTGCAACGACGATGTCACTTAATTTGTTTTCTTTCAAGTAGTCCTGTATTTCGGTAAGCAGTTCCTGAAGATCCCTGTCCCGCTGCTCTCTTGTATCTTCTATTTCTTCATTCGTTTCGATTTCAGACTCATCTGATGATTCTTCTAAAGGAATGACAGATGGATAGAATTCAAGGATTTGTTTCTGCTGAAAGGAATCCGCAATCGCCTGGAATTTCACGATATCGATCTGCGACATGGAGAAGAGCAGAATAAAGAATACGAGAATAAGAGTGATCAGATCTGAAAAGGTCACCATCCACCTTGGGGCATTCGATTTCTGCTCAGTCAGCTTCCTTCTACGCATCATCGAGTGATGCCCCCTGCTGTTCTTTCTCTACATGTTTCACCAATTCGTCATGAGAAAGAAAGACCTTAAGCTTTTCCTCTAGTATTCTGGTATTCTGCCCGGACTGAACGCCAACCACTCCTTCGATGACGATTTGCTTCATGAATACCTCTCTTTCCGTTCTCATAGCCAACTTGGATGCCATGGGAATGAATACAAGGTTAGCAAGCAGCGAGCCATACAGGGTCGTTAATAGGGCGATGGCCATATTCGGTCCCAGGGAAGACGGATCGTTCAAGTTTTTCAGCATCAGCACAAGCCCGATCAGGGTTCCGATCATCCCCCATGCCGGTGCATATTCACCAGCTTTGTCCAATAGGCTTCTGTTCTTGCGGTGACGCTCTTCAAGTGCGATGATTTCGGCATTCATAATGTCCGTTATCACATCAGACTCGATTCCATCCACAGCTAAAAGAACACCTTTCCGAATGAAAGGGTCCCCGATTTCCTCTACTTCCGCCTCTAAAGACAGCAGACCTTCCCTTCTTGCTTTATCCGAGAGCAGGATGAAGGTTCGGATCAATCCATGATGGTCGAAATCTTCTTCACGGAAAGATTGCCGCATGACTTTCCCCAGATGCTTCAGCTCTTTGAGCGAGAAACTGACAAGCATGGCAGCAAACAAACCGCCGATGACAATAAAAATAGAGGGAAGGTCCACAAAGGAACCAAACCCTGAAAGTCCTGCGTTTGTCATGATGGCAAACGCTACAAATAGAAAGCCTGCAATCACTCCGATAGGCGTTAGTACATCAATCTTCTTCATTTTGACTCTCCCTGTAAATAAGTTCTGTTTGTCTTATCTGATATATCGACAAAAGTCTTATTTTGTTGAGTGTCTGTGCTCTATGCGGTGAGGTAATACAACGGTCTCTTCATCCACCGTTTCCTTGTTCATGTACTTCGTCAAGAGCCTCATCGCTACAGCACCGATGTCATACAGCGGTTGTACAACTGATGTCAACTGAGGCCTTACCATAAGTGCAAGTCTTGTGTTATCAAAACTGATGATTTCAACCTCGTCAGGGATCGACACACCATTGTCTTGTGCACCATGCACCACTCCAAGGGCAGTCTCGTCATTCCCCACAAAGATTGCTGTCGGCAATTCATCCAGGTCAGAGAATTTCTGCCACGCTTCCAGACCGGAGTCATAAGTGTATTCCCCTTCGATTACCAGATCATCGTTGAATTCGACTCCTGCTGAACCCAATGCCTCTCTATATCCTTCAAGCTTGAACTTCATGTTGATCGTATCGTGGAAAGGACCGCTTACAAACCCGATGCTCTTATGCCCTTTATCAAGGAGTTCCTTCACTGCATCATACGTTGCCGCTTTATAATCAATGTTTACCGATGGGACTGTATTGGTCTCTTCCACTGCTCCCGCAAGCACGATCGGAACCGGTGAACGTTCAAACTCCTGCACATGTTCTGCAGAGATATGTCCTCCCATAAAGAGAATTCCATCCACTTGCTTTCCAAGCATCGTGTTTAAGAGATGAAGCTCTTTTTCTGTATTTTGATCAGAGTTGCTTAGGATGATATTGTATTTGTACATTGTAGCAATGTCTTCGATTCCCCGTGCCAGTTCGGCATAGAAGATATTGGAAATATCCGGGATGATGACTCCTACCGTTGTCGTCTTCTTGCTGGCAAGTCCCCTGGCTACTGCATTAGGACGATAACCGAGACGTTCGATCACCTCAAGTACTTTTTTCCGTGTTGCAGGCTTCACATTTGGATTCCCATTCACTACCCGTGAAACTGTGGCCATCGAGACACTTGCTTCCCGCGCTACATCGTATATTGTTATATTCATTTCTGACACTCCTTTGCCTTCTCAACTTTGTTACTGTTATTTTACACTAAATATTCCATAAGAAAAAAGCGATTACAATAGTTTGTTAAAAAATGCACATATTTACGTTTCAAACTATATGTTAAACAGTATTTAGTCTATTTATCTGCAATTATGTACATTATCATACGACAGTCTTTGTATAACTGCAATGGCTGTGCACTATTCGGGATAAATCTTTGGTGATCTCCACAAAAAAGGCTGGACCCGTTGAAAGTCCAGCCTTGATTTTATACCCTGATCCAAGTTGATTAAACGTTAATTGTACGTCCTTTTAATAGTTCCTGATAGAAATGGTCGAATTGGTCCAGATCCATTTGCTGAGCTGAATCGGATAAGGCTACAGCCGGATCAGGATGAACTTCTGCCATGACGCCGTCGGCTCCGATGGCAATAGCCGCTTTCGCTGTAGGCAGCAGAAGGTCCCTGCGTCCCGTGGAGTGTGTTACATCCACGAACACTGGAAGATGCGTCTCCTGTTTCAGGATCGGCACGGCTGAGATATCAAGCGTATTGCGTGTTGCTTTCTCGTACGTTCGGATACCGCGTTCACAAAGGATGATGTCTCCATTACCCTGAGAAATGATATATTCAGCTGCATTGATGAATTCATCGATCGTTGCAGCAAGACCTCTTTTTAATAATACCGGTTTTTTCACAGCGCCGGCAGCTTTCAGTAATTCGAAATTCTGCATGTTCCTCGCACCGATCTGGATTACATCGATGTATTCAATTGCAGACTCGATATCGGCAGGATTGACGATTTCACTGACTACTGCCAAATCGTATTCGTCCGCAACCTTCTTTAGAATCTTCAGTCCTTCGATTCCAAGACCCTGGAAGTCATAAGGGGAAGTTCTTGGTTTGAATGCACCGCCGCGCAGCAGCTTCAGACCTTTTGCTTTAACAGCCTGTGCCACTTGAGCTACTTGCTCATAGGATTCTACAGCACATGGACCAAAGATGAAATGAGGATTCCCGTCACCGATTGCATCTCCATTGATATTCACGATCGTATCCTCAGCTTTCTTCTTTCGGGATACCAGTAATGCTTTACGATGATCATCTTTCTGTAATTCTAAACCAGCTTTGAAGACCTCTTTGAAAATATGTTCAATGGTCGAGTTTTCAAAAGGACCATTGTTATTTTCCTTGATCAGGTCGAGCATTCCTCTTTCACGAACAGGATCATATCGGTATACTCCTTGCTTTTCCTTCACACGCCCGATTTCCTGCACGAGCTTAGCACGTTCATTGATGGTTTCTAGTAGTTTTAAGTTCATCTCGTCGACTTTTTTCCGTAATTGATCGAGCTCTTGATTACTCACAATACAGCACCCTTTCTTGATTTTATCCTGTTCATACATAAAAAACTGTTTTAGTTATTAAAGTATGATACATTTTTTATAGATATTGAAACTAATTATAATAGAAGAATTCCCAAATGTCACGATAAATTTCTTTATTAATTAAACGCTTTTAAGCACTAAAGCATTTTAGTATTTTATGAGACTGATTAAAAGTAGGTGTATACGTTGAAAAAAATATTTTCATTAGATATCGGCACACGTTCGGTTGTCGGAATCATATTAGAAGAAAGAGACGGGAAATACCACGTAACCGACATAGAAGTGGAAGAACATAAAGAACGTGCAATGCTTGATGGACAAATTCACGATGTCCCTGCTGTATCGGAAGTTATATCATCCATAAAAAAGAAGTTGGAAGAAAAACATGGGTCACTCCATAAAGTGTGTGTCGCAGCTGCCGGAAGGGCGTTGAAAACGGAAAAATCACTTGCGGCTTTTCCGATCAAAAGCAAACCACTGCTGAAAAAGGAAGATATCCTCCACCTGGAACTCAGTGCTGTCCAGCAGGCGCAGGCGCAGGCAGCAGAAAATGGCGGAGATGCGAACAGCTATCACTATTACTGCGTCGGCTATTCCGTTCTGTACTATCGTTTAGACGGAGAAGAGATCGGCAGCCTGATCGACCAGCAGGGGGATGAAGCAAGCGTAGAGATCATCGCTACCTTCCTCCCGAGAGTGGTAGTGGAATCCCTCTTAGCCGCTTTGAATCGGGCTGGCCTTGAAATGGAAGCCCTGACGCTTGAACCCATCGCTGCGATCAATGTGTTGATTCCTCAATCCATGAGGAGGTTGAACGTCGCACTGGTGGATATCGGAGCGGGAACATCTGATATTGCCCTTACAAACAAAGGAACCGTCACGGCTTACGGTATGGTGCCGACTGCCGGCGATGAAATCACCGAAGCCATGAGTGACGCATTACTGCTCGATTTCCCATTTGCGGAAAAAGCGAAAAGAGAACTTCATCAGTCAGAAAGCATCACTGTGACCGATATTCTGGGATTTGAATCAGAGTTCTCCGTTCAGGAAGTAGTGGAGAAAATACAGCCTTCCATCGAACATCTTGCAGAAAAGATCTCACATGAAATCCTTCTATTAAACAATCAAAAGCCGCCGCAGGCAGTCATGCTTGTCGGAGGGGGCAGCTTGACGCCGGAATTGCCTGCACAGTTGGCAAGATCCCTGAAACTTCCTGAAAACAGAGTCGCCGTAAGAGGAATCGAAGCCATCCAGAACTTATCGTTTGCCGACCTTCCCGCCAAAGGGCCGGAACTCGTGACACCTGTCGGCATAGCGATCGCAGCCAAACAAGCTCCTGTCCAATATGTCACAATCCACGTAAATGAGCAGCCCATCCGTTTGTTCGAGGTTAAGGATTTAACAATCGGGGATGGACTGCTTGCTGCCGGAATGAAAATCAACAAGCTTTATGGAAAACCGGGTCATGCCTATTTCATCACTGTCAACGGTCAGGAAGTCACCCTTCCAGGAGGATACGGACATCCTCCTGTGATTACGAAGAATGGGAGGGAAGCATCGGTAGACGACAGATTAATGAATCATGACAGGATAACCGTTTTGAAGGGCGATGACGGTGCTGCACCTTCCGTGAAAATTTCCGAGTTAATGGATGAACTTCCGGATAAAACACTATTCATCAATGAAAAAGTTCACACTCTCTCACCTCTGCTATTAAGAAACGGAAAGCAAGATTCACACAGTGAAAAGATCTGCGACGGCGACATCATCCATTACGAGGTCAAAGAAACGATAGCAGACGCATTAAAAAGACTCGATTATGGAGAATGGCTGGAAAGGTGGAAGCCGTTCCGCCTTACTATAAACGGAAAAGAAACCTACTTTCCTTCATTCGGAGGAAAGGTATATATCAATGGAATGGAAGCCAAACCTTCCACAGCCATCTCACATAATGACCAGATTACGTTGGCTTCTACTGAACATCCTACGGTCGAACAATTATTGATGAAAAGAAGCGATTATCGGGATCGATCGATCGAGATCATTTTCAATGGTACCCCGGTCATTTTGAAACAAGAGGCAGCGAACGTTTATAAAGGTGATCAGCCATTGAAAATGACTGACCGTGTGGAACTCGGAGACACGATCATCATCGAAGAAAAAGCAGGTCACTCTTTCATCTTCCAGGATGTGTTCAATCACGTGGAAATCGCCATGCCGGCACATGGGAATGCTTCATTTCAGTTGATGAGAAATGGAGAAGAAACAACGTTTTATGAAGAAATCCAAACTGGTGACAATCTTGAGATACTCTGGACAAATGCTTATGAAAACTAAAAGGGAAAAACACAAAAAAACTGGCGAAAGCCAGTTTTTTTATGATCCCACCTGTCCGGGAACACTGCTCGGTTTATTCGTACTGTGAATCGATTCATCATTTGATGATGTTGTCGTTGATGTCGATGAAGCCTGTGTTGAATCCCCTGACACTTCTTCACCTGCTTCTTTTACTTTGCTTCCGATACCCTTTAAATCTTCAGCAGCGTCTTTTGTCGTGGCTATGATTTCAGATGATTCCTCTTTTACCTGATTCACTTGATCGATGACGTCCCCGTTTACTTTTTCATATAACGATTGTGCATCATTTATGGCTTCTTTCAATACTGAGGAAGCTGACTTGATACGCTCCTGCCAGTCATTCATGACTCCTGATGGATTTTCTTTCACTTTTGAGACCATACCCATCGTAGAGTCTTTCATGGAGCTGGTGCTTGATGTGACCTTCTTTCTTGTGTTCTTGTCCATCATGGCTACCGCTCCCCCCACGACAGCGCCGAGTACGATTCCTTTTACAAGCTTTCCGCTTCTTTTCTCCTTAACTGTAGGGATTTGATTTGCATTGTTCGTTTCATTTTTTTGACCTTGATAAGGCTGTACCATATTGATTAATCCTCCTATAGGGTTATTAATTTGTTATTACGTTAAATTCCCCTTCCCTCTGTAAATAAACTTCAAAAGGCAAAATTCCTGTTATTACCGGTATTATTTTGTGTGTATTCTGCTATGCAGATGAGCACGTTTCTTGTATCCGTCGCAAAAAAAGAACCTGCCAGGCAGATTCTTTTTATAGTTTATTCAGTTCTTTTTCGGTGATATTCCAGTGGGAGGCGGACCAGCCTGGTTTGCCGTCGATGAATAGGAACGCTTGCGGGGATTCGTGTTTGATTCCGTATTTCTCAGCAATATGGCTTGAGAGTTCCCTTGATTCCTGCACGGCCAGATAATAGCCCTCTTCTTCCCTGTTGGTGTTCAAATATGATTGATAATCAGAAAATGCCGTTGAGCTGATCGGGCAGGTCAAACTGTGCTTCATAAAGAAAAAGCGGTGTTTCGTTTCTGCAAGCTGCTCAAATTGCTGTATGGTTTCGATCTTTTGCATGTTCGATTATTCATCCTTTCTCCATAGTATCCTGAACTAAAGATATAAGATTATCCTGTACAAAAAAGCGGCGAAGTAATCATCACTTCACCGCTCACCCCGACAATCTTTATTGATTGTAAGTTTTTTCTGTTTCATCAAACGCTTTTTTCGTTTCTTCAAGCTTCTGGTTCACATTATCCGTTTCCTGCACTGGAGTTGCATCTCCTACAGGGACTTCCTGAAGCTCATCATTTACATCTTCTGTATTGCTTTTGGTGCGGTATGATTTGAACTTATCCTTCACCGTGTTCGATTGTTCCTGAACTGACTTTGATAGTGCGGCAGACTTTTCTTTGGCAACCGCTGCTAACTCATTGCTTTTTTCAACAGCAGTATCTTTCCACTGGCCGGATTTTTCTTTGATTACTACAGCCTGTTCATTAAGGTCGTTTCTCAAATCCTTGCCTGATTTAGGAGCAAGCAGCAGCGCTGTTGCAGCTCCTACGATCCCTCCGATCAATGTGCCGATCATGAAGTCCTTTGAGTTGATGTTGTTGTTGTCGTTTGTTTGCTGATTTTGATTCTGGTTTTGTGTCATTTGAAAATTCCCCTCTCCTAATTGTTATAAGATCTTGCTCTTTTAATCAATTTTTCTCGAGATTGAACATCTTCGGGTGCAGTTTGATTATGCACAGCTTTATCAGAAAGATTCGGCTGTTGTTCCTTTTTTTGCTTCCACTTGTCCTTCAACTCAATAAATGCATTACCCCACTGAACCACCTGTGAAATCCTGCCCTGGTTCTTTTCAAGTTCAGTCGAGATTGATGTGCTGACTTTCTTTACTGAGTTATTAAGATTCTGGATGGAATGCCCTACATCTTTAACTGCATAAACAACGGTGTTAAGATCCTCAGATTTACGCTGGATATCTTCGGCTAACAGATTCGTTTTATGTAGTAAATCCGTAGACTCTTTTGTCACTCCCTGAAGCTGGGATTCAAGACCATTTAACGTAGTCGATACACTGTCCAGTGTTGTCCCCAGTGATTTCAAGGTTTTCATAACGCTTATCACTAAAATAAAAAAAGCAATTGCAATAACTGCTACACTCAGATAAAGAATTATTTCCATATAGTCCACCTCCATGTATAAAAATTCTTTACCCATCCTAAACACAATTAAACATTATACTAGGATTTCTTCTTCCGAAAGGCAAATTCCTGCCTAATTTTTAAAATTACTTTTTTATCTTTTCTTTTTTCTTTTTTATCATCCCGGTAAAATTTAGGGTACAATAAAGTTTGATACTCATTTAAGGGGGTTCATACTCATGAAAGATCCACGCATTGAAAAATTGGCAAGGAACCTGATTCAATATTCAGTCCAGCTCCAGCCTGGAGAAAAAGTACTGATTGAGAATTTCGGATTGCAGCGTGAATTGGTCACGGCACTCGTCAAAGAAGCATACGCTGCAGGCGGTTACCCGTTCGTATCCATTAAAGATCACTCAGTCGAACGGGCATTGTTGATGGGAGCACAGGAAGAACAATACAATATGATGGCTGATTTCGAAGCGAACGTCATGAAGGAAATGGACGCATATATAGGGCTTCGCTCCGGTGATAATATCAGCGAGCAATCGGATGTACCGGAAGAAAGAATAAGGCTCCACGGCAGTACGATCGGCAGGAAAGTACATAGGGAAATCCGGGTTCCGAAGAAGAAATGGGTGGTATTGCGCTACCCGAATGCATCTATGGCCCAGCTGGCAAAGATGAGCACAGAAGCATTTGAAGACTTCTACTTTGATGTCTGCAACCTTGATTACAGTAAGATGGATAGTGCCATGGATAATCTGGTGGAACTCATGAACAAGACAGACAAAGTCCGCCTTGTTGGAGAGGGGACCGACCTGACGTTTTCTATCAAAGATATCCCGGCTGTGAAATGTGCCGGCCGATTGAATATACCTGACGGGGAAGTCTACTCTGCACCTGTCAAGGATTCTGTAAATGGGACCATTTCCTATAATACTCCCTCACCTTATAATGGTTTTACATTTGAGAATGTATCGCTTACATTCAAAGACGGAAAGATTGTAGATGCGACAGCCAATGATACGGAAAGAATCAATAAAATATTTGATACGGATGAAGGGGCAAGATACGTCGGTGAATTCGCGATCGGAGTCAACCCGCATATACAGCACCCGATGCAGGATATTCTCTTTGATGAAAAAATCGACGGAAGTTTCCACTTCACACCAGGTGAGTGCTATGAGGAAGCAAACAATGGGAATCACTCGAATATCCATTGGGACATGGTCATGATCCAAAGACCTGAATACGGGGGCGGGGAGATCTATTTCGACGACGTATTGATCCGCAAAGACGGAAAGTTCGTCCTCCCGGAACTCGAAGTCCTGAATCCCGAAAACTTGAAATAATACACAAGGCCCGTCTTCTCACTGCTTAAAGCGGTGAGAAGACGGGCCTTGAAATTGGAAAGCCGGAACCAAACGAACCGGTGACCTATCATCCGTTTTCTGTTAAATTTTCTTTAAGTGTCTTTTCGTAAGCTTCCTGGAACTTTTGTACGTCCCCAGCTCCCATGAAGATCAGGACACTGTTGTCATGATTCAATAAAGGCGAAGTATCATGTTCGTCGATGATTTCAGATCCTCCGATTTTACTTTGGAGATCCTGGATCGACAATTTACCATGATTTTCACGTGCTGAACCAAAAATCTCACATAAGTAGACTTTATCCGCCATCTCCAGGCTTTCGGCAAACTCTGAAAGGAAGGTTTGCGTGCGCGTGAAAGTATGCGGCTGGAATACAGCGATGATTTCCTTCTCAGGATACTTTTGTCTCGCTGAATCCACCGTTGCCTTGATTTCAGTCGGGTGATGAGCATAGTCATCGATCAGGATCTGGGATCCGATTTCTTTTTCGGAGAAACGGCGTTTTACACCTTTGAAGCTGCTTAATCGTTCCTGCACTACGGCAGTATCAAGCTCTTCGTAGTGACAAATCGCAATGACGGACAATGCATTCATAATATTGTGATCACCGAATGTAGGGATTTTAAAACTTGCATAGAATTCATTCCGCACAAATACGTCGAAGGAAGTTCCTTCTCGGTCACGGTTCACATTTCTCGCCTGAAAATCATTTTCTTCAGCGAAACCATAAAAGACGACCGGTACCTGGGCCTGTATTTTCTGTAATTGTTCATCATCACCGCATGCAATGATGCCTTTTTTCACTTGCATCGCCATCTCCTGGAAAGCGGAAAATACATCATCGACGTTGGCGAAATAATCAGGATGATCGAAATCGATATTCGTCATGATGGCATAGTCAGGATAATACGATAAGAAGTGCCTGCGGTATTCACATGCTTCGAATACAAAGTATTGAGCATCCACTTCCCCTTTACCTGTACCATCACCGATCAGATACGAAGTAGGCTTTGCACCGCTGATCACGTGCGCGAGGAGACCTGTTGTGGACGTTTTACCATGTGCCCCTGTCACCGCTACACTCGTGAACTTCTGCATGAAGTCACCAAGGAATTTATGGTATCTCGTGATTGGCAGTCCTTGTTCGACTGCAGCCACGATTTCTTCATGAGTGTCAGGAAATGCGTTTCCAGCGATCACATGCATATCCCCTCCGATATTTTCTTTTTGGAAAGGAAGTATTTTTATATTTGATTCATCTAAAGACTTTTGAGTAAAGAAATATTTATCATAGTCAGATCCTTGGACCTCGTAGTCCATATCGTGGAGTATTTGGGCTAATGCACTCATACCCGATCCCTTGATTCCTACGAAATGATATATAGTCATAATAGAACCTCCAACAATCATCTATCTAAAGCATTATATGAAATGAATATTTTTTTGCTATCCGTATGGCTGTGGACATGAGAATAGAATATACAGCGGCACAAACCGCTGATCAGTCACCTTAAGTATAAGGGAGTTGAAGAAGAATGGCTATCTTCTTAGCCCCTTTTAATAAACTGCCCGTTTCTTTCAACTAGAATATTATATCACTTTTCATGGGGACTGACCATGAACGAGCTATGAATGGTCCTTTAGAATATAAGAAGGAGCTTCTTCTTTTAAGAAAGTTCTCCATAATATCCCGGTTTCATGATTCTTTTGATGGTACTGGTTTTTTATCACAGTCTGCAAACCGGGTGATTCAGCCTGAAAAACGGGACCAATGAGCCACTGTTCTGTTACGAGAGGGACTTTTCTCATGAAATAAAGGGAATCCTCCATTATTTCCTCCTTCAATCCATCCAGAGATGTTTTTACGGATTCTTTTCTGTCATGCATAATGTTTTCACCGATCATGAAGAGCTCACCATCGACTGTTTGGATTTCTTTGACCCTGACAGGTTCGAGGGCAGCCGAGAGCAGCAGTGCACCCATCATCTTAACAGGCTCGCTCAGCCTCCGGGATTGCAGAAACTGAAAAAATAAGGTTTGACCTTTAATAGTCTTATAATCAAAAAGAAACCATTGATGAAATACTTCCTCGGCTTTTGTGGACATAAGCGATGATTCGTTTAATTGAAAACGTTTTGCAAATATCATCTTAGCTCTTACTTTTTCACGTATATTGGTTTCTTTTAAGGCGTATTGATACGCATGCTGATATATTTCATCGATTTGTTCTTCTGCAATGCTCTGCTTTTTAATCCGATATTGACTTAAATCCAAGAGATCCTTATCCTGCATCCTCTCACCTATTCGAGTACGACTTTTTCAAGCCTTGGATTAGGACGAAGTTTCCTGCCGGCTTTTGCCTGGTGTACACCGTCAAGCACGACATTATCACCTGTGAACCCAACATGGATCTTGAGGAGGCTGCTGCCGACTCCATACACATCAACCGGCACCCTGCTTTCTTCAAATTCACGGATTCGTTTCTCATTGAAACCTCCTGTGACCACAATCTTCACATGTTGATACCCTTCTTCGTCCAATTCTTTTCTTAGTGCAACGATCAATTCACTGTTTACCCCGCGTGGATCAAACGTTCCAAGCACATGCTGGTTGCGAAGGAAGTATTTGTCGATCATCATACGGGAGGTATCTACTCGTACCCCTTTTAATTCAGAACCAAACTCCCTCGCTGCCTTCAATGAATCCGTGATGACATCATTATTGTAATCGACCAGCGCAATCAATTCATCTTCCGGGAACGTATCCTGATAAGCTTTGGCAGCCTCAACGATATCCCCGTTGAATAATTGGATCAACGCGTGCGGCATCGTGCCCATTCCCTGTTTACCCCACCATTCATTCATGGCATGGGTTGCCTGCGCAGTAGACCCGCCGATAAAAGCGGCATAGCCGTCCCCAGCCTGCTGTGTAAAGTGGTCATCGCGGTCACCCATGAAAATGACCGGCTTTTGCTGTCCGGAAAGTGCAGCTGCTTTCATGACGTTGTAGACACTCGTTGCCACAGATGTTCTTCTCGCGAGGATCCCATCAATGAGTCCCTCCAGGTAACCAAAATCCTGGTAACGTCCTTTTATTGTCAACACAGTTTCAAATGGAGAAATTTGATCTCCATCTTTCAAGGAGTGAATTTCAAGTTTCTCAGGCTGATCGGCAAATGTATGCAGCAGTGCAATCACTTCGTCTGTGCCGCACAACACAGAGTGATCCTTTTGAAAAAATTGCATCGTCACCACCGCATCAGGTTTATATTTTCGTGCGATTTCTTTTGTCTTTAAAAAATAGACGGCCGAAAACCAGCCTTCGCCGATTCGTTCGTCAAATTTAAATGTATGGTTGGACAATCGTTTGATTTTCCCTTGAAGTTTCAATTCGATTTCTTTCATCATAAAGCTCCTTATGGCTTCCCAAAAAAATAGGTATTCTGTTTACATCATAAACAGAATACCATGTATCGAATGTTTGTACTAGTCTATGCCAATGTCTCGAGTTCGCTCTCCGAAATCAGGATATCCCTCGGCTTACTGCCTCTTGATTCCGAGATGACCCCACTCTTTTCCATCATTTCCATCAATCTTGCCGCGCGGTTATACCCGATCCTGAACCGTCTTTGCAGGCTGGAAGCAGAAGCCCCTCCCTGATCGATGACAAATTCACATGCTTCAAAGAACAATTCATCTTCTTCTTCTGTCACTTGTGCCTTCTTAATCAGTTCATCCTGTTGAAAGATATAATCAGGCTCCCTCTGCTCCCTTACATGTTTGATGATGTCATCGATTTCATCATCAGACACAAAGGTCCCCTGCAATCTCACTGGCTTGGATGAACCATTTTCAAGGAAAAGCATATCCCCTTTCCCGAGCAGGCGTTCAGCACCGCTTCCATCAATGATCGTTCTGGAATCCACACCAGAAGATACAGAGAATGCGACCCTGGTCGGAACATTTGCTTTGATCAATCCTGTAATGACATCAACGGAGGGCCGCTGTGTTGCAATGATCAAGTGGATCCCGCAGGCACGTGCTTTCTGGGCTATTCGGCAGATCGCTTCCTCGACATCTGCAGGCGACATCATCATGAGGTCAGCCAGCTCATCGATCACGATGACCAAATATGGGAGCATATCATTGTACTGTTTGTTTCGTTTCGTCAATTCATTGAATCGTTTGATGTCCCTCACACCGGTATGGGCAAACAATTCATACCGTCTTTCCATCTCTTCGACAGCCCACTTCAATGCAGCTGTTGCCGCCTTGACGTCGGTAATGACCGGACTGACCAGATGCGGAATGCGGTTATAAGGGGCCAGCTCCACCATCTTTGGATCGATGAGGAGAAGTTTCAATTCATCCGGAGAAGCTTTATACAAAAGACTGACCAGGATCGAATTGATACATACACTTTTTCCTGATCCAGTCGCACCCGCAATCAGGCCATGGGGCATTTTGCTCAGATCCGTCACGATCGGCTGACCTGAGATATCAAGCCCTAGTGCTGCAGTCAGGGAGGATTCCGATTCCTGGAAGGCAGGGCTTGCAATCACCTCACTGATACAGACGGGGCGGCTTTCCTTGTTCGGCACCTCGATGCCGATCGTATGCTTCCCGGGAATCGGTGCCTCGATCCGAATGTCCTTGGCAGCAAGGCTCAGTTTAATATCGTCTGAAAGATTCGTGATCTTGTTCACCTTCACCCCGGGTTCCGGCTGCACTTCAAATCGTGTAACCGAAGGTCCCTGTGTGACGTTCACTACTTTCGCACGTACATTAAAGTTATGAAGTGTCTCATCCAGCAGTAGCTTCTGGGATTCAAGCCATTCTCCGCTCAGTTTCTTTGACACAGGAGGCATCAGATAATCCATTTCCGGAAATGCGTAGCCTTTCGTGCTCTTCGCTGAAGAAGTCAATTCACTGTAGCTTCTGGCGGCTTCTTCCCCTTGAACTTTCTCTGTCTGTTGTTCCTGCATCTGCTGTTGAACCGGCGCTGCCTGTTTTCTCTCTCCGCGATCTGGAGAAGAAGACGATTCAGCATTTCTGCCTTGACCAGCCGTTGTTCTGTTCCGATGATTCATCTGCCGTTTATCCTGCTTCAACATCAAGACGTTAAAAGGAAGATGCGATCTTTTTCTTTGTTTCGGCTCTTCTTCCTGATTCTCTACCGGCTCAGGCTGAAGTTCATTTTCTTGATACTGAGCTGATTTTTGCAGCTGGTTTCCTTCATGATGATCCAGCTGTGGTTCCTCTTGATTTGACTCTTCATTTTGTACAGGTGTTTCATCGTGTCCTGCTTCAGGATGATTCAAGGATTCCCCGTGTTGTTTTCCTTCTTCATATTGTAACGGCTCTGCTTGTACCGGTTCTACAAGTGTATCCGATACTGCCTGATGGACGTCTTGTGCAGCAGCAGTTTCAGACATCGTATTATCTTCTGCCAACATAAGAGATGAAGCCGACGCTGTTTCAAATGATGGAGCGTCCGAATAATTTTCACGTGATCCTGCGGCATCTGAAGTGACCATTTCAGATGCTGCCTCGTCCCGGACGGGTTCAGGTCCATTAAGGACCCCGGTTTGATGCTGCTCCACACTTTCTTTAAATGAGAATTCATTGCCGACCAATGAAGCTTCAATCACTGATTGATGCTGGCCGCGGCTTTCATCCGGCATTTCTTTGACTTTTTTCAATTCAGGTGGATACACGTCAAGGTTTTCTTTTACCTCTGCTTCCCCATTATGTAAGAATTCTCCCGGCTCATAATCGACATCATCCTTTTTTACAGGTTTAACTGGCCTTGTCCTGAAACCGTAAATAGGGGATGGGATTTCTGTCGGCCGGAACGGACGGCTGTTCCCTTTTTCAACTTTCTTGTTTGTTTTTGCTTGCTTGTCGCTTTTTTCATTTTGGTTTGCCGGCGATGATGTTTCTGAGCGGGCAGGCTTTTGCAGCGGATTATGTTGCTGCTTTCGTTCCCGGCTCCTTCCCTTTTCACGCTGCGGTTCGCTGTTTACTTTCTGTTCAGCTTCCCTCCGTTTCCGTTCAGGCCGGGGCTCATTCACCTTTTCTCCGTCCGATATAAGCGGAAAGCGGAAGTTCCCTTTCGGATATTGATACGTCATCCTTGCTTCTACTTCTTTTGAATGATTAATGACTCTATTATTTAAAATACGCTTTTCAGACCGCGGCTTTTTCTCTTCGACTTCTTCTTCATAGTGTTCTTCATATGCCTCATCTTGATCTGATAGTTTATTCATCATTTTTTTTATCCAGCTCACACTTATCACTCTTTCCTTGATACTTATCTTATATTTTATCAGGTAAAGAGAAAAATTCGAGTTATTTCGATAGAATTAGAGAATTGTTAAAGAAATGTGTCGAAAACATCATCGGTGTAACATGGTTGTTAAGGGATTGTTAGAAAGAGGCGGGTTCAGCTGCACCTGTTAAAATCAAAAAAACGGAGCCGTCAAGACTCCGTCTATTCTTCAACATTGATCTGTTTATCAGTTAAACGGCTGTCCGACCTCATAACTGTCTTCGAGCACAAGAATTCCTTTTTCCTGGGGGGCACCCGGCAGGTCAAGTTCTTTTGCAGAGCAGATCATACCTGATGAAGGGACGCCGCGCAGCTCGGCGTCTTTTATGATCATCCCGCTTGGCATGACTGCCCCGACTTTGGCAACGACCACTTTTTGTCCCTGGTCAACGTTGGGTGCACCACAAACGATTTGCAGGGTGTCGCCGCCTACGTCGACTTTACAGATATTTAATTTATCTGCATTAGGGTGTTTTTCTTTTTCTGAAACATAGCCCACGACAAATTTAGGGGAGAAATCTGCTTCCAATACTTCTTCAAACCCGTTCTTCTCAAGAGCTTTATTGATTTCCCCCAACTTGTCGTCATTCATTTCGACTTGTCCTTTTTCATTTAAATCCATGTAGCTTGACGCACGGAATAAATTGAATCCGACCGTTTTGCCGGAATCATTATCGAAGATGCGTACTGCGTCTTCCTTTGCTTCGTGCCCGACTTTCCCTTCAAAACCAGGCTGGAGTGTGATGATAAGGGTATCCCCTATCCCTTCAAGATTGTAAAATACGTTCATTTCCTTTTCTCCCTTCACTTTTTGCGGTTTTTAGCGAGGATGAAGACTGGTTCCAGTTCCCCATCTTCATAGACAAATGACAAAGCAGTAATCGGAACATTGCCAGTGGTGAAAAAGCTCATCGTTAACTGAGCCAGTACATCATAGCCTGTTTCATTGCGGATATCACCAATCACAAGCACGTCCTGGTGTGGAACAGATACAGTCATCTCACCTTGAATATCAGCACTCATCTTCTTTAAGAATGCCTCATTTAATATGCGGCTTGCATCGTAGCCGTCATTATTATTCAAAAAATAATAAATATTTCCAGCCACTTCATCTTTCTTCATTTGTGTCTGTAAGCCTCTTACGTTGAATAAGGCGGTTTCTTTCATCTGTTCATGGGACCAGCCTTCTTCTTTCAACATGTTCTCATCAATTAAACGATAGGTTGAACCGAGGTCGATCGCATAATAAATTCTTGTTTCAGCTGTATGATCATCGGTCACGAGTGGAATGCCGTCATTTGATTCGGTTGCAAATGAAGTGGACCTGATGACCGGAAATACGCTTTTCTCTTTGCTTCCCATGTCTGCTTTGGTGCCCATTACATTCAATGCTTCTTCCACATAATAAACGACTTCATCAATGATTGATTTATTATTTTCTTTCCATTTTGAGACGATGGGCGGAAGTGCCACCGTGATTCCTTTATTTGTCTCGGTATTTTCTATACGCAAGGAATCTTTTTCCCGATCATATGTAAATGTGCGATGGGGTTTGCCCAACCGCTCCTGAAGGATGCCTTTTAATTTTTTTATATCCATGGTTCCCCTCCTTCTTATACTCATACGTTACCGTTCAAAAAACAACTATGCCACTTTTAACATTTTACAATAAAATCCTGAGATTACAAAAAAGAATCCCTCCATGAAAAAAGGGATACCCCGAGAGAATATCCCTTTTGCTTTACTTAGAGAGATTGTTCATGAATTCTTGTATTTCTTCCTTTGATTTGCGGTCCTTGCTGACGAATCTTCCTAATTCCTGTCCAT
Organism: Mangrovibacillus sp. Mu-81; assembly: GCF_036867415.1. NCBI lineage: Bacteria > Bacillati > Bacillota > Bacilli > Caryophanales > Bacillaceae > Mangrovibacillus > Mangrovibacillus sp. Mu-81. The sequence continues at coordinate 298,967 of NZ_JBAJHU010000004.1, forward strand.
TACCGAATGCAAGGAAGCTTGGAATACCAAATATATCATTTTCAATGCAGATATCGATAAATTGATCGCGATCTGCATAGATGAAAGTGTATTCACTGAATTCACTCTCGATTTCCGGCAGGATCGGTTCAATCACACGGCAATCCGGGCACCAATCAGCAGAAAACATAAAAACATGTTTCCCCTTATTCTTTAACTCATGAAATTCTTCTATTGTTTCAAGTTTACGCATTTTATTTCCCTCCTGTATCGATCGTCATTTGATTGGGTTTGATCCAACCTATTTTACGCATATACTCCGATATTAACAGGGAGATGAATGCAGGTCCAACGAAATGCAACAGAAGCACCTTCATTGCCGTATCCCAAGTGAAGCCCATTGTTTTAAATGTCATGATCTGCCCGACGAGGCCGCTTGTTCCCATTCCCGCCCCTGCAGCGTTGTTTTCCATGACCCACAGTGTTGTCCCGATGGGTGCTAGCACCATCCCGGCAATCGTAGGCGGCAGTAAAATCCGGGGGTTCCGAATGATATTCGGTACCTGCAGCATGGACGTGCCGATTCCTTGAGCTAGAAGTCCGCCCACCTTGTTTTCACGGTAGCTGATCACGGCGAATCCAACCATCTGTGCTGCACACCCGATCGTTGCTGCTCCTGCCGCCACTCCGCTCAAATCCAGCATAAGCGCAATTGCTGCACTGGATATTGGCGCAGTCAACGCAAGCCCCATGAGTGCCGCCACCAGTATCCCCATGACAATCGGTCTCTGTTCCGTCGCCCAGCTGATCCAGCTCCCAAACATCGTCATGAAATCACCAATTTGCGGACCGGCAAAATACGCAACTGAGAAACCAGCAATAATCGTAATAAAAGGAGTAACGATAATATCCACTTTCGTCGTCTTGCTCACAAGTTTACCGATTTCGGTTGACACCACAGCTGCAAGATAAGCCCCTGCAGGACCTCCAAGAGCGGCACCTGCCGCACCCGTCACCACAGCCGCGAATAACACGAGCGGCGGAGCACCCAGGCCGAACGCAATGGCAACCCCGATGGCCGGCCCCATCAAGCTGATGGCCAGGGCACCCATATCAATAAAGAAGGTTTTGATCGGGAGGGGCAGGATTGTCACCTGTTCCCCGATAGTCTTAATAATCAGTCCGATGATCAACGAACTGAAAAGACCAAGGGCCATATAACTTAGGGCATCTATAAAGTAAACTTTGGCAGAGGGCTTGACCCCTTTGCTTTCCATAAAATTTTTCATCTTCATTCCCCTTTTCTTCAATGTAAGGAACCGCACATTTACTAGTGTAAAGACACATGTTGTTTTTGTCTATAGATAATTTCTGATCATGCATTTTGACTAGTAACTTGGCCGGGAAAGTAACGGAAGCATTCAGGGGGTGAAAAATCCTTTTCTTCCGGTTCAACAGACATCCGGAAATAAAAAAAACGGTTTTTCACTGAAAAAGTGAAAAACCGGTCATATCCTTACTTATGTTTAACTGAGCTCGCTATTTCCATCATCATTTCGGCATTATCCGAGAGGTCTTCCATAGGGGATTGAGTCGTCAATTTTGTGCCGCCAACCCCTACGATCAATTCGTAAGCTTCCGAATCAGGCAGCTTCTTGATCACATAATATCCGAGACGGTCATCATCTGTGAATGTGTCTTTCTGGACGATATTTTTCCCGTCGCTGACTGCCATTTTATATAGAAGTTCACTGGTTTGATCTTCTTCTGGATTTGTAAAAAGAATAAATGTATCAGAGCCTTCTGAAATAATGATATTATTGGAAGATTCTTTCTCAATCTTGGCTCCAAACGGGAGATAAAAGCTCACGTTCCCTGCTTTTTCTTTATCGCTCTTTTTTGTATGTTTGAACGTATCCTCTACAGTTTGGGCTGTCTGCTCTTTCTCTTCATCTATTGTTGTATTGCATCCAGCTAGTATAAGCACAAGAAAGAAGAAAACGATCAAAATGTATGTTTTCATCCTCTTATCCTCCTTTTCGGGCTTCGGCGGAGAGCCGCCTTCACTTCTATCGCTTAGGACCTACGATAATAATACCGTCACAAAGTACCATTGACAACCCTTTCACGAAGAAATCTCTTTAATTTCATGGCAATCAAGGTTACTTTTCACCAACACAGGGTATATATGATAAAATGACTAAAAAAAGGAGTGAGTGCCGAATGGAATTTACAGTATACCTTGCAGGAGAGATACATACGAGCTGGAGAGAAGAAATAAAGCAAGCAGCGAAACAACTGGATTTACCCCTTTCCTTTGTCGGACCTATGGAAAATCATGACCGGTCTGATTTTATCGGGGAAGAAATTCTGGGTGAGCAGCATGACAAGATCCTGCGTGATGATGCAGCTTCTGCCATCAATAACCTCCGCACCGAGCTTCTTATGAAGAAATCCGATCTAATCGTTGCATTATTCGGAGAAAAGTATAAACAATGGAATACAGCCATGGATGCAAGTACAGCACTTGCACTGAATAAGCCGCTCATCCTGATCAGGCCTGAAGATTTGCACCATCCCCTAAAAGAACTGTCAAATAAAGCGAATGTAACATGTACGACAATCGAACAAGCAACGAAAGTACTTTCATATATATTCGAAACGAAATAACCAGGATCTTCTTTAAATGACAGTCATTTAACCTTACTTCCCACGGAGCTTGCGGGTATACTATTACCCGTCGAGCTCTTTTTGTGTGGCTTCCCTCCCTAATTTTCTTACTATTCTAAAATAATTTAATTTTGTTAATAAAAAGATTTATTGTGATATAATTACTAGTTTTTAAAGTTTTTTTGACTTTATGAAAATATTAAAATATTATAGTAAAAGAACTAAGGAGGTTGTAATATGTCGTCAATCAATAAACAGAAAATTGTGGATAGTGTTCCCCAAAAGGGATTTTTTGGACACCCTAAGGGCCTGTTCACGCTATTCTTCACAGAATTTTGGGAGCGCTTTTCTTACTACGGAATGCGCGCAATCCTTGTGTACTATATGTATTACGAGGTTTCAAAAGGCGGTCTTGGATTAGAGGAAGGCACAGCTTTAGCAATCATGTCTATTTATGGTTCACTTGTTTATATGTCCGGTGTCATCGGAGGATGGCTCGCAGATAGGATATTCGGTACATCAAAAGCCGTTTTCTACGGAGGAATCTTGATCATGTTCGGGCATATCGCACTATCATTCCCGGGCAGTTTGTCCATGTTTTTCGTTTCAATGGTATTAATCGTACTCGGTACCGGTTTATTAAAGCCAAACGTATCCACTGTAGTCGGTGAAATGTATGCCGAAAATGATACCCGCCGCGATGCTGCATTCAGTATCTTCTATATGGGTATCAATCTAGGAGCATTCCTCGCACCGCTTCTTACAGGTGCTCTTATGAAGAGCTACGGATTCCACTGGGGATTCGCACTGGCTGCAATCGGTATGTTCTTCGGATTAGTCGTATTCATGTTGACAAAGAAGAAGAGCCTGGGTCTTGCTGGTACGTATGTACCAAACCCGCTTAATACTGCTGAAAAGAAAAAATACGGTTCCATCACGGCACTCGCAGCAATTGTTATAGCTATTGTTCTCGGAATTACGATTCCAAACGGATGGTTCACTTTAGATGTATTTATCAATTTAGTCGGAATCTTTGGTATCTTGGCTCCAACGATTTACTTCATCATTATGTACAAGAGTCCTAAAACGACTGCAACGGAACGTTCACGCGTACTTGCATACATCCCGTTATTCATTGCAGCTGTCATGTTCTGGGCAATCCAGGAGCAAGGTTCCACCATCCTGGCCGCTTATGCAGATAAACGTACACAACTGGACTTCTGGGGTATTGAAATTTCACCTGCATGGTTCCAGTCACTAAATCCGTTATTCATCATTTTGCTTGCGCCGATCTTCGCTGGAATGTGGGTGAAACTTGGTGATCGTCAACCTACGATCCCTCAAAAATTCTCATTAGGTCTTTTATTTGCAGGATTATCATTCCTTGTCATCCTGTTACCTGCTTATTTCACAGGAGAAGACGCATTAGTAAGTCCGCTGTGGTTAGTATTGAGTTACTTCATTGTCGTACTTGGAGAATTGATGTTATCCCCGGTAGGTCTGTCAGCGACGACCAAACTTGCGCCGGAAGCATTCTCTGCTCAAACAATGAGCCTTTGGTTCCTTGCTTCTGCAGGTGCCCAAGCATTGAATGCACAGCTTGTAAGATTCTATTCAGCTGATTCAGAAATGCTTTACTTTGGTTCAATCGGAGGAGCAGCAATCGTATTAAGTATCATCTTGTTCCTTCTATCTCCAAAGATTCAAGTATTTATGAAAGGCATTAAATAAAGATTATCGAGACTCCCTGGCTCGTTCAGGGGGTCTTTATTTTAGGTTGTTTTTGTGAAATTAATGGGTATGTGGTCGCTGCGTGTCACTCATGACCCATAAAAAAAGACTCCGCGTCAATGCGCGAAGCCTTTTGTCCGATTACCAGAACCAGCAGCGGTTTCCGTGATGCCTTCTGCGGTCTTCTGAACCGCGAACATCGTCGTCCCGTCTGCGATGGCATCTTCCACGGTTATCTTCCGCACCAAATACATCATCATCTCGTCTGCGGCGGCATCTTCCGCGGTTATCTTCTGAACCGCGAACATCGTCGTCTCGTCTGCGATGGCATCTTCTACGGTTATCTTCCGCACCAAATACATCATCATCCCGTCTGCGGCGGCATCTTCCGCGGTTATCCTCCGCTCCTAATACGCCGTCATCACGTCTCCCACAATGACCGAACAAATCCCAGCAATTGTTTCGGCGTCCTCCGACATCATCATTTCTTCTGCAACCCATAAATAAAACCTCCCCTGCTAAGAATTATCAGTAAAATAAACTGATATATTTTATCGTATGAGGGGGTTGTTAGATTGGTTTGGGCCAAGTAGTAGGAAGTTGAAAAAGATCACTGTAGCCGTTATGACTGTTTTTTCTTATAATGCCACTGTCCGATCAATAAATGGACAACATGAAGGAACATCGCATCCCTTGTAACATTGCCGTCGGTGAATACTCCTACCGCACCTTCTTTGTGACGGATGCCGGTTCTTTGGGTGAATCCATCCATGAGCGGACCGAGTTCCCTCCCCTGCCTCAATCCATTGGCGATTTCCGCCGGTAATGAGATTCGCGCTCCTCCGGCAATGATTTCATTTCCGTCTCGATCGACGAGCGCCCCCCAGTTGCAGAGGAACATTCCATAAAGGGATTCCGTCACTCCCCCTTCAAGACCGATTCCGACATCAGCTTCCGTCATCCTTAAAACGTTCTTTGCACGGTTTAAAGCCCCTTCAATTGTTTCCTGGTCTGAAAACGGCTGCTCATTTACGTTTGATTCCGTTTTCAGGCATTCGAAGCTCACATGTTCATAATATTCTAGGAAGCCGTTTTGAATCGCTTCCACTTTCGCTTTATTCTGAGTTCCAATTGCCAATTTCAACAAATTACGACACCTCTCTTTATTTACCATTCACTCCGATTGAACCTGTTGTGCTCCGTTAAAAAAACTGCCTCCCATGGAGACAGTTTTTCATTGGATCTATCTGCTTCACATAATCGGCTAACCGTTGCGCTTGATAGTTTCGATGACTGTACGGTCACATTGTTTAACCAATTTTACGATAAGTTCTTTTGCTGCTGCGTAATCATCTATATGGATCATGGATGCATGAGTATGGATATAGCGTGAGCAAATCCCCACCACTGCACTTGGGACACCTTCATTGGAAATGTGTACTCTCCCCGCATCCGTTCCTCCTTGTGAAACAAAATACTGATAAGGGATATCATTGGATTCTGCTGTGTCAAGGACAAACTCCCTGATTCCTTTATGCGTTACCATGGAACGGTCCAGGATTCGCAGAAGGGCACCCTTCCCCAGTTGACCGAATTCATTCTTATCGCCTGACATATCATTGGCAGGACTTGCATCCAATGCAAAGAAAATATCAGGATTGATCATATTTGCAGCAGTCTGTGCTCCGCGAAGACCCACTTCCTCCTGCACAGTGGCACCTGAGTAAAGGGTATTGGATAATTTCGTTCCTTGAAGTTCTTTTAATAACTCAATGGACAATCCGCAGCCATAGCGGTTATCCCATGCTTTTGCCAGAATTTTCTTCTCATTCGCCATCGGGGTGAACGGACAGATTGGAACGATTTGCTGCCCCGGCTTGATACCGATGCTCATTGCATCTTCCTTGTCATCTGCACCGATATCGATCAGCATGTTTTTCATATCCATCGGTTTTCTGCGCTGCTCCTCACCCAATAGATGCGGAGGGATGCTTCCGATGACACCGGTTACAGGTCCCTTATCCGTGATGACCTGTACTCGCTGAGCCAAGAGAACCTGGCTCCACCAGCCGCCAAGTGTTTGAAAACGGAGCATACCATTATCCGTGATGGAGGTGACCATGAAACCAACCTCATCCATATGCCCGGCCACCATGACAACCGGATCCTCCGCTTTACCCTTTTTCACACCGAAAATACCACCCAGTCCGTCCTGGACCACTTCATCAGAATACTCCTTCAGTTGTTCCCTCATGAATTGGCGCACGGCATGTTCATTACCTGGTGCGCCAGGCAACTCGGTTAACGTTTTAAATAAATCCAAAGTATCTTGTTTCATATTTTCTGCCCCTTTTTAATAATATCTGGTTATGTATAGTTTCATTTTACAGAACTTTCGCACGTCTTACCACCAATTAAGGCAAAAGCAGTTCTCTTTTTTTTATAATCTTTGTTAGAATGTACCTATATACCTGTTAGTAAACATGGCTGTGGAGGGATCAATATGAATTGGAAGTCATTTATTTTAGGAATTGGGATTGGCGCGGCAGGAGGAATTTTAGTAAAGGAGAAACTGAAGGATGCGAGCCTGGTCTCTGCTGAAAAAGTGTTAAAGGACGTAAAACTGTCGTTTAAAAAAGAGGGAAATATCGATGGATCCTGGATATCCATGAAACCAGAGGATTATCAGAAACACTCTTTATCCACCAAAGTGTATAAAGGAGGAGTCTCACGCCGCAGCAATGGACGGTTGGAGCAGTTTGAATTCCTGGCCGATGCGTATACCGGGACAGTGATCGATGTTTATCCGCTTTCTCAATAATTATAAAAGAAAAGAGGAGGGGCTGGACAATTCTCGAATTATATTTATCCTCTCTTCTCATTCAAAAAGTAGGCTGGGGCAAAACAAAAAAATATCTACCTAAAGGCCAACACTATCAGTGATGACTCTAAATACCGCTAATGATTTCCGTGCAAGACTTCGCTTTCCGCGGGTAACCCGTGAGCCTCCTCGTCGCGTTCGCTCCTGCGGGGTCTCACATAAGCTACTTTTCCCGCAGGAGTCTACGTCTTGCACTCCAATCAACCGCTCGAAAAAGCTGAAACGAACAACGATCTTAAGAGTACCTATAAAAAATTCTGGTATTCGGCTAAAAACACATTTATGAAAGGCGTATCCGATAACGCTATATATATGGATATGCCATTCTCCTAGTAAATTTTATGAATTTTTTCTCCTAAAGTACTTTAGTGTAGTAACCATTCTTAGCTTGTTCTTAAAAATTTGAATCCCTCGAAGCAATTATTCCCTGTGCTTCACCTAACTTCTTTATATGGTTCTGAAAAAACATATCACGAAGAAAGTACCTAAAAATCCTCTTCAATCAAGTTAACTTCAATGGGGAAAGTAACATGATAAGTTTTGTAATACTTTTTAGTAACTTCTTTGATAAATTGATTTGTGGTTGAATTTTTTAGATAAAATGGAATTGTATCAACGTTTTAACATATGTACCTGATTGAAATTCATTAAAACAGGCTGGAAAAATGTATATTAGCCGAATGAAAATCCGAACTTTAATTCAAAATCTTTATTCGATTTAGTACGGATTTTATTAATAGGTTTTGTTATAGATCGTTTTTCTTTATAGCTCGTTCCAGCGGTTGATTGGAGTGCAAGACGCAGACTCCTGCGGGAAAAGCGAGACAGGTGAGACCCCGCAGGAGCATCTGCGTTGCACCCCTATTGTTGGACACTCCAAACAACAATAGGAGGTGCCCACACAAATGGCTAAGTTTACCT
>NZ_JBAJHU010000005.1:0-250116 GCF_036867415.1 Mangrovibacillus sp. Mu-81
TTTATTCAGCACGGTCAAAAGCTGGACAATGGAATTTCCAAGGTAAGAAGCACATTCTTTCGAAAAATAGATAAACTGCCGCTCCGTAAAGAACGAACCTTAAATAGAATGATAGAGCTTGGCGGTGAGAGAAATCGAAATTTGTTGAAAATAAAATGTTTACAATTCAAAGGGAATTGGATATACTAACCAATGTAAGAAAAAAATACATTCAAGGAGGTCGAAGAAAATGATCATCGCTGCTGAGAAATTTTATACAACAGAATATTGTTCAAACCATTCGACCGCTTACGGGATGATTTTCGTTTAATTTTAACACTGACTAATTTAAATGGAGCCGCGGGGAGAATGTACTTTCCTGCGGTTTTTTTGTGTCGCACAGGGAAGTTCTCTTTGCGGCTTTTTACTGCCTGAAATAAGGCTTTGAAAGGGGTGATACGTATGACACTGAATCTTTTATTCCTAACGGTAACATTCAAGAAGAAACATGAATCATTTGAGGAAGCTGAACACAATAACGAAGTGACGAAGCAATATGAACAAACGAAAGAAAAGCAGCAGTATATGTCCCAAATCCTTTAATGAACAGATAATAATCCATTTGGAGAGGAGAATGTAACATGATATTTATACAGGAGAAAAGACTGAATGCGCTATGGGTAGAGAAGGACTCTGCCTAACGAAAGAGAAAGCAGGTGGAAGAGTTGTTTTTGAATATCGTTTTATGGACGGCTTACTTTCATAAGATAAAGAAAAAATAAAAATAAAAGAGGATCCCTTATGGTCGATGAGGGATCCCTTTTTTATTGGATTGTTGCCAGCAAGGGGAGGACGCGGCAGCTGTATCTCCTTCATGAATCTGTCACTTTTCAGTAAAGAGTTGTTCACGGATGCAGCGGGATTTTTGATGTAAAGATGATACATTAATAGTAAGAAAGAAAGTTGATTCTTATCCTAATAAGGGAGTGAATGAGATGTTTTCCATGATAATGGGTCTTGTTTTGACGTTTGTCATCGGGCTGATCATTGCTGCTGAAGTCAGTGTAGAATAGTGATGTAGTATATGTTGTAAAGATGAGGCATCATGGGAGGCAGCTTGTTATATAATAATGTTTAGAACATATAATTTGACCAAAAAAGAGGCTGGGACAAAAACAGTATAACACCTAACTTAAGGCGAACATTTTCAGTGTGGACTCTAATCACCGCTAATGATTTCCGTGCAAGACTTCGCTTTCCGCGGTTAGCCCGTGAGCCTCCTCGTCGCAATTCGCTCCTGCGGGGTCTCACTTGTTTAGCTGCAGGGCTTAGAGGCACATGTCATAAGCCTCTGAGCAAAGCCCTTCCGCTTTTCTAATAAGCTAATTTTCCCGCAGGAGTCTTCGTCTTGCACTCCAATCAACCGCTGGAACAAGCTAAAAACTAAATGAACATTTTATAAACTAAAAAAATCCGAACTTACTTGAATCCTTGAATTCAAATTAGTTCGGGTTTACTTAGACCAAAACACTTTTGTCCAAGCCTCCTTTTACTATTAAAAAATCATTTATTCCGCTTTTCTTTTTCTTCCCGGTAGAATTCATGAAACATTTTCATGAGCGCACGTTTTTCTATTCTGGAGACATAGCTTCTGGAAATGCCGAGTTCTTTTGCGATTTCCCTTTGTGTTTTTTCTTCTTTCATGTCTAATCCGAAACGGCCGACAATCACTTCTCGTTCCCGCTCATCCAGCACGCATATATACTTTCGGACCTTTTCGAGTTCCATGCTCAATTGAATCGTGTCGATAACGTCATCTGTTTCCGATTTTAAAATATCGATCAGGCTGATTTCATTCCCTTCTTTATCCTGCCCGATCGGATCATGAAGGGAAACATCTTTTTTTGTCTTTTTCAAAGCCCTTAAATGCATGAGGATTTCATTTTCTATACAACGGGCAGCATAGGTGGCAAGCTTCGTACCTTTCCCTTCCGAATAACTTTCAATGGCTTTGATCAATCCGATTGTCCCGATGGAAATTAAATCTTCTGGGTCTTCGCCGGTATTTTCGAATTTTTTCACAATATGCGCGACCAAACGTAAATTGTGCTCGATCAGCAGGTTCCGTGCGTGGTCGTCTCCCTCGGCCATCATACGCAAATACTTTCTTTCATCTGCTGCCGATAAGGGTTGAGGGAAAGCATTGTTCTTTACATAAGAGACGAGAAATATCAATTCTTTGAAGAAATATCCCAATGCTGTCAGAACGCCAGACATATTCACACCTCCATAAGGACTTATACAGTAAGCATATGAAGAAATCAGCCAGTCCTTGCACGTCCCATGAAAGTATACAGGCTTTCCGGACAAATAAAGCGGGGAATAGCCCATTCGTACGTTAATGGTGCCGCATATATTAATCATAGTAAGTGTGTAAGGAGGTAAGCACATGCCATATGGTTATCCTTATTACGGCCCTCCGGTATATTGTGGATATGGCGGCGGAGGTTTCTATTTTGCGCTTGCAGTTGTACTGCTCATCCTGCTATTCCTATTCGGTGGCTGGTGGTACTACACCAACTGCTACTAGAAAAGCGGAAGGGCTTTGCCAGAGGCGGGTGGCATAAGACGAATTGGCCGGGAAGGCGTTCTTTGCCTTCTTGGACCATTTAGCTTATGACCTCGAGGGGCTAGCCGCCGTAGCTGGACAATAGAAAAGCGGAGGCGGCTCGCTCAGCCCCGACAAGCATAAGATGAATGGGCCGGGAAGGCGTTTTTTGCCTTCTTGGACCATTTAGCTTATGACCTCGAGGGGCTAGCCGCCGTAGCTGGACAATAGAAAAGCCGGAGGCGGCTAGCTCATCCCCGTTTCACAGGAAGACCCGCGAACTGTCGCGGGTCTTTTCATCTTACATTTTTTTAAACGTAAACGAACTGATCATCAATAATGATAAAATAATCGTTATGAATAAGACCAATACACTTGGGATAAACGGAATGGCTAAATAACTCAAAGTCAGCAGGCAGCCTGCAGCCGTGATGGGCAATCCTGTAAAATAACCGTTATTTTCAGTAATCGTAAAGCGCGCCAAACGAAATGCACCGCAGACTATATAGAAAATCGCAAAAAACATTCCGGGAAATGAGAATTCATTTAAAACAGCTGTATAGATCAGCAAGGCAGGTGCGACGCCGAAGGAAATGATGTCACTCATCGAATCAAGCTGTTTCCCAAACTCTGATTCGATGTTCAGTTTCCTTGCGGCCATTCCATCCAAACGGTCTGTCAACGCAGCAATGAAAATGAGCAGCAGACTTAAGTTCATTTGATTGTGCAGGGTGGCAATAACACTGAATCCTCCGAGGGACAGATTGGTTAATGTCAAAAGATTTGCAGTCTGTGATTTCAACTTTCTCACGGTCTGATCAACGACATCGGAGAGTAACAATAAGCATTCACTCCTTATAATTTTATTTTTTACACATCCTTATGATTGTTTAAGCAAGAAATTGACTCCCGGCAGATAAAATATTCCTTTCAATATAGTATATAATAATAATTTATTATATACTTATTAAACTGCGAAAGTTCTATTCTTTTGTGTATGGACAGTGAGGGATCATGATGAGGCAATCATTTTATCGAATATGTATCGAATTGACTAATAAAAAGTGGTCTTCTTTTCTCCTGAGGAAGTTCGTGCAATCCAGTTTAAGCATGCCGTTCATATCCGGTTTCATAAAGACGTTCAAGATAGATGTAAATGAATTGGAAGGCAGTGCCGAGGAGTATCGCACCCTGCATGACTTCTTTATCAGAAAGCTGAGAAAAGATGCAAGACTCATCCAATATGGAGAGTACGATGCCGTAAGTCCGGTAGACGGGCTGCTCGCTGAAATCGGCATGATATCTGAGGACCTTATGATCAAAGTAAAAGGTAAATCGTATTCCATCCTGGAGATGATGGGAACAGGGGAGAAAGCTGCACCTTATCTGGGTGGGGCATTTGCGGTCTTTTATTTGAGTCCGGCAAATTATCATCGTATTCACAGCCCTGTAGATGGTGACGTATTGAGTAAGTGGTCACTGGGCAGGCATTCCTATCCGGTTAATGAATCCGGGCTGCTGTATGGAAAGGATGTTCTTTCCAAAAATTATCGTGAAATCACCGAACTTCAGCATGATTTCGGGAAAGTGGCTGTTGTAAAAGTCGGAGCGATGTTTGTTAACAGTATCGAATATGTTAACAACCATACGGAATGGAAGCAGGGAGAAGAAGTGGCTTATTTTACTTTTGGTTCGACCGTCATTCTCCTGTTTGAAAAAGACCGGTTTCGTTTCTCTGAAGGCAAAGTTGTTCCGAGGGAAGTGAAAATGGGGGAAAAGGTCGGGAAGTTTAATGAATAAAAAAGAGGACGGATGAAATGATCCGTCCCATTTTCTTTTCTTATGTGTGTCGCGCCTCTGAGCAAAGCCCCTGCGCATTTCTTTTTGTCCAGCTCCGGGGCTTAGAGGCACATGTCATAAGCCAAACCGTCCAAGAAGGCAAAGTGCCGCCTTCCCGGCCGGTTCGTCTTATGCCACCCGCCTCTGAGCAAAGCCCCTGCGCATTTCTTTTTATGATGTAGCTTTTATGCGATGTGTAAGTGACCGACGGTGAATTTCCATTTCGATGAGGCGGATAAATTCTGTGTTGAGCTTTAATTGGCACGCTTTGTAATAAGAATCCAATAGCAATTCGTCCGATAATTTCCTCATTATTTTCACCTCCAGGATCGTCATACATTTTTATTTTGAAACATATCGTTAGTAAGTTATGAAGTAGTAATTAAACTTTACCAAATAACTTTTTTTAGAACAAGCGTTCCGTTATCCACAGTGAATGGTGGATAAGTTGTGGTTAAACTGTATACAACTGGTAAAATTACCTAACTTTATTGAGGGAATAATGTGAATAAGGTTATCCACAGAAACCAATCGACATGAATTTTGTCGAAAAATATTTATAAATAACTGGAATATTCATTGACCGTGCCAATATAATATGGTTTATTTTGAATCTGCAAGTAAAATTGGTTATCATTGATTTAATTAAGATTATAGAACGTCGTTATTATTGAAATAGAAATTTGAGGTGTATAGATGGTGTTAAAGCAATTTTTACCTGATGAACAGGTTCAGGACATTTTCAGTATCCGTCCGGAGTATTTAAAAGAAAAAGGGATCAAAGCAATTATTACCGATCTGGATAATACCCTTGTGGAGTGGGACAGGCCAAATGCTACCCCTAAATTGATTCAATGGTTCAAAGAAATGCAGGAACAAGGGATCCTGGTTACGATTGTTTCCAATAATAATGAAAGACGCGTCGGTGCATTTTCAGACCCTCTAGGCGTGCCATTTATTTTCCAGGCCAGAAAGCCGATGGGGCGTGCTTTCAGACGTGCGATTAAACAAATGGGTGTTAAGAAAGAAGAAGCGGTAGTCATTGGAGATCAGCTTTTGACTGACGTTCTTGGCGGCAACAGAAACGGGTTTCATACAATCCTTGTGGTGCCGGTGGCCCAATCAGACGGTTTCATCACAAAGTTCAATCGCAGAGTGGAGAGAAGGATCATGAAGTTTTTCAAGCGGAAAGGTCTGCTTGAGTGGGAGGAAAAGAAGTGAGTGAAGTAGTATGTGTAGGATGTGGAGTGGGAATTCAGACAGTAGACAAGGAAGGCTTGGGCTTTGCACCGCCTTCTGCACTCGAAAAGGAAGAAATCATCTGTCAAAGATGTTTCCGGTTAAAACATTATAATGAGGTTCAGGACGTTCCATTGACTGATGACGATTTTCTTAAGATCCTGAATGAAATCGGGAATTCAGAAGGCTTAATTGTGAAAATAGTCGATATCTTTGATTTCAACGGCAGCTGGCTGCCGGGACTTCACCGATTTGTCGGTTCGAACCCGATCCTGCTGATAGGTAATAAAGTAGATTTATTGCCCAAGTCTGTCAAGCATTCCAAGATGATCCACTGGATGAAGCATGAAGCAAGTCAACTGGGGCTGAAGCCTGTTGATGTCCAATTGGTGAGTGCTGCCAAAGGATCCGGTATAGAGGAAGCGATCCATGCGATTGAGAAATACCGCAATGGTAAAGATGTATACGTGGTTGGCTGTACAAATGTAGGGAAGTCAACGTTCATCAACCGGATCATCAAGCATGTATCAGGGGAACAGGATGTCATCACGACTTCACACTTTCCAGGCACCACTTTAGATATGATTCAGATCCCACTGGATGACGAGGAATCGCTCATTGACACACCGGGGATCATCAATCACCATCAAATGGCCCATTTCGTGGATAAACAGGACTTGAAGTTTATTACCCCTAAGAAGGAAATTAAGCCAAGGACATTCCAGCTGAATCCTGAACAGACTTTGTTCTTTGGCGGATTATCCCGGTTTGACTTTTTAAACGGCGAACGTCAGCCGTTCACGGCGTATTTCTCGAATGAGTTAGCGATCCATCGTACGAAATTGGAGAAAGCGGATGAGCTGTATAAAAACCACGCAGGTGAGCTGCTTCAACCGCCGCGTAAAGACGATATGGAAACTTTTCCTGAGCTGGTGAAGCACGAATTTAAAGTAAAAGAGGCGAAGACGGATATCGTGTTCTCGGGACTTGGGTGGATCACGGTTAATGAACCAGGTGCTTCGATTGCTGCCCACGTTCCTAAAGGGGTCAGTGTCTTTCTGAGGAAATCTCTAATCTAGGAGGGATAGAGTGAATGATCTATATGGTGTAATCGGAGATCCGATTGCTCACTCGATGTCTCCTGACATGCAAAATGCCGCATTTGATGATGCAGGTCTCAAGGCGGTATATGGGAGGTTTCGAGTGTCACCTGCCGAACTGCCGGATGCCGTTAAAGGAATCCGTGCACTGGGCTTAAAAGGGATCAATGTAACGGTGCCCCATAAAACAACCGTCATGCCTTTTCTTGATGAACTAGATCCTCTGGCAGCTTCCATAGGTGCCGTGAATACGATCGTCAATCAGGAAGGAAAGCTGATCGGATACAATACCGATGGCGAGGGGTATGTGGAAGGGCTGAAAAAAGTAATAAAAGGTGATATCGCAAGTAAAGAAGTATTGATCATCGGAGCAGGCGGTGCAGCAAAGGCGATTTATTATACACTTGCTTCACTCGGGCTGAGGAGGATCGACATTACCAATCGTACGGAAAGGAAGGCACTTGACCTGATGGAGGCATGCCCTATTGCGATTGAATCCAACTATTGCACCCTCCAGGAGGCAGAGGAGACCCTGATCAGATATGATGTTGTCATTCAAACTACATCAATCGGGATGTTTCCTGATATAGGGGCTTCCCCACTTATGGCCGGCCGCGTAAAAGCAGGCGCTGTATTCAGTGATATTATTTATAATCCTCTTCAGACTACTTTTTTGAGAAAGGCGCAGTATAATGGCGCGGTCATTCAAAACGGTCTCGAAATGTTCGTCTATCAAGGTGCACTGGCATTTGAAAAATGGACGGGGATCACTCCAAATACAGAATTAATGAAAAAAGTCGTTTTAAAACAACTGGGAGGTTAACAATGTTAACAGGTAAACAAAAAAGGTATTTACGTTCGGAAGCACATCACTTATCGCCGATCTTTCAAGTGGGCAAAGGCGGCGTCAATGAAAACATGATTAAACAGATTGATGAAGCACTGGAAAAACGGGAGCTAATGAAAATCAGTGTCCTTCAAAACTGTGAATGGGCTAAAACAGAAGTGGCGGATGCTCTTGTGGAAGGTACCGGGGCAGAACTTGTACAAGTGATCGGCAGCACGATCGTCCTATATAAAGAATCGAAAGAAAATAAGCAACTCACTCTGCCTAGATAAGGGTGAAGGATAAATGAAGAGAAAAGTCGGACTCCTCGGGGGCACGTTCAACCCCCCGCATTTGGGACATCTAGTCATTGCACAGCAGGTTCTGCAAAAAGCCGGGCTGGACGAAATCCGGTTTCTTCCGAATCAGGTACCCCCTCATAAAAAGAGTGATGACACCGTCTCGGCTGATCAGCGATTACAAATGCTCGAAGGAGCGATCAGCGGAAATCCTGATTTTAAGATTGAAACAATCGAACTTCAAAGAGAAGGCCCTTCATACACTTACGATACGATAAAAGAATTGACCAACAGAGATTCAGAAATTGAGTATTCATTTATCATCGGCGGGGACATGATTGAATATCTCCCTAAATGGTTTCGCATTGATGAACTCATGGAAATGGTACACTTCATAGGAGTGAACAGACCCGCCTATTCCCATGAAACTCCATATAGCATACAGTTTGTGAAAATACCTGATCTCGCAATTTCCTCCTCCATCATTCGTGAAGCAGTAAAGAATAATGAATCCATTCGCTATCTCGTAACAGATGAGGTGTATCGAATCATAAAGGAGGAGAAACTTTATGGATAGGGATACCGCTTTGGAAATGGTGAAAAAGCAGCTGACCGAACACCGGTATGTACATACTTGCGGTGTAATGGAAACAGCTATTATGCTTGCTTTGAAATTTGGCGCAGATAAAAAGAAAGCAGAAACTGCGGCGATTTTTCATGACTATGCAAAATTCCGTGATAAAATTGAAATGAAACAAATCATTGAAAAAGAAGGGCTGCCTAAGGACCTGTTGGCGTATAACAGCGAACTCTGGCACGCTCCAGTTGGTGCGGTCCTCGTCGAGAGGGAAGCGGGTATAACCGACCCGGAGATATTGGATGCGATTCGTTTTCACACTTCAGGAAATGATCACATGTCCATACTGGATAAAGTGATTTATTTAGCGGATTATATTGAACCGAACCGTCATTTCCCGGGAGTTGAAGAAGTGAGGGAGACAGCACGGGAATCCCTTGATGGAGCGATAATCAAGGCCCTTCAAAACACGATGGTATTCCTGATGAAAAAAAATCAGGCAATTTACCCGGATACATTCCGGTTCTATAATAAACTGGTACTTGAACAGAGGAGATGAAAATAGATGGAACAACGTTTACTTGAACTAGCTTATAAAGCTGCAGACGATAAACGCGCTGAAGATATAGTTGTACTTGATATGAAGGGTGTTTCACTCATTTCCGATTATTTCCTGATTTGTCACGGAAATTCCGATAAGCAGGTGCAGGCCATTGCGCGGGAGTTGAAGGACAGAGCAGAGGAGAGCGGATATACGGTCAAACGCCTGGAAGGATTTGAACAGGCCCGCTGGATTCTTGTGGATCTTGGAGATATCGTTGCTCATGTCTTCCATAAAGATGAGAGGGGTTATTATAACCTCGAGCGTTTATGGGGGGATGCCTCATTTGTTGAGGTAAGTGAGAGTATTTAATGAGTTATGAGCGTTTTGCCTATGTATATGACTATTTAATGCAGGACGTGAATTATGATGGCTGGCTTGATTTTATTAAGCATGAGGCACAATCCTATTCTGTACCAGGAAAGGATATGCTGGATATAGCCTGCGGGACCGGTGAATTATCCCTGCTGCTTGCAAAGGAAGGATTTGCAGTGACTGGAGTGGATTTATCCGAAGATATGCTCGTCATTGCTCAGGAAAAAGCTCTTGAAAGAAACTGCAGGTTGTCTCTTTTTCGACAGGATATGGCGAGACTTGACCTGGGAAAAGAATACGATCTGATTACGATCTTCTGTGATTCCCTCAACTATTTGGAAAGAGAAGAAGATGTGATTGAAACATTCAAGAATGTTCACCGTCATTTAAGGAAGGATGGCCTTTTCCTGTTTGACGTGCATTCAGTATATAAAATGTCTCAAGTTTTTATGAACAGCACCTTTACAATGACCGATGATTCCGTTTCATATATATGGGATTGTTTCCCGGGTGATTGGCCCAACAGCGTGGAACATGAACTTACTTTTTTTGTGCGTGATGAGGAGAGCGGCATGTATGAAAGAGTGGAAGAACTGCATAAACAGCGCACCTATCCTGTCCTTCAGCTGAAGGAATGGCTCCTTAGTGCAGGATTTCAAGTGCTGGAGGTTACGGGGGACTTTACAGGACAACCGCCTTCAGACAAGAACGAGCGTATCTTTTTTACGTGCAGAAAGAAATAAACCGGGCAGTCCATCAAGGACTGTTTCCGGTTTATTTTATTAAAAAAGAAGGGTTTTCGAGTTTTATGTCGAAATAAAAATAAGGAGTCCATCAGACTCCGAATTGTGCCCGCGTTTTTGCGATATCATTTGCAAACTTCTCCTGTGTTGCCTGAAATAACTTTTCAAAAACATCTCCCAGCTCATTTTCCATCACTGCAATCCCTTTACCGGTAACCCCTCCTTTTACACAAACTTTCTCCTGCAGTGTCGGCAATGTATAAATATCTTTCTTTAACAGTTCCCCTAGACCGATAAGCATTTCGGACGCCAGTACAGTGGCCGTTTCCGGATCTATTTCAGTCACTTCTGCAGCAGCATTGATGAACCGCTGAGTCAGAAAACTGAAGAATGCAGGTCCGCAGCTTACGATGTCAGACGCCACCCTGGTAACATTTTCCTCAATGATGACAGGAGTGGAAATATGCTTAACGAGCTCCGTTAACTCCCTTCTCCATTTCTCTGTGCAGTCATTACCGAAAGTCAACAGGGAAACCCCGCTCAGGGCGCGGTTTGTGATACTTGGAATGAAGCGTGCACAGGAACAAGACACAATGGATTGTAATTGATCGACACTGACGGGACTTGTGATCGATACCACACACTTATCAACTGTAAAGCTATCTTTATTTTCCTCGATGACGCGATGGACATCATGAGGTTTTACGCATATAAATAGCAGGTCGGAAGCATGTATGACTTCTTCATTCAAATTCATGACATGAACATTCGTTTTTTCCTGGATTTCTTCCGCTTTTTTTAGTGTTCGATTTGTGATGATAAGATTAGAAGGAGAAATGGCTTTTGATTCAATCAGAGCCTCTATGATCACTTTCCCCATATTACCCGTTCCGATTACCCCTGCTTTCATTTACAGCCCTCCTTCAATTAAGGTCCTGCATTCCTGAATTCGGCGAAATGCCGCCGTCTATTAGAAAACCCTTACTCTACAACGTATGAAACCCATTTAGTGATTATTCCAACCGAGGTGATTTCAATATGCATCCCATTTTTGAAAAATATAAGAGCATTCTGGTAATCGCTGCTGCCTGTATTGGTGTCATTGTACTGTTTCTTCTTAAATTCCCAGGGAGTGAGGCTAAAGAGAAAATTATTCCTGAAGTTCCCGCCCAAGTGGAAGAAGAAGCAGAGGGCGCAGAATTGAATGAAGAAAGTGAACAGAAACAGCAAGGGGACATTGAGGGAGAAGACAGCGTATTTGTGGATGTAAAAGGTTCGGTGAAGAAACCTGGATTATACAAGGTGAAGAGAGGGGAGCGTCTGAAATTTGTCATCGACAGGGCCGGGGGCTTCACGGCTGAAGCTGACGTCAAGCTCATCAACCTGGCTGTCAAGGTGACGGATGAGATGTTGATCTATGTTCCTGAAATGGGGGAAGTACAGTCGGAAATCCCTGTCATCCAAGGCGAGCAGGGCGGATCTGATGAAACAAAAATCAACCTTAACAGCGCTACGCTGGATGAGTTTGAAACATTGCCTGGAATCGGTCCTGCAAAGGCAGCCACTTTCGTACAATACAGAGACGAAAACGGACCATTCAATAAAATCGAAGACATCAAGAATATCTCAGGGATCGGAGATAAAACCTTCGAAAAATTAAAGGACTATATTTTTGTGCAATGAATTGACGAAACATGATGACTATTTATACACTTATAAAAAGACATTAGCTTTGGAGGGAGATAGAGAATGAAAAGAATAGCATGGCATCAATATTTCATGGCACAAAGTCATTTGCTGGCACTCAGAAGCACGTGTACCCGGTTGACTGTCGGCGCAACCATTGTACGCGACAAACGGATCATAGCGGGGGGATATAATGGATCAATCGCAGGAGGAGATCATTGCATAGATGAAGGCTGCTATGTCATAGACAACCATTGTGTGAGGACCATCCACGCTGAAATGAATGCATTGCTGCAGTGTGCAAAGTTTGGTGTAGGTACTGATGAGGCGGAGATCTATGTCACTCACTTTCCTTGTCTTCAATGCTGTAAGGCGATTGTACAAGCAGGCATCAAAACTGTATACTATGCTGTTGATTATAAGAATCATCCCTATGCAGCAGAGCTGTTTCAACAGGCAGAGGTACGTGTCGAACAAGTTCCTTTTCACGAAAAAATCCTGGATCCGCAAAATAAAGTCAAGTCCCAATTAGTCTTATCGCTCATCGAGGAACTTCGCAACAAAGGCGCCGATGAGGAATTGATCGGAAAATATGAGCATGAATACATAAAGCTGTTTAATGAGTAATTTCACTGGGGGCTATAAGCTGCTGTTGATGGCAGTTTCGACTCTTTCGGGGACACTGTCGGCACTTCAATCCTATTGGAGTGCTTTCTTTATTGTCTTTCTTCTCCTGACGCTCCTGTTACGCAAATCTTCCCTGTTGATATGTACTTCATGCTCCATCGTTTTCATTGCTTCTTTTCTGCTTGCCGACCTTCAAGAAACAAACCGGATTTCTTCTATAACCCCCCGTACATCCATCAATCTACTAACGATCGACTCAATTCCTTCAATCGACGGCAATTCCTTGCGCGGCATTGGAGAATTGAATAATGAAAAGCTCATTTTTCGATATAGGATCCCTACAGAAGAACAGGCTGAAACGGCAGAGAAACTAATGCCTGGACTGTCGTGTAAGATCCGGGGGGAATTTGTTGAACCCGAAAAAAATTCCAATCCCAATCTGTTCAATTATAAACGATATCTTTATGAGCGGAATATTCATTGGATTATACAGGTGGATTCTATTGAATCTTGCGGTAAGACGGATGATGAATGGAAATATTCAATGATACAGTGGAGGTATTCAGGCTTAAAGTACATTGAAAAACATTTTCCTGCAGAAACGGTGGGGATGACTCAAGCATTGGTATTCGGTGAATCCGCTCGAATACCCGAGGAGAAGATGAATGCCTACCGGGAGCTGGGCATCGTCCATTTACTTGCAATTTCGGGTCTCCATGTAGGACTTATTTTCGGGATGATTTACTTCATATTTCTCCGGCTCGGAATCACGCGGGAGTCGGCATTATGGATATCGGTCGTTTTTTTGCTGTTCTATATGATTTTAACAGGCGGGGCACCGCCTGTAGTCAGGGCTTCTTCTATGCTGATCATCCTTTTGCTCTTCAGGAAATCGCGGTTTCGTGTAAGTACGCTGGACAGCTTATCCATTGTCTTTATATGCCTGCTCTTTTTGAACCCTTTTTTGGTATTTGACATAGGTTTTCAACTTTCGTTTACCGTCAGTTACTGTCTCGTTTTGTCATCAACCATGATTGCAGCTTCTACCGGATCCTATCTTATCCAATTATTGAAAGTGACTGTTGTAGCTCAATTATCTTCACTGCCCATTATCCTCTTTCACTTTTATGAGTTTTCTCTCTCTGGATTTTTAACGAATCTATTATTCGTCCCCCTATTTTCCCTTCTCGTCCTGCCGATGGCATTATTTACATTTTTGATGAATCTGCTGGTTTCTGACGGTTTTAATTTGCTGACCTCCTTCTATGCGCTGATTGTGCGGAGTGTAGATGCCCTTTCTACCTTGATTGTCGTTTTTCCGTTCAACACTGTTGTTTTAGGTAAGCCGCATAGTTTGACTATCATTTGCTATGCTCTGTTGATTCTGAATGTATTTCTGCAATTGGAAAAGGGAAAGTGGAAAGGCCCGTCCCTGTTGTTATGCGGGGTCATGCTGATGCAGTTGGTATGGAATCATTTCAGCCCGTATGGGGAGGTTGTGTTTATTGATGTGGGGCAGGGTGACGCTATTCTGGTCGACCTGCCCTTCAATCAAGGAACATATCTGATTGATACAGGTGGTGCCGCTGATTTTTCTGAAGAAGCATGGGAAAAGAAAACAAAAACATTTACGGTGGGAGAAGATGTGATCGTTCCCCTGCTGAAAAGTAAAGGGATTACGAAGTTAGATAAACTCATTCTCACTCATGGTGATTTAGATCATGTAGGGGGGGCAGAAGATTTGATGGAAATGGTAAAAGTAGAAGAAATCCTGATCACCCCAAACAGTGGGGAGAAAAAAGAAATGAAGGAAATCATAAGGGCGGCAACAGAGAAAGGGATTGCAGTCAGGCAGGTCAGATCCCCCTTTAAATGGGAAACAGGGCGGTATTCATTTCACATCCTGTCTCCTCAGGATGATGTATATGAGGGGAATGATGATTCTCTTGTCGTTTACTCAGAGATGGGGGGACTCAAATGGCTGTTTACCGGTGATATGGAGGAAGAAGGAGAAGAAGTATTCGTTCAATCGTACGAGTTAAAAGCAGATGTCTTAAAAGTTGGCCATCACGGAAGTAATACTTCCACGAGTGAAGCATTTCTAGAGGAGGTCAGGCCATCAATTGGCGTTATATCTGCCGGGAGGAACAATCGATTCGGCCACCCGCATCCCGATGTGATAAAAAGGCTTCAGAGAAATGAAGTCCTGATTCATAACACAGCCGAACATGGGGCTTTGACTTATCGATTTTTGGGAGGACAAGGAACATTTTCTGCCCAACACCCATAGTATGAAGTACCAACACACAATAAGCGCTAAAGAAAAAGGGGCAGACCACAGAAAGTGTCAGGCCTTCAACCCAATTGTATGTTACTCTGTTCAGTACCATATATGGAAATTGAAGAAACCGATTCTTTTTGGGTCTGCCCCTCATTTTCTTTTTCATTAAGCTCCAATTAGCTGAATGACAGTAGCAATAACAAACATCGTAGCAAAGAATCCAAAAGAAACAATAAAACCGACGCCTGAGTCTACAGCATCATTTCTCTTTGATTGCACGTTTTTTTCAAATTGGTTCATAACTACCCCTCCTATTTCTATTCTAGTATAGAACATCGCCTATAAAAAATCTATACTTCCCTGTACTTTTTCCTTTACTGACAAGAGTTGTCACCTATAAGTTACCCGCAGCGTGGTGACACTAATCAATACAAAGGAATACCGTTCACGGAAAAGTTTCCTAGGTCTTTCCCGTGAACGTTAATATAGATATAGGGGGTGTCCTGAGCCTGGGCGTCCCCTTACTTACCACTTGTCAAAAACCAAAAGCTTTTTTAACATAGAGAAGATAAAAGAGTTATTGGAGAGTGCTGACTTGGTTATTAATACTTGGAAGAAAATTGAGAGATCTCAGTTTGCTGCTATTTATTTAGTATATGGAAATGAATCTTTTTTAATCAATGAAACAAAGCAGAGGATCGTTTCTGCTGCGTTGACCGAAGAGGAAATGGATTTTAATTTTTCTAGTTATGATTTAGAAGAAACGCCTGTGGAAGTGGCGATTGAGGATGCGGAAACATTCCCGTTCATGGGTGAGAAAAGGGTGGTGATCCTTGACAACCCTGTTTTTTTGACGGCTGAAAAGACGAAGGAGAAAGTCGAGCATAACATTAAAAGGTTTGAACAATACATACAATCACCTGCTCCTTACACAATCCTTGTACTCACAGCACGTTATGAAAAACTTGATGAACGGAAGAAAATCACCAAAGCACTGAAGAAGGATGCTGAAGTGGTTGAGGCAAAAAAACTCAATGAAGGGGAACTGAAAGTCTGGGTCAGGGAAAGAGCTGCGGCAAATGCTGTTCAAATCGACGAAGATGCCATCGAGCTGCTTCTGACACTGGCAGGGACGAATTTGATGATGCTTACACAGGAGCTGGACAAACTGTCGCTTTATGCAAGCGATACAAACCATATCGATTCTGCTGCAGTGGAGAAGTTAACCGCCCGCTCCCTCGAACAGAACATTTTCTCCCTGGTGGATAAAGTGGTTCATAGAAGGATTGATGAAGCACTCCGCATCTATTACGATCTGCTTAAGCAAAATGAAGAGCCGTTGAAGATACTTTCCATTCTTGCCGGCCAATTCAGGCTGATCTACGGGACGAAAGAATTATCAAGAAGAGGATATGGCCAACAGAAGATTGCAACAACCTTGAAAGTGCACCCTTTCAGAGTGAAGCTGGCTGCCGGCCACGCCAAGCACTTTAATGACGCCCAATTGGCCAGAATCATTGAATGGCTCTCAGAAGGCGACTACGAAATCAAAACAGGTAAAATCAAGAAAGAACTGATGATTGAAATGTTCTTGTTGAAGCTTAATGAGTTATAAGGTCAAGCAAATTTGAGAAGGCAATTTAACCATATTCAATGACAGTTCCCATTAAAAAAACCACTGGATAAGCTCCAGTGGTTTTCTTTGTCCAGCTCCAGCGCCTGGTCCCTCGAGAGGTTTCAGCCCGGCGAATAAAGTCAAAAACCGACTTCACTCATCGTGCCTTCAACGCTTGTCGGGTTGATCAAGGCGCTTGCGCTTTTCTAATTAGTTCGCTTTTTTCATTAGACGTGATTTTTGACGACTTGCAACGTTTTTGTGGATAAGACCTTTTTGAGCTGCTTTGTCTAGTTGACGAATCGCATCATTTGTTAATTCCTTAACGTTTTCAGCACCGTTCGCAGCTGCAGCTTCTGCTTTCTTCACAGCAGTACGCATAGAAGATTTCACAGTAGCATTTTGAGCGTTGCGCTCGTTGCTAGTTTTAACGCGCTTGATAGCAGATTTAATGTTTGGCATTCCTGTCACCTCCTAAAAAAGGATCGAGATTCTATGTGACTCGATTTTAATTCCTAATCTATTAGAACAAATGATATTTTATCAAACGAATGGTGATATTGCAATACTAAGGAGAGAAAATAAACAAGTGAATGAAGCACCGATGAAAAGGTAAACCTAAAAAATAATCTTGTAACATTCAATGTTTGGAGGGTGACGGAAAATGAAGGATGAAAAGAAAAAGAGTCAAGAAGAGCTGGACTTAAGTGTATATTCTGTTCGCACGGATCTAGCTGTTGAAGCGAGAGAAATGGTCATTTCTGAAAAAGAAAATGAAGATACTCAAGAAGGCGTAGTATCTTCTGAAATAAAAGGTGTTGTCATAAAAGAAAGAGAGGAAGACGGTGTGAAGATATCCCTTGTGACGATCACCCCGGAAGGCGAAGAAAATATCGGAAAAAAAGCAGGTGACTATTTGACGATTGAGGCCCATGGAATACGCGAGCAGAATTCTGATCTTCAGCAGAGGGTGCAATCAGTATTTGCGAAAGAATTCAGTAAATTCCTGGAAAACAATAATATCGGAAAAAACGCAAGCTGCTTAATTGTAGGTCTCGGAAACTGGAATGTCACTCCCGATGCGCTGGGTCCGCATGTGTGTGAAAATGTGCTGGTGACAAGGCATCTGTTCGAGCTTCAACCGGAGTCCGTACAGGAAGGGTATCGTCCTGTGAGTGCACTTGTACCGGGTGTGATGGGTTTAACAGGAATAGAAACAAGCGATATCATATTCGGAGTGGTGGAGAAATCCAAACCCGATTTCATAATTGCAATCGATGCCCTTGCCTCCCGTTCGATTGAACGCGTCAACTCTACAATCCAAATATCCGATACTGGCATACATCCGGGGTCCGGAGTGGGTAACAAGAGGAAAGGACTCGATAAGGAAACACTGGGGGTGCCGGTCATTGCCATTGGAGTTCCTACAGTGCTTGATGCAGTAACGATTGTTAGCGACACTGTAGACTTTTTGTTAAAGCACTTTGGAAAAGAGATGAAGGAAGGGGACCGTCCATCCCGTTCACTCGCTCCTGCCGGTCTTACGTTTGGTGAAAGAAAGCAGCTGTCGGAAGAGGACCTTCCGGAAGAGCAGCACCGTCAAACCTTCCTGGGGATTGTGGGGACACTGGAAGATCAAGAAAAGAGAAAATTGATTCATGAAGTGCTCGCCCCGATCGGTCATAACCTGATGGTCACACCAAAGGAAGTCGACGTTTTCATTGAAGATATGGCCAACCTGGTGGCGAACGGGCTGAATGCTGCATTGCATGGAGCCGTAAACCAGGGCAACACCGGGTTTCAAACCAGATAGTGAGTACGGGAAGATAGCTGCGGCTGAATGGGGCCGCAGCTTTTCTTATTGTCATGAGAATACACTGTTGTTGATTGGCATTTGAAAAATATCTATAATCTATCGTCAACAAATACTAGAAAACTTTCTCCGCCATTGTTTAATCTTTGATGGAAATCCTCATAATGACTACTACAAACGGTTCTACTTTGTCTATCAATAACATAACTTGTACTAAAGTAGACTTTAGGAAGGGTGAGGGAATGAGATCGTATAAAGCCACTAACTATGTAGTAGCGGTCAATATGAAGTCCATTATTAAAGGGACCATTATTACAGTCATAGCCATGCTTTCGATCTTATCCATATCGGGACTGCTGACCTCGGTGAATCCCCAATATAGAATTGCTTCTGACTCATTGAATCAAGCGGCATCAGAAATAAAGGGAGAAGCACTTTATAAACTGTTTGGGCTGGAAAATCGCTCGTTTAACAGCATCTTGACAGAGGAAGGAAAAGAACTTCCGGACATATCATCGTTGCTTTTCAATGTGGCGACCAATATCCGTTTCGACGACCCAAGGAGCTTCCTGGGGAGGGAACTGCCCGGTTTTTCAATCTTTGATGGAGAAATATTAGTGGCGGGTGAAGGTACCGATTTTACGAATATGCCGATTGAATCTGTTCCTCCCAGGGAAGCCCTGGACCCGGAGAACGAGGCACAGCTGAAAAATATAGAAGATTTCACCAAAGAAAATGGCGGAAGGGATGCAGGTAAATCTATTCCGACCACGGGTGACAAGAAAACCGTACATCTCTACTTTACACATACGAGGGAATCTTATCTTCCCTATTTGGAGGGTGTCATAAATCCCGATTCAGCCATGCATTCCAAAATTAATGTCACAAAAGTCGGGGATATGCTCAAAGCAGACCTGGAGCGGCTTGGAATCGGGACAAGCATCGATAAGACGGATGTGATTCAGAAACTGAATCATAAAGGACTGGATTATTATGAAGCATATCAGGAATCACGGCCATTGGTTAAGACGGCGATGACAAACAATAAAGATCTACTATACTTGATCGACATCCATAGAGATTCACAAAGGAAAAATGTCACCACAGCCAGGATCAATGGAAAGGCGTTTGCAAAACTCGCCTTCGTGGTCGGTGAAGAACATCCGGATTACGAGCAGAATCTCAAGGTTGCAACAGAACTCCATAACCTTTTGGAATCGGAATATAAGGGGCTGTCACGTGGTGTTATTTCTAAAAAAGGGAGCGGTACAAACGGAAAGTTCAACCAGGATCTTTCTGGGAATGCGTTGCTTCTGGAGTTTGGCGGGGTCGATAACACATTCGAAGAACTGGAACGTTCATCAATCGCTTTTGCGGAAGTATTCGCCGACTACTACTGGCAGGCAGAAAAGGTTGACCACAATCTTTCTCCCGAGCCGGTAAGACAGTAAAACAAAGGATGATGAAGAATGAAATTTATCATTAAATGCTTCGTTCTGATCTGTTTCCTATTTGTAGGGGTGTTGATCGGCATGCAGCATGCCAATCAGGGAATTGTAGATATGAAAGGCCACGAAAAGGATTCCTTCACCTCTCCTGTCGGCGTTACCCAAGACGAAGAAGGAAATGTCGAGGCGACTTTTCTTGGTAATGAGGTCGAAAGCCAGACCTTAACTGAAAAAAAAGAGAAGCTCGAAGATATGAAAGCATTCAATGCTTTCTCGTCAATCGGTAGAGCCCTCGCAGACCTGATAGAAGGAATCACAGGCAAACTGGTTGAATTTTTTGCTTCGTTGATTTGAGGGTGCAAAGCAATCAATCGGATAACAAGTTTACCTTCCCGCAACATTCTTAAATGAAATATCGTTTAATTCCCAGCCCGGGCGTACCGGTTTAGATTGAATAATATATACTGTACTGCTATAATTCAAAATAGTGTACATGTGTGGATATTACAGGAGTTGAACGCAGAATGAACCGTGAAGAAAAATTGATAAGACAATCAAAAATCAGAAACTTCTCTATCATTGCTCATATAGATCATGGTAAATCGACGCTTGCCGATCGTATTTTGGAGAAAACAAAAGCATTGACGGCGCGTGAAATGAAAGAGCAATTGCTAGATTCAATGGATTTGGAAAGAGAACGTGGAATCACGATAAAATTGAATTCCGTGCAACTGAAATATCAAGCGAAAGATGGCGAAGAATATATCTTCCATCTGATTGATACACCGGGACATGTCGATTTTACATATGAAGTTTCCCGGAGCCTGGCAGCATGTGAGGGAGCGGTACTCGTTGTCGATGCTGCACAAGGGATCGAAGCCCAGACGCTCGCTAATGTCTACCTTGCATTGGACAATGACTTGGAAATCCTTCCGGTAATCAATAAGATCGACCTCCCTGCAGCGGATCCTGAAAGGGTTCGTCAGGAAGTAGAAGACGTAATCGGACTGGATGCTTCAGATGCTGTCCTTGCCTCCGCTAAAGCAGGAATCGGGATTGAAGACATCCTGGAACAGATCGTTGAAAAAGTACCGGCGCCTGTGGGAGATCCTGATGCTCCATTGAAAGCATTGATCTTTGACTCATTATATGATGCTTATAGAGGGGTAGTTGCCTATATCCGTGTGATGGAAGGTAGTGTCAAAGTTGGGGATAAGGTCCGCATGATGGCAACCGGCAAAGAGTTTGAAGTAACGGAAGTAGGTGTCTTCACACCAAAACCAACCGGGCTGAAGGAATTGACGGTCGGTGATGTTGGATACCTCACAGCGGCAATCAAGAATGTAGGCGATACTCGAGTGGGGGATACGATCACGCTTGCAAAGAATCCTGCCAAAGACGCGCTGCCTGGATACCGTCGCTTGAACCCAATGGTATATTGCGGTCTCTATCCGATCGATTCAAATCGATATAACGATCTTAGAGAAGCACTTGAGAAGCTTGAATTGAATGACTCTGCTCTTCAATACGAGCCCGAGACGTCTCAGGCATTGGGATTTGGATTCCGTTGTGGATTCCTGGGTCTGCTTCATATGGAGATCATCCAAGAGCGTATCGAACGTGAATTTAAGATTGACCTAATTACGACAGCACCAAGTGTAATCTATCATGTTCAGCTTACAGACGGGGAAGAATTGAAAGTCGATAACCCATCTATGATGCCTGATCCGCAAAAAATAGATTTTGTAGAAGAGCCATATGTAAAAGCAACCATTATGGTTCCAAACGATTATGTAGGGGCTGTGATGGAGCTTTGCCAAGGGAAGCGTGGAAACTTCATTGATATGCAATATATGGATGACACACGGGTGAATATTGTATACGAACTTCCGCTGGCTGAAATTGTGTATGATTTCTTCGATCAGTTAAAGTCGAGCACAAAAGGTTATGCCTCATTCGATTATGAACTGATTGGCTACAAGGATTCAAAGCTTGTGAAGATGGATATCCTGCTGAATTCTGAAA
The DNA here is from genome assembly GCF_036867415.1 of Mangrovibacillus sp. Mu-81. NCBI lineage: Bacteria > Bacillati > Bacillota > Bacilli > Caryophanales > Bacillaceae > Mangrovibacillus > Mangrovibacillus sp. Mu-81. The sequence goes on from NZ_JBAJHU010000005.1 coordinate 21,622, forward strand.
ATGTAGATGCCTTGAGTTTCATTGTCCACAGAGATTTTGCCTATGAACGAGGTAAGATCATTGTGGAAAAGCTTAAGGAACTTATTCCGAGACAGCATTTCGAGGTACCGATTCAAGCGGCCATCGGCCAGAAGATCGTAGCGAGGTCTACAATCAAGGCCATGCGTAAAAACGTACTTGCCAAATGTTACGGCGGAGATATCTCCCGGAAACGTAAACTTCTTGAAAAGCAAAAAGAAGGTAAAAAGCGAATGAAGTCAGTCGGATCCGTTGAAGTTCCGCAGGAAGCATTCATGGCAGTGCTGAAAATGGACGATTCCGATAAAAAATAAAGATGGTTCATGATAAAAAGGGGGAAAGAGGCTTGTATCATCAAGCTCTTCTTACCCCCTTTTCTCTATGAACTGACACCAAAGGAGGGACGAATGTGGTAAAGTCCGCTTATATTCATATTCCGTTTTGCGAACATATCTGCCATTATTGTGATTTCAATAAGTTCTATCTGGAAGGACAGCCAGTGGATGAATATTTAATAAGCCTTGGTAAGGAGATGAAAAGCAGGGTCGGCAAGGGGAATTCTGAAGAGATAGATACAATCTTCGTGGGAGGGGGGACCCCGACGGCTTTAAACGCGAAACAGCTGGATCAATTGTGTGCAGGGATAACCGGGAATCTGCCATTCAACAAGGGAGAATTCACCTTTGAAGCAAACCCCGGTGATTTGACTGAAGATAAACTGAAGGTGCTCATAGACCATGGGGTCAATCGCCTGAGTTTCGGCGTCCAATCCTTTAACGATGATCTATTGAAAGGAATCGGGAGATCGCATAGAAGTAAGGACGTCTATGCCTCTTTGGAAACTGCCCAGAAAGTAGGATTCACGAATATCAGTATCGATTTAATTTATAGTCTTCCCAACCAGACAGAGGAGGACTTTCAGGATACTTTGAAGAAAGCCCTGGAACTCCAGCTGCCCCATTACTCTGCCTACTCGCTCATTGTAGAACCTAAAACGGTCTTCTACAATTTAATGAGGAAAGGAAAACTTCCACTTCCTTCCCAGGAACAAGAAGCCAATATGTATGAATTACTTATGGATACGATGGCTAAATACGGAATAAACCAATATGAAATCAGTAACTTTGCAAAAGAAGGCTACGAAAGCAAACACAACCTGGTTTATTGGGACAATAATGAATATTATGGTTTAGGAGCAGGTGCACACGGTTATATAAACGGAGTGCGATATTCCAACTACGGTCCGCTGAAAAAATATATGGAACCTATAAATGAGGGAAGCTTGCCGACAATCCAGGAACATCACGTTATACGTGAAGAAATGATGGAAGAGGAAATGTTCCTTGGCCTGAGAAAAGTAGAAGGCGTGAGCAGAGCGGCGTTCTCAGAAAAATTCGGCTGTTCAATCGAATCGGTATTCAAGCCTTCATTAGAAGAGATGCAGAACCGTAAACTGCTTCTGGTTGATGATGAAAGAGTAGCTCTGACAAAGCATGGTCGATTCTTGGGTAATGAAGTCTTTCAATCTTTTCTTGGAGTAATCTAAAAGGTACTGATATCGTAATGAAGTTGCGTTGGATGGATATCCTTTTATTTGAATTGAAGTATACTGTTTGTTTTAACCCGATTCCAGCGGTTGAATGGAGTGGAAGACGAAGACTCCTGCGGGAGAAGTGGCCAATGTGCGACCTGTCCAGCTCTGGCGGCTAGAGGCTCGAGACATAAGGCATGGCATCCAAAAAGGCAAAAGGCGACTTTGTGGCTGCCCTGTCTTATGCTTGTCGCCTCTGAGCAAGCCGCGAGAGCTTTTCTGCCCGCAGGGAGGAACGCCCTAGGAGGCTCACGGGTCACCTGCGGAAAGCGAAGTCTTCCACGGAAATCAAAAGCGGTGTTTAAGAGTTCTGCCTATACTAGCTAGAGTCAAGTCCAAGAAAACACCAAATCTAATATATTGACATCCATTATCCGATTTGATAATTTATTAATTAGATTTAGCACTCATCTTAATAGAGTGCTAACAGAGGTGATGAATGTTGTTAACAGATCGACAACTTCTAATTCTTCAAGTTATCATTGATGATTTTATCCTTTCGGCTCAGCCGGTCGGATCAAGGAGCTTGTCTAAAAAGGATGCGATTTCATTCAGTTCTGCTACGATCCGCAATGAAATGGCTGACCTGGAAGAACTGGGATTCATCGAAAAGACCCATACTTCCTCAGGGCGCGTTCCGTCCGAAAAAGGGTATCGTTACTATGTGGATCATTTGCTTTCTCCACAGAAATTACAGAAAAATGATGTGCACGCAATGCGCTCGATTTTTTCAGAAAGAATTTATGAACTGGAGAAAGTAGTTCAGAGGTCTGCGAAGATCCTGTCTGAGTTGACGAATTATACAACGATCGTTCTGGGACCTGAATTGAAGGAAAACAAGCTGAAGAAAATTCAACTTGTACCACTGAACAAGGATACCGCGATCGCCATCATCGTAACGGATAACGGACATGTTGAAAACAAATTGTTCCATATTCCACCGACGATGGATGCGTCAGAGCTTGAAAAACTGGTTCATATTCTGAACGACCGGTTAACAGGAGTGCCGTTGAACGAATTGAACGATAAAATCTTCAAAGAAGTAGCCATTCTGTTGAAAGAACACATCCAGAATTACGATTTTATCCTTCATTCAATAACGGATTCCATTAGCTCGACTGTAACAGATAAATTATTCTTTGGCGGCAAGACCAATATGCTGAATCAACCAGAGTTTAATGATGTGCAAAAAGTGCGTATGCTCCTTGAGATGATCGAGCAGGAAGAGAGCATCTATAACCTCATCCGGCCATCAGCATCCGGATTGAATATCAAAATCGGGAAAGAGAATAATCATCTTGCTATGGAGAATTGCAGTCTCATAACCGCAACTTATTCAATCGGTAAAGAGCAATTAGGTTCTATTGCGATTATCGGACCTACCCGAATGGAGTATTCGAGGGTTGTAAGTTTACTTAATTTCTTCTCGAACGATATGTCGCAAGTCCTGACCAAGCTGTATCAAAGCAACGATTAGTGGACATATTGTATAAAGGATTTACAGGCCCGGAACCAGTGGATTCCGCGCCTTTGTCACGGAGTAATGCTTCAATTATTTATAAGGAGGTGAACATGATGTCTGAAGAAACAAAGCAACAGCAGGAAGAGCAGGCAAAAGCTGAAAACGAAGAATCAGTTGAAGAAATATTCGCAGAAGAGCCTCAAGAGTCTGAGGAACAGGAATCAGATGAGCTTTCACAATTACAGGAAAAGCTGGATGAATCTGAAAATCGTTATCTTCGATTGAGAGCAGACTTTGATAACTTCCGTCGCCGGGTGAATGTTGAAAACGAAGCGAAGGAAAAATATCGTGCTCAATCTCTTATCACTGAACTTTTACCGGCACTTGATAACTTTGAACGTGCCTTAAATATAGAAGTGGATAATGACCAGACGAAAACACTGCTTCAAGGAATGGAAATGGTTCACAGAAGCCTTATCGACGCATTGAAGAAGGAAGGCGTAGAACCGATTGAAGCTGTCGGCCAGGAATTCGATCCTCATCTTCACCAGGCTGTGATGCAGACGGAAGATGAGAATTACGGCAGCAATATCGTCGTGGAAGAGTTCCAAAAAGGGTACAAACTCAAGGACAGAGTAGTCCGTCCATCTATGGTAAAAGTTAATCAATAATATAGAAATTACATATCAATCAGGGAGGTATAATGACGATGAGTAAAATTATCGGTATTGACTTAGGAACAACAAACTCTTGTGTATCCGTTCTTGAAGGCGGAGAACCAAAAGTAATTGCAAACGCGGAAGGTAACCGTACAACTCCTTCAGTTGTTGCATTTAAAAATGGTGAAAAACAAGTCGGGGAAGTTGCAAAACGTCAGGCAATTACGAACCCGAATACGATCATCTCAGTGAAACGCCACATGGGGACGGATCACAAAGTAGAAGCAGAAGGAAAAGAATATACACCACAGGAAATTTCAGCAATGATTCTTCAACACCTGAAGTCATATGCAGAAGACTATCTTGGTGAAAAAGTTGAAAAAGCAGTTATCACAGTGCCTGCATACTTCAATGATGCAGAACGTCAAGCAACAAAAGACGCTGGTAAAATTGCAGGTCTTGAAGTGGAACGTATCATCAACGAACCAACTGCAGCAGCACTTGCATACGGTCTGGATAAAATGGATCAAGACCAAACGATCCTTGTATACGACCTTGGCGGCGGTACATTCGACGTATCCATTCTGGAACTTGGTGACGGGGTATTCGAAGTACGCTCCACTGCCGGTGACAACCGTCTAGGCGGAGATGATTTCGACCAAGTGATCATCGACTACTTAGTGGCTGAATTCAAGAAAGAAAACGGTATTGATCTGTCTAAAGACAAAATGGCTCTTCAACGTCTTAAAGACGCTGCCGAAAAAGCGAAGAAAGACTTATCAGGTGTTACTTCAACACAAATCTCACTTCCTTTCATCACAGCAGGTGAAGCAGGACCATTGCACTTGGAACTGAACCTGACAAGAGCTAAGTTTGAAGACCTATCTTCTGATCTTGTAGAACGTACAATGGGACCAACTCGCCAGGCAATGAAAGATGCAGGTCTTTCTGCAAGCGAAATCGATAAGATCATCCTTGTGGGTGGATCAACTCGTATCCCGGCTGTACAAGAAGCAATCAAGAAAGAAACAGGCAAAGAGCCTTCTAAAGGCGTAAACCCAGATGAAGTAGTAGCGATGGGTGCAGCTATCCAAGGTGGAGTTCTTACTGGAGACGTGAAAGATGTTGTTTTACTTGACGTTACACCACTTTCACTGGGTATCGAAACAATGGGCGGAGTATCAACGAAGTTGATCGAGCGTAATACAACGATCCCAACGTCAAAATCTCAAACATTCTCAACCGCTGCTGACAACCAGACTGCTGTGGATATCCATGTCCTTCAAGGTGAACGTCCGATGGCTGCAGATAACAAAACACTTGGCCGTTTCCAATTATCTGATATCCCGCCGGCGCCGCGAGGAGTACCTCAGATCGAAGTTAAATTCGATATTGATAAGAATGGTATCGTCAATGTAAGCGCGAAAGACCTTGGAACAGGTAAAGAGCAAAACATTACGATCAAATCTTCCACTGGTCTTTCTGAAGATGAAGTGGAACGTATGGTGAAAGAAGCAGAAGAAAACGCTGATGCGGATAAAAAACGCAAGGAAGAAGTTGAACTTCGCAACGAAGCGGACCAACTGGTATTCCAAACGGAAAAAACGCTTAAAGATCTTGAAGGCAAAGTGGACGAAGAAGAAGTGAAAAAAGCGGAAGATGCAAAAGCTGAACTGAAAGAAGCGATCGAAAAAGACGATCTGGATCTGATCCGTGAAAAGAAAGATGCACTTCAGGAAATCGTTCAAGCATTGACAATGAAACTTTATGAGCAAGCTCAAGCAGAAGCGCAGGCTGCTCAAGGAGAAGAAGGTCAAGCTGGTAAAGAAGACGATGTTGTGGACGCTGAATACGAAGAAGTAAACGACGACAAGAAATAATAAGCACTTTAGTGAAAAGTCAAAGTCAGGAAGGTTCTTGGCTTTGACTTTTTCTATGAGAATGATGAACAATGTTCGCGTGGATGTCACAATGAATATGGTTGATTCTATTGTTTTTATTGATAATCCATAGAGCACAATGTTAAAATAACCTTTATGCAAATGATTCGGGAGTGGTGTTTTTATGAGTAAACGGGACTATTATGAGGTTTTGGGTGTCGGAAAAGATGCCTCTAAAGATGAAATGAAAAAAGCATACCGCAAACTCTCCAAAAAATATCATCCTGATATTAATAAGGAAGCGGATGCAGATCAAAAATTCAAGGAAATTTCAGAAGCATATGAAGTGTTGAGTGACGATCAAAAACGTGCGCAATATGATCGTTTCGGCCACACTGATCCGAACCAGGGATTCGGCGGAGGCGCTGACTTTGGCGGCGGAGGATTCGGCGGTTTCGAAGACATATTCAATACATTCTTCGGCGGCGGCGGCGGAGGCGGACGCCGAAGAGATCCCAACGCCCCTAGACAAGGCGCCGATCTGCAATATACAATGTCATTGAAATTCGAAGAAGCCGTATTCGGCAAAGAAACCGAAATCGAAATACCTAAAGAAGAAGAGTGTGATACATGCCATGGAACAGGTGCGAAACCTGGTACAAAGGTGGATACATGTTCCCACTGTAAAGGTGCCGGCCAATTGAATGTCGAACAAAATACACCTTTCGGCCGCATTGTAAACAGACGCGTATGCCATTACTGTAACGGTACAGGTAAACAGATCAAGGAAAAATGCTCCACTTGCGGCGGCGCTGGTAAAGTTCAAAAGCGCCGTAAAATCAATGTGAAGATCCCGGCTGGAATCGATGACGGTCAGCAGCTCCGCGTCACGGGTCAAGGTGAACCAGGCGTGAATGGAGGACCTCCAGGCGATCTTTACGTCGTTTTCCATGTGAGATCTCATGAGTTTTTTGAACGTAACGGAGACGATATCTATTGTGAAATGCCGGTCACTTTCGCACAGGCTGCACTTGGTGATGAAATAGAAGTCCCTACACTGCATGGCAAGGTCAAGTTGAAAGTACCTGCAGGAACACAGACAGGCACCAGGTTCAGAATGAAAGGCAAAGGAGTTCCGAATGTTCGCGGTTACGGTACAGGTGACCAGCATATTCAGGTGAAAGTCGTCACTCCTGCGAAACTGACGGATAAGCAAAAACAACTGCTGAGAGAATTTGCCGACATCAGCGGGCAAATTCCAGATGAACAACACGAAAGTTTTTTTGATAAAGTGAAAAAAGCCTTTAAGGGCGAATAACTCAGAACGGAGTTGGTAGGTCAATGAAATGGTCAGAGATTAGTATCCTCACTTCAAATGAAGCAATTGAACCGGTTTCACATATCCTTCATGAATCAGGTGCGAGCGGAGTTGTCATTGAAGACCCGTTTGACCTGATCAAAGAGAGAGAAGATATGTTCGGAGAGATCTACCAACTCAATCCTGAGGATTATCCAAGTGAAGGCGTCCTGGTGAAGGCGTATTTGCCGGTGAACAGCTTTCTGGGTGAAACGGTGGAAGAGATCAAGGAAGGCATCACCAACCTCGTTACTTATGATATTGATATTGGTGAAAATAAAGTTGAAATTTCAGAAGTGAATGAAGAGGAATGGGCAACGGCCTGGAAGAAATATTATCACCCCGTTAAAATTTCCGATAAATTCACCATTGTGCCAACCTGGGAAGACTATACTCCCGTACACAGTGACGAACTCATCATCGAATTGGACCCCGGAATGGCATTCGGCACAGGCACTCATCCGACAACGGTCATGTGCATACAGGCATTAGAACGCACGGTGAAGCCTGACGACTCCGTGATTGATGTGGGAACGGGCTCCGGTGTGTTATCCATTGCAGCTGCAATGCTTGCTGCTGACGAAGTAAGAGCCTATGATCTTGATGAAGTTGCTGTAAGATCAGCCAGATTGAATGTTAAGCTGAATAAAGTACAGAACAGAGTGACGATTGACCAAAATAATCTATTAAATGGCATTACCGGACAGGCGGATGTCATCGTGGCGAATATTTTAGCGGAGATCATTCTCCGGTTTACAGTTGATGCATTTGAACTCGTCAAGCCGGGAGGATCTTTCATAACATCCGGCATCATCGGACCAAAGAAGGAACAGGTGAAGGATGCATTGGAAGCTGCAGGCTTCCTGATTGAAGAAGTGATGGTAATGGAAGACTGGGTTGCCATCATAGCAAAAAAGCCTACGTTGGAGTGAAGCAGTATGCAGCGTTACTTTATTAATGACCGGTACAATGACGATCAGCCGGTTGTGATTACAGGAGAAGATTATCATCATATCATACGTGTCATGAGGATGAAGGAAGATGACCATATTTTTGTCGTTTTCACTGACAATACTTCCGCTGTTGCCTGCATTGAAACGATTTCCAGTGACTCGGTCGGAGTCCGGGTTGTAAAATGGGAAACAGAGACAAAAGAGCTTCCGATCAAGGTTGCGATTGCGAGCGGACTGCCGAAAGGGGATAAATTGGAGTTAATCTTCCAAAAAGGGACGGAGCTTGGAGCGGATCGATTTATCCCTTTTAACGCGGATCGCTCCATTGTGAAATGGGATGAAAAGAAAGCAAAAAAGAAACTGGATCGCTGGGGGAAAATTGTTAAGGAAGCAGCGGAGCAGTCACACAGGAATGTCGTTCCGTCTGTCACTTCACCGGTTTCCTTTAAAAAACTGCTCACGTTGAGCGGGCAATTTGACTATACACTAGTGGCATATGAAGAAGAGGCAAGGTCAGGGGAAAAAGGGAATTTTTCTAAAACCTTGAGTTCCGTCAAAAAAGGTCAGAGCATTCTCGTTGTATTCGGTCCTGAAGGCGGATTAACTGAAAAGGAAGTTGAACTTTGCAAGAAGGAAGGCTTTCTCGTCTGCGGTCTCGGTCCCAGGATTTTACGGACAGAAACGGCTCCATTGTATGTCCTGTCAGCCATTAGCTATCAATTAGAATTAATGAGGTGATTGTAATGCCATCAGTAGCGTTTCACACATTAGGGTGTAAAGTGAACCACTATGAAACAGAAGCCATCTGGCAATTATTCAAAGAAGAAGGATATGAACGTGTCGACTATGATTCAATAGCAGATGTTTATGTCATCAATACATGTACGGTTACAAACACGGGAGATAAGAAGAGCAGACAGGTCATCCGGCGTGCAATCAGGAAAAACCCGGACGGCGTTATCTGTGTCACCGGATGCTATGCACAAACATCACCTGGTGAGATCATGGCGATCCCGGGGGTGGACGTTGTAGTTGGTACACAAGATCGACGAAAGATGCTTACGTATATCGAAGAATTCAAAAAAGAACGCCAGCCTATCAATGGTGTAACGAATATCATGAAAAACCGTGTCTATGAAGAACTGGATGTCCCAGCATTCACGGACCGTACACGTGCATCCCTTAAAATTCAGGAAGGCTGCAACAATTTCTGTACGTTCTGCATCATCCCTTGGGCACGAGGATTGATGAGGTCGCGTGACCCCGAAGAAGTAGTGAAACAAGCTCAGCAGCTTGTGGACGCAGGATACAAGGAAATCGTACTGACAGGTATCCATACAGGCGGTTACGGAGAAGACATGAAAGATTATAATCTTGCAATGCTTCTGCGTGATTTGGAGCAAAATGTAAAAGGATTAAAACGGATCCGTATATCGTCCATCGAAGCAAGTCAATTAACGGATGAAGTGATCGAAGTGATCGATCAATCCAATATCGTGGTCCGTCATTTACACGTCCCGCTGCAATCAGGATCCAATACGGTACTGAAGAGAATGCGCAGAAAGTATACAATGGAATTTTTCGCTGAAAGACTGGAAAAGCTCAAAAAAGCATTACCAGGCTTGGCGGTCACTTCGGATGTCATCGTCGGTTTCCCTGGCGAATCAGAAGAAGAATTCATGGAGACATACAACTTCATTAAAGAACATCAATTCTCAGAACTTCATGTATTTCCTTATTCAAAACGTACGGGAACACCGGCTGCACGGATGGACGACCAGATTGATGAAGAAGTGAAAAATGAACGGGTCCATCGCCTGATCGAGCTTTCCAATCAATTGGCGAAAGAATATGCGTCCCGATTTGAAGACGAAGTACTTGAAGTCATACCGGAAGAAATTTATGATGACGGCCGCTATATTGGGTACACGGACAATTACTTGAAAGTCGTTTTCCCTGCAACAGAGGAAATGGTCGGACAGCTTGTGAAAGTGAAAATTGCCGAAGCAGGCTATCCGTTGAACAAAGGTCAATTCGTTCGCGTCATGGAAGATCAGCATGAAGATACTAGTGAAAAAGCCGTTATTTAATCGATTAAACAGAGTTCTTTCGAGGTTTACGAAAGAACTCTGTTTTTGTTTGAGAAGAAAGTATCTTTCGGGTAACGGGCTCAAACTTTTTATACGGTTATTTGGATGAATATAAATTTTTTGATTCCTGAAAATCCTGATTTCAGCGGAATAGGTTCATTTAGGTATTGGTGGGGAATTTTTCAGGGGAGAACACCGTTATGATCCATTATGTGATCCGTTTTAAAAATTTTACTATCCGTTCTGGAAATTTGCGATCCATTTTGAAGAAATCCGATCCAGTATTGAAAATTTATGATCTGATGAGAATGATTCTAAACTAATCTGATCTTGGTGCTTATGCCGATTCACCACAAAATGCCCCATGCGAAGTTTCTGGTATTTATCTATTGCTTAGACAGGAAGAAGGTTGTAAACTAATAATGTTCATATCTAAAGATGCATACTATTTTTTTTAGCTGTTTAGTGCAAACGATTGCGCATTCGTGTTGGTGAAGTGACGCAAATGAACGTTATTACGCATTTGCCAATGAGCAAAATGTAAGCGTTTGTATCTTATAATAATTTGATGAGGTGTTATTATGATGAAAAAGGCATGGCGTAGAGAGGCTGTTGGCTATCAGATCTATCCTAGAAGTTTTCAGGATTCAAATGGGGACGGGATTGGAGATCTACAGGGGGTTATTCATCGGTTAGATTATATTAAAGATTTGGGTGTAGATGTGATCTGGATCTGCCCGATGTACAAATCTCCTAACGATGATAACGGATATGATATTTCTGATTATCAGGATATCATGGAAGACTTCGGAACGATGGATGATTTCGATCAATTATTAGAAGAGGTTCACCAACGTGATATGAAATTAATCATTGATCTGGTCCTCAATCATACAAGTGACGAACATCCATGGTTCATTGAATCGGCAAGTTCTAAAGATAGTCCTAAACGCGACTGGTATATATGGCGTGACGGCAAGGGCGGAAAGGAACCAAACAACTGGGAAAGTATTTTCGGCGGGTCTGCATGGCAGTTTGACGAGAAGACCGGTCAGTATTTCCTTCACGTATTTTCAACAAAACAGCCAGATCTTAATTGGGAGAACGAAGAAGTAAGAGATGCATTGTACGATACAGTGAATTGGTGGCTGGATAAAGGAATTGACGGTTTCCGGATCGACGCGATCAGTCATATTAAAAAACGTCCCGGACTGCCGGATATGCCGAACCCCAAGAAGAAAAAATATGTTTCATCATTTGATATGCATATGAATCAAAAGGGCATTCATACGTTTCTTCAGGAATTCAAGGACCGCACGTATTCAAATTACGACGTCATGACGGTCGGGGAAGCAAACGGAGTAAAAGCAGATGAAGCGGAGCTCTGGGTAGGCAAAGAAAACGGCAAAATGGATATGATTTTCCAGTTCGAGCATTTAGGTTTATGGGATGCAGAAACGAATCCGGATCTGGACATCGTTGAATTAAAGAAAGTACTGACCCGCTGGCAAAAAGGCCTAGAAGGTAATGGCTGGAATGCGCTATTCATCGAAAACCACGATAAGCCGCGTGTTGTATCAACCTGGGGAAATGATAAGGAATATTGGAAAGAAAGTGCGACTGCCATGGCAGCAATGTACTTCCTGATGCAGGGGACGCCATTTATCTATCAAGGCCAGGAAATCGGAATGACAAACGTACAATTTCCTTCCCTTGAAGATTATGATGATGTTGCAGTGAAGAATCTTTACCGAATAAAACGTGAAGAAGGATCCGATCATCAGGAAATCATGGAAATCATCTGGGCATCATCACGGGACAACAGCCGGACACCCATGCAGTGGTCCGATGAAGAAAACTGCGGTTTCACAACCGGTACTCCGTGGATGAAAGTCAATCCGAATTACACCTCCATAAATGTGAAAACTCAGGAAAAAGATGAAAATTCAATCCTTGCCTTCTACAAGAAAATGATTTCACTAAAGAAAAAAGAAGATGTTTTCACCTATGGAACCTATGATTTATTGCTTCCTGAAGACAAGCAGATCTATGCATACACCAGGACCGGAGAAAATGACAAAATGCTTATAGTCACGAACCTGTCCACTAAGGAAGCGGTTTGCAAGCTTGACTTTGAGGTAAAGTCAGAGAACCTTCTTCTGAACAATTATCATGAAGTGGAGCAAGAATCCGCCGATACGTTGAACTTAAAGCCATATGAAGCGAGAGTTTACCGAGTGAAATAATAACGTTGAAAAAGGCTCCGAAAAAGATTGATGTTGTTCCTGCTTGTAAACACTTTCACGAATGATAAATTTCCAAGAGGAAATTGGGACATTATAAAAGAAAAACTCGTTTTTCCTCGTATGATTTGGTATGATGTAAGAGGTACGGACAACTGATGAAGGAGAGATAATATGACTGTAAATATCGCAAGTATGATCGATCATACTTTACTTAAACCAGAATCAACGAAAGAACAAGTTGAAGTTCTATGCCAGGAAGCAAAAGAATTCAAATTTGCATCCGTTTGTGTAAATCCGACTTGGGTGAACTATTCAAGCGAACTATTAAAAGGTACAGAAGTTAAAGTATGTACTGTAATCGGTTTCCCTCTAGGGGCTTCCACTCCTGAAACAAAAGCATTCGAAACAAAGGATGCCATTGAAAAAGGTGCTACGGAAGTGGATATGGTCATCAATATCGGAGCAATGAAGAGCGGCGATTTTGATCTTGTCAAGCGTGACATTGAAGCTGTTGTTGCAGCTTCTAAAGGAAAAGCATTATCTAAAGTGATCATTGAAACGTGCTTGCTGACTGATGAGGAAAAAGTGAAAGCTTGTGAACTATCAGTCGAAGCTGGTGCTGACTACGTGAAAACATCAACTGGATTCTCAACTGGCGGAGCGACTGTTGAGGATATCGCTCTAATGAGAAAGACAGTCGGACCTGAAATCGGTGTGAAAGCTTCAGGCGGCGTACGTTCATCTGAAGATGCACAGGCTATGATCGATGCAGGTGCTACCCGTCTAGGCGCAAGCTCAGGCGTGAAAATTGTACAAGGGTTGACTAGCGACTCTGATTATTAATCAATAAGTCGAAGCCGGATGGATTCTGTTCATCCGGCTTTTTATGTTACAGGGACACGAACGACATGAAGTCCATTGCACATGGACTGAATAACTGGACAGCCAGGCGGAATTATTTCTTCCTCCAACCTCCACCACAATGTCCCCTCGAAACCATCATTAGAAAATCCAACCAAACCTTATGTTCCAGAATGCACCCTCTCAATGAACCGGGCAAATTGATAGGCAAAGGGAAGGACGATAAGTGAACAAAGCAGATTGAAAATCACACTTGCATGGGCCAGCTGTATGTCAGGGGAGCCGGCCAGACTCTGAACGACCGTGCCCAGCACCGGGATGAGCGGGATGAAAACGAGGACCCCGATGACATTCAGCCAAATATGGGCAAAAGCAGTCAGCCGTGCTTGGATCCCCCCGCCGAGGCTTGCGATGAATCCCGTGATGCATGTTCCGATGTTTGCACCGAGCATGATGGCGATCCCTGCATGCAAATCGATGGATTGTGTAGCCAGAAACCCCATTGTGACCCCGGTGACGACCGTGCTTGATTGAATGAGTGCAGTCAGTACACAGCCGATCAGAAGCGCAAACAGGACATGGCTGTTCATTTTCTCTATGTACGCATGGAGAAGCGGGTGGGTGGTCAAAGGTGTTGCGACCCATTGTATTCCCTGGATGGAAGCAAAGATCAGACCGAAGCCGGTGAAGATCATGCCGGCGCTGCGGACCGTATCCTTTTTGAAGGCGATCATAACGCAACCGATCATGATCGAGGGAACAATGAGATAATTCATATTCAATGTGAACATCTCAAGAGTGAATGTTGTTCCGATATTGGAACCGAGCATGATGCCGACTGTCTGTCTGAATGGGATGATCCCTGATGAGGCGAGGCCGACGGTCAGTACCATCACAGCAGAGCTGCTGTGAATGAAAGCGGTCATGACCGTCCCGGTGGCAGCGCCCTTGACGGGGGTGTCTGTAAGGAAATGGAGCCACTTCTTCACCTTCGAACTGGCAATATTGAATAACCCGGACCTAAGCCAGAGCATTCCTAATAAGAAGCATAAGATAAGTAAAACAAACAAGAATAGGTTCAACATCATATTGGTGTCCCTCCACAATGGTACATGCTTACCTTAATGTATGGGGGGGAGGCGGGAGACATGCCTATTTATACAAGCAATTGCGCAGAAGCTGTTGACCTAATCGAAGACATATATTATAATGGCAAAGTACATGGATTTCTTTATATTTTAAAGAATTCATCCAAGAAAGACATACACTTTCTGTCCCCTTGTGACAAAGAAACAAGGGCTTAGCCAAACCTTTTGGTGAAGGAAAGAGACGAATTTTCGTCTTGGGAAAATTGGTGCAATCCATTTTCTTGACTTGAACATGTAAGTGTAGTGTGTTCGGAGGGAGGGAAAGAGAGATGTCAAAAACAGTTGTTCGTAAAAACGAATCGCTTGAAGATGCTCTTCGTCGCTTCAAACGCTCAGTTTCTAAAACAGGAACTTTACAAGAGTTTAGAAAGCGCGAATTTTATGAAAAGCCAAGCGTAAAACGCAAAAAGAAATCAGAAGCTGCAAGAAAGCGTAAGTTCTAAGAGAGGGTGTAACCATGAGTCTTCTCAATCGTTTAAATGATGATATGAAACAAGCGATGAAAAATAAAGAAAAAGAGAAACTTTCCTTGATCCGCATGCTTAAGGCAGCACTTCAAAATGAAGCCATTAAGTTTGGAAAACAGGAGCTCTCTGAAGACGAAGAGTTGACTGTCCTTTCTCGAGAAGTCAAGCAACGGAAAGACTCCCTCCATGAATTTACGAAAGCGGGTCGTGAAGATCTGGCTGAGAAAATTCAAACAGAACTGACTTACGTCGAAATATATATGCCTAAACAGCTTTCTGAAGAAGAGATTTCTGCCATTGTTCAGGAAACGATGGTTGAGGTTGGTGCTTCTTCAAAGGCTGACATGGGTAAAGTGATGGGGGCTATCATGCCTAAAGTAAAAGGGAAAGCTGATGGAGCTCTCGTCAATAAACTTGTTCTTCAACATCTATCATAACAACCAAAACCGGGAAGCTGCCAGTTTCCCGGTTTTTTTATGGCTTTCATGAAAGGCCTTACAAAATCTCCTTTCATCAAATTAGTCCAATTTTCAGCTTCATTACCACTCTCTATGTAAAAATACATAAAGAAACCGATAATTTTTTTATGAAAGTTGAAACTATTTAAATGATTCATTCGTACATAAACTAGAAAGGAATATGATTGAAACGAGGGGGTTAAGGTGAGAAGAGGTATACTGATCTTTTATATGATGATCCTTGGATTCAGTTTTCTGCTCCCGCTGTCGGGGTTTGCTGAACAGGATGAAAATGTATACGTCATACCGATTCAAAAAGAGGTGGAGAAGGGCCTGCATGCTTTTCTGCAAAGAGCGTTGGATGAGGCAGAGAAAAACAATGCAGAAACGATCATATTTGATATCGACACTCCTGGCGGTCTGGTGGATGCAGCAGGGGACATTGGTCAGCTTCTCGACGGAGTGGAAGCCGATACGGTGGCTTTCGTCAATAATAACGCTTTATCGGCAGGAGCTTTCATCGCGCTGCATGCAGATGAAATTTATATGGTACCGAATGGCCATATTGGATCTGCAGCCGTCATTGACCAGGCGGGCAATGCGGCAGATAAAAAAGCGCAAAGTTACTGGCTGTCTGCAATGAAGAGTGCCGCCGAATCCAGCGGAAGAGATCCTCTTTATGCTCTTGCCATGGCTGACGAATCAGTAGAAATTCCGGAGCTCGGCATTGATAAAGGTGAATTATTGACGCTTGGTGCGAAGGAAGCGCAAAAAGTCGGTTACTCAGAAGGTACCGTCAAAAATATGGATGAATTGTATCAAGCTCTCGGCGTTGATAAAGCCTCTGTTCATACAGTGGAAGAAACCTTTGCTGAGAAATTGGCCAGGTTCATCACGAATCCGATCGTTGTGCCTATTTTATTGTCACTTGCAAGCTTGGGACTGGTGATTGAATTATATTCACCTGGGTTCGGTGTAGCGGGCTCTGTCGGATTGGCCTCATTGCTTTTATTCTTTTACGGCCATTTAGTGGCTGGTCTTGCAGGATATGAAACGATCATTCTGTTTGTGATAGGAATAATACTGATTGTGGCTGAATTCTTCTTGCCTGGCGGAATAGCAGGGGGACTCGGGGTCGCAGCGGTGATTGGGAGTATAATGCTGGCAGGAGGCAACCTTATGCAAATGGGGATTTCCATTCTTATTGCTTTACTTATTGCAGTGATTGCCATGATCTTATTAGTAAAGGTGTTTGGTAAAAAGATGAAACTATTCAATAAGATTATTTTGAAGGATTCAACCAATACCGAAAGCGGTTATGTTTCGAATGCGAACAGACTTGAACTGATCGGAAAAGTCGGCACAGCAAAAACCCCGCTGAGACCATCTGGGACGATCCTGATAGAAGATGAAAGAATTGATGCTGTCACAGAGGGCGGCTACATTCAGGTAAATCAAAATGTAAAGGTTGTTAAAGTAGAAGGTTCCCGCATCGTAGTGAGAGAACTTTCTTAAAGAATTGATTCATGCTCTTTAGTGCGAGGGTACTGAAGACAAGAATATAGAAAATCTAAACTATTTTTCCATAGGAGGGTGTTTACATGGTAATCGGACCGAGTACGATCCTTATGATCGTTGCCATTGTAGTAGGTTTTATTTTATTAGCTGTATTGTTCACTTTTGTACCAGTCATGCTATGGATCTCAGCCATCGCGGCAGGGGTCAAAATCAGTATATTCACGCTGATTGGGATGAGGCTGAGACGTGTTATTCCAAACAGGGTGATCAACCCGCTCATCAAAGCCCATAAGGCGGGAATCAATGTTACCATCAATCAGCTTGAGAGTCATTACCTGGCAGGGGGGAATGTCGACCGCGTGGTAAACGCACTGATTGCAGCCCACCGTGCAAATATCGAACTTACATTTGAGCGCTGTGCAGCTATTGACCTTGCAGGAAGAGATGTGCTGGAAGCGGTTCAAATGAGTGTTAATCCGAAAGTGATCGAAACACCGTTCATCGCCGGGGTTGCAATGGACGGGATCGAAGTGAAAGCGAAGGCACGTATTACTGTTCGTGCCAATATCGACAGACTTGTTGGTGGAGCAGGGGAAGAAACGATCGTCGCCCGTGTAGGTGAAGGGATTGTTTCCACAATCGGTTCTTCCGACAATCACAAAAAGGTCCTGGAAAATCCCGATATGATTTCGCAGACCGTCCTTTCGAAAGGTCTGGATGCCGGAACGGCTTTTGAGATTCTTTCGATCGATATCGCGGATGTCGACATCGGCAAGAATATCGGTGCAGAATTGCAAACCGAGCAGGCAGAAGCAGATAAGAACATCGCACAAGCTAAGGCAGAAGAAAGAAGAGCGATGGCTGTAGCGAATGAACAGGAAATGAAAGCCAGAGTGGAAGAAATGAGGGCGAAAGTTGTGGAAGCCGAAGCTGAGGTTCCGTTAGCTATGGCAGAAGCATTGCGTTCAGGAAATATCGGTGTGATGGATTACATGAATATCAAGAATATTGATGCGGATACCGATATGAGAGACTCCATCGGAAAACTAACGGGCGATAAAAAGGATGGCAAAAATCCAAAAGGTGAATAGCCTCCCCGGGTGAGAAAGGAGACTTCTCCATGGAAGGATTAATCATTGCCGTCATAATCGGATTATTGACGACAATTTTCAATCGATCAAAAGGCTCTTCCGAGGATAAGCGGTCAACGCCGAAACCGATTGAAACGGGAATACCGGCAGAGACCGGCAGGGAAGCACCGCGCAGGAGACAAAGTGACAGAACTGCATACCCCAATGCCGAACAGGAAGAACCTGTTTATACTCTTCAAACGAAATATGAAGAGCAGAAACAAGAGATCGAAAACAAGTATACCCAATTGAAAAAACAGAAAGAAGGCTATAAACAAAAGGCGCACATGCAGCGGGCCAGGGTGAAATCCATAAAGGAAAAGGGCCCTTCTCACTATTCCATCGATTTTGAGAGTAAAGATGACATTGTGAAAGGATTCATTTTCTCGGAAGTATTCGGCCCTCCGCGTGCAAAAAAACCGCATCATCGAAAATAACAGTGATGAATCCCTATTTCATTTCATAAATATGAGATGAAAGGGGGTTCTTTTTTTATGGCGAAAAAAAATTGGGTACAGCAAATGCGGAAATGGATGACGCAGACCATGGACCTGCCCGAAGATGTCATGATGGACCTTCCGCGCATCACAATGATTGGACAAATTCATATCTATATAGAAAATCATCGGGGGCTGCTTACGTTCACCGACAGGGAAGTCAGGCTTTTACTTAAACAAGGTCAACTCTTGATCAAAGGAGAGCAATTTGTCATAAAAATGATACTGCCGGAAGAAATCCTTCTTCAGGGGAAAATCGTTGACGTTACGTATTTAGAGAACTAGGGAGGGACGGAATTGAAAAACCAATGGATCACCTCATTCAGAGGGAAAGTATTTGTTAAGATGGAAGGAAAGCTGATTGAGAGGGTCATCAATCAATTACTGCGTTCAAATATATCCATCTGGAATGTCAAAAGAGCCGGAACAGAAACAATCACGTTCTATTTAGCCCTAGAGGATGTACATAACTTCAGAAGAGCGGTAAGGTCATCAGAATGCAAGGTAACATTCCTCCGGGGTCAAGGGGGTCCTTTCCTTCTGAAACGCGCCTTTAAAAATTCGGGATTCCTTCTTGGAGGCTTCGCTTTTCTCATTATGATCATTCTGTTGTCCAATATGGTTTGGGGCATTCAGATCAAGGGGGCAGCCCCGGAAACCGAGCATAATATCCGAAAAGAACTTACAGAGATGGGGGTAACCACCGGGAAATTGCAGTTTTCGATACCGGATGTTGAAAGCATCCAGATGGA
The DNA here is from genome assembly GCF_036867415.1 of Mangrovibacillus sp. Mu-81. Lineage (NCBI taxonomy): Bacteria > Bacillati > Bacillota > Bacilli > Caryophanales > Bacillaceae > Mangrovibacillus > Mangrovibacillus sp. Mu-81. Next base: position 40,709 of record NZ_JBAJHU010000005.1, read on the forward strand.
ACTTTCCTCAAGGATGGACAATATTACGTGGGTTGGTGTCGAATTAAAAGGGACAACCTACCATTTTCAGGTTGTTGAGAAAAATGCACCTGAACAAGTCGAATCTACCGGAATGCAGCATATAGTCGCAAAGAAAAAAGCTGTCATCGTCGAAATATTCGTTGAAGAAGGCGATCCACAGGTAAAGGTGAACGATTATGTTAAAAGGGGACAGCTGCTCGTTTCCGGTGTCATCGGTACTGAAAAAAAGCCGAAGGGTGTACCTGCAAAAGCAAAAATCATGGGTGAGACATGGTATAGGACTTCAGTCGAACTTCCATTGAAAACCGACTTCGAAGTATTCAGCGGAAAGGAGAAACGAAAACATTATATAGAAATCGGGTCTTTGAGAATCCCGATATGGGGTTTTGGGAATCCTGATTATAAAGAAACAGTTACTGAGGAGACGAAGAAGCCGGTTAAGTTCCTGAAATGGCAGCTTCCTATCGCCTATATTGATAAAAGCATCAAAGAAAAGGAAAAGGTAGAAAGAGCTTATACAAGAGAAGAAGCAGTGAAAGAAGCAAAGAAACTCGCCAAAAATAATTTGGATTCTTCCCTCCCTGATGATGCTGAAATAATCGGTGAAAAAATTTTGCAAGAAAAGGTGGAGAATGGTAAAGTTAAAGTGAATCTTCACTTCAAAGTAGTAGAAAATATTGCTGAAGGACAACCAATCATTCAAGGAGACTAATTAATGTCAGATGATATCTTAATGAAATTGCAGCTGGAAAATCCAAACGAGGCAGTGGCTTTATTTGGGGTTTCAGATTCTCACCTTAAATTAATAGAACAAGAATTAACGGTTTCGATTGTAACAAGAGGCGAAGAATTGCTGATTTCAGGGAAAGAAGAGCGTGCATCACTGGCCCTTGAAATTTGTGACCGTCTGGTGAGCGTCATCCGAAAAGGCATAAACATCGGCCAAAGGGATGTACAGCATGCCGTCCAAATGGGTAAAGGCGGGACGTTGGAATATTTCACGGATTTATATGATGAAGAAATTACGAAAAATGCAAAAGGGAAATCGATCCGGGTCAAAACCCTCGGGCAAAGACAGTACATTCATGCTATAAAGAAACACGATATGGTTTTCGGAATTGGACCTGCTGGTACGGGGAAGACCTATCTGGCCGTGGTGATGGCTGTACATGCACTGAAAAATGGCGAGGTTAAGAAAATAATTCTAACAAGACCTGCAGTCGAAGCCGGAGAAAGCCTCGGATTCCTTCCTGGTGACCTGAAAGAAAAAGTCGATCCTTATCTGCGCCCTCTGTATGATGCCCTGCATGATGTTCTGGGGGCTGAGCATACAGCCCGGCTGATTGAACGGGGGACGATTGAAATTGCCCCGCTGGCGTATATGAGGGGTCGTACACTGGATGATGCTTTCGTTATTCTCGATGAAGCACAAAATACCACCCAGGCTCAGATGAAGATGTTCCTGACAAGACTTGGCTTCGATTCTAAAATGATCATAACAGGGGACCGCTCTCAAGTGGACTTGCCAAGAGGGGTGGAATCCGGGTTGATTTCATCGGAAAGAATATTGAAAAATGTAAAAGGGGTTTCCTTTATCTATCTTGAACAGGCAGACGTCGTGAGACACCCGCTTGTTGCCAAAATCATAAATGCCTATGAGAATAATGAAAAACAAATATGAATGAAAAAGATTGATCGTGCATCAAATGGCCGATCAATCTTTTTTTATAGGTTCCTCCAGGCGGAAAGGGACGGTTGCTGTTATTGGCGGAACAGCAATTATGCTGAAAACAGACATTTTTAGGATTAGAATAGATAATTAAGTAAAAAACTGTTATCATTTTACATAATTAAAGGGATGATTATCCATCCGATCAGTTAAGTTTTACAGGGGGTCCATATGCATACTCACCCATTATTACATAGAATAAGAAAATTCCTGAGTTACCGGCTTTTCACTAACATCATGTTCGTTCTCCTGGGCATCATCGTGTTTGGAGTGCTGTACAGCAATGTAAAACCAAAGCCGCTTGATTTAAGTTTATACGAGGAAGCACCAGCCACGATCAGGGCACCTAAGACCCTGTTAGATGAAGAAGCGACAGAAAAGAAAAAAGAAGCTGCCGCAGCAGAAGTGGAAAAGATATACAGCACGAAAGAAGGTGCTGTAAACAATGCTGTCATGCTTGTCAGTTCTTTAATTGACAGTGTTACCGAAGTGAAAAATAAATCAGTGAAAGAACCTGCCCCTGAAGAGGAAGTGATGAATCCTCAGAGTGTCAACCTCAATAAACAACTGGAGGAATTAAAGAAACTCCTTCCCTCAGGAGAAGAAAATAATGTTACGAAAACCTTGAACGATACTGTCCTGAAAACGCTGCTGACATCAACCCAAACAGATCTGGAAAGAGTCGAGTCCATCGTCTCGACTCAGTTGGAAGTCATCATGGGTGATAAAGTGAAAGAAGACGAGCTGAAGAAAGCTGCCTTGAATCTGGAACAAAGGATCTCCAGTTTCTCTTTCAAAGGGAAATTGAAGGAAGCAGCAATCGCTCTTGGGAACGCGGCCATCGAGCCCACTGAGTTCTATGATGAAGAAAAAACAGAACAGCTGAAGAAACAGGCTGTTGAGAGTGTTCAGTCAGTAGAGATCGTGGATGGTGAGGTAATCGTCGAAGAGGGAGATCTGATCACACCAAATATCTATGAAACGTTGAACGATTTTGGTATGGTAGAAGAAGATTTCTCTATAAAACCAATCATTGGACTGGCTTTGTTTATCGTTGTGATCATCAGTTCCTTATATTATTTCTTTTATACACTTGAGGTGAAGGAAGAACAGAAACAAAACTATTTGATTTTAACGAGCATTGTGTTTGTGATTTCACTGATTATCATGAAAATAACCGGCCTATTAAAGCAATTGGAGATAAATGATATTGCGTTCTTGTTTCCAGCCGCCTTTACCGGGATGATTCTCCGGATCCTGCTGAATGAACGGATTGCCATGATGATGGTGTTTATTATTTCTGCATGTGCGAGTATCGTATTCAATGAAAAGTTTTCCGGTTCTGTCGACATCGAGGTGGCGATTTATACGCTCTTCAGCGGGGTAGCGGGGATCTTGACTCTTGTCAGCAGGAATCAACGTACCAACGTTTTAAGGGCTGGTATTTATGTGGCGTTGGTAAACATATTGATCATTGCATTTCTTGTATTGCTCAGCGACGTAGCCTACACCAGTACAGAGTACATTTATTATCTGGTGTTTGCACTGGTATCGGGGATTGGCTCCTCCATACTGACAATCGGTTTCTTACCATTCTTTGAAACAGGGTTCGGCATCCTGTCCTCTATGAGGCTGGTCGAGCTTTCCAGTCCGAATCAGCCCTTGTTGAAGAAACTTCTCACCGAGGCACCAGGTACATATCATCACAGCGTCATGGTGGCCAACCTGGCTGAATCAGCCTGCGAAGCCATTGGGGCAAATGGGCTGCTCGCCAGGGTCGGATGTTACTACCATGATGTGGGAAAATCAAAGCGGCCGCATTTTTTTATAGAAAATCAGATGAATATGGAGAATCCTCATGATCGGATGAAGCCTGAAACCAGTAAAAGCATCATTATCGACCATGCGTCTGATGGGGCTTCCATGCTGCGTAAGTATAAACTTCCGAAAGAAATCGTCGATATCGCCGAACAGCATCACGGCACGACTTTATTGAAATATTTTTATTATAAGGCGAAAGAACAGGGGAAAGATGTAACAGAAGATGAATACCGATATCCTGGACCAAAGCCTCAAACGAAAGAAACGGCGATCATCAATATCGCTGACAGTGTGGAGGCTGCTGTTCGATCGAAGAAATCCCCTACCCAGGAGGAAATCAAACAACTGGTCGCTGCCATTGTCAAAGATCGGCTCAGTGACGGGCAATTCAATGAATGTGATATTTCATTGAAGGAACTTGAGAAAGTAAAAAGGTCTTTATGCGAGACTTTGAATGGCATTTATCATCCGAGGATTGAATACCCTGAACTTAAAGCAGAAGGAGAATAGCATATGACCCTATCCATTGACTTTATCGACGAGACAGATCAATTGACTGACGAACAAATAGCGCAAATTCAAGCCATTTTGAATATAGCTGCCAATAGAGAAGAGGTGGAGGGAGGCAGTGAGGTTTCCGTTACGTTCGTATCGAATGATCGAATCCGGGAAATCAATCGGGATTACCGCCATAAAGATCAGCCTACTGATGTCATTTCATTCGCTCTTGAAGAACTTGGTGAAGATGAAATTGAAATCGTAGGTACGGATATCCCGCGGATCCTAGGGGACATCATTATCTCGGTCGAACGGGCGAAAGAGCAGGCGGAAGAATACAACCACTCATTCTCCCGTGAACTCGGATTCCTTGCCCTTCACGGCTTCCTTCATTTATTGGGTTACGATCATATAGAGAAAGAAGATGAAACAGAAATGGTCCAAAGACAAAAGGAAATCCTCGATGAGTATGGACTCACAAGGGACTAAATTCGGACTGAGGCGCCTCAAGAAATCCTTTGGACATGCTTGGCAGGGAATCAGGTCCGTCTGGTCATCCGAGCAGAATTTCAGGATTCATACAGCTGCTGCAGTAATAGCGGCCGCATTGGGTGTATTCCTTTCCATTTCTGCATTTGAGTGGATCATTCTTGTGACCCTTATATTTGGAATGCTGGCACTCGAAACAATGAACACAGCCATCGAAAAAGCAGTCGACCTCGTGACCCCGGAATATCATCCGCTTGCAAAAGCATCCAAAGACCTGGCATCGGCTGCTGTCCTGTTATTTGCAATCGGTTCCTTCATCATAGGATGCATTATTTTCATTCCTAAGATATTGAGTTAATAAGTTGTTTTCTTAATGGCCTATTGAATACTAAAATAGCATATCAAAAAGAGCTAATTAAAAGAAACCGGTGAAAAAGGGGCTGCAGGAAGAACATTTCTTCCTGCTGTCCTCTTTTTGATTTGAAAACGCTCTTATAGTTGTATAGAATAAGTTAAGCGTATAAGCAAAAGTACCATTAAATAGTTTGAATTATCTAACTATTTCATTACAAAATGATAACAGCCCATTTTCTTTTATGAAAAATATAGTAAAATGAAATATGTAAGGGTCAAAAGGAGAGTAAACAAATGAACAAAGAACAACTAATCAATGAAGCAAAAGATGCACGGGAAAAAGCATATGTACCTTATAGTAAATTCAAGGTCGGTGCAGCTCTTCTTACAAAAGACGGCAAGGTCTATCACGGATGCAATATTGAAAATGCTGCATACAGCATGTGCAATTGTGCAGAAAGAACAGCCCTCTTCAAAGCTTATTCAGAAGGTGACAAGGATTATTCCATGATTGCGGTGGTTGCTGATACTGCGAGACCCGTACCGCCATGCGGGGCATGCCGCCAAGTCATATCCGAGCTTTGTGCAAAGGATATGAGAGTGGTATTGACGAACCTTAAAGGCGATGTGGAAGAATTGACAGTTGCCGAGTTATTGCCGGGAGCTTTTTCACCGGAGGATTTACATGAGTAATAAAGAAACGAATGCATCATTCAAATCAGGATTTATTTCAATCATCGGTCGTCCCAATGTAGGTAAGTCTACGTTTTTAAATCGTGTAATCGGTCAGAAGATTGCCATTATGAGCGACAAGCCGCAAACGACTCGAAATAAAGTTCAAGGTGTTCTGACAACGAGCGAATCCCAAATGATTTTCATCGATACTCCGGGAATCCACAAGCCCAAGCATAAGCTTGGTGACTTTATGATGAAGATTGCCCAAAACACCTTGAAGGAAGTTGACATTATACTTTTCATGGTGAATGTGGAAGAAGGGCTTGGAAAGGGAGATCATTTTATCATTGAGAAACTGAAAGGGGTCAAGACTCCGGTTTTTCTCATACTTAATAAAATTGATCAAATACATCCTGATGAATTATTGCCGATCATTCAGCAATACAATGAACTTTTTCCATTTGCGGCAACCGTGCCGATTTCAGCACTCGAAGGGAATAATGTGGAACACCTGCTTGGGCTGATTCAGGATAATCTTCCTGAAGGACCGCAGTTTTACCCTGCAGATCAAATCACTGACCATCCTGAACGTTTTATCGTATCGGAACTGATCCGTGAGAAGGTCCTCCATCTGACAAGGGAAGAAATTCCTCACAGTATAGCTGTGGTCATTGATAAAATGGAGAGAAAAGATGATAAAAACTTGATAGACGTTCTTGCTACCATCATAGTGGAAAGGGATTCACAGAAAGGGATTGTCATCGGAAAACAGGGATCCATGCTGAAAGAAGTAGGGAAACGCTCCCGTGTGGATATTGAAAATCTGCTCGGTTCAAAAGTGTATCTGGAGTTGTGGGTGAAAGTCCAGAAAGATTGGCGTAACCGTGCATCCAACCTGCGCGATTACGGTTTCAATGATGATGAGTATTAAGCCGTTCGTTTCTTGGAAAGTCAAGTGAAATGAATTAACAATATTTAGTTCACATGCTTTATTAAAAAGATGCTAATTCTAATCACAAGAAAGCTTTGAAGTCTTGCTAGTTTAAATCCAGAAAGGTGGGTTTTTGATGTTAGACTTAACTTGGAAAGTGTTTTCACAAACAGGCAACATCGACACGTATTTACTTTTTAAGGAGCTTGAAAAAGATAGGGTGGAAGAACCTTATCAATTAGAAGAAGAGATATCGGAAGTCGACTTCCCCCTGACGTAATAGGTTGTCATCACCCGGGTGATGTGAATTCGGGAGGTGGCCAATATGCTACAGAAGTGTGAAGGAATTGTTATCAGAACAAACCATTATGGTGAATCAAACAAAATAGTGACTATATACACCAGGGAATTCGGGAAAATCGGATTGATGGCAAGAGGGGCTAAAAAGCCAAACAGCCGTCTTTCCGCTATTTCCCAAATGTTTACATATGGCTATTTTATGTTTATTAAAGGCAGCGGGTTGGGAACCCTTCAACAAGGTGAGATTGCAGAATCTCTTAGGCATGTAAGGGAAGATCTGTTTAAAACAGCATACGCTTCATACATCGTCGATCTCCTTGATAAAAGCACGGAGGACAGGAAGCCGAATCCGTTTCTTTTTGAATTGCTTTACAGTGTACTCAAGTATTTAAATGAAGAGTATGATCCGGACATATTAATGCATATATTCGAAATGAAAATGCTGCCTGTATTAGGACTGTATCCTCATTTGAATGGCTGTTCCGTCTGCGGTGAAACCGAAGGTACATTCGGGTTTTCATTTAAAGAGAACGGATTTATATGTCACCGGTGTGTGGAAAAGGATCCCCATCATCTTCCGATTTCTCAAAGCACCGTTAAATTATTAAGGCTGTTTTATTATTTTGACATCAATCGGTTAGGGAACATCTCGGTAAAGGATGAAACAAAACTTCAGCTCAAGCGGGTAATCAGGACTTATTACGATGAAAACTCAGGTTTAACATTGAAATCCAGGAGATTTCTTGATCAAATGGATAATCTCAAGGACTTATTCTAGTATTTAAAGCATATTGTGATTTTGGCCGGTTCTCTTATGGGGGCCGGTTTTTTTATGAGTACCATATTTTCAGGGGGGATGTGTGGGTATGAGAGCTTACTTAAACAAAAAACGAGGCTGGGACAAAACAAAAAAACAACTGCCTAAAGGCGAACATTTTAGTGATGACCACTGAATACCGCTAATGATTTCCGTGCAAGACTTCGCTTTCCGCGGGTAGCACTTGAGCCTCCTTTAAATTCGAGGAGTAATTGTCCAGCTGCAGGGCTTAGAGGCACATGACATAAGTCAAACCGGCCAAGAAGGCAAAGAAACGCCTTCGTGGCCGATTCGCCTTATGCCACACGCCTCTGAGCAAAACCCTTCCGCTTTTCTGATAGGAGTCTTCGTCTTGCACTCCAATCAACCGCTCGAACAAGCTATATACAAAATTGACATTTGAACAAAGCTAATAAAAACCCGAACTTACCTTGAACTTAGAGTTCAAATTAGTTCGGGTTTTATTCAGACTAAAACACTTTTTTCCCAGCCTCGCTTCAATACAAACTTAAAACTGGATTTTTTCCATCAGGAAGGATTTCACTTCGCTGATCGGCATTCTTACTTGATCCATTGAATCGCGGTCGCGTACTGTAACCTGACCGTCTTCCACTGAATCAAAATCAAATGTGATACAGAAAGGTGTACCGATTTCATCCTGCCGGCGGTAGCGTTTACCGATGGAAGCAGTCTCATCGAAGTCGATCATTAAGTCTTTAGACAGCTCTTCGTATACTTTAAATGCATCATCGGACAGCTTTTTTGATAATGGAAGAACAGCCGCCTTGAAAGGTGCGAGTGCCGGGTGGAAGCGGAGAACAGTTCTTGAATCATTTTCTAATTCCTCTTCCTCGAATGCATCACATAAGAAAGCGAGAGTCACGCGGTCCGCACCAAGAGAAGGTTCGATACAATACGGTACATATTTCTCATTGGTCTGCGGATCCATATAATGAAAGTCTTCATTTGAGTGCTCCATATGACGCTTCAGATCAAAGTCCGTTCTGTCGGCTACACCCCAAAGTTCACCCCATCCGAACGGGAATTTATATTCGATATCCGTTGTTGCGTTACTGTAGTGGGATAGTTCATCTTGATCATGGTCGCGCAGACGCATGTTATCTTCGTTCATGCCCAGGTTAAGTAACCAGTTCTTACAGAATTCCCGCCAGTAAGAGAACCACTCAAGGTCTTCACCAGGCTTACAGAAGAATTCCAGTTCCATTTGTTCGAATTCGCGTGTTCTGAAGGTGAAGTTACCAGGTGTGATTTCATTTCTGAAACTTTTCCCGACTTGGGCAATACCGAATGGCATCTTTTTACGCATTGAACGCTGAACATTTTTGAAGTTTACGAATATACCTTGAGCTGTTTCCGGGCGCAGGTAGATTTCATTTGTGGAAGACTCGGTAACGCCTTGATGTGTTTTAAACATCAGGTCGAATTGACGGATTTCCGTGAAATTGTGACTTCCGCAATCAGGGCAGGCGATGGAATGCTCCTTGATGATTTCTTCCATTTTGTCGAAGGAAAGGCCATCAACTATCATTTCAATACCCTTCTCTTCAAGTGCATTTTCAATGATTTTGTCTGCACGGTGCCGTGTTTTGCATTCTTTACAATCAATCATTGGATCATTGAAGTTTCCGACGTGACCTGATGCCACCCATGTCTGTGGATTCATTAAGATGCTTGCATCAAGTCCAACATTATAAGGAGATTCCTGGACGAATTTCTTCCACCATGCCTTTTTGATGTTGTTCTTCAGTTCGACGCCGAGCGGACCGTAATCCCATGTGTTTGCCAGTCCTCCGTAAATTTCAGATCCAGGGAATACAAATCCACGGTGCTTCGCTAAATTTACTACTTGTTCCATTGACATCTAAGTCACTCCTTGTTATAAGTTTAGAAAATAAAAAAAGCTCGTCGCTAGGCAATGCCTAGGGACGAGCTTGTTACTCGCGGTTCCACCCTAGTTGATACACGTCTATAGAGACGAATATCCACTTTCAAGTCGATAAGCTCAGGATTGCCGTTTCCCTGCCATCCAGGCTTTCACCGTCCCTGGTCGCTTCACTGCAAGTACTTATGTATCCATCATAGCCTGTATATGGTTGTAAGAATGAAAACATTTTATCATGCTCCATCAAAAATAACAACTCGTATCCTCTAAGAAAAAAGAATTGAAGTTTTGATAAAAAGAAGATACCCTTTGTTAATGCATGATATTCATAGTGTTGTCACATTGCCATTGTAATATTCTCTTTTCATTTTCTGTAAATAGTATATAATATTTATTATAAAGTATAACATAAATCGTTTGTTCGTTAGGTGGTGAGTAACAATCGAACTAAATAAAAGGCAAGAACGTATTTTGCAGATCGTAAAAGACAATGGTCCCATTACGGGTGAACAAATCGCAGATCAATTAAATTTAACCAGGGCGACTCTGAGGCCGGACCTTGCCATCCTTACAATGGCAGGTTTCTTGGATGCGAGGCCCAGGGTCGGATATTTTTATACAGGCAAAACCGGCACGCAGCTCTTGACAGAAAACCTGAATAAAATTTATGTTAGAGACTATCAGTCCATACCTGTCGTTGTGAATGAAAATGTGTCTGTTTATGATGCAATTGTTACGATGTTCCTTGAAGATGTGGGTACTTTATTCGTGGTGGATGCAAATACATATTTAGTAGGTGTATTGTCCAGGAAGGATCTTCTCCGGGCGAGTATCGGAAAGCAGGAACTCAGCACATTGCCCGTGAATATCATAATGACGAGAATGCCCAATATCACTACATGTGAAAAGGACGATCTCCTTATCGGTGTAGCGAAGGATCTCATTCATAAACAAATTGATTCTGTTCCGGTAGTGAAGAAAACGGACAGCGGTGAAATGGAAGTAACCGGAAGAATAACGAAAACGAATATCACGAAAGCATTTGTTGCATTGGCAGAAGAAGAATAGAAGGTGGTGAACGATCGTGAAAGAACCGATTATCTATGTTGTTTCCGACTCAGTGGGGGAAACTGCTGAATTAGTAACCAAAGCGGCCATTAGTCAATTTAATGGTTCCAATACGGTCATCAAACGCTTTCCGTATGTAGAGGACTTTGAAAATATCGATGAGGTCATTTCTCTGGCGAAATTGAATCAGGGGCTGATCGTATATACGCTCGTCAAACCTGACATGAGGGCATACATCAAGGAAATGGCTGAAAAAGAGGAGCTTTATGCCTTTGATATTATCGGTCCGTTGATGGATAAGTATCAGACGATTTATAACAAGGAACCTTTATTTGAACCGGGTACCGTCAGAAAGCTGGATGATGACTACTTCAAGAAAGTGGAAGCCATTGAATTCGCAGTGAAATACGACGATGGACGAGATCCGAGAGGGATACTTAAAGCTGATATCGTGCTGGTAGGAGTTTCGAGAACAAGCAAGACTCCTCTTTCGCAGTATCTTGCACATAAACGATTCAAAGTCGCGAATGTTCCGCTTGTGCCTGAAGTGGATCCGCCTGAAGAACTTTTTAAGGTTTCACCGAAGAAATGCTTTGGGTTGAAGATCTCCCCTCAAAAGTTAAATACGATTCGGAGAGAACGGTTAAAATCATTGGGACTCAATGATGAAGCCAGTTATGCGAATATCAGGCGAATAGAGGAAGAACTCCGCTATTTCGAGAAAATATCAGAACGAATGAGCTGTCATGTCATTGATGTGACCAATAAAGCAGTGGAAGAGACCGCAAATATCATAACGAACATTTATCAGCGGTCAAACGGTTCATGAAAAAGAACGATCCCTCCCGTGCCGAACGGAAGGGATCGTTCTTTATTTGTGATGAAACATTGCCGAAATGACCACAAAAATTCTTTTGTGTAAATTAGTGGTCAAACTCGTCCGATTATACTATAATAAAAAATTGTGATAAAAATATTTAAAATAGGTTTAGACTAAACTCTTAAGGAATAAACTAATTATTGTGATATGTCAAGTCTCGTCTCGATTTTTTTTCGATATTCTACCTGAATTCCAAGGAAAAGTTCCTGTGGAGAGAAGGATATTGCGGAGTGATGTAGAATAGTTAGTAATAGCAAACAAAAATCTACAGTTTTTGTAGATGCAGATGCTTGCCCGGTCAAGCCGGAAATCATTCGGATTTCGGGGGATTATGGTTTCGAAGTGGTATTTGTTGCTTCCCATGCTCATCGTAAGAATGCTCCCGATGAGGGGAGATGGGTATATGTGGATAGTGAGAAAGAAGCGGCAGATCTGTACATCATGAACCATGTCGGGATGAATGATATTCTCGTGACACAGGATATAGGACTCGCAAGCCTCGTACTGCCGAAAAAAGTTTATGCCCTGTCCCCAAGGGGAAAGGTCTACAGAGAAGAGAGCATTGTGACGGCACTTGATTACCGTTACGTTGCAGCGAAGGAAAGACGGAAAGGGAATTATGGTAAAGGACCAAAACCTTTTACGAATAATGACCGGGAAGAATTTTCATCGCAATTCGAGAGGATTTTGTCGAAGATTGCAGGAAAATAATCATTCTTACCGAATGGATTAAAAGGGAAATGAAAAACCAGGTGATATACAGTGTCTGATAGAATCCCTGAAGAAACATTAAATAAAATATTATCCTCTACGGATATCGTAGATGTTGTCAGTGATTATGTACAGTTGAAAAAGCAGGGACGCAATTACTTTGGCCTGTGCCCCTTTCATGGAGAAAACACTCCATCATTCTCCGTTTCGCCTGACAAACAGATCTTTCATTGTTTTGGATGCGGTGCCGGTGGGAACGCTTTTACTTTCCTGATGGATGTTGACGGCCTCTCGTTTATAGAGGCTGCGCAAAAACTGGGCAGCAAAGTCGGTGAAGAAATCACTGTCAATGCTTCCAGTGAAAAAGAAGCGCCTCCGCAGGAAGATGAAAAGCAAATGATGCAGGCTCATGAGCTTTTAAGTAAATTTTACCATCATCTCCTCTTAAACACAAAAGAGGGTCAGGAAGCTCTCGAATATCTGCTCGACAGGGGCTTTACCACCGAAAGCATCACGAAGTTTCAGATCGGATGGTCATTGCCGAGCTGGGATTTCACCGTCAAGTTCCTTCAGAAAAGAGGGTATTCACTTGATTTGATGGAAGCGGCAGGTTTATTGGTCAGAAGGGAAAAAGATCAATCATTCCTCGATCGTTTCAGGGGAAGGATCATGTTTCCCATTACCGATCCCAAGGGAAATGTCGTAGCGTTTTCTGGAAGGGTCCTTCAATCGGAAGATGAACCTAAATACTTAAACAGCCCTGAAACCAAGATATTCAATAAAAGCCGCGTTCTCTATAATTATCATGAATCCAGAACGCTTATAAGAAGAAAACAGCAAGTCATTCTATTTGAAGGCTTTGCCGACGTGATTTCCGCCAGTGAAGCATCCGTTGATAATGGAGTGGCCACGATGGGTACTTCATTGACAGAAGGGCAGATTGGTTTGATCAAGCGTGTAACCGATCATGTGGTCATCTGTTATGACGGTGACTCTGCAGGTGTGGAGGCTGCCTTCAGGGCTGGTAATCTGCTTCTGAATCATCATTTAACGGTACGGGTAGCCATGATACCTGAGCGATTGGACCCTGATGACTACATCTCAAAGTATGGAAAAGACAAGTTTCAACAGGATGTAATAGGGGCAGGCTTGACGTTTATGGCGTTTAAGCTGCGGTATTATAAGCTCAATAAAAATTTAAATGATGAAGGAGACCGCCTTCAGTATATAGAAGACATACTTAAGGAAATCACAAAACTGGGAAATGCGGTCGAGAGGGATTACTATCTCAGGTACCTGGCGGAAGAATTTGATATTTCGTTGGAGGCCCTGCAGCAGCAGCTTGCTGAGATCAAGGGGGCCTTGAAAGGAAAGACAAATCCCGCCAAACAGGTTCCGGCACCTAAGCCGTTTCGTCCGCGGGTGGAAACGAAGTTACTGCCTGCTTATCAAACAGCTGAGAGACGGCTCATTGCCTATATGCTGAAAGATCAAAATACAGCATATAAGGTTCAGGACTGGCTCGCGGGTATGCACCTGAATGTTGATGAGCATCAAGCCATTATTACGTATTTATTAGGTTATTACGAGGAAGGGCTGCCTCCCGGTGCCAGTTCATTCATTGGATATCTGCCCGATGAAAGACTCCGCAGAATCGTTACGGAGATCGAAATGATGTCCATCAGTGATGAATGCTCCGATCAAGAATTATTGGATTATGTCCAATCCGTTTTAAAACACCAAAAGATGTTGAAGATAAAAGAAAAAGAATCAGAAAGAAAAGAAGCACAAAGGCAGAATGATTTTCGGAAAGAAGCTCAGATAGCAATGGAAATCTTACAGCTGCGTAAGTCTCTATAAAGTTTTGTTCAAGGAAGTTGGAAGGAGGGGAACACATGGCTGAAAAGTCCGCGCGTTCCAAACAAATAGCGTCAGAATTATCGGTTGATCAGGTGAAAGAATTTTTAGTGAATCAAGGGAAGAAGAGAGGCGTCCTTACTTATGAGGATATTGCTGATAAACTTTCCGGGTTTGAGCTGGATTCAGACCAGATGGATGAATTTTATGAGCAACTCGGTGAGCAGGGTGTAGAAATCATCAATGAAAATGATGAGGATGACGATCCTGGCGCAAATGAACTGGAAAAGGAAGAGGAAGAAGAGTTCAATTTAAATGATTTAAGCGTTCCTCCCGGAGTGAAGATAAATGACCCGGTAAGGATGTATCTGAAGGAAATTGGAAGGGTCGATCTTTTATCGGCAGAAGAAGAAATCAACTTGGCCAAAAGAATCGAAGATGGAGATGAAGAAGCTAAGCGCCGTCTGGCAGAAGCAAATCTACGACTTGTAGTCAGCATCGCCAAGAGATATGTCGGCCGTGGGATGCTATTCCTCGATCTCATCCAGGAAGGTAACATGGGTCTCATCAAAGCCGTGGAGAAATTTGATTACCGCAAAGGGTACAAATTCAGTACGTATGCCACTTGGTGGATTCGTCAGGCGATCACACGTGCGATTGCAGACCAGGCGAGAACAATCCGTATCCCTGTTCATATGGTTGAAACGATCAACAAACTGATCCGTGTACAAAGACAGCTTCTGCAGGATTTAGGCCGTGAACCATCACCTGAAGAAATCGCTGAAGAAATGGATCTTACACCTGAAAAGGTAAGGGAAATTTTAAAAATAGCTCAAGAACCTGTATCGCTCGAAACACCGATTGGTGAAGAAGATGATTCACATCTTGGAGATTTCATTGAAGATGCAGAAGCGCAGTCACCGTCAGAGCATGCTGCCTATGAATTATTGAAAGAGCAGTTGGAAGATGTTCTTGATACTCTTACAGACCGCGAAGAAAATGTCCTGCGCCTGCGATTTGGCCTTGACGATGGAAGAACCCGTACACTCGAGGAAGTCGGTAAAGTATTCGGTGTAACGCGTGAACGTATTCGTCAGATTGAAGCGAAAGCACTTCGTAAATTGCGTCATCCAAGCCGCAGTAAACGACTAAAGGATTTCCTGGAATAGAATACCTGGACCTCTATCATGAATGTGGTAGAGGTTTTTTTTGAATTTTAAAGGGATTATTCCAAGCACTGACGAATTGGAATAAAGGAACATTTACAGAAAGTGAGAGTATTATGTCAAAATCTAAACACGGCAGACAAGCTGTGATTATAAACGAGATTAAGTTTTGGAAGCGGAATAAAATGCTTCCGGATCATTATTGTGATTATCTGCTGGCACTCTACTCCAATGGTGAAGAACACAGTTCAAAACCTCCGATTATTAAAAACAAAATGAACATGATGTACATGAATATCCTTTTTTCATTAGTCGTTATGTCGGTTTCGTTATTTGTCACTTATTTTACTGAATTGTCAGTCGTTTTGCAAACAGCGATTTTGACAGGTTTTGTCGTATTATTATTTGGGATGGGAATTTATTATTCTAAGAAAAAAGTTTCATTGGCCGCCATTCTCATTTCATCAGCCTTCATCATTCTTCTCGGATCAATTGATATCACGGAGGAAATAGTTGGAGGTTCCCCACTCAGTACATATGCTGTCCTGTTTTCAAATTGTTTCTTATGGATTGTCCTTGGATTGGGATATAGGCGCATTTATTTCACTTTGTCTGGAGGAATAGGAAGTCTAGTACTGATTATTTCTATATTACTATAACATCAGAATATTAAAAAGTTTTTTAAAGTTGAGAATATTCACCATTCCCTCTTATAATAGTAATGAGAGCGCATTCATAGAAATTCTGATAGGCTGCTGAAAGCGTGATTTGAAATAAGTCTGAATAATTTCAGGCTTTCATTCATCAAGTTACTACAAGGGGGATAAGGATGAATTTTGACTTAACGCAAGAACAGGCAATGATTAAAAAAACAATCAGGGAATTTGCTGAGGAAGAAGTGGCTCCCGGTGCATTGGAAAGGGATCGTACGAAAGAATTTCCAAAGGAAATCTTTAAAAAACTGTCAGATTTAGGGATGATGGGCCTGCCGTTTCCTGAGGAATACGGAGGTGCGGGTGCCGATACAGTCAGTTTTGCGATTGTAACAGAAGAGTTGAGCAGGGCTTGTGCTTCCACAGGTATTACGTATTCTGCACATATTTCTCTTGGAGGCGCACCCATTAATTTATTTGGCTCCCATGAACAAAAGGAAAAGTACCTCACTCCAATTTGTACAGGAGAGTCATTCGGAGCATTCGGTCTTACAGAACCCAATGCCGGTTCTGATGCAGGAGGGACACAAACCACTGCTGAAGACAATGGTGATAAGTGGGTGATCAACGGTAACAAATGTTATATCACCAATGCAAGCTATGCTGACAACTTGGCTTTGACGGCCATCACAGGCAGGGAGAATGGCAAGAAAGAAATAAGTGCGATCATCGTGCCTACTAAGGCAAAAGGATTTAAAGTGATCGATAACTACGAAAAAATGGGACTTCATTCTTCAAATACGACTGAATTGGTGCTGGAAGATGTGGAGGTACCGAAAGAAAACCTCCTCGGTAAGCGTGGAGACGGCTTTAAACAGTTCCTGGTCACACTTGATGGGGGACGTATAGGAATAGGCGCCATGGCAGTTGGCGTCGCTCAGGCGGCATATGAGAAGGCGCTGCAATATTCCAAGGAGAGAAAGCAATTTGGAAAGACGCTTTCAGAGTTCCAGATCACGCAGTTCAAGCTTGCTGATATGGCTTTGAAAATCGAGCTTGCCCGTAATATGGTTCATAAAGCTGCCTGGCTTAAGGATCAAGGCAGACCTTTTTCAAAAGAAGCGTCCATGTGTAAACTTTACGCCTCTGAAATCAGCATGGAAGTAGCGGATGAAGCGATTCAGATCCATGGTGGTTACGGATACATGAAAGAATATCACGTAGAACGTTATATGCGTGACGCAAAACTTCTTGAAATCGGGGAAGGAACATCGGAAGTCCAACGAATGGTCATTTCCAGACTCATCGGATGTCAATGATATAAAAAGATTGTCGAAGAGCTTGAAGGGCATGAGTTACGTGCCTGAAAGCTCTTTTCTTTAATTACATCGGATAAAAAAATCGTGAAATGTGTCTAATTTGTGAGAAAGATGGAAAAGTTAATTGATAGTACTTTTCCTTTGTCGTTTTTTAAAGTAAAATATATAGTGTTTAATAGCACTAATTTGGAAGTTGTACATAAAGGAGGTTAAATCATGAATCGTAATCCAATTATTCCATTCATTCTGATCATGGCTATGGGGATCGGCCTTGTATTCTTCATGTCTTTAGAGGGCCTTAACAATGCTGATGAAAAATCGAAAGAAGCGGAACACGGTGAAAAAGCAGGCGGGGAAGGCGAACAGGCTTCAAGCGGTGAGTTCGATCCGGAACAAGCATACAAAGACAACTGTCTATCTTGTCACGGCGGGAACTATGAAGGTGGCATGGGACCAGCCCTGAAAGGCACGGACAAATCTGTCGACGAAATCAAAGAAATCATTAAAAATGGTAAGTCACCGATGCCTGCAGGTCTGATTGAAGACAAAAATCTCGATGCAATGGCTGAATGGATCAAATCACTTAAATAATGTATACGCTTAAAAAGGTTCTTTGTCCAATGGGCAAAGGACTTTTTTTATTGTTTAAGTTCAGATAGAATGAAAAACGTACATGCTAAGTATTAAATCAACTAAAAAGGTGAAGTCATGAATATTGAGCAATTATCCAAACGTTTAGAAACAGTCGTTTCGTATATTCCAACAGGTTCAAAAATAGCAGACATAGGTTCCGATCATGCCTATTTACCGTGTTTTGCGGTAAGGAAAGGAATTGCTGATAGTGCGATTGCAGGGGAAGTGGTGCAAGGTCCGTTCCTATCTGCCGAGAAACAGGTGAAAGACGCTTCCCTGGAAGATAAAATCGAGGTCAGGCTTGGTAATGGGCTTGAGGTCATCTCTCCTGGGGAGGTGGACTGCATTATTATAGCCGGGATGGGCGGTGCATTGATTGCATCGATTTTGGAAGATGGGAAAGAGAAGTTGGAGGGAGTGGAAAGGCTGATCCTTCAACCTAATGTAAGTGCAAAGTCTATCCGGATTTGGCTCATTCAAAATAACTGGGAACTGACAAACGAAGAAATCATTGAAGAAGACGGTAAAGTGTATGAAATTTTGACAGCTGACAGAGGGGAGCCTCTCCGTCCATATCATGAAGAAGGACATCAAAAAGGGTTATTACTCGGTCCATTTTTAATGCAGCAGAAGAATGAAGCATTCCAAAAAAAATGGATGCAGGAACGTGCACAATGGAAAAAGATCCTGTCTAATATGGAAAAAGCGGAACAAACAGGAGTTTTGAATGAACGTAAAGTTGAATTAATGAATAAAATTCAAATGGTAGAGGAGGTTCTTTCCAATTGAAAACGGTAAACGGACATGAAATCATTCAACTCTTTGAAGAGTTCTCTCCTAAACACCTTGCTGAAGAGGGGGATCCCATCGGTTTGCAAATAGGAAAACTGAATGGAAAAGTGGAAAAGGTAATGATTACATTGGATGTATTGGAAAATGTGGTGGATGAAGCGGTAGAAAACAACGTTAAGTTGATCATTGCTCACCATCCTCCACTTTTCAGGCCGCTTAAATCACTCCATACCGACACCTATCAGGGAAGAATGATCGAAAAACTGATTAAGAATGACATTGCGGTTTATGCTGCCCATACCAACCTTGACGTTGCTGATGGAGGGGTGAATGATCTTCTGGCTGAAGCGCTGGAGCTCCTGGATACTTCTGTGTTAGTCCCTACCCGCACGGAACAGCTGAGAAAGCTTGTTGTTTATGTACCGAAAGAAAACGGTGAAGAGCTCAGGCACGCATTGGGTAAAGCAGGGGCAGGACATATCGGTAATTACTCTAACTGCAGCTTCTCCTCAGATGGTAAGGGCAGATTTTTACCCGGTGATAAGTCGGCTCCCCATATCGGCGAGAAGGGGACGTTGGAAGAAGTGTCAGAAGAAAAGATCGAGACCATCTATCCCATGTCACTCGAGAAAAAAATCCTGAAGGCCATGTTTACTCATCATCCTTATGAAGAAGTGGCCTATGACATGTATTCTCTTGAAAACCAGGGAGAAACTTTGGGATTGGGGAGAATCGGTAAGCTTCGGGAGGAAGTCTCTCTGAAAGATTTTGCTGAAACGGTGAAAGAAACATTCGGGATGGACGGAATCCGGGTCATCGGTGACATGGATGCCAAAGTCAGGAAAGTGGCAATACTCGGCGGAGATGGGAACAAGTTTATTTCTGCAGCCAAGAGACAGGGTGCAGATGCGTTTGTCTCTGGTGACATTTACTATCATACTGCACATGATGCGATGATGATGGGATTGAATATTGTCGATGCCGGCCATCATATAGAGAAAGTGATGAAAGCCGGTGTAGCAAATTATCTGGCAGATAAATGTGCGGAAAAAGGATACAGCGTAAAGATCTTCGCATCTGAATCCGAAACCAATCCTTTTACCTATATGTAAACCAGTGAAATCAGTCCTCCTTTATGGAGGATTTTTTTTGAAATGAAAATCCCCCGGGGTACAGCCCCGGGGGATTAAGGTCTAACTTAGTTTAGACTTCTTCACTTTCGGAAGTATTTTATTTAATGGAACACTTTTTTCTCTTGTCCATGTCGCATCATCATTCGAGTCGAAGTCCTGTAAAAATTTAATGACTTCCTTGACGATCGGAGTCGGAGTGGAAGCACCTGCTGTGACTGCAACTACCTTTGCTGATTTAATCCATTCCACATCCAGCTCGCTTATGTCTGAAATTCGGTATGCAGGGGTTCCTGCAATTTCCTTGGAGACTTGCGCAAGCCGGTTTGAGTTATTACTCTTGGGATCTCCTACAACGATCAGGACATCTGCATCGCCTGCCTGCTCAGCCACTGCTTCCTGACGCACTTGAGTGGCAAGACATATTTCCTTGTGCAGTTCAACATGAGGAAACATTTCTTTAACTTTATCCATCGTGTCAAGAACATCCCATTGACTCATTGTCGTCTGGTTCGTTACGATGATCTTTTCGTTTTCGATGGACAGTTTTTCTACATCTTCCGCAGTTTCCACAAGATGAACGATATCTGGCGCGACACCCACTGCGCCTTCGGGCTCCGGGTGTCCTTTTTTACCGATGTAGATGACATCGTATCCTTCGGCTTCCTTAGCGCGGATAAGGTCATGTGTCTTTGTTACATCAGGACAGGTTGCATCAAGTGTGACAAGTCCTTTTTTCCTGGCGATTTCTTTCACTTCAGGTGAGACACCGTGAGCGGTAAAGATGACTGTTCCTTCATTTACTTGCTCGATGATCTCTTTTCTGTTTTTTCCGTCCAGCGTGATGATGCCTTCTTCTTCGAATGCGTCTGTGACGTGTTTGTTATGCACGATCATTCCCAAAATATAAATCGGACGAGGAAGCGACTTGTCGAGTGCAGCGTTTCTTGCGATGACCATCGCATCCACGACTCCATAACAATAGCCCCTCGGAGTTATCTTAATTATATCCATCTATGAAAATCCTCCTACATGAGAAAAGGTTGTGTCTTCATTATAAAGGAGAAAGTGGTATCTGACAAAGAGTAGGGGAGGAACAGGTTGATTTAGTTGTCGTACTGCAGGATATCAAAAGAAAAACCCCGGGAAGCGTTTCATTCAGGGGTTGGGGTTCAAATATATAATTTAGGATGCGAGCTGCCTTCAGGACTCTTTTTCCCGGGGGCTTGCACGTTTTCATCAACCTTCAATTTTTTCTTTGCTTTCTTTTTTTTCACTTTCACCTTTTCGTCTATTTCATCTAGATCATCCTGCTTAACGTCACTTTCATCCTTTTTTTCTTCTGAAGGGGATCCGTCAGCCGAAATGTCCTTGAAGCCCCGGTAAAGCTTCCATAATGCAGGGAGATTCTTTACCATTGGCCCATATTGTTGTACCATCGGTCCGAATTGCTGTGCTGCGTTCAGGACTTGCTGTGTATTTGAAAGGAAAGAACTGATCGTGCCCGGATTAAGCAGGTTTCCTATGGAAGAGGCTCCAGCGGCAGCAGCCGGTCCACGTTCGAATCCAGCTGCTGCACCTGCTGAATTGTCCCTGCTGAATTGTTGAAGAAGTCCACCCTGCTGATTGCCGCCATCCCCTTTTTTTAATAACTTGGCAAGGAGGCCGCCTCCGCGTCCTTTTCTCCTGCCCCCGTTCATTCCCTGTATATTCAAGGGTGGAGGGCTTTGCGGTCCAACGTTCATCTGCTGTCCGAATTGAAACGGGGAGGGAGTCTGTGATCTCATTCCGAATGGGTTTCTCATCTCATTTGGCTGCCTCATCCCAAATGGGCTCCTTCTTCCTTGTTGAGGCATCATTCCAAAAGGATTGCCCTGGTGGTGATTCTGCATTCTCATTCGTCCTCTGGGCGGCATGCTGCCCGCCTCCTTTCGCTTCTGGTATTCTGGTCTATATAGCGTATGCAACTACCCGAAAAAAGGGGATTGTAACAATATCGCGCATATCCCTATAAGTGTAACTAGAAGTTTTATGAAAAGTTTATTATAATGATTAGATGTTCTTTAAAAATAACGCCGACTACTTTCGTTTAAATAAAAGGATATGAAAAATAAGGAGATGAAACAGATGAAAAAGAATTTATTTCTTGGCTATGAATTTCAACCATTCATTGCCGGGGCGATAGAAGAATTGGGTTTCTTTGAACCAACTGAAATCCAGAAGAAGATGATCCCGCTTATCCTTAAGGGGCAAAGCGCGATTGGACAATCACAGACCGGTACGGGTAAGACCCATTCATATTTACTTCCGATCATTGAAAAGGTGGATGCGGCGTCAGAACAAGTTCAAGCAGTCATCACCGCACCGACGAGGGAACTTGCTCAGCAGATTTATCATGAAATCCTGAAAATCACCAAAAACAGTGACATTGTTTCCCGCTGCTTTATCGGAGGTACCGATAAACAAAGAACAATCGAAAAGCTTAAGACACAACCTCATATCGTAGTGGGGACGCCAGGACGCATCAATGATCTAGTGAAGGAGCAAGCGTTATTTGTTCATACTGCACCGATTCTGGTAGTCGATGAAGCAGATCTCATGCTTGACATGGGATTTATCGAAGATGTAGATCAAATAGCAGCAAAAATGCCGGAGAAATTGCAAATACTTGTTTTCTCGGCAACGATTCCGGAAAAGCTTAAACCTTTCATGAAAAAATATATGGATAATCCACAATTTGCCCATGTTGAACCGGAGAGGATTTCAGCTAAAAATATTGAACATGTCATCATCCCGAAGAAAAGCCGTGAAAAAGTGAATGTGCTTTATGATCTATTAGTGGAAATAAACCCTTATCTGGCTATCGTTTTCACCAACACGAAAGCAAAAGCGGATGAAGTTGCGAATGCATTGATTTCAAAGGGTTTGAAAGTAGGAAGAATTCACGGAGACCTTTCACCGCGTGAGCGTAAAAAAATGATGAAACAGACCAGAAACCTCGATTATCAATACATTGTCGCTACGGATTTGGCAGCCAGAGGGATTGATATTGAAGGGGTCAGCCATATCATCAACTATGAGCTCCCCCAGGATCTTGATTTCTATGTACACAGAGCGGGTCGTACTGCAAGAGCCGGGAACTCGGGTATCGCCTATACGCTTTATGAGCCGTCAGACGAGGATGCATTGAATCATCTTGAAAAGATGGGGATCTCTTTCAAACATATGGAACTGAAAAAAGGTGAATGGATCGAACTTCCAGCTTTGAACAAGCGTAAGTCCCGTCAAAAAGCGACAGGCAGCGAAATCGATGAAAAAGCTAAATCGCTGGTTCGAAAACCTAAAAGTGTAAAGCCTGGCTATAAAAAGAAAATGAAATACAAAATGGAGCAAATCAAAAAGA
Source organism: Mangrovibacillus sp. Mu-81 (assembly GCF_036867415.1). Lineage (NCBI taxonomy): Bacteria > Bacillati > Bacillota > Bacilli > Caryophanales > Bacillaceae > Mangrovibacillus > Mangrovibacillus sp. Mu-81. Next base: position 63,859 of record NZ_JBAJHU010000005.1, read on the forward strand.
AAGAAAGAAGAAAGAAAAACAGAAACAAGTAAGCCTTATGACGTGATTCATTTTCACACATTCGATAAAATGAAGTAGAGATTTTCTTAGGAGTTGAGGAGAATGGTCAAGATTGGATCCCACGTTTCAATGAGCGGCAAAAAGATGCTGCTGGCTTCCAGTGAAGAAGCTGTTTCATATGGTGCAAATACCTTCATGATTTATACAGGTGCACCTCAAAACACAAGAAGAAAGAAAATTGAGGACTTAAACATAGAAGCCGGCATGCAGCATATGAAGGAACATCAAATCGAGGACATCATTGTTCATGCACCGTATATTATCAATATCGGGAATACGACGAATCCTGCAACATTTGAGTTGGGTGTGAACTTTCTCAGGTCAGAGATTGAGCGTACAGAAGCATTGGGGGCAAAGCAGATTGTCCTCCATCCTGGTGCTCACGTTGGTGCAGGGGCAGATAAAGGAATCGACAAGATCATAGAAGGTCTTAATGAAGTATTGACCAAGGATCACACTGCCCAGATCGCCCTGGAAACAATGGCAGGAAAGGGATCTGAATGTGGAAGATCATTCGAGGAACTGGCCAGGATCATCGAAGGGGTCGAATTGAATGACAGACTATCCATTTGTTTTGATACTTGTCATACGCATGATGCTGGATATAATATCGTCGAAGATTTCGACGGGGTGCTCGAAGAATTTGACAAGGTCATTGGAATCGACCGTCTTAAAGTCCTTCACATCAACGACAGCAAGAATCCAACAGGGGCAAGGAAGGATCGTCACGAAAATCTTGGATTCGGTCATATCGGATTCAAGGCATTGAATCATATCGTGCATCATCCACAGCTTGCCGACATACCAAAGATTCTTGAAACACCATATGTAGGTGAAGATAAGAAGGATAAGAAGGCTCCATATAAATTTGAAATCGAAATGCTTCGCAATCAACAATTCGAAGAAGATGTGTTAACCAAAATCCGGAATCAATAAGCATTGAGGCTGATCTCTGTCTAAAGGGACCAGCCTCTTTTCATCTATCTGATCAGCTGCAGGAAAAGCTGATTTATTTCTTTTGCTTTGGTTGGACCGATCGATTTAGCCAGCTCTTTCACAAGTTTACTACGGCTTTGATCATCAAAAATATTGATGTTTTTACCTTTGACGCTTCCGACAATCGCATCTGCCTGCTTAGCGGTTAACGAAATATTGTATTGACTGGCATACTTAAGCAGTTCTGAACGGTTGATAGTATTGATCTTGTGATTAATCACATTTTGCAGTAATTTCATCTATATCACTCCTCAGGAAATACATATGTTCCTTCGGTTAAGAAAGTGACAGTTTTTTATAGTGAATATTAGAAATAAGCATTAGTTTACAAGTTCAACCCCATCATGTATACTTTCCTATGTGCTTTAAATCGTAATGATTCTTATAAAGAGAGTTGAGAACTATGGAACAAAGTCATGCTCCTATAATAAAAATAAAAAATCTGAATTTCAGGTACGACCGGGAAAGGGTTCTCGAGGATATTAACCTTTCCATACCCCAGGGATCTTTTTTGGGGATCGTCGGCCCAAACGGTTCAGGAAAATCGACTTTATTAAAGCTGATGCTGGGATTATTGAAGGCAAAGCAGGGAGAAATCGAACTGTTTGGAACCCCACAGCAAAAATTCAGGCAATGGGACCGGATCGGATTTGTTTCGCAAAAGGCAAACAGCTTCAATACCGGTTTTCCTGCTACCGTGTATGAAGTGGTAGCCAGCGGATTGGCAAAGAAAGCAGGGATGTTCAAGAGGATTTCTGTGAAATACAGGAAAGATATACAGGAAGCCATCGAATCGGTGGGGATGGCCCCTTTTGCCGGCAGGAATATCGGCGAATTATCCGGGGGACAGCAACAAAGGGTATTCATTGCCAGGGCTCTTGTCAGCAAGCCGGATGTGTTGATTTTGGATGAACCGACTGTCGGTGTAGACAGTAAAAACGTTCAAACATTTTATGGCATGCTTGATCATTTAAACAAGGATCTGGGCATTACGTTATTATTGGTTACACATGATATCGGATCCATATCCAGTAAGGTCACACATGTTGCCTGTTTGAATAAACATCTTCATTTTCACGGTAACACAGAAGAGTTCGAAAAACTTAAAGAGAGTGAGAAGTCATCATTTTATGGTCATGATGTCCACTTTTTAAATCATGAACATGATCATCACTGATAGGGGGAAAAGCAGGTGATCCAGGCTATTTTACAATATGAATTTTTACAAAATGCTTTTCTTACAGGGATCCTTATTGGAATAATCGCTCCTCTGTTAGGTGCATTCATCGTGGTCAGAAGGCTTTCTCTCATCGCGGATGCTCTCAGTCATGTAACGTTATCAGGGATTGCAGCCAGTTTATACTTGAGTAAAACCGTCCCTTCGCTGCAGGGATTGAATCCGTTGTATTTCGGAATGATTTTTTCCGTTACGGGGTCTTTGTTCATCGAGCGGCTCAGGATGCTCTACAAACATTATCAGGAGCTTGCCATTCCGATCATACTGTCCGGAGGTATCGGAATCGGCGTCATCTTCATTTCACTCGCAGATGGTTTTACAACAGATCTGTTCAGCTACTTATTTGGAAGCGTCAGTGCGGTTACGAGGGGAGATCTTTACTTGATCGCTGCCATCAGTATCGTGGTGATTGGAATGATCTTTTTACTTTATAAGGAATTATTCCTTCTGTCATTTGATGAAGATCACGCAAAAGCATCAGGTATCCCGGCCAGAGCGATTCATTTCATCTTCATGGTGATGGTGGCTTTAGTCATCGCAGCATCCATGCGCATCGTTGGAATCCTCCTGGTATCTTCGCTCATGACCCTTCCTGTTGCCGCGAGCATAAGGATTGCCAGAGGATTTAAACAGACGATTCTTTATTCTTTACTATTTGGGGAGATATCTGTGATCGCAGGACTGGTCAGTGCATTTTATCTGGATCTGGCCCCTGGAGGGACCATTGTGGTCACGGCCATTCTCATATTATTGATCACGATTGTTATGAAAAAGATTAGTTCTTCAAAACATGCCCAAAAAGCAGAGGTGTAAAAAATGAATGTATCCCAAGCAATGGATCTATTGAAATCGGAAGGATATAAGCATACGGGGAAGAGAGAGGAATTACTTCAGCTGTTTTCTATTTCCAATAAATATCTGACGGCTAAAGATGTACTCGAACATATGAAAAGCGACTATCCCGGCTTGAGTTTTGACACGATATACCGAAACCTCAGCTTATTCGTAGAGCTCGGTATACTTGAAGAGACAGAGCTGTCAGGGGAGAGACATTTCCGTTTTACTTGTGAAAGTGATCACCATCACCATCATTTCATCTGTATGGATTGCGGAAAAACGGAAGAAATCCATACATGCCCGATGGATGCCCTTAAAGACAGCATCGACCAAACAGGTTATGATATTTCAGGACATAAATTTGAAATTTACGGCAAGTGTCCTCAATGTCAGTGAAACAGCCGCATAAAAAGCCTTGGACAATTTTGTCCAAGGCTTTTATCATGATCCATCACTATGCAGCCAGTTCTGAACCCAGCGGCTGGCTTCATTCCAGTCATTCACCCGGATAACACCTTCAGGAATGGCACTCTGATTATAAGGGGTATTAAACAATACGACGGGGATATTCAATTCTTCGTTTATCATCACTGCATTATCATGCTTGTCTTCAAAAAAGATATCCACTTCATATTTCTTTGCGGTCGAAATTTTATTGTGGGAGCCGATTAATTCAATGTGATGATACATAAGATCTCGCATATCGAACCATTCTTTCGTCAACTGAAGAAGTTCGGATGGACGGGCGCTGATGAAATAAAGTTCATGATGTTCTTTCCAATCGTCAAGAATTTTTTTCGCCCCTGAAGCGAGCGGGGATTCTTTGTATATATGCGGTTCTGCCTCTTTGAACCATGCGCCGAAGGTCTGAGGCGAAATATCAAGCACTTCTGTCAATTCATACTGTGTAATATCAGTTAAAGTCAGATTCAATTTAAAATAGTCATTTATATGCGGCAGTAAAGATTCCGGGGACGTAACCGTTCCGTCAATGTCAATTCCAAAACGTTTCATGCGCTATCATGCTCCTCTTATACAAACTTATTCAAGTGTATCATATTACAGCTTATCTCATAAGGCATTGTTTCGTGCTGAATTGGTAAGAACAAAGAACATGCTAACAGAAATGACAAACATTAGCATAGTAAAATCAATCCCTTTACAAACAATAAGAATGCTCCCAAACATCGAAAGTGAGGGATTGCTGTATGGCTGATGAACGACATCGAGATCGAGAAGAGATCGACGTATATTACGACAATCCGGATATTGTGGATAGAGAAAATGCTTTCAGTGAAGAAACAGCTGCTGAAATCGCAGCACCAGTTAATATTAGCCGCGATTTTGAAGATGATACAGAAGAGGAAAAGACAACTTCAGGCCGGGTGCTGGGATACTCCGCACTTGCACTGTCGATTCTTTCCTTGTTCATTCTTCCGGTCATCATGGGAGCGGCCGGGATCGTCCTTGGATTCGTTGCCAGAAGGCGCGGAGCAGAAACACTTGGAGCATGGGCTATAGGAATTGGAGCAGTATCGATTATCATAGGGTTATTCGTATTGCCCTTCTTTTAATAAGTGATCACTTTTTTAAAATGGGGAGCGTTTTAAAAAAGTAAAAAAGAGGACTGAGCAATCAGTCCTCTTTGCTTTAAACCTGTGTTTCTTTCTTTTCTGCTTCCTGCTTATCATAGTATTCCTGTGCAATCTTGTCGATTTCTTTCTTTAGTTCCTCGACCATTGTTTCTTCCGGGACTTTACGGACGGTTTTTCCTTTGCGGAAAAGGAGACCTTCTCCGCGTGCGCCTGCGATGCCGATATCCGCTTCGCGGGCTTCACCGGGACCGTTTACCGCACACCCGAGTACCGCTACCTTGATCGGTGCTTTAATGGTTTGAATATACTCTTCCACTTCATTTGCGATTGAAATCAGGTCAATCTCAATGCGTCCGCATGTCGGACATGAAATCAAGGTGGCTGCATTGGATGCAAGGCCGAATGATTTCAATAATTCCCTTGCGACTTTTACTTCTTCTACAGGGTCGGCACTTAAAGAAATCCTTAAAGTATTACCGATGCCAAGGCTCATGATGGCGCCGAGACCGGCAGCACTTTTCACCGTACCGGCGAATAATGTACCGGATTCTGTAATTCCGAGGTGCAAAGGATAATCAAAGGCTTTTGCTGCTTTGGTATACGCTTCGATCGCTAAGTTGACATCGGATGCTTTCATCGAAACGATGATATCGTGGAAATCCAGATCTTCCAGGATCTTGATATGATGCAGGGCACTCTCAACCATGCCATCTGCTGTCGGATACCCGTATTTTTCAATGATCTTTCTTTCAAGGCTTCCGGCATTGACCCCGATACGGATTGGGATGCCTTTTTCCTTCGCTGCCTTCACGACAGCTTCCACTTTTTCGCGGCGGCCGATATTACCAGGGTTGATCCTGATTTTATCCGCTCCTCCTTCGATTGCTTTCAGGGCAAGCTTATAATCGAAATGGATATCCACGACCAGCGGGATATTGATTTGTTTCTTAATATCAGCGATCGCGTTCGCTGCCCGTTCATCCGGACATGCAACACGTACCACCTGACAACCCGCTTCTTCAAGACGGTGAATCTCCTTGACTGTCGCTTCAACGTCATGAGTCTTTGTTGTCGTCATGCTTTGTATAATTAATTCATTGTTTCCGCCAATCGTTAAATCCCCGACTTTTACCGGACGTGTTTTTGAACGATGTATGATTTCACTCAAGTGTAATTCGCTCCTTTAAAAAGGTTCTTCAACTATACATTATAAGTAATACGATGCAATTGTAACAGTGTTTTGTATGAAATGACAAGAATTAGGTATGCAGATCGAATGGAAGTCAGTCTGCATAGTGCGGAATTTTATAGGTTCTTCCGATTTGAATCTTGCCTGCCGCCACTTTGTTTAATTCTTCAAAGTCTGAGACAACCTGCTCGATGGATACCGGAAGCTTTCCCTGTACAGAGTCTTCTACGAGACTTAAAACCGTATCCCCAGGTTCGATTTTTATCTCAATATAAGAAAGGGAAGGATCTGAAGCAGCGGGTAAATTGACAGTATCGACGGTTTCCTTTTTTTCTTCCTGGGGCTGTGCGGTCACGTTCACACTGTTTTCCGCTGCCAGGTTTAAGGTGCCCTTATCCAAATCATAATAGACGCTGTACAGAAGAATGATAATACCGAAGAAAATGAACATCCGTTTCATACATGAATCCTCCTAAAAGATTGTATTGAAAAAGGAGTCAAGAGAGATGACCAATAAAAAAATGATGGGAGTGCTCGGCCTGCTCCCGATTCTTATGGTTTTGGGTAATTCCATGCTGATTCCCATTTTGCCGAGTATAGAAGAAGGACTGAAGATCGATGAGAGTTGGTCCGGTTGGATTTTAAGTTCATTTACCGTCCCTGCAGCTGTCTGTATTCCCTTCATAGGGTTCCTATCGGACAGATTCGGACGCAATATGCTGATTCAATATTCTCTGTGGATCATCCTGACAGGAAGTGTGTTATGTGTTATAAGTGCCTGGTTGGAGAATCCAGCCTTCCTCTTCATGGGAGGGAGAGGTCTGCAGGGTGTTGGTGCCGCCGGTACGACACCACTTGCAATGGCTTTGGCAGGTGATTTGTTCAAGGGTGAAGAGCGTACGAAAGTATTGGGTTCGCTGGAAGTATTCAATGGAATAGGCAAGGTTGCTGCACCGATCATCGGTGCAGGATTAACCATTTTCCTGAGTTGGAATCACGCATTTTGGATATTTCCTTTGTTATGTGTTGTCATTCTCTTTGGGTTAAAGAAGAACATTAACGGGAAGCAGGATGGGAAACGTGATTATCGATTATGGAAATATGCAGGAGATCTTGCTGATGTTTTTGCAGCTAAAAGTTTATTGCTGCTCCCTCTTTATTTAATCGGAGGAATCGGTTTATTTCTATTATTCGGCATCCTGTTCTTTCTTTCCTACCATATTGAAAATACTTTTCATATTGATGGGTTTTTTAAAGGGTTTTCTTTTATTTTTCCTCTTGGTGCCATGACGATTGCTTCCACTTGGTGTGCCCGATCGGTTAAGGACGATGAAGGGAAAGGCTGGTGTTATATGAAATGGGGAATCGCTCTGATGACTGTACCGCTGGGAGCATTGCTTTTCTTTCATTCATTGGCATCCCTGCTGTTCTGGATAACAATTTGCTTCGGAGGATTAGGCTTGATTCTGCCTGTACTCAATACCTTTATTACAGGAAGCGTGGATGAAGGAGAGAGAGGGTTTGTCGTAAGCATGTATGGAGCTGCGAGATTTCTTGGGGTGGCGATGGGTCCCATTGCTTATTCGGTGTGGAAAGAAGATGTGCTTAAGATGTATTTCATCTCATTTCTTTTTTCCATGATAAACATTCTTCTATACGTCCTGGTTGCTTATCGAAAAAAAGGAAACATACAAAATCTCCGCTTGAATTGAGACTTGTATGTTTCAGTCACCGCTTGAACTATAGTGCCCGGGGAAATCGCCCTCTTAACAAGGGGTTAGATTAAGCATTACTCTTTGGCCGCGGTATTTCTTTAATGACCAGATACATGATCACCGTCATCACGAACCAGTCCAATAATGGAGCAGCGGCAATCGACGTTTGTAATACCTTCATCAGGGTAAAAAAGAGTGTAGAAACGGTTGCTGAATAAGCAGCTACCCGAAAGCTTTGCCGATATTTCATATTTCGCTTGATGAGATTTGCAATCAACACTCCGATCATTGCGAAAATGGACACTTTCAAAAACATCAGCCCTGAAGCGAAAAGATAAAGAATGAGCAGGGCGGCAGGAAGCAGAATCCATTTCAAAGAAAGGATCGAGTCAATCACATCAATTATCATTTCATCCGTAACCGAGAACTGACTGAAAGCTGAGTAAGAATTGGTTTGCCTATTTCCATCATTGATGACAACCAACTGATTTTCCAGAAAAGCGATTGTATTCCCCTCAAGTTCCAAGTCGCCTTCCTCTATTTTACCCGTGCTGTCAAATATAATGATCATATCATCCTTTTCGACTGTCAGAGGCTGATTTTCTTCTGAGGTAAGGGAACCGTTTTCAATGGAAAAAGATGGAATGTCATTCTCTAATGATTCCTTGACAAACTGTAAAGAAGAGGAGGAAAAAGTGATGAACTGTACAGTTGTCGGCAAGATGGAGATCAATACAAGAAGAAAAACGTAACGAATCGTTTTACCAATACCCTGAAAACGGAATGTAACAATATCCTTAGGGGAATAAATACTCTTATACAATTGTTGAAACAGGTTCATATCGAATATGTACTCCTTTCCGTAACCACATATTCATTCTAAGCCTGATTCAAAGTCAAAGGCAAGAGTTACCCAAACCTAAATTGATAATAATTATAATTTGTAATATTTTTGTAATAAAACTGCACTTTTATTAACCTATTGTAAATTCGGGGTAAAAACTATTTACGGATTCTATAAAATGTATTAAAAATGGTATGGGGTTTTTGTTGTTAAATGTCGAAATTTTAAGTAGGGGTTGAAAAAATGGAATTAAATTGGCAAGAGATGTTGTTCCAGTTCTTTGGCGGACTGGGGATATTCCTCTTTGGAATAAAGTACATGGGTGACGGCCTGCAAAAGTCTGCAGGAGAACGCCTGAAAGACATTCTTGATAAGTTCACGACCAATCCTTTCATGGGTGTGCTTGCAGGGGTATTCGTTACTGTCCTGATCCAATCAAGCAGTGGTACGACAGTTATCGTCGTAGGTCTGGTAAGTGCCGGATTCATGACGCTGAGACAAGCCATCGGTGTGATCATGGGTGCCAATATCGGTACGACTGTCACTGCATTCATCATCGGATTTGATATTGGTGCTTACGCATTGCCTATCATTGCTGTCGGCACAATTCTGCTCTTCTTCTTTAAGAATAAAAAAGTTCAGAACTTCGGTCAGATGATCTTTGGTTTCGGTGCATTATTCTATGGACTTGAATTAATGGGCGGGGGAATGAAACCTCTTCGATCCCTTGAAGCCTTCCATGACCTGACTGTAAGCATGAGTTCCAATCCGATCCTTGGAGTTGTAATTGGTACTTTATTTACCGTAATCGTACAAAGTTCTTCGGCAACGATCGGAATTTTGCAGGAACTGTATAGTTCGAACCTGGTGGATATCAATGCTGCCCTGCCGATTTTATTCGGTGACAATATTGGGACGACCATCACGGCAGTATTAGCTGCACTCGGTGCATCTGTAGCGGCAAGAAGAGCAGCTGCAGTCCATGTAATGTTCAACCTGATCGGAACGACAATCTTCTTGATTGCCCTTCCTTTATTTGAAAAGTTCGTATTGTTCCTGCAGGCGCAATTGGACTTGAATGAGCCAATGACGATTGCTTTTGCACATGGAACGTTCAACATAACAAATACGGCTATACAATTCCCTTTCATCGCGTTACTTGCACTTATTGTAACGAAACTGATTCCTGGTCAGGATACATTTGTTGATTCAAATTCCAAGCATTTGGATCCCGTGTTTATCGAGCAGTCACCTTCCATCGCATTAGGTCAGGCGAAAGAAGAGGTTCTTCGCATGGGTCAATTTTCAGTAAGGGGTTTACAAGAAACAAATGAATTCCTGAAGACAAAAAGCTCGAAAAATGCAGAGGCTGCCTATCAGATCGAAGGAGCCATCAATAACCTTGATAAGAAAATTACCAATTATTTAGTGGATCTTTCTTCTTCTTCATTATCAGAGGGGGAATCAGAACGACATTCCATCCTGATGGATACTGTACGCGACATTGAAAGGATCGGCGATCACTTTGAAAATATCGTTGAATTGATTGAGTATCAGCAATCCAATAAAGTGAAAATTACTGATGACGCCATGGAAGACCTTGAAACTATGTTCAATTTAACGATCGATACTGTCGAGAGATCCCTTGAATCGCTGGATCTTAACGATACAGATATCGCCCGTGAAGTGGCCGAAAAAGAAGACCAGATCGATAAAATGGAAAGAAAGCTCCGTAAGCAGCATATCCTTCGTATGAATGAAGGAAAATGTTCAGGACAGGCAGGTATCGTATTTGTTGATATCATCAGCAACCTTGAACGTATCGGTGACCATGCCGTAAATATTGCAGAAGCAGTATTAGGTGTAGAATAATAGAAGTACGCAGCGTTAAAGACTGACTCAAAAGCTGAGTCAGTCTTTTTTTTAGAAGGGAGGTACTAGTAATGGAAATCCTTTATTGGACAATTATCATCATTCTGATGGTTCTATCGTTTGCAGGACTGGTTTATCCAATCATACCAAGTGTTCTGTTTCTGTTGGCAAGCTTTGTGCTTTACGGTGTCTTCTTCGATTTTTCACCATTCAATTGGCTTTTCTGGACCGTGCAGCTCCTTTTTGTACTGTTGTTATTCGGGGCAGATTATTTAGCAAACTTAGTTGGTGTGAAAAGGTTCGGCGGTACCAAAGCCGGGATATGGGGCAGCACGATCGGACTTATGATCGGTCCTTTCGTCATACCCGTCTTCGGTATCATCCTTGGTCCATTTCTTGGAGCAATCATCGGTGAATGGATCGTACATCGATCATCATTCAAGAAAACCATCAAAGTCGGAATCGGCTCCGTAGTTGGATTTATCTCGAGTGTATTCACCAAAGGTCTGATCCAGCTTGTAATGGTCATTTACTTTTTTCTTATCATTTAATCTTTGTTAATGGTGTTTCGGTTTGGATAGTTCCATCTGTATATGGGCACCTTAGTTTTGTAAGAAAAGCAAATCAAAATATTTGAACAGATATAGGAGATTTGGTAATCTTATACTGAAACGACCTGAAAAGTTTTCAGGAAACTTACATAGGGAGGAATTTTATCATGGCTTACAAATTACCCGAATTACCTTATGCATATGACGCTTTAGAGCCTCATATCGATAAGGAAACAATGAACATCCACCACACAAAACACCATAACGCATACGTAACAAAAGTAAATGATGCACTGCAAGGACATGACGACCTTCTAAACAAATCAATTGAAGATCTAGTTTCCAACTTAGATGCAGTTCCGGAAGGAGCACGTACAGCTGTGCGCAACAATGGCGGCGGTCACGCGAACCATTCACTATTCTGGACGGTCCTTTCTCCAAACGGCGGAGGAGCTCCAAGCGGAGATTTAGCTGATGCCATCACATCCAAGTTCGGAAGCTTTGACAAGTTCAAAGAAGAATTCGCTAATGCAGGTGCAACACGCTTCGGTTCCGGCTGGGCTTGGCTTGTAGTGAACAATGGTGAATTGGAAGTGACAAGCACCCTGAACCAGGACAGCCCATTGATGGAAGGCAAGACTCCTATCCTTGGACTTGATGTTTGGGAGCATGCTTACTACCTGAACTATCAAAACCGTCGCCCTGACTACATCAATGCTTTTTGGAATGTAGTTAACTGGGACGAAGTTGCAAAACGTTATTCTTCTGCTAAATAATTTCAGAATACACATGAGAGGGAGGTTCTTTTTAGAACCTCTCTTTTTTCTGCATAACTTCCTTCCCTTTTTCAAAAGATAGGGGTACGTAAAAGGGGAGTTATAAATGAGCAGGTTTAAACGAATATTGGGTGACATTGATTTAACAAGAGACCTTACATTGTTATTGCTGATCGGGGGATTGTATTCACTGAGTATCGCTTTATCGAATACGTTCGTGAATATTTACTTGTGGAAGCAGTCAGGTGAATTCCTCGATCTCGGGATTTACAATTTGACGGTAGTGATTTTTCAACCGTTGACGTTCATCTTAGCGGGAAGGCTTGCGAAGAAAGTTGACAGGGTCATCGTTCTGAGGTTCGGTGTTATTTTTTTGGCCTTGTTTTACATATCCGTTCTGGCATTCGGGGAATCTGCAGAGGATTTATTGATTGTCCTCGGCGCATTGCTTGGGATAGGTTATGGATTCTATTGGCTGGCATTTAATGTACTTACATTTGAAATTACGGAACCCGAGACCAGGGATTTCTTTAATGGTTTTCTCGGGACTCTGACCTCTGCCGGGGGGATGCTCGGTCCCATTCTTGCAGGTTTTATCATTTCAAGGTTTACATCTTTCAAGGGATATACAATCGTATTCGGCATTTCCCTTGCGTTATTCACTGTTGCTGTTCTGTTAAGCTTTTTCTTGAAGAGACGGCCAGCTTCCGGCCGCTATTTGTTTGTAAGGGTATTCGAGGAAAGACAACATAACAATAACTGGCGGCTGATCACCAATGCTCACTTCTTTCAGGGGCTCCGGGAAGGGACATTTGTGTTCATCATTTCCGTGTTTGTGTTCATCAGTACGGGAAGTGAATTTGCGATAGGTACGTTCGGACTGATTAATTCCGGGATCGCCTTCATCGGTTATTATACGGTTTCGAGAATCATCAAGAAACAATATCGAAAGCGCGCGATTCTGATCGGGGGCATGCTGCTTTATCTTTCGATCTTCCTCATCGTATTCGACGTGACCTACACCAAGCTATTGCTGTATGCTGCCACAATCGCCATTGCCTACCCGATATTACTGGTACCTTATATATCCATGACGTATGACGTCATCGGGTCGGGGTGGAAAGCTGCGGAAATGAGGATTGAATATATCGTCGTGAGAGAAATTTTTTTGAATCTTGGCAGGATCGTTTCGGTAGTGGCATTTATTATAGCCGTTACTTATTTCAGTCATGAACAGAGCATCCCTGTCCTCCTCATGCTCCTTGGCGCCGGACATACGTTGATTTACTTCTTTGTAAGAAAAGTGGAGCTGCCTGCATCCTGAATATGTAAATACGTTCAAGGGGAGGGATTTATTTCCTCCCCTTGTTCTGCGATTTCCTTTCCGTAAGAGTAGAAAAAGGAATCCATTTTCTATAAAATAAAGGATGGACAGAAAATGGATTTCATTATTTTTACATAGAGGAAGGACTGGAACGTTTGAAGAAAAGTAAGAAAAGAAAAAAGACTCATGTCCCCGCAAGGATGAATTTGCTGTTTTTTGCGGTGTTCTTGTTATTCTCTCTTTTGGTTCTAAGATTGGGACTCGTTCAAATTGTGAATGGAGAAAGCTATAAAAATGAAGTGGAACGAACTGAAGATGTCGTCGTTAAAACGAGTGTCCCCCGCGGGAAAATCTTCGACAGATACGGAAATGTGATTGTCGATAACATCCCGTTAAATGCAATCACATATACAAGGACAAACAACACTTCAATCGAAGAAATGTTCGATGTGGCAGCAAAGCTTTCCGATTATATTGAGAAAGATGCCAAAGAAGTGACAGAGCGTGATAAGAAAGATTATTGGATTATTAAAAATAAGAAAAAAGCTGAAGAAAAAGTTTCCGAAAAAGAAATACAAAAGCTACAAAACAATGAAGATTTGTCAGAGGAAGACGTCAATGCTGAAGTATATCAAATGAGACTTGACCGTATCACGAAGGAAGAACTTTCGGCATTGACGAAAAAAGATCTCGAAACAATCGCCATTTATCGGGAATTTACAAACGGATATGCGCTGAACCCGCAAATCGTAAAAAATGAAGGTGTCACACCCGAGGAGTTTGCAGTGGTCAGTGAACATTTAAGCGAACTGCCGGGAGTCAATACGACGACTGACTGGAAACGATCGTATGTATTTGATGATACGCTTCGAACGATTCTCGGGAATGTATCATCCACTCGTGAAGGTCTGCCGAAAGATCTGGTCAATACCTACCTTGCAAGGGACTACAATCGGAATGACCGGGTGGGCAAGAGCTATGTTGAGCTCCAATACGAAGAGGTTCTTCAAGGACAGAAAGAACAGATCAAAAATGTGACCAAAGGCGGAAGTGTGCTTGAATCCCTGTTGATCCAGGAAGGGCAGCGAGGGAAAGATGTTGTTCTGACGATTGATATGGAATTGCAGCGTGAAGTCGAGAAGATCATCGAAGAAGAGTTGATGAAGCAAGTGGTCAACCGCAGCGAGTCGCCTGACCTTGACCGTGCCTATGTTGTCATGATGGATCCAAGTACCGGTGAAATCCTTGCCATGGCAGGAAAACAATATGTGAAGAACCCTGATACGGGTAAATATGAGATGCGTGATGCCGCCCTAGGTACTTTCACATCTACTTATGAAGTAGGTTCGGTAGTGAAGGGGGCAACCGTTCTGACAGGCTATATGACCGGCAAGCTGACCCCGGGTGAAGTATTGGTCGATGAGCCTATCATCATCGGCCGCGAAGGTACTCCGAAGACTTCCTGGTTCAATCGTTATGGCAGCATCCCGATGTCGGATTTATTCGCCCTTGAGAAGTCATCTAATGCTTATATGTTCAAAGTTGCAATGAGAATTAACGGACAGCAATACGTTCCCCGTGCAAATATGGGCATTAATCCCGATGCAATTAAAACATTCCGCAATCATTTCTCACAATTCGGTTTGGGTGTATCTACGGGTATCGATTTACCAGGTGAGGCAAGCGGCATAGAGGGTGAAATGACTAATCCCGGTCTGCTTCTCGATTTCGCAATCGGTCAGTTTGACACCTATTCAACAATGCAGCTCGCACAGTATGTATCCACCATCGCTAATGACGGATATCGCGTAGAGCCGCACATTATGAAAGAAATCAGGGAACCCACCAATGAAAAAGACATGCTCGGGCCGGTATTATTCGAAAAAGAAACAAATGTCTTGAACCGGGTCGAAGCTACCCCATCTCAGATTGAACATGTCCAAAAAGGGTTTTATCGTGTATATCATTCACCTGATGGCACCGCCTATACACAGTTCAAGGATGCTCCGTACAATGCGGCCGGTAAATCAGGGACCGCAGAAACATTCATTGACGGGAAACTGAGCTACAATACAACGCTGATCGGCTATGCACCATACGATCAGCCGGAAGTCGCGTATGCGACAATGGTTCCGGCCTCCCATGTGCAGGCAAGTGGAGTGGCCGATCCATACGTGAATAAGTATATTTCAAAACGCGTGATGGACAAGTACTTTGAACTGAAGAAGAAACGTGCAAAAGAAGTCGGAGATCCGACAACAGTCAATAAAAAGATCGAAAACGCTGATGAAGCAGAAAAAAGACAAGAAGAAGATCGAGTTGAAAATAACTGAAGCAATGATTGAAAAGCTGATCCCGCCGAAGGGTCAGCTTTTTTTATTTATAGGGATAAAGATGGAATGGCAGTATGTTCTTTTCGAATGAATAAGTAATAACGCTCATGTTTCATCACGAGATGAATTTCTCATAAGTGAACCTTTCAAAGGTCAGTAATGGATGAAGCTTAACACTCTAAACGTTGAAACATAAATAATTGTCGAATTTACAAAACCTTTACAACCGATTAAAACCCAATTAACACTAATCTATTAATCTTGTACTCGTAGGACAAAACAACCAAGTTTCTTAGGGGGAATTTAGGAATGAAAAGCTTTAAACATTTAGCAATGTCAGCAATGGTTGGTTCAGCACTACTATTAGGTGCCTGTGGCGCGAGCGGTGGAGCTGAAAGTAACGGTGAACAATTATCAGGCACTGTGAAAGTGGACGGTTCTTCCACTGTTGCACCGATTGCTGAAGCAATCAACGAAGAATATGCTGCGGTTCAACCAGATGTTAAAGTTTCAATCGGTGTTTCCGGATCAGGCGGAGGATTTGAAAAGTTCATTGCCGGGGAAACAGATTTATCTAATGCGTCCCGACCGATCAAAGATGAAGAAAAGAAAAGTCTTGAAGAAGCAGGAATTGGTTTTACAGAGTTTAAAGTAGCAAACGACGGACTATCTGTCGTAGTAAATAAAGATAACGACTGGGTTGAAGAGATGACAATGGAAGATCTCAGAAAACTTTGGTTAGAAGATGGAAAGACGAAGAAATGGTCAGACATCAACCCTGAATGGCCTGATGAGGAAGTGAAATTCTATTCTCCTGGAACAGATTCAGGAACATATGATTTCTTCCATGAAGAAGTATTGGAAGAAAAAGATATGGTCAGACAAAACATTCAGCTTTCAGAAGACGATAATGTTCTTGTTACAGGCGTTACCGGTGACAAGAATGCAATTGGATTCTTTGGATATGCACATTATTTAGCGAATAAAGATAATTTGAAAATTGTTAAGATCGATGGTGTAGAACCGACAAATGAAACAGTCGAAAGTGGAGATTATCCATTATCGCGTCCGTTGTTTGTATATGCTAAAAATGAATCGATGAAAGAAAATGAAGCAGCTTATGACTATATGAAGTTTACGCTTGAAAATGCAGGTGAAATGGCAGAAGCGGTTGGTTATGTAAGCATGCCAGAAGACCACTACAAGGAAGCGTTGAAAAAATTAGAAGGTCTCAAGTAATTAACGGTACTAAGTTTAATTGATCAGTGATGAGAAGCGTTGATCGCTTCTCATCTTGTCATGTGGATGAAAGGGGTTTGCAATTATGGTTTCAGGTTCAACTAAATCAAACTCTGTTGCAGAGATGATTGAACAAAATAATAATAAAGGCATTAATCAAAAGATCGAAAAAGCGATACCCTGGATCTTATTTGCCATTGCAGGGGTATCAGTGTTAACAACACTCGGAATTGTGTTTACTCTTATTTTTGAAACAGTAACATTCTTTTCAAAGGTTCCATTATTTGATTTTGTCACTGGAACCAAATGGTTCCCATTTTCAATCGAGAACCCTAATTATGGAATTCTGCCGTTAATTTCAGGAACGTTAAAAATTACCGGAATTGCAGTGCTGGTGGCAGTACCGATAGGACTGGCTTCAGCCATTTATTTGAGTGAGTATGCAACAGACCGTTCAAGAAGATTCATTAAACCGATATTGGAGGTATTAGCAGGGATTCCGACAATCGTCTATGGATTCTTTGCACTGACTTTCGTCACACCATTTTTGAAGAACTTTATCCCTGAGTTAAGTATATTTAATGCTCTCAGTCCCGGGATCGTGGTAGGTGTCATGATCATCCCGATGATTGCCTCCCTTTCTGAAGATGCGATGTCTTCTGTGCCTAACTCCATTCGTGAAGGGGCACTTGCAATGGGTGCTACGAAACTGGAAGTAGCGGTTAAAATTGTGCTTCCTGCTGCTGTGTCAGGCATTGTGGCTTCTGTTGTACTTGCGATATCCCGTGCAATCGGGGAAACGATGATCGTTACTGTAGCTGCAGGTGCTACACCAAACCTTTCATGGAATCTGACAGAATCCATCCAGACGATGACATCTTATATTGTGCAGGTAAGTACTGGTGATGCCGGTTACGGAACAACCATTTATTACAGTATTTATGCGGTTGGATTCACCTTGTTCTTATTTACGTTAGGAATGAATCTTCTTGCACAATACATCTCTAAACGATTCAGAGAGGAGTATTAAGTATGAAGCAAATCAATCAGGATCATGTTTTGAAAAAAATGTCTTCACGATTGGCCGTAAATCATCTATTTCGTGCCTTATTTTTCTTGGCCACTTTATTTGGCCTGGTGGTATTGGCGGTATTACTCTATCGTGTATTCACTCAAGGAATTGGCTATCTTGATCTTCAGTTCTTGCAAAGTATGGGGTCAAGATTCCCGGAAAAAGCAGGTATATATGCTGCATTAATCGGTTCGCTTTGGTTGATGGCAGTAGTCGTGGTCGTTTCATTTATTTTAGCTGTCGGAACAGCCATTTATTTGGAAGAATACGCAAAACAGAATAAAATCAATCAATTCATCAAGGTGAATATTTCAAATCTTGCGGGTGTTCCTTCAGTAGTCTTTGGTTTGCTTGGTTTGACCATCTTTGCCCGTATGTTCGCATTGGGTCAAAGTGTCCTCGCTGCAGGACTGACAATGAGTCTATTAATCCTGCCGGTTATCATCGTGGCAGCACAGGAAGCCATCCGTGCAGTTCCGAGGGAGCTGCGTGATGCTTCGTATGCGATGGGTGCAACGAAATGGCAGACCATTACACGGGTCGTTCTACCGGCTGCGGTACCGGGCATTTTAACAGGGAGCATCCTCGCATTTTCCCGTGCGATCGGTGAAACGGCTCCTCTTGTCGTGCTTGGTGTACCAACGATTCTCTTATTCACACCTGCATCGATCATGGATACGTTCACAGCGCTTCCTATGCAGATTTATGACTGGACAAGAAGACCTCAGGCAGCCTTTCATGATGTGGCTTCCGCAGGAATCATCATCTTGCTGCTTCTGCTTCTATTCATGAACTCGGTTGCGGTATTTATACGAAATAAATTTCAAAATCGATTCTAATAGTGAAAATGATATGGTTTTAATTGGATGAAGGAGGCTTTCAAATATGCAAACGTTAATGACGAAGGTAAATGAAAACATGGATACGACAGGATCAAAACAACCGGTATATCAAACAAAACAACTGAACTTATGGTATGGCACAAACCATGCTTTGAAAAATATTGACCTTGATGTCATGGAAAACGAGGTAACAGCGATCATCGGGCCATCCGGATGCGGGAAATCGACTTATATAAAAACGCTGAACAGAATGATTGAATTAATTCCAAGTGTGAAAACATCCGGTGACATCGTATATCGGGACCGTAATATCTTTGATAAAAATTACCGCGTAGAAGAGCTGCGTACAAAAGTAGGGATGGTCTTCCAAAAGCCGAATCCGTTCCCGAAATCGATCTATGACAATATTGCCTATGGTCCCCGTACCCATGGAATCAAAAACAAAAAGGTACTTGATGAAATCGTCGAAAAAAGCTTGCGCGGAGCTGCGATCTGGGATGAAGTGAAGGATCGTTTAAATTCAAATGCCTATGGATTATCCGGCGGTCAACAACAGCGTATCTGCATTGCGAGATGTCTGGCAATCGAGCCTGACGTAATCTTGATGGATGAACCGACATCAGCACTCGACCCAATATCCACCCTTAAGGTAGAAGAACTTGTTCAGGAATTAAAAACAGACTACAGCATCATTATTGTGACACATAACATGCAGCAGGCTGCACGTATATCAGATCGTACAGCGTTCTTCCTGAACGGAGAAGTTGTTGAATTCGATAAAACAGACAAAATCTTCTCGACTCCTTCTGACAAACGAACAGAAGATTATATTTCCGGACGTTTTGGATAATAGATACCGGTTCTGATAAAGCGTATTGAGAAAACCAACAGCGGCATTAGCGGGATATAGAAAAATGATACTAGAATAAGTGCATGGAAACAGGAAGGGGAATGATGATGTCAGTACGAGGACATTTCGATGCGAATTTAAAGGAACTGCAAACGAAGCTTATGGAACTTGGGAATATCGCCAGGGCATCTCTCGAGAAAAGCATTAAAGCACTCGAAGAAAAAGATGTAGACACGGCCCTTGCAATAATCGAGGGAGATCAGAAAGCGGATGACCTTGAAGAAGAAATCAATGACCTTGCCATCCTGCTGATTGCAAAACAGCAGCCAGTGGCAACAGATTTAAGAAGAGTAATCGTTGCAATCAAGATTGCATCCGATCTTGAACGGATTGCAGATTTTGCTGTCAATGTAGCAAAGTCGACCATTCGTATCGGGAAAGAACCACTGATCAAACCAGTGCACCATATTAAAGAAATGCACAGCATCACTTCAGACATGATTGCCTTGACACTGGAATCTTTCGTGGAAGAAGATGTTGTCAAGGCCAAGAGAATAGCTGAAATGGATGATAAAGTAGATGATTTATACGGGGAAACAATCATGGAACTTCTTACTTTGAATAAAGAAAAGCCCGAATTCACCGCCCAGATCACACAGTTATCATTCATCTGCCGTTATTTAGAAAGAGCGGCAGACCACACAACCAATATTGCTGAAGGGGTCTTTTATTTAGTCAAAGGCCGCCGCTATGATTTGAATGAATAGAAAGAAACAAGCTGCCCGGCGACCGGGCAGCTTGTTTCTTCATGACAGAACTTCTTCACTTTGTAATCAGCTTCGCAATTTCTTCTACGGACATCCCGGAATTCACGAGAAAGTCACCGATCTGTATCGTATCAGCATATCCATTGTCTACGATATACTGTACGAATTTCTCCTCTTCACTGATGATCTTCGCCTGTTTCAGTCTTTCTTCAATATCAGCAGGTGTCATTCCCGATTCAATCGTTAAAGTCAATTGGAACTTTTCATTTGAAGAGGGAGACGTTTCTTTCTCTGAATCTGAATGGATCGTATCCAGCTGCTCTTGCAACTCTGCTATTTCGTTTTCTTTCTCTCTT
The DNA here is from genome assembly GCF_036867415.1 of Mangrovibacillus sp. Mu-81. Classification (NCBI taxonomy): domain Bacteria; kingdom Bacillati; phylum Bacillota; class Bacilli; order Caryophanales; family Bacillaceae; genus Mangrovibacillus; species Mangrovibacillus sp. Mu-81. The sequence continues at coordinate 84,314 of NZ_JBAJHU010000005.1, forward strand.
AATTCCGTTTCCTTTACGACCGTATGACCATCAGGAATCGGATCAGTAGATAAAGCAGAGGTTGTATCGAAGTAAAAACAATAAATGAAAATGATGGCTGACGTAAACAATATTCCGGCAGAGAAAGCTCTGGTTGATTGTTTGTTCATATGAACTCCTTTCTAAAGCGTTGAAATAATATGTTGAACATCCGATTTCGTGAGGGCTGATTGCTTTGCGATCTGCTCCAGTGGAATCCCTTGCTGATGAAGGGCGATGACTTGATTTCTTACCACTTCATGTATCGGTTTCCTGACCGGGGCAGTGCCCTTCATTGAAGAATCCCCGTCCATCAGCAGCTCCTCTTCCAGCACTCTCAGCCGTTTCTTCATTTGATAATTCTCCTGCAGGAACGTCATTGATAAATCTTCCACTTCTTTTTCAAGGCCTGAGTAACGGTCTTTTTGAAAAAAAGAAAGAAAGAATAATAGAATGGAGAACCCCATTAAGCTCATTAGCAGTACTTCCAAAAATATCACCTCATGCTTATTTGTTCTTTCTTAGTTATAGCATAGAAGATGCTCCTTCTCTAGAGAATGAAAAGATAAAATTGTAAAATACCTGAACAATTTGTCACATTTGCACCGTTTCTTTTCCCTGAAAATTGTCGTAACAACCATGAAACCGCTTTATATATGGTTTTTGGGAATTATTGAAGAATAATTTAAAATAAAATCCGCGTACTTACGATGTTTTCAACATACTAAACAAGATACGACAAAATGCGTTTATTGTAGGTTTTTGAATAGGGTGGTACGATTAAATTAAGAATAATTGTCATAATATTTAGATGAATTCATATACTTATCGTTTAAGGCTGGGAGGTTAACTTGTGCTAAATGAAATAATCAAGATGAGGGAACAGGGGATTTCATTCAGGAAAATTGCGAAAGAATTGGAAACGACTGTGGGGAAAGTTCAATATCAATGGGTAAAGTATCAGAAGATGATGGGGAACAGCGAAGCACAATCAGGAGAGACTAAGACTGTAATGAAACAGACGGGTAAACGGATGGGCAGGATAAAGAAAAAATATTCGCCATCCGGGACCCGCAAATCAAATGGCATTCCGGGGGTTCACGACTTCACGATTACATACTCAACAGGTTCACGCATTTATTGTTATTGGACGATCTCTAAGGCGTGGATGGATCATATGAAAGCCCATTTTGATCTGGAAGCGGCATCACCTTTTGTCCTCAGGCTGTATGATATTACGTCGATCACGTTCAACGGTCATAATCAACATTCATATATGGACTCATATGTCCCTCATTCAGAATCAGACTGGTTCCTGAATGGACTGAAGGAAAATAGAAGCTACTGTATGGACATAGGTATTCGTATACCTTCAGGCGAATTCGTTGCCATAAAGCGCTCGAATGTCATTCATACCCCCAGATACACCAGGGAATCGGAATTCCATAGTTTGAAAGAGTTGAAAGAATTTGAACAAGGAAGAATGAAAGAACCGAAATGGGTGGAACATGTCAGTACGTATTCTTATTATGTGATGAATCAGGGGGATAAAACATGAACGCAAGACATTCAGTAATGATACTTCCACAATTTCATGAAGTTTTGATGGATATGGAGGATAGAAATCATTGTGAAGAATCGTATTCTATCCTGTTCAAAGAAAATATAAATTTGATCAATCTACTAAATGAACACGACGGAGATCCCATTCCCGTCATTATGAATCCCTTGTTATTTTGTTTCGTTTCAACGGATGAATTCAAGACGGCGGCTGATTCATTCCTGCATTCCATGCTGCGGGGGGAGCAAGCAGAAAAGGAAAAGTGGATACACGTCTATTCTCAATGGATGATGTGGAACAAAGATTTAACGGCAGCGTATACCAAACTGTTGGAGGATGGGAAAGTCATTCTCGTTCCGACTTCAGTGAATTCGCTTCCCCTTACTCATTACCGTACCTCCAGAGGATTGGAAATTCAGATCAAGGTGAGTATTGAATGTTTTAAGAGATATATGGGCGTCCGCCCGGAATTTTTTTGGCTTCCTCAAGCTGCTTATTTACCGGGCCTTGATCTCTATCTTCTTGCGGAAGGAATAGAAGCATCCTTCATATCTTCTTTCTCGTACACCTTCAGTGAAAAGGAAGAGGAGGCAGGAGTGGTCCGGAGTCCGAGGGGGTTAAAATTGATTCCGGTTATTGTACGGGACGGCGTGGAGCGTGGGAATAGAGAGGATTCTGAAGACATCGTTCTTCTGCCAGTTAAATTGGATGGAAACGAAATGGAGAAAGTTAAAGAATTTCCTCCATCCTCCATTCGAAGGCGGCTCAATGCCCCTTCGACGCTTGCAAGAATCGGATTCGGCTATTTAGGAATGGAAAGCCTTGCTCCAATAATAGAGGACGAGGCGATGAAAAAATTGCGTAAAGTCCATCAAATGGAAGATACCTTGGAGAAAGTAAGTTCTAATTTGGAAAAAAACAGCCCTGGAATCCACCAACTGACGAGAGAATTCATTTCAGCTCTTCAAGGATTGAATGAAAGCCGGTTGGAGCAGTCCCACTTTAACCGGATTGCCTCCCACCTTCTCGATGGAACGGAAGATGATCATTTCCTTCACCATCGGAAGAATGTGAATAGCATCCTTTCAGACGACCTGCTTGATGCCGGCCTCCCCGTTAAAGATGCCCGTTCACCGTTAGAGAATGAGGGTGCCGTCCTAATTCTGAGCTGGGAATATCCGCCTAATATTGTAGGCGGTCTTTCACGCCATGTGTATGATCTGGCCAATAATTTGGTTAGGAAAGGGAGGAAGGTCCATGTTCTGACGGCGAGGTCCAAAGATGCGCCTCCCTTTGAAACAGTTGAAGGAGTGACGATCCACCGGGTGCACCCATTGCATCCATATGAAGAGAATTTCTTCAAGTGGGTGTTTGATTTGAATCAATCTTTCGTTCAATACGCACACGAATTGATTTCTCAGGAAAAAATCACTCATATCCATGCTCACGACTGGATTGTCTCGACATCTGCAACCAAGTTAAAGGAATATTACTCACTTCCTCTGATTACAACGATCCACGCTACAGAGCATGGCCGTAATCAAGGAATCTACACCGAACTTCAACAAAAAATTCACAATGAAGAACAGTTATTGACCGCTGCTTCCGACCACGTGATTGTATGCAGTGAACATATGAAAGAAGAAGTTAAATCATTGTTCACATTTGATGCACCGATGGCGGTGATTCCAAATGGTGTCGAATTAGAACGACTTGAGCAGTCGGCTGGAAATCAATTTGGTAAGGATCATCCCCCCTATTTCTTTTCAATCGGCAGAATGGTTCATGAGAAAGGGTTCAACACGCTTATCCGTGCTGCTTCCATATTGAAAGATGAAGGTCAAAAGGTCTCATTCATCATAGCCGGGAAGGGGCCGATGCTGGAATATTACCGCCAGCAGGTAAGGAACGAAGGTCTGGAGGATATCGTCATATTCACAGGATTCATTACAGATGAAAAGAGAAACAGTTACTTGAAAAATTGCCTCGCAGTCATTTTTCCAAGTCTTTATGAGCCATTCGGCATCGTTGCACTCGAAGCGATGGCATTCAAAAAAGCGGTGGTGGCATCCGATACCGGCGGCTTGAAAAGCATCGTTAAACATGAACATACCGGTTTATTATTCCAGCCTGACGATGAGTCCAATCTATATTCACATCTTCAGTCTTTATTGAACCATCCGGAAAAATCCCGGCGACTTGGGGAAGTGGGCTTCAGGATGGCACAGTCCATGTTCAGCTGGGAGCGGATTGCCGATCAAACGATTCATATATATGAAGATGTTCTCCTTCAAGCCAAAGTAGAAGGATTGCGGTAATGAAAGCAGTCATACTGGCAGGGGGAGAAGGGAAGCGGCTGAGACCCTATACAATATCAGTCGCCAAGCCAATGGTGCCGATTCTCAATAAACCGATCCTCGAATACAGCATCAATCTTCTAAGCTCATATGGAATCAAGGATATTCTTATTACTACATGTTATAAAAGCAATACAATTAAAGAATACTTTGGTAACGGAAGCCGTTTCCATGTGAATATACGTTACTTGGAAGAAAGGAAGCCACTGGGTACAGCAGGCGGTATATTTCTGGCTAAGAATCTGTTAGAGGAACCGTTTCTTGTATTAAGTGGTGATGCATTTACCAATATCCCGATTGATCAGGTGATTCAATTTCATACAAGTAAAAATGCTGCCATGACGCTGGTATCAAAGGAAGTACCCAATCCCGGCGAATATGGGATATGTTATACGGATCTAAGCAGGAAGCTTGTTGATTTCATCGAGAAGCCAGCCACATGGGAAAGAAACGAGGTCAACACAGGTGTTTATATAGTCGAGCCTTTCCTCCTCAAGAAATACTCAAGAAAAGGCGCCATCGATTTCAGTCAGGATCTAATTCCATCGCTTTTAAATAATAATGAACCCGTATATGTATACAAAACCAATGCCTATTGGAGAGATATCGGAAATCCCGAAGAATACAAGAAGGCACGGGATGATTTGATGAGGGGGCAGTTCACTCCCGGGAAGGCATTACCTAATTCAAGAAATCAAGGCGTGCCCATCCCAGACCCCTTCATAACGAGGGTACAGGTGGCATGTCCCAAGGTGAAGAAGCCTTTCGTCCTTGCGAAACTGCTGGAAACAGTCCCATCGATGGATGAAGAAGAGTTCATGATCGAACACCGTGATGGCGGGTGGACTAAGATTGTAAGTGATCCTGACAGAGGCTTTATTATTTATTCGAAAGCAGACCGGAGGAACCTTGCTAGAGAGCTTGCTAGGTATTATGGAAAGAAAATAAAAACATGGCAAAAGGTGTAGAGGCGGATGAATAATAATAATCGAATAGACAAAAAGTTTAATATTCAAGGAATCGCCTGGAAGGAAGCAGATTCGTATAGACCTCTCGGGAAAGCAGACGACCCTTTCAACGGGATAAAAATGCATCAAACGGAAGGGAAAGAGAGCTGGGGGGAGTCGCTGACGTTTGAATTTGAAAATGTCACGAAAGAAACCCGAAAGCTGAAAGTGTTCTTTCTGGTGGAGTGGCTGGCATGCTGTGAAGAGACGATTGGGGTTCTGTCCCTTTCAAAAGATGCATTCTATAATTACAGTAAAAATGATATGGCCATGTCAAATGTCGTTTCTTGTGCTGATAGCGTAAAAAAATCAGTGTATCCCTTAAATTTAAAAGGCTTGCAACTTTGGAAAAAGTCGTTGAAGAATGGCAGTCTGTATTACTACCCTATTACGAATGGGCTTCATATGATGGCGTATATGCTTGAGTATACATTCAAGCCCTTTGAAGTGAAACAAGGAAAGCTTTTCGCAGTGGAAGGTACTGTAGAGGGTAAAGGATTATTTTTAACCGATAGAATGAAAAACGGACTAGCATTTCACCAGGAAAAGTGATATTATAGAAAAGTCGTATGAATAGATGAAGATTGTGAAGTTTGGAGGGAAATTATAATGCGTGTAAACATTACATTAGCTTGCACAGAAACTGGTGAGCGTAATTATATTACTACAAAGAACAAGCGTAATAACCCAGACCGTCTTGAGCTAAAAAAATATTGCCCGAAATTAAAGCGTGTGACTCTTCACCGCGAAACGAAATAAGCAGCCGGATTTTATCCGCTGCTTTTTTTTATGCTCATAGCCAATCAGATCTTATTCGCTAATAAAATAACTAATAGATAAAGATTCCTGCTGATATAATAGGTAGAGAAGAAGGAGGGCTGTGCATGAGTAAAAAAGCATTGAGGAGAAGTCAGCTTGAAGTATTGAGGGGGATTTCTGCACTGGAATATGAGCAAAAGTGTTTTCAAATCGAGCAAAGACTCTATCAAACTGATGAATGGAAGAATAGTGAAGTCATAGCAGTCACTGTTTCTAAACATCCAGAGATCAACACGTGGAACCTGATTAAACGAGCATGGGAAGAAGGGAAGAAGATATGTGTCCCGAAATGTACGCCTTCAACAAGAGCATTGGATTTCCGTGAACTGAATTCTTTTACATCTCTTGAGAAAGTGTATTATGACCTGTATGAACCTATTCCTTCCAGTACCAGTTCAGTACATATAGAACAGATTCATACTGTCATAGTCCCCGGTCTTGCTTATACAAGGAATGGATACCGTCTCGGGTTCGGGGGCGGGTATTATGACCGGTTCCTCACCGGATACAGCGGATGGACATTGTCTCTGGCATTCAATGAACAGCTGGTGGAGGAACTGCCCGTTGAATCCTTTGATATACCGGTTGCCAGGATTATAACCGAAAGTGACAGTATTCAGTGTGGATAAATCAAGTGTGTTGATCTTTCTGATTGTGCTGCTTGTATCATATGGCGGGTGGAAAACAAGGAATCTAAGTTTCTCCGGCGCCTTGTCTGCCCTTATCATGGGGTGCATCATCGGGTATGTCTATGGTTGGAATGGTCTGCTGTTACTGGGGGCGTTTTTTCTTAGTTCAAGCATTTGGTCCAAATTGTTTACAGGGTCAAAAGCAGAAATAGAAGGGAGATTGGCCAAGTCATCTGTTCGTGACTGGCAGCAGGTATGGGCAAATGGAGGACCGGCAGCTCTCTTCATCATCCTATACCATTTCACAGGAAGTGAATGGTGGCTCTATTCATTTGCAGCCGCTATCGCCGCAGCAAACTCTGATACATGGGCTTCAGAAATAGGACCATTGAACAGGAAGTCTCCACTTTCCATTAGGTCATTCAAGAGAGTGAAAAAAGGAACTTCCGGCGCAGTATCCCTCCTGGGCACGGTCGCGGCATTAGCGGGATCGATCTTTATATCATTTATTTTCTTAACTTTACATGATCCATTTCAATGGCCACTCTTCATTCTCATCAGCTCAGCAGGTTTTCTTGGGAACGTTTTCGATACAGTGGCAGGTGCGTACTGGCAGGAAGAATTCATATGTCCCGTCTGCAGTTCTTCCACAGAAGCCTATATACACTGTGGCGTTCCTGCTGTTAAAAGTAAGGGTTTCTCATGGATGAATAATGAATGCGTCAATTTTCTTTCAAGTTTTCTTGCGGGAGCTGCCGTTCTGCTATTCATTCCCGGTTGAAAATGAGTGGATAATATGGGAGTAGATGATCCAAACTATACCCAGGAGGGATAAGTATGAACGGATTGACAAAATGGATCGTCCTTGGCAGCTTAGTTTTGTTATTGATTCCCAATCGCTATCGGTTACTCAACCTGCTCCTGGGAAATTTCTTTATCCGGCGTTTTGCTGTTAAAGGAGCAATGAGCATCCCGGGAATACGAGCAAAATTCATGCAAAGCACATTCCGTTAGAAAAGAGACTGTATGGAAGGAGCATCCTTTCTTGCAGTTTTTTTTTGTGAATGTAGATTTATCTGGGTGAGTGCACACTGATGATCTCATCGACCTTCTACCTTTACATCACAAAAATGGAAAGGGTATAGTAGCATTAAACAGAATGCAGGTAAAATGAAAAAAGCCTGCAAATTCAAAGAAAGTAGTGGATGTAGTGAATTTAAAATATCATTACCTCTTTTGGAAAATGGCACTTTTCCTGATTGAAAAGAAACAGTTCCGGATTGTGAATCTTTCTTCAAGTCATGAGGGAATCTGGCTGGAAAATACTGCTTTGAAAGGACCGGATGTTGTCAGACTGCGCCTGAAGGAGCTTGATTGGGGCTCTTGGGTTCAAAGGGATATTTTACATACTTCGGATCATGCTGAAAGAATACGGAGAAAAAGACGAAAAAGAAATCTTAAGGTAAAAAATTTTTACATAACCACCTACCCGCCGGTCGATGGAAGCGCAGAATTCTTTGATAAACCTTTTACATCAGAAAATGATAAGACGACTGTGGATTCCATTTTAATAGATGAAACAAAGGGGGTTGAAATGTTGAACTGCGACCCGTTGTTTTGTGAAGGCGAGTGGGAAGTTCCTCCAGAAGTACTCGGAACAAACGTGGATTTAATTAAGGATAAAGCCTTGCGTGCATCAAACAGACAGATTCAAAAAGAGCGGCAGCTGTTTGAGAAAGGCAAGCCGTTTTTCACTTATTTCTTTATTGCGGTCCAGTTGGTCATGTTTGTTCTTTTGGAATTGAATGGGGGAAGCAAAGATCCCCAAACCCTAATTGAGTTTGGAGCTAAATATAATCCGTTGATTATAGAGGGTGAATGGTGGAGACTTATCGCACCGATTTTTTTGCACATTGGCATGCTGCATCTGCTCATGAACACACTTGCTCTCTATTATTTAGGAACCGCGGTGGAAAGAATATATGGACGAAGCAGGTTTGTTTTCGTTTATATGGTTTCAGGGATCACAGGTTCTTTTGCCAGTTACCTTTTTACGGCGAATCTTTCAGCAGGTGCCAGTGGAGCCATTTTTGGATGCTTTGGGGGACTGCTCTATTTCGGTGTATTGTTCCCGAAAATCTTTTTCCGAACGATGGGGACCAATATCATCGCAGTCATTTTGTTGAATCTGGCTTTTGGTTTTACAATTCCCGGCATCGATAACGCCGGTCATCTCGGCGGTCTGGCCGGCGGGTTCCTTGCTGCCGGGATTGTCAGTGTACCCGGATTGTTCCGTCCTGTCAGGCAGCTCCTTATTTTAACGGCAGCTGTCCTGCTGATTGGCGGGCTGTTTGTGAATGAACAACATGCGTCACCCTCCGAATGGGATATCAACACTGTGAACGGTGTTGCTCAGGAAAAGATCTCAGAAGAAGAATGGGCGGAGGCTGAAGGATTGCTGAAAGAAGTCGTCGAAAAAGGCGATCCGAATGCAGAGACATATTTCTACCTTTCTTACGCTGAAATCAAGCTCGGAAAAGCGGAAGCAGCCAAAGAAAATTTAATGAGCGCAATCGAAAAAAAAGATGGTTTTCACGAAGCACACTACAATTTGGCCCTGCTGCTGACGGACAGCGGCGAGCGTGAAGAAGCCCTTACCCATGCGGAAAAAGCGTACAGCATGAGCCCTAAAGAGGATAAATACAAAAACCTCGTGAAAGAATTGCAGGGAGATTAAAAAGGGGATAATCTCTGTCGCAATAAATGAGGATCTCCGTTTTTATCAATAAGCAAAACTAAAAGTTCTTTCTTATCTTTTTTGATGAATATAAGGGGGATGGTGCTCTCAATCGAATCAATGATGGTGCCATCTTCTTTTTTAATCCCTAAATAATAGTTTTTATATAACCCTTCCCAAAGGTTACCGATAGCCCTCTCCCATTCCTTTTGGTCAAATCCCTCAGGCGGCCGGCTTTCAAGACTTGGGAATTGAGTAAGGGGAATGGTGATATACTCCTTGATCGGTATATTGAATGACTCGATCCCTTTTTCCCATAAAAAGTCCAATTGTTGAGATAAGACACGGTCGATAATGTCCTTCCACTCTTTTTCCGCTTTCGTGGCTGGCTGTCTGAATGAGTTTAATGGACTGAAATTTGAATCTATTACGTAGAGATTATCTGTCGTCATCTTTTGCGCACTGGTATATTGATCGTCATTGTCGTGGATTTCCGAGTAATGAAAGGATAGTGTCTGGAAAAGGCTGCTCTCTTTCCCATTGATTGTTTCTTCCTGGACGATCTGATCGGTATCTTGTTCCCATTCATTCATTTTTCCCATCAATCTCCCATTCATAAACAGAAATCCTACATCTTGACGTAAAAAAGCTGGTGCATCCAGTTTGGAAGAAGTCTTCCAATCGACTACATAATATTGATCCTTCTTCTCGGGACGCAGTTGCAGGAGAGTAGAAGCAGATTCATATGTACTATTTTCATTGATTGGGAAAAAAATAATGCTTTCCTGTATTTGCGGCTTATAAATGAACTTGATGCCGAGCGCTAGTATAACCATAAGGATTAAGAATGGAAAGGCATGCAGTAACTTCTGTTTCATATTGTTCACTCCAATGGTTTGTCCGGTTGTTAATAAATATGTATAGAGCGGCTTCATTATGTTTTTTATGCAGGCACTTTTTGATATGTATGTTTTGTCTTTGCGTTGTCTAGGATGGTAAAGATGGAAATACATGTTAATGGGTGAGGAGTGAAGGCTGAAATGTCGCAAGAGAAAAAGCCTGTCTCTACGAATATTGAAGAGAATACCAGTTATCTGAAAGAAGCTTTGGGTGTCGATAAGAGCTTCGATGTGATTCAGCTGGATTTGGAATATGCAGAAAGAAAAATGGCGATGTTCCTGGTGGATGGTTTTGTTAAAGATGACATCATGCACTATTTAATGAAGCTATTGGCGGGCCTCAGTCCCGAACAACTAGAGGAAGATACATTGAATAGTCTGTTAAAAACGTATATACCATATATCGAAATCGAGAAGACCGATGACTTGAATACTGTCATCGATAAGGTGCTGGCCGGTCCGACCGCACTTGTGGTCGACGGTATCGATAAAGTAATCATCATCGATGCCAGGACGTATCCTGTGAGGGGACCGCAGGAACCCGATATCGAACGTGTCGTACGGGGGTCCAGGGACGGTTTTGTCGAAACGATCGTGTTCAATACAGCCCTTACAAGGAGGAGGGTCCGTGACCCCTCTCTCCGTATGGAATACCTGCAGGTAGGGAGAAGGTCGAAAACAGACATCGTCATATCTTATCTGGAGGATATCGCAGATCAGGAACTGGTCAAAAAAATCAGGGATTCGATTTCCAAGATAGATACTGACGGACTGCCGATGGGAGAAAAAACGCTGGAAGAATTCATTTCAGGCAGGCACTGGAATCCCTATCCAATGGTCCGGTACACCGAAAGACCGGATACAGCCGCGGCTCACCTTTACGAAGGCCACGTCATCATCATGGTGGATGGATCACCGAGTGTATTAATCACTCCTACAACTTTCTGGCATCACCTTCAGCATGCCGAGGAATACAGAAACGAGCCGACAGTCGGGGCTTACCTGCGATTTGTCAGGTTTATCGGAATCTGGAGTTCGATCTTTTTACTGCCGCTTTACTATTTATTTGCGATACAGCCTGAGCTCCTGCCGGAACAAATAAGTTATGTCGGACCCAGTGAAACAGGGGAAGTTCCATTATTCCTGCAATTCCTCCTGATTGAAATTGGGCTTGATATACTAAGGATGGCTGCGATCCACACACCATCCTCGCTCGCCACAGCGTTAGGGCTGGTTGCTGCGTTAATGATTGGGCAAGTGGCTGTAGAAGTTGGCCTGCTCATCAATGAAGTGATTTTGTATCTGGCCATTGCTGCAATCGGTACGTTTGCAACGCCGAGTTACGAATTGAGCCTCGCAAACAGGCTGGTGAGGATCTTTCTGCTCGTGGCGACTTCCCTGTTTGGGGTCTATGGATTTGTGATCGGGGTCATGGCCTGGCTGATCGCACTGTCGAGAATGAAATCATTTGACATTCCGTATATGTGGCCGTTCATTCCATTTAATTTCAGGGCTTTCAGGGACGTTTTCCTGCGCTCCCCCATGCCCCTCAAAAACAGAAGACCGCGCTTTCTGCACCCTAAAGACCCGGATCGTTAGTCGTTAGGATTTGTATAGATATGATGAGGCTGGGACAAAAGTGTGATAGCCTAAGTAAAACCCGGACTAATTTGAATTCCAGGATTCAAATTAGTCCGGGTTTTTTATTAGCTTTTTCAAGTGTCCATCTAGTATATAGCTTGTCCCAGCGGTTGATTGGAGTGCAAGACGAAGACTCCTATCGGAAAAGCGGAAGGGCTTTGACCAGAGGCGGGTGGCATAAGGCGAATCGGCCAAGAAGGCGTTCTTTGCCTTCTTGGTCGGTTTGACTTATGTCATGTGCCTCTAAGCCCTGCAGCTGGACAGTACTCTTCAAATTTAGAGGAACTCACGGGCTACCCGCGGAAAGCGAAGTCTTCCACGGAAATCATTAGCGGTATTTAGAGTCAACACTGAAAATGTTCGTCTTTATGATAGTTGTTTTTTTGTTTTGTCCAAGCCTCTTTTTTGAAGAAAGAATTGTGAACACCACGGATTTATCTTATACTTTAGTGTGTAGAAAGAAAGCAGGTGTAAGAATGAAAACGATTTTTGATATCCAGCAGTTTCTTAAAACATACGGAACCATCATATATGTCGGGCATCGTCTTTCAGACCTGCAACTGATGGAAGACGAATTGAAAGAACTGTATAAATCCCAGTTGATAGAAATGAGGGATTTCCAGACAGCTTTGTTATTGCTAAGGCAGGAAATCGCTTTTGAAAAAGAAAGACAAGAGAAATAAGAGGTGATTCTATGACAGAAAAATGGCTGGTTGGAGTCGACTTGGGAGGCACTACAACCAAAATCGCATTCTTAAGTAACTACGGGGAATTATTACATAAATGGGAAATCCCCACCGATAAATCCGACAATGGCAAAAACATCATTGTCGATATAGCAAAAGCGATCGACCGAAAGCTTGAAGAACTCAATCAGACAAAAGAAAAACTGGTAGGGATCGGCATGGGTGCACCCGGACCGGTAGATATGGCAAAAGGCATCATATATGAAGCGGTAAACCTTGGCTGGGACAAAAACACCCCATTAAAGGATCTTCTGGAAGTGGAAACCGGTTTGCCGGCTGTAATTGATAATGATGCTAATTGTGCTGCGCTCGGCGAAATGTGGAAAGGTGCTGGCGATGGTGCCAAGGATCTTGTCTGTGTCACGCTTGGAACGGGTGTGGGCGGAGGAGTCATCACGAATGGAGACATCGTCCATGGTGTGAGGGGTGCCGGCGGGGAAATCGGCCATATCACAGTTGTGGCTCAGGGCGGATTTCAGTGTAATTGCGGAAAGACCGGCTGCCTTGAAACCGTTGCATCTGCTACAGGTGTTGTCCGCCTTGCAAATGAAAGACTTGATTCATCAGATATTCCATCATCATTGAGGGATATCCGGAACGAATATCATGAAATCAATGCCAAAGACGTTTTCGATGCTGCCGGATCTAACGATGAACTTGCTCAAAGCGTCGTCAACCAACTTGCTTTTTATCTTGGTATGGCACTAGCCAATTTAGGCAATGTATTGAATCCTGAAAAAATCGTGCTCGGCGGAGGGGTTTCCAAAGCGGGTGAGATTTTGTTAAAACCTGTATTGAACGATTTTCAACAATTTTCTTTCCCGACAGTCAGGACTTCAACCCGCCTGAGCATCGCCACCCTCGGCAATGATGCAGGGGTGATTGGTGCAGCATGGCTCGTTAAAAATAAAATCTGATAGATATGAATAAGGTTGGAGCTCCCTTTCAGGGAGCTTTTTCTACTTTGCAGCCGGGACTTTAGTGAAGTGTATGGGCAGCTTGTCATATGTGCCGGACTAATATTTTGGTATTGTTTCTGGGTCATAAGATTCATTTTAAAGAATATTGCTCAGAATGAAACTTTTAATTGTTTTAATCGTCTAATAGTCAGGGTAAGAGAATAAGGTGTAAAATATCATTCTATACAAGTTGTATGAATTTGGGTTTGACGTTTTGTAAAATAAGTATTAAGATAACACTTGGTTCTATTTAAAAAATCCCTTTATTTACCAGGGAAAAATTTACATTAACTGTTACATACGAAGGACCGCCGTAAGTAGCAAGGAGGTAACAAAATGAACATAAATAAAATCCCGAAGGTTCCTTTGATCATCATGGCATCATTGCTCCTTTGGATTAAAACGTACATTGTCTATAAAACTAGTTTTGATATAAAAATAGAAAACACGATGCAGGAAATCATCCTTTTCATGAATCCGCTGAGTTTCCTATTATTTATTTTCGGAATTGGATTGTTAATGAAGAAAGATAAATCCAGGACCCGTTATATTATCATCACAAGTTTCATTCTGTCTTTCATCCTATACGGAAATGTTGTCTTTTATCGATTCTTCGATGACTTCCTGACACTGCCTGTACTTTTCCAAACAAGCAATTTCTCGGATTTAGGCGGAAGTGCCAGTGCAATTATCGGATGGAAGGATCTATTTTACTTCGCGGATGTGATTCTATTGATTGCATTCATCAAGTTCATGCCGAAATGGTTCTCTCTTAAAAATTACAGCCGTGCAAGCAGAAGAGCCTATTTCCTGGTAGCTACTGCACTCGTATTCTTCAATCTTGGACTGGCTGAATCGGAAAGACCCCAGCTTCTGACAAGAACATTCGACCGCGAGATGCTTGTGAAGAACATCGGCACATACAACTATCACATTTATGATATTTTCCTGCAGTCCAAGTCTTCTGCCCAGAGAGCCCTCGCTGACGGCAGCGAGCTTGCCGATATTGATAACTACGTACGTGCTAACTACATCCAGCCTGACGACGAGATGTTCGGTATCGGGAAAGATAAGAATTTGATCATCGTTTCAATGGAATCACTCCAAAACTTTGTGATCAACAGCAAAGTGAACGGGGAAGAGGTTACACCGTTCTTGAATGACTTCATCGGGGAAAGTTATTACTTTGATAATTTCTACCATCAAACACAGCAAGGAAAAACATCGGATTCCGAGTTCCTTTTGGATAACTCCCTTTATCCGTTGAACCGTGGTGCTGTATTCTTTACCCATTCAGGGAACCAGTTTGATTCATTGACTGAGAAACTTGATGAAAATGGCTACTTCACAACTGCGATGCATGCCAATAATAAGAGCTTCTGGAATCGTGACATCATGTATGATTCATTAGGATATGAGCGTTTCTACTCTTTGCCGGATTATGAAGTGACGGAAGAAAACTCCGTTAACTGGGGTATGAAAGACATCCCATTCTTTGAACAATCGGTCGAGCATATGAAGGAAATGCCAAAACCTTTCAGTACGAAAATGATTACATTGACAAACCATTATCCGTTCACACTGGATGAAGAAGATAAAATGATCGACCCTTATACATCGAACGACGGTACCGTGAACCGTTATTTCCAGACGGTACGTTATATGGATGAGGCGCTGAAAAATTTCATCAATGACTTGAAGGAGTCAGGGTTATATGAAAACTCCGTCATCGTAATGTATGGGGACCACTATGGTATTTCAGAAAACCATAACACAGCAATGAGCCAATACCTCGGGAAAGAAGTGACACCATTTGTAAGCACTCAACTGCAAAGGGTTCCACTGATCATCCACGTCCCGGGACAAGAAGGAAAGACAATTTCCAAAGTCTCAGGGCAAATTGACCTGAAACCGACGATATCTCATTTGATGGGAATCGAGACCAAGAAAGATATTCAATTCGGCGGAGATGTATTTTCCGAGCAGCATGAGGATTTCACCATTCTAAGGGACGGTCGTTTCATTACGAAAGATTACGTCTATGCTGGTGAAAAATGCTGGGATAAAGATACGGAAAAAATAACGGACATGAAATATTGCGAACCGTTTAAAGATCGCACGACCCAGGAACTTGAATACTCAGACAAGATCATTTACGGAGACCTCCTTCGTTTCTATGAGGAAACTGAGTATAGGGATGAAGATCAATAAGTCATAAAGCTTGCGAATTTTATTCGCAAGCTTTTTTTTGTCATGAAATAAACAGTCCTTCATATGTGTAAATAAAGATGATTAGCGGGGAGGCTGCAGAATGAAGATCAGAGTTAGAAATGGCGATACGTTTTGGTATTACAGTCAACTGTTCTATATTCCCATCGGATTGATCATTGATTCAAATCCTTCTCTTGATCCGAACGAGCTGAAAATTGGGACGGAAGTGGAAATACCGGGTTTTATAAAAGAAAGCTATAGGATCAAACAGGGAGATACCTTTTGGAAGCTTGGCGAGAGATGGAATATCAGTGTCGATGCCATCTTGCTTGTCAATGATTACATCGATCCAGACACGTTAAACATAGGTTCCGGCATCCATCTGCCAGCGAGGGTCATAACCACTGTGGTGGATGGGAAGCAGGGTTACAGCTACTCAGTCCTGGAAAAAGACATCAGTAGATTAAAAGAAATATATCCTTTTATAAAATTGAATTCGATCGGAGAAAGTGTACTTGGAAAGCCAATTGTTCAGATGAAAATCGGGAGTGGGAGAAAAAAGGTCCATATGGATGCATCATTTCATGCAAATGAATGGATCACTACTTCAATCTTAATGACATTCATCAATGATTACTTATTATCGTTAACGAATGTCAAACCGATTCGTGGTGTTCAAACACATCAGGTATATACAGAGGTCACATTATCAATCGTACCGATGGTCAATCCTGACGGGGTAGACCTGGTATTGAAAGGACCTCCCGGAAATATGAAAGATCAACTGGTGAAAATCAACAGGGGGAGCACTGATTTTACGGGATGGAAAGCAAATATCCGAGGAGTCGATCTTAATAATCAATTCCCTGCAAAATGGGAGATTGAAAAGGAAAGAAAAGAAGAAAAAGAACCTGCACCGAGGGATTTCCCAGGAGATAAGCCTCTTTCAGAACCGGAAACCATCGCAATGGCAGAACTTGCACATGAAGAGGTTTTTGACAGGCTGCTGGCTTTGCATACGCAGGGAAAAGAGTTTTACTGGGGGTATGAAGGATTGGAACCGCCAGAAGCAGAAAGGCTCGCCAAAGATTTTGAGAGGGTCAGCGGCTATGAGTCCGTCCGGTATATTGACAGCTATGCAGGTTATAAAGACTGGTATATCCAAGAGTTCCAGAAACCATCCTTTACGTTAGAACTCGGCAAGGGGATAAATCCTCTTCCCCTCTCTCAGTTCGACGAAATATACAGGGACACATTGGGGATATTTCTTGTCTCTGTGTACAGGTGGTACTAAATAACTGTCATGTGATTGTGAATGGTCGCATTTTCCTATTTCACACTGAGAAAACGCAGTAGATTTTTCAGGTGAAAAGGAGTAAAATAAATCATCAAGTTGTTTGCTGTTAAAGTTTCCCTGTAGATATGAAACGGATAAAAATAGATTCCTTCTAAAAGGACAGGTGGTGACCCTTTGACAAGGCTGTGCAATCAGCGTTAAATCAATCGGTCATCACTTTTTGAATTTTTTGTAATGTTTTTAACACATTTTTGAAACATTTTTGTGTTTCAAACGTACTAATCTATAAGAGAATTTATGGAGAGGAGGAGGACCATTTGAATAAAAGTATGCGGCTGACTTTCTTCGTAGTGATAAGCCTTATTCTTCTGCAGGCTTGTCAGTCCAAGACTGTCAATACACCTCTAGCAGAAAAGACCGGGCAAAATCAAACAGAAATGAATATTAAAGAAAACAGCATCTCATCCCAGGCATTTAAAGAAAATGTTGACTGGATATCTGACTCCGAGGTACTGACCGTTAAGGAAAAAGAAGGTTCAGCTGCACTCTATATAACGGACGTCTTTACCGGGGATAGTGAAAAGATTTATGACATCCCTTTTTCATATGTCCAATCAATGGTTTCTCCTGGCAGAGATAAAATATTGATCCACTCAGCACCTACTACCTATACAGCAATGATCACACTCATAGATCTTACCGGGAAAGAGTTGTACAAAGAAGAAATTCCTTCATATGAATTATCATATGAGTGGAATGAATTCAATACGAATAAACTCCTGATCACAAGCTTTGCTGAAGATTGGAGCTTTGATGTATTTGAACTGGATTTGAATGAACCTGAATTGAAAATAGTGGATGTGGAACAGCCTTTTTTAAAGTGGAATTCTGAAGTATCCGTTCTTTATCAGGATTGGGACAAAGACGGACTGAGCGTCTCTGCACCACTTGTAAATAAAAATTTACTTGATGGAAAAAAAGAAATAATCGATTCATCAAGCATTCATTTTGAACGGTTCCCAGGCTACTTACTTTCTGTGCATGCAGAAGAGGACGCAGAGTCCGCATTCAGTTATCAATTCATCAATGATACCGGGGAAATCCTGTCTCAATATGAGGCGGACCTGTTGAGTCGTTATTCTGATTGGTTCATTCCTTATTATGATATGATAGATAAGAAGGATGAATTGATCACATTTCAAGCGAACAATCCCGGATCATTCGATACATATTCCGGCACATTCTCATTGAAAAGATGGAATGTTCCCGAGGGAAGTGGCGAGACTTTATTTGAAGATCTTCCGCTGGAACCGATCCAATGTTCCCCGGAGGGACTGTATTGCCTGTATGGGAAACAGCTTGAAAAAGTGATCAACTTAAAAAATCCTGCTATCATTCGACTACTAGAAGAGGAAGGGTAGATAACCATGGCCATCGTTGACGTCACAGTCATACCAATCGGAACGGATACTCCAAGTGTGAGTTCATATGTTGCAGATCTGCAAAACATCCTTAAGAAGCACCAGGACGAAGGCAGGATCCGTTTTCAGCTCACTCCGATGAATACCATCATTGAAGGAGAACTCTCTACATTATTCGGAGTTGTTCAGGAAATACACGAAGCACCTTTTCAAAAAGGGATCAAACGGGTCGCGACGAACATTAGAATCGATGACCGGAGAGATAAAGAAGGAACGATGGAAGGAAAGCTTTCTTCTGTTCAGAGACACTTGGAGAAATAAAGATAAATGGCGGGCATCCAAAGGTGTCCGCTTTTGTTAGTCGTTGAAAGAAAAAAACCCTCCGAAATCGGAGGGTTTTTAACACTTCTTTTAGTGACCACCTGGGTACCCAGAGTGAAGGACAGTCATAATTGTAAACCAGCCAAAAACACCTAAGGTTGCCAATGAAAATACGATTCCAAGGGCATTTTTGTTTTTGAATGTGCTTACCACTGCGAATAAAGCTAATAATGTTACCAATGCTGTAATAATTACAAGACCCATTTATATGACCCCTTTCATTAAAAAATACGTTTTCCTAACCGCTTACAAACATCCAGATAAATTTATGTACATAAATGCACTCATTAACATTTTATATTTTTTTCCTCTGTTTGTCGAGGTCAAAAGTTTGACACTTCTATGTCGTCATGCCGATTTGTTTTTCTCTGCATCCCTGTTCTGCTACAATGAAAATAGTTGGTTATTTCGAAAAAGGAGGCTGATGGAATGAACTGGAAACAAATTCCGTTAGGGCCGTTGCAGACAAATTGTTATGTTTTATGGAACGATCAAAAAAAATGCTTGATCATCGATCCGGGCGCAGAAGGCGAAAAATTGGTAAACTGGCTGAAAGAAAATAAGCTCCAGCCGCTTGCTATTTTATTGACGCATGCACATTTTGATCATATCGGTGCCGTGGATGATGTGCGAAATACATATAACATTCCAGTTTATATCGATGAAAAAGAGTCGGGTTGGCTGACAGATCCTGCACGGAATGGCTCAGGTTTATTTGGTATGGGTACGATCAAAGCCGAACCAGCGGATCATCTTCTATCATCTCAAAAGACGCTTACCATCGAAGACTTTACATTAATGCTTTTTGAAACACCGGGACATTCTCCGGGAAGTCTATCTTATTATGTCCCAAGTGAAGGAATAGTATTTGCAGGGGATACACTTTTTACCGGCAGCATAGGACGGAGTGATCTGCCCGGGGGAAACCATGAACAATTGCTTTCAAGCATCCATGACCGTTTGCTGACACTTCCTGAAGAAACGAAGGTCCTGCCCGGACACGGTCCCGCGACGACTGTGGGGGATGAGATGGACGGCAACCCTTTTTTAAATGGCTTTTAGAATCTAAAAAAAATTCCCTTCAGCAAAAGCTGAAGGGAATTTTTTTTAGTGTCCTCCTGCACCCGGAGTCATCATAAAGGTCGTCCAGTAAGTAAACCCAGCGAAGAACACAGTCAGATAGGCACCGAAAATGTAAATATACATACGCTCGGATAGTTTTAAGTAGCTTAACATAATGAAGAATCCTGTTTGGCCTAAAAAGATTAATGATGTCGTTGTCATATCGCCAAGATAAAACATTACAGCAAAAATTCCAGTCCAGAATCCAAGAACTCTGTACATACGATCCATATGTAACCCTCCTTTGCACCCTAAGTCCATCATTCAATATTATAAATGAATCATACTGCAAAAGTAAATATCTGTTTGATGATAGTTTGTGACGATTACGTGATTTCTACTCAGGGGAACTTGTTAAGCGCTTCCAACTAAAAGCTGGGTTTGTTTTTATTTTACCCTTTCTTTCTGATTATAAGCAAATGACGGTACATTTTCAGCTTTGTATAACCTTTTTGCGAAAAAGAAGTTATTGGAGGAAAGCACATTATTAACATTGTATTGAAGGAAACGCTGATCTATCAAAAAAATTCATTTGTTGAGTGAAAAATATGTACAAAAGTTATACAAAAAGTATACAATAGGTGTAAAACATACGGTGCTTAATGATAGCCGATGGTAGGAGGAAGAGTAATGGGGAATATAACGTTTTATACGTATCCAAGCTGCACGTCCTGCAGAAAAGCTAAAAAATGGCTCAATGCCAATTCGATCGATTTCGATGAACGTCATCTTTTCAGAGATACTCCCACTCATGAAGAATTAGTCCAACTGTTGTCGCTCACCACCGAAGGTCTTGATGAAATACTGGCAACACGAAGCGGGTCATTTAAAAAGCTCGGGAAAAATGTAAACGACCTTCCACTTTCTGCCGTGATCGAGTTAATTGTCCAGGAACCAAAACTCCTCCGCCGCCCGTTGGTAACAGACGGCAAAAAGCTCGTGGTAGGATATAACCCGGATGGACTGAAAAGCTTAGCAAGCAAGATGGCTTCATTAAAGAGAAGCAGTTGAAGGCATATAAAAGGACAGTCCATCGTAAATTATGGATTGTCCTTTTATGCTTGTCGCCTCTGGGCAAAGCCCCTCCGCTTTTAGATTGTCCAGCTCCGGCGGCTAGAGACTCGAGACATAAGACAAACAGGCCAAAAAGGAAAAAAGCGCCTTTCCGGCCAGTTTGTCTTATGCTTGTCGTCTCTGACCAAGCCGCTTCCGCTTTTCTATTTGTCCAGCTCCGGGGCTTAGAGGCTCGAGTCATAAGTCAAGCCACCCAAAAAGGCAAAAAACGCCTTTCCGGGTGGCTCGTCTTATGCTTGTCGCCTCTGGGCAAAGCCCCTCCGCTTTTAATACTGGGCTAGCTGGATTCGAACCAACGCATGTCGCAGTCAAAGTGCGATGCCTTACCGCTTGGCTATAGCCCAATGTTGTTGCTACATAGGATAGTATGAGTAGATGGCAAAAAAATATACAATATTTTTTTTAGAAAGGTATTATGTGATTGAATGTGACTTTAAATAAGAATCAAATAAAACAAAGAATTCTGTGATCTTTTGTCTTATAAATTATTTATAGAGATGTTAAATCGCAATGAAAAAATAGAGAAACATGTTCAATGTAAATTGAATTTTCCATGAACATGTTTCAATTATTACTTTTTTTTGAGTTGTAATAGGAGTTTTTTAAAAAGTTAAAAATTTGGTCATGAGAAAATGTCTATTTTTCATCACGACGTCGCAAACCTAATAAACCTGCTAAGCCAATTAGACCTAGCCAACCCCAATCGGTGTCATCATCATCATTTGCATTTTGAGTAGCTACGTTTCTGATGCCATTATCAAGATTGTCATTATTAACTTGGTCATTACCGTTATAGGCAAATATAGAACTTGTAAACATCATTGTTAACAATAATAAAGAGCAAGTTAGCATTGTGATTTTTTTAGTCATTTAAAAATCCCTCCTTTCAATGGTTTGGTTTAGCTTTAGCTTTAAGTGGAGGAAATTATTCAATATCGTTTAAAAGAATCGCTTTTATTAAATTTAGATATATAAAAGGGGAACAAATTCTGGACCCTGAACCCCTGGTACTTAAATAGAGAGCTTGTTAATTAAATCTAAGCTCTGTTTTGAATGTTGTTTCTTCGAATAATTTGATCCAATCTCGCTTCACATAAAAAAATAAAGGATTTTGTAAACTTTTGTCGTATATATTATTTATAGAAATAGAAAGGTGGTGCCAATCACGATTTATCAATCGGTAGAATCTCTTTCGGAAATCATGCTCAAAGATGCAATGTTGAATGATGCATCCGATATTCACCTCATCCCAAGGCTCAACGATTACAACATTCAGTTCCGTAAAACCGGCGTACTCTCCCCGTTTCAATCGATTCCTCTCGAACAGGGGGAAAGACTGATCGCTCATCTGAAATTCATGGCTTCAATGGATATCGGGGAAAAACGCAAACCTCAAAGCGGTTCCTTCAACACGACCATCAGAAACTCACCCGTCTCCCTAAGAATATCAACCTTGCCAACCAATCACCTCAAAGAAAGTCTTGTCATCCGGATACTCCCCCAAATGTTCCATGTTCCACTCGAAAAGATGTCTCTTTATCCTTCTTCAGCTAAAAAACTCCTTGCACTTCTCATGTATTCCCATGGCCTCATCATATTTACAGGACCGACCGGCAGCGGGAAAACTACAACCTTATATTCGCTTGTCCACCATTGTTCATCTATCCTCAACCGCAATGTCATTACCTTGGAAGATCCGATCGAAAAGGATCATGAAGATATGGTGCAGATTCAAGTGAATGAAAAAGCGGGGATCACCTATTCCACAGGTTTGAAAGCCATACTGAGGCATGATCCCGACATCATTATGGTCGGTGAGATTCGGGATAGAGAAACGGCCGAGATAGCCATCCGTGCCGCTCTAACGGGGCATTTAGTTTTGACAACTCTGCACACCAAAGACGCCAAAAGCGCTGTATACAGACTGATGGAACTCGGAATCCATTGGCATGATATCCAGCAGACATTGATCGCAGTGTCGGCCCAAAGGCTGCTGAAGCTCAGGTGCCCGGTCTGTGAGTCGGACTGCAAGGGGGAATGTAAAGGGCAGGAAGCAATGAAACGGGCTTCTGTGTATGAAATTGTAACGGGGAGCGCTCTTAAGGAAGTCATTAAAGAAGCGAGGGGGGAAGAGGTATATTATCAGTATCCTACTCTCCGAACATTGATTAACAAGGGGGTGGCATTGGGATTTGTTCCAGAAGCTGAGTTCCGGAAATGGATTCATGAAGAAAATGGATGAGCAGGGGAAGTTCCTGAAAAGAACAGGCGATCTTCTCACGAAAGGGTACACATTCTCGGAAGCGATTGATTTTTTGCTTGTGCCGGGAAGGAGCGGTCCCAAGAAGTTAAAGAAGAGGATCAACCAGTCTTTCCAAAAAGGTGAATCCCTTTCTTCCATTTTTGACCGTCATTTGAATATGCCCAAACAGGTATCTGCGCAAATATACTTTGCTGAGCATCATGGCCAGGTGGGGGAGACCCTGATCGAAGCCGGCAATTATCTTCTGAAGAAAAATGAAGAAAAACAAAAATTCCTGAGAGTCATCCAATATCCTGTCTTTTTGGTGCTGGTGGCCATCATGCTGATGGTGCTTCTTCGCAGAATCCTGTTTCCCCGCTTTCAAGCATTATACAGTTCACTCGGGTACGATCAGTCAGACAGTATGCGTGTTCTGTTGTGGTTTATTGAAAGCTTTCCCACTTATTTTTTTACATGTTTGCTGATCCTTGCAAGCGTTTTTCCCTTCCTTTATTTCTTCAAAAATAAATTGTTTCATGTGAGGCAAATTGTTTTCCTGACAAAATTTCCGTTGTTGTCTTTTTTCATCAAGCAGGGGCATACTCATTTCTTTGCAAGGGAGTTCAGTTTTTTACTCAAGAATGGTGTATCCATCAATGATGCTTTAACCATCATTGATAAGCAGTCATACCGACCGACTCTCCAATACATCTCGAAGAAACTTCTTAAAGGGTTGAAGGAAGGGAGGCCGCTTCATGAATGTACGTCAAGGTTATCCCTTTTTCAGGAAGAGTTTTCATATGTGGTGGATCATGGTCAGAAGAACGGGAGGCTGGCCGATGAATTGAAACTGTACAGCGACATTTGTTTTGGAGAACTTGAAGAGAAGGGAAATCAATTATTGAAGTACATCCAGCCAACGATTTTTGCCTTTGTCGGACTGTTCATCATGGCCATTTATTTTTCGATCATGATGCCGTTATTTCAAATGATGCAAGGAATTTAATAAACACAAGGGAGGTACACGATGCTGAAAAATGAAAAAGGTTTTACGATGATCGAAATGATGATTGTCCTGCTTGTCATTTCTGTCCTGTTATTTGTCACAATTCCGAACGTCACAAGCCAAAGCAACAAGATTAACTCAAAAGGATGCGAAGCATTCATCCATATGGTAGAAGGTCAGGTGGAAGCTTATAAAATGGATGGTAATACGGAACCTGTCAGCATGGCTGCATTAGTCTCTAACGAGTATTTGAAATCAGAGTACCAACAATGCCCGGATGGCAGTACTCTTACAATCGATGCAGAAGGGAACGTGGTTGAAGAAGGTGCGGGGAATTAACAAACATCTTCATACACAGAGTGGTTTTACGTTCATAGAAATGTTCCTGGTCTTCCTTATATTCTCAACGCTGATGACCTTCGCTGCTTTTTCCGCAGAACCACTGAAAAATCAAACTGAAAAAAGTTTATTCATCTCACAGCTCCAATCCGATCTCTACTTGATTCAAAGCCACAGTATTTTCTCACAATCTTCTCTCACATTAGTTTTCTATCCATATGCCAATAAGTATGTCGCGAAAGATTATTACGGGAAAACCCTGGTTTCCAGAGAGTTTCCTGACGGCATTAAGCTTTCAGAACTTAACAGGTTGAATGAAATAGTGTTCAATCCATCAGGGAATACAAATCGCTTCGGTCAAGTTTATTTTAATTGTGACGAATCTACTATAAAACTTACATTTCAAATCGGACAAGGAAGATTTTATGTACAGGAACTCTAATGGATTTTCATTGGCTGAGAGTTTGATCGCTTTCAGCTGCTTTATGATGATTATGGTTTTTTTTCTTCCCTTTTGCATCAGGATGATGGTTACTCTGCAAGAAAAGCAACAGAGGGTGGAAGCGTTGAAATTTCTGCAGGAAGGAATGGAGCAGGCGATTGTCACGAATGAATTCGAGTCACGAACCCGTACGTTCGAAGATATCGTTTATACCTTCAGGTGGGAAGGGACGGGAAGTGAAAACGCTTGTGTGTCTTATACAAAGGGGGGCGACTCTCATGAAATTTGTGCTTCTGAATAATAAAGGCTTCACGTTTTTGGATGCCCTCCTTTCATTTTTTGTATTCTCTATCATTTCACTTAGTTTTCCCTTGATCATGAAGGGATTTGAAACAATTAAATCGGACAGCATCCCGCCGCGTTACTATGAATGGAATTTGTTCAGCGAAAGCCTGGGGAATGAGGTGTGGGACACTGGGGACATCATGGTTTCACCGGAACGAATCTCGTTTGAAAAAGAGGGGGAGTGGATCACATATGAAAGATATCAAAACTCTATGCGGCGTAAAGTGAACGATAGGGGACATGAAGTGGTGCTGCAATCGATTCATTCGATTGCTTTTTCTGAAGTTCCGCAAGGCATAAAAGTGAAAGTGGAATTTGAAGGAGGGGAGTCGATGGAAAGTGCGTTTTATTATTTTTACAAGGATACAGCTCAGGAAACACCTGAGTGATAACGGGTTTTTATTACCTTATTCTCTCCTGCTCTTAGTCATTGTGATGTTCACGGCTGTTGCTTCGACAAGCCTTTTTCTAAGCAAGCAGCACTATTTAAACAATATGGGAAAAGTATATGAGAGAAATGTGAGCATTGCACATGGCGTGCTGCTTGCCATTGAACGAAGTTCTCCGGGGACGTTTAAACAAGTCGGATCTTTTGGGCAAACCGAAACCAAGACCACGATAGTGAGTGGTCAGGAAATCAAGATGGAAATTACCTATCAATCTCCCGAGAAGGTTTTTCAGCCAGTCTCGGTTGTGTATAATAAGGAAACAAAACTTATTATAGATTGGAAGTAGTTAGCGATGGCGATTTTTTTGATCGGTTTTATGGGAGCGGGAAAGACGACGGTCGGTAAAAGGCTTGGTGAAATTCAGAAACTCGAGGTCATCGATATGGATGAATACATCGAAGAAAGAACAGGCAGCTCAATCAAGGATGTTTTCAAGGAACACGGGGAAGATTACTTCCGGAACCTTGAATCAGAAGCATTGAAAGAATTAATGGAGAAAGAAGCTGTGATTACGACCGGCGGGGGGGTTGTTGAAAAAAAGGAGAACAGAGAGCTTCTGGCAAGAGAGAGGACCGTCTTCCATCTATTCTGTTCCTTTGATGCCATATGGGAGCGGCTTAAGGAGGATGGCTCTCGGCCGCTTGTACAAAACAACTCCAAGGATGGCTTATTTGATCTGTACAAGCGCAGATTGTCCCTTTACAGAAGTGTCAGTACGATTGAGATTGACACCACCCATAAATCAATTGATGAAATCATAACTGATCTGGGACAAAACATCTGCACTGATTAGATTAATTCACTGTGGATATACTGATAAAAGCGGAAGGTGGTGCTTTTATGTCAGTGAATGATTACGTGAAATTCATAACTCAAACATTTGTAAAGCATTATGAAAAATCACCTCATGAACGAAAGTCGTTAAAACATCAAAGGAAAAATGAGCGGCCGCCGTTTTTGTTCAGATGGTTCGGAATTCTTCCCTACGCCTTTATGGTATTGTTTAAGAAGGATAAAAAATAGAAACCGCTCCTGTCGAAAGCAGGGCGGTTTCTTTTCATTGTTACTAGTGGGAATGCTGTAAGTAGAAGATCCCGCCATTGATGATGTCAATAGAGATTTTTGGCTCATACTGCTCTTTTAGTGCCTGCTTTTCCATTTGATAAGATTCAGGTTTCTGCTCATGATCTCCGTAGAAATGATTCAATAGCTGTAAATCTTCATCCCATTTATTTCTTGCTTCATCTGCCCATTCGAAAGACTCTTTCTCGATCCCTTGCAGCAGGTAACTCTGAATGCGGTTTATCCCGCTTTTAGGTTTAATGATCGGTGTCAATGTAAATGAGAAGTCAGGAATCTTCGGTGTCAGCTTTTTGGATAATAAAAAATCGTGAAAACCTTCTTGGATATGACCGTTGATAAGGTTAAGCCCGATGCTCCGGATATTATCTTTTTTCAGGTGTGTCACATGTGATACCTTTATGTTCAGTCCAAGCCATGGATGAAGCGGCACTTGCTGCCCATCGGAAATCATTCTCTCTTCGTAGAGACGTATGTATCCTGCAAGATTTCTTGTTGAGCGGAATATTTGATGCAGGCGGGGAGAGCCGAAGTGAACCAGCTCCCCTTTAAGATCATCCGGTGCCTTTTCGCCGTCCGTAACTAAAGAGAGTGACATCGGGTTTGGTATACCTCCTGTCTTCTCAAGGTAGTGCCAATAAAACGGTCTGTTCATCAGTTCTTTGTCCAGTTCGATCGTCAATTGGACGGTCATATGACCATCTCCGTTTGAAACCAGTTCGCATCCATTCGCTGTGAAATATCGTTCAAGAAATTGATGAATTTCGTGCTGATGCATTTGCTCGTTCCTCCTTTAGTTCTTCTGCAAATTGAATCATGCTGGTGAGGTTATCCATTTTTATTTTCATTTCTCCCTCGGTACGGGAAGAAGAGAGGATATCTGTCACATGTTCTTCAAAATCCGCAAAATCAAGACGGGTCAGAATATCATCCAGCTGACCGATCACTCTTTCGAACAGGTTTATTTTTTCATATAAGAGCTTCAATATATGTTCTTCCACTGTATCTCTTGTGGCGAAATTATAGATATGCACATCCTCGGTCTGACCCAAACGGTGTACACGTCCAATCCGTTGTTCCAGTCGCATCGGATTCCATGGCAGGTCGAAGTTAATGACATGATGACAAAATTGAAGGTTGATCCCTTCTCCGCCTGCTTCGGTTGCAATCAACACCTGGGCATGATTCTGGAACAATTGGCGCATCCAATCTTTTTTCCCGCGTTTAAATCCTCCTCTGAACGGCACAGACGAAATACCATGCTGCTTTAAAAACCATTGCAGGTACAATTGGGTCGCCCGGTATTCCGTGAAAATGATGACTTTATCATTGATTTGCTGAATCAATTCCAATGCTTTCTGTGCTTTTGAATTGGTCGTCACGTTTTCCACTTTTTTCATTAATGCTGCAATCGTATTCTCAAATGCAACAGTAGGATCTTCTTTTTTCTCCAACATGTTTTTTAGCGTATAAAAAACGGATTCCCTGCTGCTGCAAGCTTCCCGCTGCAGAGTGAGAAGGGAAAAGGAACTTGATGTGACCCACTCATCATAACTGCCTTTTAACATATTGATACTATTGTATAAATCCCGTTCCGGTTCATTGAAATCGATGAGGATCGTTTTCACGTGCCGCTTAGTCCACTCGATTCCTGTATCGCTCCTTCTATTGCGGATCATGACTTTATTGATGAGATGGTTCAAGTTTTCATCGTCATGAACTGTTCTGTCCCCCTTTTTGTAACGATCGGTAAACCCAGTTTCATTTCCAAGATGACCGGGTTTTAAAAGAGAAACAAGATGAAATATTTCTTCTATACGGTTTTGGATAGGGGTGGCTGTCAGCAATAAACAGAATTTTTTCTTCAGGTTCTGGACAAATTCATAGTTTTTGGTTTTGTGATTTTTCAGTTTGTGAGCTTCGTCTATGATGACGAGATCATAGTCCTGTTCATATACTTTTTCCCGGTGAGGGCTCCGTTTGGCTGTATCCATGGATGAAACTACAATATCACATTGATCCCAGACATAGTTTTTACGCTGGGCGACAGCGGGGATGAAGAATTTACTGTTTAATTCAAATGCCCATTGCGAGACCAGGGAAGCAGGGACAAGGATCAGAACTTTTTTCACCAATCCGCGAATCATATATTCTTTCAAAATGAGACCGGCTTCTATGGTTTTTCCAAGTCCGACTTCGTCTGCGAGAATGGCTTTTCCATTCATTGCTTCCACTACCTGTCTGGCAGCTTCTAGCTGATGGGGGAGCGGTGTGACATTTGCCAAATGTTTTGGTGCCTGCAGCCCTTCAAAGTTCGGAATTGCCAGATGCTGTTCGCTTTCCACTGCCAGCTTATACAGCTCCCAATTTCCCCATGGGCCGTCATTATTTATTAACGTTTCCAGACCTTCGCCCCACTCCTCGTTAAACAGAACATCAACATTCATGTGAAAAACATCTCCTTATTTCATAGAAAAATGATTGCCGGGAACTAATGGTTAATGGTAGGATTAGAGTAGATTACCTAATGTTTTGAAAACTATAATAATCCGAACATTCACATCGATTACATTTCAACTGTATATACTTCTAGTATGACCAAATGTTACATGGAATATTGGCGAATGATAGCAAGGGGAGAGACTGTGACATACAGCGCCGAAGGAGCAAACATCTATTGTGTGAATCTCTCAGGCAAAAAGACTCTTGCTGGACGCAGCTCTGGAGAGTGTTTCCTTATGGAAACCACCAAAGAGGAAAGCCGTTGAACCGGTAAACTTTCAGGTGAAAGGACAGAGAAACTTCTTTTGAAAAAGGGGTTTTTCTGTCCTTTTTTCATGCGTACTTGTATGTTTATGGTCAGAGATTTGGAGCAGGAAGATAGCAGAATGAAAGACTTGATGAAAATAAGGGGGAAGTCTGATGGCAGATTTAAAGCAAACACCTCTGTATGAAGTGTACAAAGAATATGGAGGAAAAACGATTGACTTCGGAGGCTGGGCTTTACCGGTTCAATTCTCAAGTATTAAAGAGGAGCACGAAGCGGTCAGAACCCGTGCAGGGCTTTTTGATGTGTCTCATATGGGAGAAATCGAAGTCAAGGGCGAAGGTGCTCTTGGATACTTACAAAAAATGATGACCAATGATGTGTCCAAAATAAAGGACGGCGGTGCTCAATACACAGCCATGTGCTACGATGACGGAGGCACAGTGGACGATCTGCTGGTCTATAAGATAAAAGATAATGACTATTTATTGGTAGTCAATGCAGCGAATATCGAAAAAGATTATGAATGGCTGAAGCAGCACGGTACAGATGGTGTGGAAATCAATAATATCTCGGAGCATATGGCTCAGTTGGCTTTACAGGGGCCGCTTGCAGAAGGTGTACTGCAGAGACTGACAGATAACCATTCTTTAAGCGATATAGGATTCTTTAAATTTCAAACCGAAGTGAATATCAATGGAAGGCACGCCCTTGTCTCCCGCACCGGTTATACGGGCGAAGATGGTTTTGAAATCTACTGTGACGCAAATGATGCAGTGGGCATTTGGAAAGATATCTTACAAGAAGGCGAACAGGATGGGGTTCTTCCTTGTGGTCTGGGTGCAAGGGATACCCTCCGCTTTGAAGCGAATCTTGCATTATATGGACAGGAGCTTTCAACTTCCATTTCTCCGATCGAAGCTGGAATCGGATTTGCAGTTAAAGTGAACAAAGAAACGCCATTCATCGGTCAGGAGGTCCTCAAACAACAGAAAGAGGAGGGTGCTTCAAGGAAAATGGCCGGTATTGAGATGATCGACCGGGGAATCCCTCGCCATGGATATAAAGTATTTTCAGGCGAAGAAGAAATCGGGGAAGTCACCACGGGTACACAATCTCCAACGTTAAAGAAGAATGTCGGGCTGGCTCTATTGAAGAAAGAATTCACTTCATTAGACACAGAAGTCCAGGTGGAAATCAGAGGGAAGAAAGTAAACGCAAAAGTAGTTCCTACACCATTTTATAAGAGAACAAAATAATAGGGAGGAATGACGGTCATGAAGCATCGTTATTTACCGATGACAGAGCAAGATCAACGGGAAATGTTAGACAGCATTGGAGTAAAAAGCATCGACGATTTATTTGAAGATATTCCTGAGAAAGTTCGTTTCAAAGGTGAATACAACATCAAACCTGCAAAGTCAGAAACAGGTCTGGTAAAAGAATTGACTGAAATGGCTGCTAAAAATGCTGATTTGAAAAGTCATACATCCTTCCTTGGAGCAGGAGTATATGATCATTATGCACCGATCATTGTGGATCACGTCTTATCACGTTCGGAATTTTATACGGCTTATACTCCGTATCAGCCTGAAATATCACAAGGGGAACTACAGGCGATCTTTGAGTTCCAGACGATGATCTGCGAGCTGACAGGTATGGATGTCGCGAATTCTTCCATGTACGACGGGGGTACCGCATTGGCCGAGGCGGCAATGCTGAGTGCAGGGCAGACCCGGCGAAAGAAGGTACTAGTCTCAAGTACCGTACATCCTGAATCACGTGATGTATTAAGGATGTACTCGAAAGGGCAGTACATCGATGTCGTGGAAATCCCGCATAATAACGGGGTGACCGATGTGGAAGAGCTTAAGAAGTTAATGAGCAGTGAAATCGCGGCCGTTGTCGTTCAATATCCCAACTTCTTCGGAAGAGTCGAAGAATTAAAGGCGATTGAAGAAGTGGTTCACAATGAGAAAGCGATGTTTGTCGTATCTTCCAATCCGCTTGCTCTGGGTGCCCTCATACCTCCGGGTAAACTTGGTGCTGACATTGTAATCGGGGATGCACAGCCGTTCGGGATCCCTAGTGCTTTCGGAGGACCGCACTGCGGATATTTTGCCGTAAGCAAAAAGCTGATGCGTAAAGTACCGGGCCGTCTGGTCGGTCAAACGGTCGATGAAGAAGGACGAAGAGGATTTGTTTTGACACTGCAGGCACGTGAGCAGCATATCCGCCGTGATAAAGCGACTTCAAATATCTGTTCAAACCAGGCACTGAACGCACTTGCAGCTTCAGTTGCCATGACTGCACTCGGTAAACAGGGTGTGAAAGAGATGGCCATGCAAAATATTCAAAAAGCTCATTATGCAAAAGAAGCATTCAAGAAGAATGGGTTCTCCATTGCATTTGAAGGACCCTCTTTCAATGAGTTCGTCGTGAAAGTGAATGGACCGGTGAAAGAAATCAATAAAAAGCTTCTGGAAAAAGAAATCATCGGCGGTTATGATTTGGGATTTGTCGATGAAAGCATGCAGAATCACATGTTAGTTGCCGTTACTGAACTTCGCAGCAAAGAAGAAATTGATGCATTTGCGAAAGAATTGGGGGGATTGTCATGAATAACAAACAAGATCAGCCTCTTATCTTTGAATTAACTAAAGAAGGACGAGTCGGTTACAGCCTGCCTGAAATGGATGTTCCCGAAGTCGATGTAGCAGAATTGATCCCTTCTGAATATGTCCGTACGGAGGAGCCGCAATTGCCGGAAGTATCGGAGCTGGATATCATGCGCCATTATACAGCGTTATCCAAACGGAACCATGGAGTGGATTCAGGTTTCTATCCGCTGGGATCCTGTACGATGAAATACAATCCAAAGGTGAATGAAAATGTCGCGAGGTTGAATGGCTTCGCCCATATCAATCCGCTACAGGAACCAGAAAGTGTCCAAGGGGCATTGGAATTGATGTATGATCTTCAGGAACACCTGAAAGAAATTACGGGCATGGATGAGGTGACACTCCAGCCTGCTGCCGGTGCACACGGTGAATGGACGGGTCTGATGATGATCCGTGCGTATCATGAAGCGAACGGCGATACGAAACGGACAAAAGTCATCGTTCCCGATTCCGCACACGGTACGAACCCGGCAAGCGCAACCGTCGCGGGCTTTGAAACCATTACAGTGAAATCAGATGAAAATGGTTTGGTCGATCTGGAAGATCTGAAGCGGGTCGTGGGAGAAGACACTGCGGCGCTTATGCTGACGAACCCCAACACACTGGGATTATTTGAAGAAAATATACTCGAGATGGCTGCAATCATCCATGGAGCAGGCGGAAAGCTGTATTATGATGGTGCCAACCTGAATGCGGTATTATCCAAAGCAAGACCTGGCGATATGGGATTTGACGTCGTTCACTTGAATCTTCATAAGACCTTTACAGGTCCTCATGGAGGCGGAGGGCCGGGAAGCGGTCCGGTCGGCGTGAAGGAAGACCTGATCCGGTATCTTCCTAAACCGGTTCTTGTAAAAAATGGCGATCAATTTGAATTTGACTACAATCGTCCCGATTCAATCGGCCGTGTGAAACCTTACTATGGAAACTTCGGCATCAATGTGCGGGCGTATACGTATATCCGTACGATGGGGCCGGATGGACTTAAAGCAGTGACCGAAAATGCCGTCCTAAATGCAAACTATATGATGAGAAGATTGGCTCCGCATTTCGATCTTCCGTATGATCGTCATTGTAAGCATGAATTCGTCATCAGCGGAAAGCGTCAGAAGAAGCTGGGTGTACGCACACTCGATATTGCAAAAAGGCTGCTTGACTTCGGTTATCATCCGCCAACCATCTACTTCCCGTTGAACGTAGAAGAGTGCATGATGATCGAGCCGACTGAAACAGAGTCAAAAGAGACACTGGATTCGTTCATCGATGCCATGATCCAGATAGCAAAAGAAGCAGAAGAAACACCGGAAATCGTCCAGGAAGCACCGCACACCACCATCGTCAAACGAATGGACGAAACCCTTGCAGCAAGAAAACCGATCCTGCGCTACACTCCAGAAGCAGCACAGTAACACTCTAAGGAGTAGAGGTACAGGCGCTCAGTTCACTAAAGAATAAAACAAAGAAAGGATTGCCGCCACGGCAATCCTTTCTTTGTTTTACTTCTTATGCTTAATCTTGCCTGTCCATTTTTTGAATCCGCCTTTTAGCTGATGAAGATCACGGTAGCCCTTGCGGCGAAGCATCTGGGCTGCACGTGCACTTCTCATGCCGCTTTGGCAGTACAAATATACAGGCTGATCATTGCGGATTTCTTTTTGTCTCATTTTCATTTGGGAAAGAGGGATATTGCGGGCACCAAGGATATGACCATTGTCAAACTCATTGGATTCGCGCACATCGATCAGCTGGGCTTTACGGTAACCAGCTTTAAATTCTTCCTCTGTCAATGTATTGACCACTCTTTTTTGATTGAAGTACGTAAAAAGGGAATAAGCGATAATTCCGCCAAGAACGACTAATAGAATAAACAAACCATCCATCTTGCTTTCATGCTCCTTTCTGCAAATGCACTATCTCCTATTATATTCATGATCTACCCCAGAATCAAAAGAAATTTACTATTTACAGAAAAGAGTTTCCAATCTGTTTTTCTTTGTTTTTGCATAAGGATTTGGTAGACTAGTAACGGATTGAATACATAGTGTTTTCAGAAGCTGATAAATAAAAGAGGTATGTAAAATGTCTAAAGAAACGTGGAGATTCATCGATTCAGGCAATTGTTCCCCTTCTTATAATATGGCGCTCGATGAAGCGCTGCTTGATTGGCACAGTGAAGGGAAAATCCCTCCGACGATCCGTTTTTACGGGTGGGATCCTGCAACGCTCTCAGTTGGTTATTTTCAAAAAGTGGAAAAAGAAATCAATATGGCTGCAGTAAAGGAACATGGTCTGGGCTTTGTACGGAGACCGACCGGAGGAAGAGGGGTACTTCACGATGAAGAGCTCACTTACAGTGTCATCGTCTCTGAAGATCATCCGGAAATGCCCAAAACCGTAACTGAAGCATACAGGGTCATTTCAGAAGGGATACTGAAAGGGTTCCAGGGGCTTGGGCTCGAAGCCTACTTTGCCGTTCCGAAAACACCGGAAGAACGGGAAGGATTGAAGAACCCGAGATCTGCAGTCTGTTTCGATGCACCGAGCTGGTATGAATTGGTGGTAGAGGGAAGAAAGGTTGCAGGCAGTGCACAGACCCGTCAAAAAGGGGTCATACTCCAGCACGGATCCATCCTTCTAAATCTGGATGAAGATAAGCTTTTCAGCCTGTTTAAATATCCTTCCGAACGGGTAAAAGAGCGTATGCAAAAAGCGTTCAAAAATAAAGCCGTTGCCATGAATGAGATTTCTTCAGAGAGAGTTACGATGGATATGGCAAGGGAAGCATTTAAGAAAGGTTTTGAAGAAGGATTGAATATCAATCTTGAATCATATATCCTTTCCGAAGAGGAAACACAATATGTAGAAAACCTGGCGAAAACCCGATATGAATCCGATGAGTGGAATTTTAAACGTTAAAAAACTTTTATTAAGAAAAAGCGAGGTGTGTCGCTTTTTTCCTATTTTACCAACGATTCCTGAAGATGAAAGTTTATCAACTCTCAAATTAATAGATTTTCGTTTGAAATAGGAATATTATCTATGGGATTCTTCGGATTTCTATCATTTTCTGCTTATTAGAAGTTTGACAAAAAAATAAATTTCTGACCAATACACAATATATGGTGTGTCGAAAAATATTGGATACACCATATATTGTGTTTATTTATTGATTTTAGAATGAGCATGTGATAACGTATTAATTGCAAATATGAAACAAGCTAAAAGAATATTAATGAATTATTTATGGTAGAAGGAGCTGTCTATATGACTGTTGCGTCGAAAAAAACAATGACACTTGACAAAGAAAGATTGAATCAGGATATTGGATTATTCCCCCGAGTCCATCCTATCACCCCGGATATGAAAACTACACATAAAGGTGTATCCCGCCTGGTAATGATTGACCGTTATTCTTTCAAAGACACTGAAAAGATTACTCTATCAGAAGGCGACTTCGTCGTGTTGACGATCAAAGAAGATCCAAAATTCCCGGCTCGTGGATTAGGCTATATCACATCCATTGATTGGGAAAACAAAAAAGCTGATGTCTGGATCGAAGAGGAATACAGAAGTGCGATTGACAAACAGCAGGAAATCGAAACGGGCACTGTGACACGCACGCTGGATGTCATAGAAAAGCCTCTGGAAGTCTACTATGAACAAATTGCAAAGCGAAACGCAACAGGCTTGGCAGAAGTGGAAGAGACTCCTGAAAAAAAGAAAGAGTGGTTTGAGAAGTTCTATCATGAACTTGTCAATCTGAATTTTGTACCTGCAGGACGTGTGTTATACGGAGCGGGCGCCGGGACGGATGTGACCTACTTCAACTGTTACGTGATGCCATTCGTACAGGATTCCCGTGAAGGGATCTCCGAGCACCGCAAGCAGGTCATGGAAATCATGAGCAGAGGCGGAGGTGTCGGAACGAACGGATCGACCTTACGTCCCCGCAATACCCTGGCAAAAGGAGTCAACGGTAAATCATCGGGATCTGTATCGTGGCTTGATGATATCGCGAAATTGACCCATTTGGTCGAGCAAGGCGGATCAAGACGCGGGGCACAAATGATAATGTTAACAGATTGGCACCCTGACATCATCGAATTCATTATTTCTAAAATGCAGAACCCGCGTATCCTGCGCTATCTGCTTGAGAATACAGAAGACGAGAATATCAAGAAAGCAGCAGAAGATAAGCTGAAATTCACTCCTCTGACAGAGCAGGAAGAAGCGATGTATCAGGGAATTATCAACTATAAACAGATCCCCGGCTATGGTGGATTCAACGAAAAGATCATCAGGAATGCCGAAGAGAAATTACGGACGGGGGGTACATACAGTGTACACAACCCGGAATTCCTGACAGGTGCAAACATCTCTGTCTGTCTGACAAGTGATTTCATGGAGGCAGTAGAAAAAGATGAAGAATATGAACTGCGCTTCCCGGATGTAGAGAGCTATGATGCCGATCAGATGAAATACTACAATGAAGAGTGGCACAATATCGGGGATGTACGCGAGTGGGAAAAGCTTGGTTATAAAGTGAGAACATACAGAAAAATCAAGGCGAAAGAGCTGTGGAACCTGATCAACGTATGTGCAACCTACTCTGCAGAACCGGGAATCTTCTTTATCGATAATGCAAACGATATGACCAACGCTAAAGCATACGGTCAGAAGGTTGTCGCTACAAACCCATGTGGAGAACAACCCCTCGCACCATTTTCAGTCTGTAACCTTGCTGCGGTCAACCTGGCACAATTTGCTGACAAAGAAACAAAAACAGTGGACTTTGAAAAGCTTAAACGCACGGTTGAAGTCGGTGTACGCATGCAGGATAACGTCATCGATGCAACACCTTATTTCCTGGAGGAAAACAAGAAGCAGGCACTGGGTGAACGCCGTGTCGGATTAGGTGTTATGGGTCTTGCGGACCTTCTGATCTACTGTGAAAAAGAATACGGGTCCGAAGAAGGGAACAAGCTGGTGGATGAGGTGTTTGAGGTCATCGCAACGACGGCTTACCGTGCATCAGTGGCACTTTCGAAAGAAAAAGGAAGTTTCCCGTTCCTGACAGGTGACACCGAAGAAGAAACAAACAGATTGAGAAAGGCGTTCATTGAAACTGGTTTCATGAAAAAAATGCCTGAAGATGTACGTGATAGCATCCTGACTAACGGAATCCGCAACTCCCACTTATTGACGGTTGCCCCTACAGGATCAACCGGAACGATGGTCGGGGTATCGACCGGCCTTGAGCCATACTTCTCGTTCACATATTATAGAAGCGGCCGTCTGGGTAAATTCATTGAAGTGAAAGCGGATATAGTGGAAGACTATCTGAAGCGTAATCCGCAAGCTGATGCGAATGACTTGCCGGATTGGTTCATTTCATCAATGAATCTCGCTCCGGAAGCACATGCCGATGTTCAGTGTGTCATCCAGAACTGGATCGACAGCTCCATTTCCAAAACGGTAAATGCCCCTAGAGGATATACCGTGGACGAAGTACAGAAGGTATATGAACGACTTTACAACGGCGGAGCAAAAGGCGGTACCGTTTACGTAGACGGCAGCCGTGACTCGCAGGTTCTCACCCTGAAAGCTGAAGAAAACAGCTTTGACGAAGAAGAGATTCAAGAAGAAGTAAAAACTGAAAAGAAACCGATCGTACTGCTGGACACCATCCAGGATGTACGCTCAACCGATGTGACCATTGGATCTGAAGTTGGAAATACATGCCCCGTCTGCCGGAAAGGCACTGTAAAAGACATGGGCGGCTGTAATACTTGTACCAACTGTGGTGCACAGCTTAAATGCGGATTGTAAATAGATAGTGAAAAAGGAGAGGACCTGTTCCTCTTCTTTTTTTCGTTAGCGGAGGTATCCATCTCACAAGCCCTTCCGCTTTTCATGGCGGTTCGTCTTAGCCACCCGCCTCTGAGCAAAGCCCTTCCGCTTTTCTATTGTCCAGCTCCGGCGGCTAGAGGCTCGAGACATAAGCCATGCCATCCAAAAAGGCAAAAAGCGCCTTTGTGGATGTCCTGTCTTATGCTTGTCGCCTCTGAGCAAGCCGCCTCCGCTTTTCTATTGTCCAGCTCCAGGGCTTAGAGGCACATGTCATAAGCCAAACCGTCCAAGAAGGCAAAGTGCACGCCTTCACGGCCGGTTCGTCTTAGCCACCCGCCTCTGAGCAAAGCCCCTTCGCTTTTCTATTGTCCAGCTCCGGCGGCTAGAGGCTCGAGACATAAGCCATGCCAGCCAAAAAGGCAAAGAGCGCCTTTGTGGCTGTCCTGTCTTATGCTTGTCGCCTCTGGGCAAGCCGCCTCCGCTTTTCTTGTTCTAAATTTCATTGTTACAAATTAAAGATGTATAAACAGCATTGAGGGAGTGGAGCCTGTGGACATCGATGGGGTATTTTCTGGCGGAGGGATCAAAGGGCTCGCCTTGATAGGTGCTTATCAGGCAATTGAAGAAAAAGGGCTGCGGTTTAAGCGTGTGGCCGGTACAAGTGCCGGCGCCATAGTGGCGGCATTCATCGCTGCGGGCTACACGAGCAGTGAATTGAAATCGATCATGGAAGAAATGAATATCAAGAAGCTGCTGGATTCAAACTCCTTGATCCCGATTCCTTTCATTAAATGGTTCAGGATCTATTATCGGTTAGGGATGTACAAAGGTGCAGCTCTCGAAAATTGGATTGAGGGAAAACTTAAAGCAAGGGGGATATATACCTTTGCAGACCTTCCTGAAAAGTCGCTGAGAGTCATCGCATCGGATTTATCGAACGGCAGGCTGCTTGTTTTGCCAGATGACTTAGAAAAATATGGAATATCCCCTGAAACATTTCCGGTTGCCCGTGCCATCAGAATGAGTGCAAGTCTTCCCTATTTTTTTGAACCTGTGAAATTACGTTCGCTTGAAGGAGTCAGTCTAGTAGCAGATGGAGGGATACTCAGTAACTTCCCTATGTGGTTGTTTGACAGAGAAAACATTAAAAAAGTCCGTCCTGTTATAGGGGTGAAATTGAGTCATAACTTAATTGAACGCCCCAAGCATAAAGTAGATAACGCCATCGAATTATACACCGCTCTCTTTCAGACGATGAAAGATGCGCACGATTCCAGATATATTTCCAGAAAGCATGCTAAAAACATCATCTTCATACCGACTGAAGGTGTTCTGACAACAGAATTTGAACTGTCTAAAGAAAAAAAGAGTGAATTGATTCAAATGGGGAAATTTCAGGGAGAAACTTTTCTGCAAAAATGGACGTACTAAGATAATAAAAAAAACAATCGGGCCACCTTAAAACGATGCCCGATTGTTTTTTTTATTTTTCTTTCCTTCAATAACCGTTAAATTTGCATTGGATTTTTTTCGGGTGGAGCGCTTTTTTGACAGTGGAGAGACAGTGGATTTCTGTGTCTTGACAGTCGATTTTTTCTTTAATCTCTTTTTGGATTGTTTGGCTGCTTTAAGAAACGCTCTCTGGTCATTGCTTCCAGCGCCGTTTCTATGGCTGAACCATCGACGGTAAATAAAGAAAATGATGCCGATAACGGCGGCAGTGACAAGTATGTTGCGAAGAAGTCCAAGCGGATTTCCTATTAGCCAAGATCCCAAGCCTACGAATGCTAAAACGATCAAAGTGAAAACCATGATATTGCGAGCGTTCAACAAAGCCACCTCCTAACGATTCAATCAGTCTTAAAACTATATATGATTATTTTAGACAATTGGGATTCATTTTAATCGTGAATTGAATAGATTTTAATGGGGTGAAGGTTTTTTATGGGTATAGTAAACATATTCACTTAAACATATTTCACTAAACCTTCCAAAAGGAACATTTAAATTTATTTTCCTTACTTTGTATATTACTAAAAATTCTCAAAAAGAGCCAGACTGCGGGATCAAAATTCATGAAATGAATTTATTAATAAAAGGAATTATATGCAAGTGTTTGATCGAACTGGACATACTATGAACGGAGGTGTTCAAGATGTCCGAACAGAAAAGACATAATGAAAAAAAGGAAAAAGGTGACCAGAGCGACCCCGCACTTGAACAGAATCAAAGCGAGAAGCCGATGTCATTCGTTATGATGGTGATGCTTACCGGATTTATCGGCGGCTTATTATGGACCGCGATCGCATATCTTTGTTATTATTTTTCCTTTACGAAAATAGAACCTAATATCATTTTCGAACCTTGGGCAGTGGGGGATTGGTCAGACCGCTGGATTGGTATTGCCCTCTCAATATTGGCATATGGAATCATTTCCATCGGGGTCGCACTCGTCTATTATGCGGTCTTAAGGAAATTAAAGTCGATGTGGGTAGGGGCGGGTTATGGTGTCTTGTTATTTTTAGTTGTATTCATATTGTTGAAGCCATTATTTCCAAGTATGAAATCCTTGACAGCCATCGATTACCATACGTTGATCACAACATTATGCATCTATGTTTTGTATGGTGTCTTCATCGGTTATTCCATCTCTTACGAAGAAAATGAACTCAGACATCAGGAACAGAAAGAAAAGTCCGGGGAAGTTGTTCCTTGACCGCCTTGTTATCAGATAATTTAGTAGTTATAGGTAAATGGTTTATGTTAGAATGTTCATGTTGAACATTCTATTTTTTTAGGGGTTAAATATGAAAAAAATATTATTATTAAACGGTCCGAATTTAAACAGATTAGGAAAGCGTGAACCTGAAATTTATGGTCACACCACCCTTAAGGAATTGGAAACAAAACTGAAGGAAAAAGCAGAAGGAAAAGGCTATCAGTTACTCTCGGCTCAATCGAATCATGAGGGGGAGTTAATTGATCATATCCATAAAGCTGAGGACGAGGGGTATGAAGGTATCATCCTGAATCCGGGTGCATACACCCATTACTCCTATGCTTTAAGAGATGGAGTCGCCTCCGTATCAGTTCCCGTTGTTGAGATTCATATCTCGAATATTCATCAGCGTGAAAGTTTCAGGCACCATTCCGTCATTGCAGCGGAAACAATAGGTCAAATCGTCGGAATGGGACTTTACGGGTATGAACTGGCCATGGATGCAATCATTAATTACATACAAGGGAGAGTGTAAGGGGATGAAGATCGAACGATTACGCAATACGTTTTCTGAAAGCGGTATAGATGGGATGTTGATTACAAGCACGTACAACCGTCGTTATATGACAAATTTCACTGGTTCTGCAGGTGTCGTCCTTATATCACAGGATAAGGCATTGTTCATCACCGATTTCCGGTATACTGAGCAGGCGGCTGAGCAGGCAGCGGAGTATGAAATTGTCCAGCATACCGGTCCCATTCAGGAAGAAGTCGCAAAGCGGATACAGGAATTAGGAATAAAAAAGCTTGGTTTTGAAAAAAATTACATGACATACAGTGGGTTTGAAAGCTATCAGAAGGTATTGGATGCAGAACTAGTGCCTGTGGCAGGCACGATTGAAAAGTTACGCTTGATTAAGACACCTGAAGAGCTTAAGATAATTAAGGATGCAGCAGACATCGCGGATGCGGCATTCAAACATATATTAGATTATATCAAACCGGGTGTTACAGAGCTTGAAGTATCGAACGAATTAGAATTCTTCATGAGAAAAGCAGGTGCCGCTTCTTCCTCATTCGATATCATCGTGGCTTCTGGAGTCCGCTCTGCCCTGCCTCATGGAGTCGCCAGTGATAAAGTCATCGAAAAAGGCGATTTTGTAACATTGGATTATGGTGCATACTATAAAGGATATTGTTCTGATATGACACGTACATTATCAGTAGGGGAACCAAGTGAGAAACTGAAGGAAATTTATGATGTTGTCCTTCAATCCCAGCTTCTCGCCATGGAACAGATCAAGCCTGGAATGACAGGGAAAGAGGCAGATGCCATTTCAAGGGATTACATAACAGAAAAAGGGTACGGCGAGTGCTTCGGACATTCTTTGGGGCATGGAATCGGACTTGAAGTTCATGAGGGTCCCGGTCTTTCTTTCCGTTCAGAGGTAGTGCTTGAGCCTGGTATGATTGTAACGGTTGAACCGGGAGTGTATGTACCTGGAATAGGTGGTGTGCGTATCGAAGACGATACTCTGATCACCGGGGATTCCAATGAGACATTGACTCACTCAACGAAAGATCTAATCATTCTACCATTTTAGTCCTTTCACCAGGGCTGATTGATATTAGGAGGAACAAAAATGATTTCAGTAAATGATTTTCGAACAGGTTTAACGATCGAAGTGGATAATGGAATTTGGAGAGTCATGGATTTCCAGCATGTTAAACCGGGAAAAGGAGCAGCATTCGTCCGCTCCAAACTTCGTAATCTTCGTACTGGGGCAGTGCAGGAAAAGACTTTCCGTGCCGGAGAAAAAGTAGCGAAGGCTCAAATTGATAATCGCAGAATGCAGTATCTTTATGCTAACGGCGACATGCATGTATTCATGGATAATGAAAGCTATGAGCAAATTGAATTGCCTGCTGCTTCCATTGAATATGAGTTGAAATTCTTGAAGGAAAACATGGAAGTGCAAATCATGATGTATGAAGGAGAGACTCTTGGAGTAGAACTTCCGAATACAGTTGAATTGGCTGTAACCGAAACTGAACCTGGAATCAAAGGGGACACAGCGTCGGGCGGATCGAAACCTGCAACAGTCGAAACAGGGTTGGTCGTTAATGTACCTTTCTTCGTAAACGAAGGAGATACCCTGGTCGTCAATACGACTGACGGGTCATACGTATCCCGCGGCTGATAACAAATTAATAACAAAACCTAAAGCCTAAACAGATATGGAGTCTGTTTAGGCTTTTTTGTGTTTTTCTCCCTTACATCCCTCTAAATCCGCCATGAAGGGCTTTGAATTCTGTGTCATATTCTATTTTCATGAGAATACATTGTATTAACTGGGGCTTGTACGCTGGTTATGCCAGTCAACACCAAGTCCCGTGGAAATAGAAGAGGAGGTACTTATGATGCAAGAAGTTCTAGCCCTGCTACCCAGCACTATATCTGAAAGAATCCTTTCCCTTCCACAAAATGTTCTGGATACAACCGAAGAAATCAGAGTCCGTACAAACAGAGTATTGGAAGTCACGGCAAGGGGAAAACCCTATTTCCTTTCATATACTGTAACACCGGAAGACTCTGAACAACTCATCAATAAACTTTCCCACCATTCCTTTTATACCCTTGAGGAAGAGCTCAAAAGAGGGTATATCACGATAGATGGCGGACATAGAGTCGGTTTGGCCGGAAAGGTCATCTTGGAGGCGGGCGCGGTGAAGGGGATACGTCATCTCGCTTCATTTAATATCCGCATCGCCAGGCAAAAAATCGGAATTGCTGCCCCCCTCCTGCCCTACGTATTTGATGGGGACTGGAAGCACACGATGATCATTGGTTCTCCGCAAACAGGAAAAACCACGTTGTTAAGGGATCTGGCGAGAATCATTTCAACAGGTGATCCAGTAAACAATATCCCGCCTCATAAAGTGGGAATCGTAGATGAGCGTTCCGAAATCGCAGGCTGTGTAAACGGGGTGCCGCAGCTTTTGTTCGGACCAAGAGTCGACGTCCTGGATGCATGCCCCAAGGCTGAAGGGATGATGATGCTGATACGTTCCATGAGTCCCGACGTACTGATTATCGATGAGATAGGCCGTGCGGAGGACGGGCAGGCCATACAGGAAGCGGTTAATGCAGGCATAACGTTGATCATGACTACCCACGGGGCTTCATTGTCTGAAGTGAAAAAAAGACCAGTGATCAGCGAAATTATCACGATGCAAAGTATTGAACGGTACATCGAACTTAAAAGGGACAATTATCCTGGACAAGTCTCGAAAGTGTGGAATGAGCAAGG
Source organism: Mangrovibacillus sp. Mu-81 (assembly GCF_036867415.1). NCBI lineage: Bacteria > Bacillati > Bacillota > Bacilli > Caryophanales > Bacillaceae > Mangrovibacillus > Mangrovibacillus sp. Mu-81. The sequence continues at coordinate 128,424 of NZ_JBAJHU010000005.1, forward strand.
ACAATCTCTACTGAATAAAGTGAGCGTGACGTAAATGATCAAAATTATAGGTGCGATCTTCATTCTACTCTCTACATCATGGGCCGGGTTTGAAGTTTCGAAATATCTGACGGAAAGGCCGAGGCAGCTGCGGATGCTGAAAGTGGCGCTTCAATCCCTCGAAGCTGAAATCACCTACAGTCATACACCGCTTCATGAAGCGACAAGAAAAATATCCAAGCAGCTTCAAAAACCGGTCTCGTGGTTTTTTGAGAATTTTTCAAAGAAATTGACCGAACAGGAAATATCAGTAAAGAAAGCATGGGAAGACAGCCTGGATGAAGTGTGGAAACTGACTGCCTTTAAGTCAGGGGAATTTGAAATCCTGAAGCAGTTTGGCGAAAATCTGGGCAAACATGATTTAATCACGCAGCAAAAACACATCCACCTCGCACTGAAACACCTGGAAAGAGAAGAAACTGAAGCAGTGGAAAGGCAAAGGAAATATGAAAAAATGACGAAAAGTCTCGGATTTTTATCTGGCCTTCTTCTTATCATCCTGCTGCTTTAAGGTGATATGAGATAAAGCCTGACGGACTTCTGTCCGCGGGTAACCCACTATGTGCGATTTAAGAACTCAGGAGGGAAAATTATGGGAATCGATGTGGATATTATTTTCAAAATAGCAGGCGTGGGTATTGTCGTCGCCTTTTTGCATACCATCTTGGATCAGGTGGGGAAAAAAGAATACGCACAATGGGTCACACTATTTGGCTTTATCTATATTCTCTTTATGGTCGCATCCATCGTTGATGATTTGTTTCAAAAGATTAAATCGGTGTTTTTATTTCAAGGATAAAGGGGGAGTCAGCGATTGAGATCATCCAAATTGTCGGTATCGCCCTTGTATCCACCTTTCTTGCATTAATCGTCAAAGAACAAAAACCGAACTTTGCGTTCTTGCTGATCGTATTTGTCGGTTGTTCGATTTTTATCTTTTTGATCGATCAGATATATACCATTATCCACATGCTGGAGAAGCTTGCCGCAAATGCAAATGTAAACCTTGTCTATGTGGAAACGATCCTGAAAATAATCGGCATCGCCTACATAGCTGAGTTTGCTTCTCATATCACGAAAGATGCGGGGCAGGGCGCAATTGCCGCCAAGGTGGAGCTGGCAGGTAAGATATTGATTTTGGCGATGGCTGTGCCGATCCTGACCGTGATTATTGAAACGATCATCAATATGATTCCAACCGGATAAAGAGAGGATGAAGAGGTGGGGAAATTGCAGCAATTAAATCGGATACTCGTCTTAGCACTGCTTTTCATTTTCATGGGGACTTCTGTCGGACAAGCCGAAGGGAATGAAGAAAGGGAGGATCCCGGTTTGCAGCAGCAGGTCATCAACCAGCAGCTGGAAGACCTGGGAATCGACGAATTGAAAAGCTTTTGGACAAGCATCGTGGATGAATACGGAGGATTCCTGCCTGAGAGTCAAAAGGGCAGTTTAATGGATTTTATAAAAGGAGAGAAAGAATTTTCCTTGAAAGCGTGGTTCAGCGGCGTGCTTAAATTTGCGTTCCAGGAGTTGGTCATGAACGGCAAGTTGTTAGGAACATTGATCCTGCTCACGATTTTAAGTATGTTTCTGCAATCCCTTCAAAATGCATTTGAAGGCGGAAACGTCAGCAAAGTGGCTTACGGGATCATCTTTATGGTCCTGATCATCATCGCATTGAACAGTTTTCATGTAGCAATCGATTACACGCAGGAAGCGATATCGACCATGATCAATTTCATTATCGCACTCATTCCACTTTTGCTTGCGTTGATTGCAGCGTCCGGGGGAATGGTATCCGCGGCATTCTTTCATCCGGTCATCCTGTTCCTGATGAACACAAGCGGACTGCTGATTCAGAATGTCGTCCTTCCGCTCTTATTCCTTTCCGCTCTATTGAGCATCGTCAGCACTTTGTCACCGCATTATAAAGTGACCCAGCTTGCACAGCTGCTGCGGACTTGGAGTATAGGGCTTTTGGGGGCTTTCATGACTGTGTTTCTCGGAGTCATCTCGGTCCAGGGCGCGACGGCAGCCGTCACCGACGGTCTTACGATCCGAACAGCTAAATTCATCACCGGTAATTTCGTGCCTGTCATAGGCAGGATGTTTACTGATGCGGCGGATACAGTCATCAGTGCCTCGGTGCTATTAAAGAATACTGTGGGAATTGCAGGTGTAGCGATCGTACTGATCATTGCAGCATTTCCCGCGATAAAAATCCTCATGATCGCCTTCATCTACAAACTGGCTGCAGCTCTTCTTCAGCCTCTTGGCGGAGGACCGGTCATTGAGTGTCTCGATACGATTGCGAAAAGTGTCATTTATGTGTTTGCAGCACTGGCGATTGTATCATTCATGTTCTTCTTGAGCATTACCGTCATCATTGCAGCGGGCAATATTACGATGATGGTTCGATGAAGGAGGAGTAGAGATGTCATTTCTAACCGAATGGATCACCAATATTATCGTCTTTGTCCTCTTGGCAACCGTCATCGACATGCTTCTTCCAAGTTCAAATATGCAAAAATACGTAAAAATCGTCACGGGGTTACTACTGATCACCATCATCCTCACGCCCTTATTAAAACTGATGACTTCTGATGTGGATAACGTCCTGGATTCGTTTCGAATAAATGGGAATTCTCAAAGTGATTCAGTAGAAAATTTGATTGAAATGAAGAAAAAAGAAATACAAGCCTCACAACGTGCATATATTTTAGAACAGATGGCTGTCCAAATGAAACAACAAGCTGAAAAGGAGTTGATGGAGAAAAGCGGAAAAGTCATTGAGAAGGTAAATATCGCAGCAGACGATTTGGAAAACATCCCAGACAGCATCACAGAAGTGACGGTGTATCTCTCTTCCAAAAAAGAAGAAAGTGCAATTGAAGCCGTCCAAAATGTGGAGATCGATACGGGAGAAAAAACAAGAGTAGAGAAGACAGATGAACATGTGTCCCAAGTGACCTCCTTACTAGCAGAACGATGGAATCTTTCACCGGACAAAATAATCATAGCCGAAGGAGGGGCAGGTAGCGAAAATGAACTTTAGCAAAGGACCCGTAAATCTAATTAAAGAATGGCTCTCAAAAGAAAATGCCCAATCACCTCCCGAAAACAAAAAAGGAAAGAAGCTTCAATACTTTCTGATCGTCCTCCTCTTGGGGGTTGCCTTCATGCTGATCAGCGATCTATGGAAAAAAGAACCCAGTGTAGCGGTTGATCAGACTTTTCAGGAAGAGACGAATGAAGATGCACCAGCATTTGGAACAAATAAACAAAAAGACTCTTCGATGCGTAGTTATGAAGATCAGTATGAAAATCAGCTGAAAGAAGCACTTGATCAAATCGTGGGAGTCAGCGACGCGCACGTGGTAGTCAATATCGAAGCCTCAGAGCAGAAAGTGTATGAGAAAAATGAAAACACTCAGTCCCAGAGTACAAGTGAAGAAGACAAAGAAGGCGGTAAGCGGTCCATTGAAGAAAAGTCCAGCGAGGAAGAGATGGTCATCATTCAGGACGGCGAAAAAGAAGTCCCCGTCATCAGCGAGACAAGAAAACCTAAAGTCAGCGGAGTCCTTGTAGTAGCTAAGGGAGCCGATAACATACAAATCAAAAAATGGATATTGGAAGCTGTTACCCGTGTCCTGGACGTTCCGGTCCACAGGGTATCAGTTCTACCTAAAGATTAAGGGGGAAATAATAGATGTTATTGAAAAAACAAACAGTTTGGCTATTGACGATGTTAAGTCTTGTGATCGTGTTATCAGTATATTACATCACTTCACCTACTCAACAGGTTTCAGACCTGGCAGCCGAGCAGAACGAAGGCGGCAAGCAGGCAAAAGAAGGGGATAACAAAGAAACGATGTCAAACGGTGAAGTAGAAGTCGTTACGGATTCAGCAGGGAATGAAGAGTTTGAAGCGATGAGAATGGAAGTGGAAGATCAGCGTGCCCAACTCCGCGAAGAACTTGAAGCGAAAGTCGGAGATTCTGAGTTATCTGCAGAAGATAAGAGTGCAGCATATGAGCAAATGGAAAATCTTCGCGAACTAGCCATGACAGAATCGGTTCTTGAAACCACAATCAAGACAATCGGGTATGACGATGCTCTTGTCAGAGCAAACGGGGATAGCATCCGTATCACCGTCAAAACCGATAAAGAGCATACAACTGCAAATGCCAACGAAATCATCCGGCTGGTCATGAGCGAAGTAGGAAACGTCAAGCCTGTAGCCGTAGAATTCCAGCCGGCAAACTAATTGAATAAAGAATGACAGCCCTTTAGATAATGAGGGGCTGTCTATTTTTTTTGCCATCAATCAACACTTTCAGACAAAATTCCTTTTCTATTATTTTATTTTTTTAAATAAAAGAGCTAAAATAGAAGAGGAGCTTGTATGCGCTTAATAGTGTGATTCGAAACACATATTGAATTTATACAAGGTATTATCGTATGATATTAGTAGCTAGTCATAATTAGTCAAACTATTAGAGGGGTGTCCAAAGTGTTAAAAATTCAAGAGATTCGTGAAATTATAAAGCTCGTTGATCAATCCAGCGTGGATGAGTTTTCATATGAGTATGAAGGATCAAAAATCGAACTGAAGAAGAATTCCGGTTTACAAGCACCGGTACCGCAATTCGTCCAGTCTCATGAAGAAGTGAAGCAGCCTGCTCAGCAGGCGGTTCAGCAAGCACCTGCTACGGTTCAGACAGAAGCAGCGCCTGTGGCAGAGGAAAACAAGCCAGCTGAATCAAAAGCAGATGATTCAAACCTACATAAAATTACGTCCCCTATGGTCGGGACGTTCTATCAATCTTCTTCACCGGATACCGATGCCTATGTAAAAGCGGGCTCCAAAGTCGACGACAGCTCGGTTGTCTGTATCGTGGAAGCTATGAAGCTGTTCAACGAAATTGAAGCGGAAGTAAAAGGTGAAATTGTAGAAATTCTAGTGAAAGACGGTCAGTTAGTTGAATATGGACAGCCGTTATTCTTAGTCAAACCTGAATAAGGAGCGATAAACTTTTATGATAAAAAAGGTATTGATTGCCAATAGAGGAGAAATTGCGGTTCGAATTATACGTGCCTGCCGCGAAATGAACATTGAAAGTGTGGCTGTTTATTCAGAAGCGGATAAGGAAGCCTTGCATGTCCAGTTGGCCGATGAAGCTTATTGTATCGGGCCCACCTCTTCAAAGGACAGTTACTTAAATTTTACAAATATCATTTCCGTTGCAAAACTGACGGACTGTGACGGTATCCATCCGGGATACGGGTTCCTTGCAGAGAACTCTGACTTCGCGGAGCTTTGCCGTGAGTGCAACATCACCTTCATAGGCCCTTCACCTGAAGCCATTTCAAAAATGGGGACGAAGGATGTCGCACGGGAAACAATGAGGGAAGCGGGCGTCCCGATCGTCCCTGGTTCAAAGGGAATCGTGAAAGACGCGGATGATGCTGTCAAGCTCGCCGATTCAATGGGATATCCTGTCATCATCAAAGCGACTGCCGGCGGCGGAGGTAAAGGGATCCGAGTGGCAAAGACTCAGGAAGACCTTGTGAAAGGTGTCAACATCACGCAGCAGGAAGCAATGACTGCCTTCGGAAATCCCGGGGTGTACATCGAAAAGTTCATTGAAGACTTCAGACACGTTGAAATCCAGGTCCTTGCAGACAACTTCGGGAACGTCATTCACCTTGGGGAGCGCGATTGTACGATCCAGCGCCGCCTTCAAAAACTTATCGAAGAAACCCCGTCTCCTGCACTGAATGAAGAAATTCGTGCCCAAATGGGAGAAGCAGCAGTAAAAGCAGCCGAAGCGGTTGATTATACAGGTGCAGGCACGGTAGAATTTATATATGATTACAATAATCAATCATTTTATTTCATGGAAATGAATACCCGGATTCAAGTCGAACATCCAGTCACTGAACAGGTGACAGGGGTTGACCTGATCAAAGAACAGATCAAAGTGGCTTCCGGTGAAAAGCTGTCCCTTAAACAGGATGACGTAACCTTTACAGGGTGGGCGATGGAGTGCCGGATCAATGCAGAAAATCCGGAAAAGAATTTCATGCCATCTGCTGGAAGAATCGAAATGTATCTTCCTCCGGGCGGACTTGGGGTAAGAATCGATTCCGCTGCATATCCTGGTTATATGATCCCTCCTTACTACGATAGTATGATCGCAAAGGTCATCACGTATGGAGCTACTCGTGAAGAGGCGATTTCCAGAATGAAACGCGCCCTTGGGGAATTTGTTGTCGAAGGGGTGCACACGACCATCCCGTTCCATCTGAGATTATTAGAACATGAAACCTTTGTAGGTGGAGAATTTAATACGAAGTTCTTAGAAAAATATGATGTAATGAAATCCTAGTGTGAATTCAGGAGGTGCCTGACATGGCGGAAAATCAAAACCTTTTACAAATGTCTCACGGTAAAGACGGCCTTGGTAAAATTGAAATCGCACCTGAAGTAATTGAAGTGATTGCTGGAATTGCTGCTTCAGAAGTAGAAGGCGTATCTCAAATGCGCGGAAGCTTCGCAACAGGTGTTGTAGAGCGTCTTGGTAAGAAGAACCACGGAAAAGGTGTCAAGGTGGAGCTGGCAGAAGAAGGGATCATCATTGATGTATACTGCATCATGAAGTTCGGCGTTTCGATCCCGACGGTTGCACAAAAGATCCAGGATAATATTCGCCAAGCCCTATTGAACATGACTGCATTGGAAGCAGATGAAGTAAATGTCCATATCGTGGGTGTCCAGTTCGAAAACCAGACGATCGAAGCTGAAATTGATGAAGAGATGTAAGTTTGAATAATAAGAGAGAACGGCCTTCTTTATAGGGGTCGTTCTTTTTTGTTACGAGAAAAACGTGCGTATTGCCACTAGTTTGTGCTATTATCAAAGGTATGAAAAATTGACAACGACTAAAAGGAGTAATTAGAAGATATGAAGAGAAGAGTTGCCCGTGAAAAAGCTCTGCAGGCTTTGTTTCAAATAGATATGAGTGGTATGGAAGCGGAAGAAGCGCTTCAAAATGTGGTTGACGGGGAAGAAGTGGACGCATTTTTGAAAGAGCTTGTTTTAGGTTTCTTGAAAAATCAGGAAAAGGTAGACGGCATGATCAGGGAGCATTTAGAAAAATGGTCTTTTGACCGCCTTGCGAAGGTGGACCGCAATATTTTGAGAATCGGCACATATGAATTATTATTTGTGGAAGATGTTCCGGAAAAAGTCGTAATTAATGAAGCAGTTGAAATTGCAAAAACCTTTGGAGATGATCAATCGAGCAAATTTGTGAATGGTGTACTCTCTAAGGTAAGTCAATCTTAACAATGATAGGAGGCTGGTGAAATGTCAGCTGATCTTATTGATGGCAAACTCATCGCAAACCATTATCGTGAACAATTGAAAGAAACGATAACAGAATTAAAAAGAAAAGACGTGGTCCCCGGATTGGCTGTGATTCTGGCCGGCGATAATCATGCCTCCCGCACATACGTAAGAATGAAGAGAAAAGCTTGCAGCGAGTTGGGGATTCATTCAGAGCTTTATCAGTTTGATGAATCGTTACCGCAGCAAGATTTGGTGAATAAAATAGAAGAATTGAATGATAATGCCCATATCCATGGTATCTTGGTTCAATTGCCCCTTCCTCACCATATTAATCCGATTAAGATTATCGAAACCATTTCCCCGTCCAAGGATGTGGATGGGTTTCATCCGGTTTCAATCGGAAATATGGTTACAAATCAGGATACGTTCTATTCATGCACCCCTCTTGGTATTATGAAGATGCTTGAATATGAAAAGATTGAACTGACAGGGAAGCATGTTGTAATCCTGGGCAGGAGCAACATTGTCGGAAAGCCTGCCGGTCAGCTTTTCCTCAATCGGGATGCGACCGTTACACATTGCCATTCGAAAACCGCAAATCTTTCTGACTTTACAAAACAAGCGGACATTCTTGTTTCTGCAGTCGGAAAGGCTGGTTTGATCCATGCTGAAGACATTAAAGAAGGTGCCGTTGTCATCGATGTGGGGATGAATCGCGATGAAGAAGGGCGATTGTGCGGAGATGTGGATTTCAATGAGGTAAAAGAAATTGCAGGGAAGATCACACCGGTGCCGGGAGGAGTAGGGCCGATGACGATAACCATGCTTCTCTACAATACAGTGAAATCTGCACAAAGGTCACTGATTGATCGCCAAAAACAGTGAAAAATAGTACACTATATATAACAACTCAGAAGGGACGGCCTATCAGCTTGTCCCTTTACGTATACCCCCGAGATTAAAATCAAAGAAATTGCACGGTCAAAGGAGTCAGGTGAGCATGGAACACGATCAGTCACGTTATTTAACGGTACAAGCTCTGACAAAGTACATAAAACGAAAATTTGACAGGGACCCCCATTTGTCAAATATTTTTGTAAGAGGGGAAATTTCGAATTTCAAGCAGCATTCAAGCGGCCACATGTACTTCACTTTGAAAGATGACAGGGCAAGAATATTGTCGGTCATGTTCTCGGGGAGTAATCAAGCACTTAAGTTCCGGCCAGAGAGCGGGATGAATGTTTTGATACGCGGGGATATTTCCGTCTATGAAGCAGGAGGACAATATCAAATTTATGTCAAGGAAATGCAGCCGGATGGAATCGGTGAGCTTTATCTTGCGTACGAACAGTTAAAGGAAAAGCTTGATAAAGCAGGCTACTTCGATTCGGGCAGAAAAAGAATGATACCGAAGTTTCCGGCAAGGATCGCGGTAGTTACGTCTCCGACCGGTGCAGCAATACGGGATATTCTAACCACGATTAAAAGAAGGTATCCAATCGGGGAAATCTTGATCTTTCCTGCGCTTGTACAAGGTGATCGGGCTGCGGGGTCGATAGCGCATGCCATCAAGGAAGCGAATGGATACGGGGATATCGATGTACTGATTGCCGGACGTGGAGGCGGATCCATTGAAGAATTATGGGCATTCAACGAGGAAATTGTCGCCAATGCGATTTTGGAATCAAACATACCGGTCATTTCCGCTGTCGGACATGAAACAGACTTCACGATTGCTGACTTTGTAGCAGACTTGCGGGCGCCGACCCCAACTGCGGCAGGCGAGCTGGCTGTCCCACATATTGATGACTTGCTTGAACGGATCATGAACCGTAAATTAAGGATGATCAAATCGTTCAAAACGAAACTGCAAAGTGAACGAAATCGGCTTAACAGTTTAACGAAGTCGTATGCATTAAGGAATCCGCACACTCTATACCAGCAAAAAGTCGAACATGTGGACAGGCTGACAGATCAGCTGCATAAGAATATTTCGCTGCAAGTGAGGCATCAGAAGGAAACGCTCAATGGAATGCATTCCAGACTTCAGCGGGTGCATCCATCCCAGCTTCTGAAGATAAAAGAGGAACGGGTGAAGTTTCTGCGGGAGCAATTGGAGAAGCAGTTTAGAGGAGTCCTGAAAGAAAAAGGACATGAATTCAACTCAGTCCTGTCAACCTTTCATGCGCTGAGTCCTTTGAAAATCATGGACAGGGGATACAGCCTTGTCTACGGGGCGGAAGGGGAACTGATCAAGTCATCGCTGCAGGTGGCAAAAGGTGATCAAATCGAAATCAATGTAAAAGATGGAACGATACTATGCGAAGTGGATTCGGTAAAGGAGCGGGATGGAAATGGTGAAAAATAAAGAGGAATTATCGTTTGAAGAAGCAATGGAAAGACTGGAAGAAATCGTAGAGAAATTAGAAGAAGGGGAAGTCCCTTTAGAAAAGGCACTGCAATATTATCAAAGGGGAATGGAACTTTCAAAGCATTGTCATGATACCCTGAATAAGGCAGAGAACCAGTTAACGAAAATGATCACGGATGAAGGAGAAAAAACCTTCGAAGTCAAAGAGGAGGAGTAGTTGGTGACTCTTCATGTTGATTTGGCAGGATTCCAGCAAATGTATAAACAAAAAATTGAACATGTCATGCTCGATTTTGTAAATGGGCGAAACACTCCTTCAACGATTAAAGATGCGATGGTTTACTCCCTGCAGGCCGGCGGGAAAAGAATCCGGCCGATCCTTCTGCTTGCCGTCATTGAAGGGTATGGAAAAGATATCGAGGCAGGAATGAAGACAGCCGCAGCTCTTGAAATGATCCATACGTATTCATTGATTCACGATGATCTCCCATCTATGGATGATGATGATCTGAGAAGGGGGAAGCCAACTAATCATAAGGTATTTGGCGAAGCGATGGCCATCCTGGCAGGAGACGGCCTGTTAACACATAGTTTTCAGCTTATAGCAGAAGATGAACTTATTACAAGTGATCAAAAAATCAAGTTATTGGGCCTTTTAGCCAAATGTGCAGGCCCGGAAGGTATGGTAGGAGGACAAGTTGCTGATATCGAAGGTGAAAATAAAAGTCTGACTGTCGATGAATTGGAATCTGTTCATGTTCGGAAAACAGGAAAATTACTTATTTTCAGTGCACTCGCAGGTGCTATTATTTCATGTGCTTCGGGAGCGGAACAAAGCAAACTTGAACAATTTGCCCACCATATTGGACTGGCTTTCCAAATCCAGGATGATATTCTTGATATTGAAGGTACAGAAGAATTGATCGGTAAACGGACAGGCAGCGATGAATTCAAGCGAAAAAGCACATATCCCGGGCTGTTGTCGATGGATGGTGCAAAAGAAAAACTTCGATTCCATCTGGATAAAGCATTGTCTTCACTTGAAGAACTCAGTATGGATACGGCACTGCTTAAGCAAATCGCACATCTTATCGTCAACCGCAACCATTAATGTTCTTTCTATTTGAGGAAAGCATAAAATATGTTATAATAAGACTATAAAATAGTTGGGTGGTGCAGTATTCTAGTCAATCCACCAATCCTGAAGGTGGGCCTAAAAATCCACTAAAGGGCACATCGATGAAGTTCCTGGACTTGGCTTGAGGCGCCCAGCTTTGGGTCATATCTGGGAGTAAGGCTTGAGGGCGATCCACAATGGCATGTGGGCGTTGACCCGCAAGCCGCGGAGGCTTTGTATCTCACGCTGGCATAAAGCATGTGCAATGAGTGCAGAGTATGAACCTGCGATTGTGATGAAATTGATCACTAGCAGCGTAGCCTGCCTTGAGTGAAGAGAGAGGGGATTATGGTTACAAAGTACACATCAGTTGGCCATTGATATGTGCTTTTTCGTCCATATGAAATCCTCTTTGCAAAAGAGGCTAAGGATTGTGTTCAGGGTTGTTGAGGAAAACTCCTAGACTGTTCGTTTTGACATATATCGAGGATTATAGTGCGGACTAAGTGGTAATCCAGTCTAGCTTGTGGTGACGCGGCTAAGTCGGGTTTAATGGGAAACCGCCGGTATGGCAACATCCGGTACCTGATTGGGAAAACCTACTGGACCTAAGCTGCAATTTTTACTCTATATATGACCATCCAATTACATAGTATACGAACGATATTAACACAGAGAAACGGTGTGTGCAGACGATAATGAATGATACATTGAAAAACTCAATAAAGTGGAGTCTCAGTATTGCCGTTATCACATTCGTGTTAGCGGCTATTTTTTCAGTTGCATCCAATTTGGTACTGAACGGTGTAGCATGGGGAACAGGTTTATTTGTGGTTCTCATCATCGTGTGTATCGGTATCTTTTTTGATATGCTTGGAATAGCCTCGACTGCTGCAGACGAAACACCTTTTCATGCAATGGCGGCCAAAAAAGTATACGGCGCAAAATATTCGATCAAAATCGTCAGGAATGCCGATCGTTTCGCGAGTTTCTGTAATGATGTAATCGGCGACATTTCAGGGATCATAAGCGGAACTGCTTCCGCCATCGTCATCATCCAATTGGCGGTTTCCTTTCAGATCGAAGGCGGTTCTGCGAAGGAGTATATCGTGAGTGTCATATTGACGAGTATCATTGCCTCACTGACCGTAGGCGGCAAGGCACTGGGTAAAACGTTTGCGATTACGTATTCAAAGGATATAATATTTAGAGTCGGCACTGTTCTTCAGTTCGTTGAAGACCGGTTTCATATAGTCCTGATCAAAGATAAAAAAGATCAAAAAAAGAAAAAGCGCAAAATAGAGAAACAAAATATATAGCGATGAAAGTGAGTGGACCCAATGGATTTACTATCAATTAAAGAGCCTTCTTTTTTGAAAACGATGAGTAATGAGCAATTAGAAGAGCTCAGTGAGGAGATACGCCGGTTTTTAATCCAGAATTTATCAAGAACCGGGGGTCATATTGGTCCGAATTTGGGTGTCGTGGAACTGACGGTGTCCCTTCATAAACATTTTAACAGCCCCATGGACAAGATCATCTGGGATGTAGGGCACCAATCCTATGTACATAAGATCTTAACCGGCAGGGGATGTCAATTTGATACATTAAGGCAATACAAAGGACTGTGCGGATTTCCTAAAAGGAATGAAAGCGAGCATGATGTGTGGGAAACCGGCCATAGTTCTACATCACTTTCAGCAGCAATGGGTATGGCGATAGCACGGGATGTAAAAAAAGAAAAGTCTTTCATCATCCCTGTCATCGGAGACGGTGCACTTACGGGCGGTATGGCTTTGGAAGCCCTGAACCATATCGGTCATGAGAAGAAAGACATGATCGTCGTCCTGAATGATAATGAAATGTCGATCGCCCCAAATGTTGGAGCACTGCATAGTGTGCTTGGACGATTGCGCACTGCAGGGAAGTATAACTGGGTGAAAGATGAACTTGAGTACATCCTGAAGCGTATTCCTGCAGTAGGGGGAAAGCTCGCCAGTACAGCGGAAAGAGTAAAGGACAGCCTGAAATATCTGTTTGTATCCGGCATGTTCTTTGAAGAACTTGGATTTACTTACCTTGGCCCGATCGATGGGCATGACTTTGAAGAATTGGAAGAAAATATTCAGTATGCCAAGAAGACTAAAGGGCCTGTATTGCTTCATGTCATAACAAAAAAAGGGAAAGGATTCCAACCTGCAGAGTCTGACAAAAAAGGAGACTGGCATGGTACTGGACCATATAAAATTGATACAGGCGACATCATAAAACCGGTCAACTCACCTCCTTCCTGGAGCGGTCTTGTGAGTGAGACGGTCAGAAAGATTGCCAGGGAAGACGACCGTGTCGTCGCCATTACACCGGCGATGCCCGTTGGATCCAAACTGTTGGGGTTTGCTGAAGAATTCCCTGACCGGATGTTTGATGTAGGGATCGCAGAGCAGCATGCGGCCACAGTGGCGGCAGGGCTTGCTACGCAGAATATGAAGCCGTTTCTCGCTATTTATTCCACCTTCCTGCAAAGGGCATATGATCAAGTGGTACATGATATCTGCAGACAGAATCTGAATGTCTTCATCGGGATCGATCGTGCAGGATTAGTCGGGGCTGATGGAGAGACCCATCAAGGTGTATTTGATATCGCCTTCTTAAGACATCTTCCAAACATGGTGATCATGATGCCGAAGGATGAAAACGAAGGTCAGCATTTGGTGAACACGGCTCTGAACTATAATGACGGGCCGATCGCATTAAGATATCCACGAGGGAACGGATACGGTGTTCCGATGGATTCCGAACTGAGAACCATACCGATCGGATCATGGGAGGTTTTAAAGAAAGGAAATGACGCTGTCATCCTTACATTTGGGACCACGATACCGATGGCGATGGAAGCTGCGAATGAGCTGGAGAAACAAGGTGTATCCGTGCGGGTGGTAAATGCAAGGTTCATCAAGCCGTTGGATGAAAAAATGATGAAATCCATCTTTGAAGAAGGAATTCCTGTGCTTACGGTAGAAGAAGCAGTCCTTCAGGGAGGCTTTGGTAGCTCAGTACTTGAATTTTCACAAGAAAACGGCTTCCGAGACGCGGTTATCGAACGGATAGGAATTCCTGATTATTTCATTGAACATGGCAGTGTGAAAGAATTATTAAATGAGATCGGGATGACGAAAGAAAATATTATCGATCGCATCCTCACCATAACTCCAAAAAAACAAAAAAGGGCTTAATGACTTTATGAAAGCAAAAAAACAACGTTTAGATGTAATCTTGGTTGAAAGAGGATTGATTGAAACAAGGGAAAAAGCTAAAAGAGCGGTCATGGCAGGTCTTGTCTATTCAAATGAAGAGAGATTGGACAAACCCGGCGAGAAAGTAAGTGAAGATATCCAGCTTACCATCAAAGGGAAAATGATGCCGTATGTGAGCCGCGGCGGTTTGAAGCTGGAGAAGGCATTGAAAGTGTTTGATATCGAAGTGAAAGATAAGGTCATGATCGATATCGGCTCCTCGACGGGAGGCTTTACGGACTGCGCCCTTCAAAATGGAGCGAAATCATCATATGCAATCGATGTCGGGTACAATCAGTTAGCATGGAAGTTAAGGCAGGATGAGCGGGTTGAAGTGATGGAAAGGACCAATTTCCGTTATGTAACTCCTGCTGATTTACCTGGTGAGATGCCGGCTTTTGCCTCGATTGATGTTTCGTTCATTTCACTTTCATTAATTCTTCCGGTACTGAGAACGCTTTTAGTGCCAGGTGGAGATTGTATTGCACTGATTAAGCCGCAGTTCGAGGCGGGGAAAGATCAAGTCGGTAAGAAGGGAATCGTACGCAACCCTAAAGTTCATCTTGCTGTGATTGAAAAAATCATGACCTTGGCTGTAAATGAAGGTTATGAACTTCGTGGATTGTCTTATTCACCGATCACCGGAGGAGACGGAAACATCGAATTTTTGATTCACCTGCGCTGGACAGGGCAAAAGAGTGAAGGGACTTCCCTTCTCACTGTCACTCCTCAGGAAATCATCGATGAAGCGTACAGTCAATTTAAAGCAAATAATCCATAATGGTTCAGGCTGCTCTCATAAAGGGGCAGTCTATTTTTATGACCAAATGGTAAATGGTCCAAGAAGGCAAAAAAACGCCTTCCCGGCCCATTTATCTTATGCTTGTCGGGGCTGAGCAAGCCGCCTCCGCTTTTGAGTTGTACTTCTTCATCAAATAAGCTACTATAAGCGTAGAGGTATAAATATACAGGTTTAATTCCGGGTAAGAGGTGTAAGTTCTATGATGAACAAAGGACAGAGACATATTAAGATAAGAGAAATCATTACGAATAGAGATGTCGAGACTCAGGATGAGCTGGTCGAAAGCCTTAAGAATGCAGGCTTCAACGTGACGCAGGCTACTGTTTCCAGGGATATTAAGGAATTGCATTTGGTCAAAGTCCCATTGATGGACGGCAGATATAAATACAGCCTTCCTGCAGACCAGCGTTTCAATCCTCTTCAGAAGCTTAAAAGAACGCTGACGGATGCGTTCGTTAAGATCGATACTGCAGGCCATATGCTTGTCATGAAAACACTTCCTGGTAATGCGAATGCAATTGGAGCCCTGATCGACAACCTGGATTGGGAAGAAATCCTGGGTACGATTTGTGGAGATGATACATGTCTGATTATCTGCCGGACGGAAGATGAAACGAAAGTCATCACGGAACGTTTTCTCGATATGTTATAGAATTTATGAAAACCACATTACAATTGCCCGGGTGAAAGATATTTCACCCTTTTCAACTTGACTCCGGTTTAGTAATGCCGAAATAAAGGTTTGGTATTATACTATCCCCAAAGGGCAACATGTATTAAATTTCTATAAGTCCCTTATCAACTGAGGTGAATGATTTTTGTTACAAGAATTATCTATTAAAAATTTTGCCATCATCGATGCTCTTGCTCTTTCGTTTGAAGAAGGATTAACTGTTCTGTCTGGTGAAACCGGAGCAGGAAAATCCATCATCATTGACGCGATCCATCTCCTCGTTGGAGGACGGGGATCAGCGGAATATGTCCGTCATGGAGAGAAAAAAGCTGAGATAGAGGGTTTATTCATTCTTGATGATGATGCACATCCGTGCCACGAAAAGGCATCAAGTTTCGGAATTGAGATCGAAGAAGGAATGATCGTACTCAGAAGAGAGATCTCGAATAATGGAAAAAGTGTGTGCAGAGTGAACGGTAAGTTGGTCACTATCGCCATTATGAGGGAAATCGGCGGTGCTCTGATTGATATACATGGGCAGCACGAGCATCAGGAATTGATGAATGAGCATTTGCATCTGTCCCTTCTTGATCAATTCGGAGGCAAGGAAATTGATGCTAATTTAGTCTCCTATCGGGAAATATATAAAGAGTACAGTACTCTATACAAGCAATTGACAAGATTAAATGAAAATGACAAAGAGATGGCGCATCGATTAGATCTCATTACGTTTCAGCTCAAAGAAATCCAAGAAGCTGATTTAAAGCTGAATGAGGACGAAGAGCTGCTTGAAGAAAAACGGAAGCTGATGAATTTCGAAAGATTATACGAATCACTTCAAACTTCCTATAACAGCATCCAGGGGGAAGGAAAAGGACTCGATTGGACGGGTTTGGCTATGAGTCATCTCGAAACGGCTGCGGATCTTGACAATCAGTTTCATAATACGTTTGAGGCAGTATCGAATGCATTTTATGTTTTAGAAGATGCTGTGCATCAGATCCGGGGAGACCTGGATCAATTGGAATTTGAGCCGGATCGCCTGGACCTGATTGAAACAAGGCTGAATGAAATCAACGGTCTGAAAAGAAAATACGGCTCTTCTGTGGAAGAAATCCTTGCTTACAGTTCCACGATTGAAGAAGAAATCGAAACGATCTTGAATAAAGACTCTCATGTGGAAGAGCTGCAGAATAAGCTGCAATCTCTTGAGAAAGACTTAATCGTAGAAGCGCAAAACCTGACTAGGTCCAGAAAGAAATGGGCAAAGAAACTGACTGTAAGCATCCATGAGCAGCTGAAGCAGCTTTATATGGATAAAACCAAGTTCGAGGTTCGGTTTAACGGCAGGGATGAAGAGAAGTCTTTCTCTTTTTCACAGTTTAAAAAAGATGGCTGGGATCAGGTTGAATTTTACATTTCCACCAATCCCGGCGAACCGTTGAAACCACTGTCAAGAGTTGCTTCCGGAGGGGAACTTTCCAGGATCATGCTTGCCCTGAAAACGATCTTTTCCAAGCATCAAGGAATCACATCGATTATTTTTGATGAAGTCGATACAGGTGTAAGCGGAAGAGTGGCTCAGGCCATTGCTGAAAAGATTTATCAGGTTGCCGCCCACTCGCAGGTTATGTGCATCTCCCACTTGCCGCAGGTGGCGGCAATGGCTGACAGTCATTTGTTTATATCGAAAAAGCTTCTCAAAGGCAGGACAAGTACATCAGTCAAACGACTGGAGGAGCAGGAGAAAGTAAATGAAATTTCCCGGATGATTTCGGGTGTGGAGATTACAGATTTGACACAGGAGCATGCAAAAGAGTTGCTGCAACTGGCAAATTCAATAAAAGAAACATGAAAAGCTATCCATACCGGGTAGCTTTTTTTCTTTATTACCAGTTATAAATGTCGCTTTAAAAGGCAAAATTAAAACTGTAGCCAAGTAAGTGAATGTGCAATTGAAGCGAGGAGAGTGAAAATAGTGAGGTTAGACTGGTTAAGGAAGTGTATAGGTGGAATTCTCCTTGTTTCGCTTTGTTTTTTTGGGTTTTATGAACCTGTTCAACAATTAGTCAATATCCCGAATTCATTAAGAGTGATGGAAGGGGATCAAGTTGCTCTCCCCAAGGCTTCATCCGTTGCTGCCATGAGTTCGTTTACGAATAAGAATGTAGGAATAAGTGAAGAGAAGGGACTGCTCTCCATCCAGGGGAAATCAGTCGGTAAAGACGAGGTCGTACTTGAATTGGCCGGACTTCCCATCAAGAAAGTAAATGTGGAAGTACTAAAAGATTTTAAAGTCATACCGGGTGGTCAGTCAATTGGAGTAAAATTAAACACTGTCGGGGTGCTGGTGGTCGGCCACCACCTGGTCGAAACATCAGATGGAAAAGTTTCACCGGGTGAAAAGGCCGGTATCCAGGTCGGTGATATGATCACTGAAATAAATGGTGAAAAAATTGAACAACTTGCAGATGTCGCTCCATTTGTCCAGAAGGCAGGCGAAGAAGGAAAAAGCATGGATGTTGTGATCAAACGTGAAGATGAAATAGTGAAATCATCTTTGCTCCCTTTAAGGGAAAAAGGGGAAGAGTCATACAAACTCGGGTTATATATCCGTGATTCTGCAGCCGGAATCGGGACGATGACATTTTTTGACCCGCAGTCCAAGAAATACGGGGCATTGGGACATGTCATTTCAGATATGGACACAAAAAAGCCGATTGTCGTGGAGGATGGGGAAATCGTTCATTCCGAGGTCACTTCCATCGAGAAGGGCAGCGGTGGTAAACCCGGCGAGAAACTTGCCCGTTTTTCTGCAGAAAGAAATATAATCGGAAACATCACAAGGAACAGTCCTTTCGGTATCTTCGGGGAACTCAATCAATCGGTAGAAAACAATATATTGGATAAACCGATGCAAATTGCGCTTTCTCACCAGGTGAAAGAAGGTCCGGCACAAATTCTTACTGTAGTGGACGGGAGTAAAGTGGAGAAATATGATGTTGAAATTGTCAGTACGATTCCACAGAAATTTCCTGCCACTAAAGGGATGGTCATCAAAGTGACTGATCCTGAATTATTAGAAAAAACCGGGGGCATCGTACAGGGGATGAGCGGCAGTCCGATCATCCAAAATGGAAAGCTGATCGGTGCCGTCACCCATGTATTTGTAAACGATCCGACCAGCGGATATGGTGTCCATATCGAATGGATGCTGAGCGAGGCTGGGATCGATATATATAAACAAAATCATAATAGAGCCAGCTGACTTAATAAACCCTTATACAGTGCCGGACAAGCGGTGCTGATAGGGTTCTTTTTTTTACCAGATCCTTAAGCACCGGCAGCGGTAAAGTGAAACCCCGCAGCGAAACGGTGGTTTTTTAAGGTGTATTTGTAAGAACACCTTAATATTGTTAGAATTAAATAAAGATTATTCGACAAAGGTGTGTATGAATAGCGAAAGAGGTCGAAAAATAGAGGAAAACTAAGTAAATTAGAGGAAAATATATATTTATTGGTATTTTTTAAAAAATAAAAGGATTTTTGGTTGCATTGTCGAAAAAGTAATTTAGAATAAAATTATAGATATGAATTAAAACGGATTCGAGGAGGAAACCTGTAGTGAAATCAATTAAAGTATGTGTTGTGGATGATAATCGGGAATTAACTTCTTTATTGGAAGACTATATCGCTTCACAGGATGATATGGAAGTAGCAGGAATAGCCCATAATGGCCAAGAGTGCCTGGACTTATTGGAAGAAGTGGATCCGGATGTATTGGTGCTGGATATCATCATGCCTCATCTGGACGGTCTTGCTGTCCTGGAACGTCTTCGTGAAAAGAAGAAGATTCCCAATGTTATCATGCTTACGGCATTCGGTCAGGAAGATGTAACGAAAAAGGCAGTCGATCTTGGTGCGTCCTATTTTATCCTAAAGCCATTTGATATGGAAAATCTCGTTAGTCATATTAGACAGGTCAGCGGAAAGTCAAATCCGATCATCAAAAAACATTCCTCATCCAGATTAACTACAGAGTCAAAACCTAGAAACTTAGATGCGAGTATTACAAGCATCATTCATGAAATCGGCGTCCCGGCACATATTAAAGGTTACCTTTACCTGAGAGAAGCCATTTCGATGGTATATAATGATATTGAGCTGCTTGGTTCAATCACCAAGGTTCTTTACCCCGATATTGCGAAGAAATATAATACGACCGCCTCACGGGTTGAGCGGGCCATCCGACATGCCATTGAAGTGGCATGGAGCCGCGGCAATATCGATTCAATTTCTTCGTTGTTTGGTTATACCGTCAGCATGTCAAAAGCAAAGCCGACGAACAGTGAATTCATTGCAATGGTTGCTGATAAGCTGAGGCTGGAGCACAAAGCTTCTTGAAAGGATAAGTAATTATTCATTTCTTTTTTTCTGAATAGAGAGTGAACCCGATAAATCGATGATTTATTGGGTTTTTTATTTCTTTACTCAGATAATTAAACATATAATAAGTGAAGTAAGAGGAATGCGATCTGACAAAGGCACAAATAATCACACGGGAAGTGACGTAATGACTTTGATATTGGCTCATAGGGGATCAGCGGGTACTCATCCCGAGAACACGATGGATGCTTTCCTGGAAGCAGAAAGAGTGGGAGCGGATGGCATAGAGCTTGATGTTCAGATGACCAGGGATGGGGAAATTGTAGTGATCCACGATGAAACCGTCGACAGGACGACGAATGGAAATGGATATATCAAGGATTATCATTTCAAGGATCTCCGTAAATTACATGCAAATTATACCTTTAAAAAAAAGCTGTTCAACAAACAGAAAGTCCCCACACTAAGTGAAGTCTTTGACTGGATGAAGGGCAACAGTCTTGTCTGTAATATCGAGTTGAAAAACAGCATCATGGATTATGAAGGCATGGAAGAGAAGGTCGTACGGTTAATCAATAAATACGGCTATTCCGACCGCATTATTATTTCTTCTTTCAACCACTACTCGATCGTTGCGTGCAGCCGTCTTGATTCTTCAATCGAAATAGCACCTCTATATTCTACAGGTCTATATATGCCGTGGATCTATGCACGGTCCCTCGGGGCCAATGCCATTCACCCCAACCAGAAAGTCGCACCGGATGAAATCATTTCGGAATCGATAAAAAACGGGATAGCGGTCAGACCGTATACAGTGAATAAAGCACATCAGATGAAACGTTTGTTTAAAATAGGCTGTTCTGCCATCGTCACGGATTTTCCTGAAAAGGCAATCAAGATGAAGGAAGGACTGCAATGAGAAAAAGCCAGCGTGTGTTAACTGACACACGCTAGCTTTTTTTATTAAAACGATCTTGAACTTTGTTTCGTTTTCGATCCCGATGCAGTACAAATCCTGCAATGAAGGCGAGTCCGGCTAAAAAGAATACCAAACCTATGATAAACTGCAACCCCAAAAAAGGAATGGGAGGCTGTAGAATCCCAAATAGCATATCTCTCATTAATTTAATTCCAAGCGCTGCAAGTGCACCAGGGATCAGCATGATAATCAATGCAATAATACGTACCATTGTGGACATAACTCCTTTTTATTTCACTAATAGAAATTCTAACTTCATATGGAAAATTGTCAAGCGGCAACGAGTGGTGTAAAATATGAATCAGATGTGAAAAAAATTGCAGATGATTGAGTCTGAGGTGAAATAAATTGCAAAATGTATTAATCATCGGAGGGGGTAAGGGAGGAACAGCCATCCTGAAAATCCTCCATGAAGTTTCATTAATGAAAATCATCGGCATTACGGACCTGAATGAAGAAGCGATGGGTCTTCGTTTGGCGAAAGAATGGGGAATACCTGCAGGCAGGGATTGGAGGGAATTCCTTGACGACTCTGTTGATATTGTAGTGGAAGTGACCGGTGATCAAAAAGTTTTTGAAGCTGTCAGGGACGAGAGAGGAAAAAACACAGTCCTGATTCCTGGGAGTGTTGCCTTCCTTATATCGAAGCTGCTGGAAGAAAAGGAAGAACTCATCCATGAGTTGACGAGCGAATCATTTAAAAGGGATTTGATCTTTAATTCAACGGATGACGGAATGGTGGGCATAGATTTTCAAGGTCTTGTCATGCTGTTCAATAGAAGTGCGGAGCGGATGATCGGGATCGACAGTGAAGATGCGATTGGAAAGCATATCAATGACGTGATTCCAGGAAGCAAACTCACAACGACATTGGAAACGAGACGGACAGAGATCAATCAGGAAGTTATGCTGGATAATGGATTGAAGATCATCTCTAACCGAATTCCGATGATAACAGAAAAAGATGAGGTAATGGGAGCCTTCACTGTCTTCAAAGACATAACGGAAGTAGTGAATCTCGCAGAAGAAATAACCAACCTTAAAGAAATTCAGACCATGCTCGAAGCTATCATCCATTCAAGTGATGATGCCATATCGGTTGTGGATGAAGAAGGAAAGGGAATCCTGATAAACCCTGCATATACCAGGATTACAGGCCTGACGCAGGATGAGGTAATTGGAAAACCGGCGACCGCGGATATATCCGAAGGCGAAAGCATTCACTTGAAAGTCCTGCAGACAAGAAGGTCGATCCGGGGCACAAGGATGAGAGTGGGTCCGAAACGTAAAGAGGTCATTGTCAATGTTGCACCAATCATCGTGAACGGCAAGTTGAAGGGGAGTGTCGGTGTAATCCATGATATGTCGGAGATCCAGTCCCTCACCCAGGAACTGGACAGGGCAAGGAGGATCATCCGTACTCTCGAGGCGAAATATATGTTTGAAGATATCATTGGGGAATCGGAAGAAATGCAGCTGGCGATCGAACAAGCGAAACTGGGGGCGAAAACCCCGGCAACCGTCCTATTGAGGGGAGAATCGGGTACGGGGAAGGAATTGTTTGCGCATGCGATACATAATGCCAGCGACCGGAAGTTTAATAAGTTCTTGCGCGTAAACTGTGCGGCGTTATCGGAGAATCTTCTGGAAAGTGAACTGTTCGGATATGAAGAAGGAGCATTTTCCGGTGCAAAGCGCGGAGGCAAGCGGGGATTATTTGAGGAAGCCGACAAGGGGAGTATTTTCCTTGATGAAATCGGCGAACTCAGTGCCAATACCCAGGCTAAATTACTGAGGGTATTGCAGGAGAATGAAATTGTCAGGGTCGGGGGCACGAAATCCATCAGTATTAATGTCAGGGTCATTGCTGCGACGAATGTCAACCTGGAGAAAGGAATCGCAGATGGTTCTTTCAGGGAAGATTTATATTACCGCTTGAACAGGATGCCTATTCAAATCCCTCCGCTGAGAAACCGAAAGAGAGACATTCCGCTTATTTCAGAAACCCTGATTGCCAAAATCAACCAGGACTATGGAAGAAATGTTGACGGGATTACCAATGAGGCTACAAACAGGCTGATGGAATACCGCTGGCCGGGAAATGTAAGGGAGCTCGAAAATGTTCTTGGCAGGGCAATCATTTTTATGAAATATAATGAAACGACAATTGAAGTGCATCATTTACCGCCTCTTGAAAGTACATCCGAACCGGAGCGTGAAGATAATAGGAAGAACAAAGGATCGGCTGCCAGAGATTTAAATTCCCAGCTTGAAGAACACGAAAAGAAGATAATTCAAGAGGTTTTAGAGCAGAATAATGGTAACAAAACAGCCGCTGCAAAAACATTGAATGTTTCAGTCAGAAATTTGTATTATAAGCTTGAAAAATATAACATTGCAACAAATGGCATGAAATAATTTGCATGGTATGAAATATTTTTCATACAACGAGACTGGTGAATAAAGCGTTTTCACGGTTTTAAAAGTTGGCACGGTTCTTGCATGTAGTATTAGTGGGAACAAATTTTGTTGAAGGGGTTGAAACATACATTCATGAATCTACAGTCTTTAGTGGAAAAAGCAACCCAAAAAGAACATTCTGTTGTGGCTGTAGCGGCAGCAGAGGATAAAGAGGTACTTGCGGCTGTCGGTATGGCAGTGGACAGAGGCATGGCGGAATTCATTTTGTTTGGCGACAAAGAAAAGATAGAATCCATCATGGAGGAGGGTGTACCTCATTTGCGATCAAATGAGGCGGTGAAAATCAAACATGCTGTCTCGCCGTTGAAAGCAGCTGAAATGGCTGTGAAAGCGGTCAGGGAAAACGAGGCAGGTGCATTAATGAAAGGGAATGTCCCTACTGCCGTCATCTTAAAGGCAGTGCTGAATAAAGAGTGGGGGCTCCGCACCGGGAATGTCCTTTCACATGTTGCTGCATTCGAGGTATCAGGATTTAATAAACTGATCTTTGTCACAGATGCGGCAATGAACATCACGCCGGATCTAAGTCAGAAAAAGCAAATCATTGAGAACGCAGTCAGCGTTGCATCTTCAATCGGTGTCTCCATCCCGAAAGTGGCACCGCTTGCTGCTGTGGAAGTGGTGAACCCTGCAATGCAGGCAACACTTGATGCTGCCTCCTTGACACTGATGAATCAAAGAGGGCAGATCAAAGATTGTGATGTGGATGGTCCGCTTGCTTTGGATAATGCCATCTCGCATCAGGCAGCAGAACATAAGGGGATCCGAAGTGAAGTGGCTGGCCAAGCTGATATTTTACTCGTCCCGAATATCGAAACCGGCAATGCATTATACAAATCACTCATTTACTTTGCAAAAGCAAAAGTGGGAGCGGTGATTGCCGGAGCTAAAGCACCGATCGTATTAACTTCCAGAGCGGATAGTGCCGAAAGTAAATTATATTCACTCGCACTGGCAATATGCTCTGTATCTAATAATTAACTTGAATTACTACTATTTAAATGATCCTGGGGAGGAAAAAGGAATGAAAATTTTCAGCTATATGGAAAACTACGACTATGAGCAATTAGTATTTTGTCAAGATGAAGTATCAGGTTTGAAAGCAATCATCGCGATCCATGATACAACGCTTGGACCTGCACTTGGCGGAACACGCATGTGGACATATGAATCAGAAGAAGCAGCAATTGAAGATGCTCTTCGCTTAGCTCGCGGAATGACTTACAAAAATGCTGCAGCCGGTCTAAATCTCGGTGGAGGGAAAACGGTTATCATCGGTGACCCCCGCAAGGATAAAAATGAAGAGATGTTCCGGGCTTTCGGACGTTACATTCAAGGGTTGAACGGACGCTATATTACAGCTGAGGATGTTGGTACGACTGTTGCTGACATGGATCTGATCCACGAAGAAACGGATTATGTGACGGGTATTTCACCTGCTTTCGGTTCTTCAGGCAATCCATCTCCTGTAACTGCTTACGGTGTATACCGAGGAATGAAAGCAGCTGCTAAAGCAGCATTCGGCACAGATTCTCTGGAAGGCAAAACAATCGCCGTACAGGGAGTGGGGAATGTCGCTTACAATATGTGTAAACATCTTCATGAAGAAGGAGCGAACCTCATCGTAACGGACATTCATAAAGAATCAGTGGATCGTGCAGTGAATGACTTTGGTGCCAAAGCGGTTGATCCTTCTGAAATTTACAGCGTAGACTGTGATATTTTCGCACCATGTGCTCTTGGAGCGATCATCAATGATGAGACGATTTCTCAAATCAAAGCCAAAGTCATTGCTGGTGCTGCAAATAATCAATTGAAGGAAACCCGCCACGGGGATGCCATTCATGAAATGGGAATCGTATATGCACCTGACTATGTCATCAATGCAGGTGGAGTTATCAATGTTGCGGACGAGCTTTACGGTTATAACAGCGAAAGAGCAATGAAAAAAGTAGAGCAGGTTTATAACAACGTAGAGCGAGTAATAGAAATTGCAAAGCGTGATAACGTGCCTACTTACGTAGCTGCAGACCGCATGGCAGAGGAAAGAATCGAAAAGATGCGCCGTTCAAGAAGCCAATTCTTACAAAACGGACAGCACATTCTTAGCAGACGCGGATAAACATACGGAACGCTTGACTTCTTAATGAGGTGAAGCGTTTCTTACCTGAAATAATGTTTACGGGAACAAGGGGTTATCTGTCATAGGGGGAAATATAAATACAGATCGAACAGAATACAGCTACCCAAATGGAGGTAACAGCAGTGCATGAAACGAAACATCGTATATTAGTCATAAATCCCGGATCAACATCGACGAAGATTGGTGTCTACGATGATGACCGGTCGATCTTCGAGAAAACCATCCGTCATGAAACGGAAAAGATAAACGAATTTCCAAATATCATCGATCAATATGAATTCCGTAAAAACACGATTCTGCAAACACTGGATGAAGAAGGAATCAATATCAGCAAGCTGAGTGCAGTCTGTGGTCGCGGCGGGTTGCTCAGACCGATAGAAGGCGGAACATATCTAGTGAACGATGAAATGCTCCAAGATTTGAAGGATGGATTTTCCGGCCAGCATGCATCGAATCTCGGCGGGATATTGGCTTTTGAAATTGCCTCAGGATTGAACATCCCGTCATATATCGTGGACCCGGTCGTGGTGGACGAACTGCAGCCGCTTGCAAGAATTTCCGGATTTTCATTAATTGAAAGAAAAAGCATATTTCATGCTTTGAATCAAAAAGCTGTAGCAAGAAGAGTCGCAAAGCAACTAGGCAAAAAATATGAAGATCTTCATTTGATCATTACTCATATGGGCGGCGGAATCACTGTCGGTACACATCAAAATGGTAAAGTGATCGATGTAAACAACGGCTTGCATGGGGACGGCCCGTTCAGTCCTGAAAGAGCAGGAACAGTACCTGCAGGTGATTTGGTTGATTTATGCTTCTCGGGCGATTACTATCGCGACGAAATCATGAAAAAACTGGTCGGCCAAGGAGGTCTGGTGGGATATCTGGGCACAAGTGATGCTGTAAAAGTAGAGAAAATGATTGAAAATGGTGATGAGCAAGCGAAGGAAATATACGATGCCATGGCATATCAAATCGCCAAAGAAATCGGCTCTGCGAGTGCGGTCTTGAACGGTAAAGTGGACGCGATCGTATTAACGGGCGGATTGGCTTATGGTAAAGAGTTTGTCAAGGCGATCAGCGAACGGATCAACTGGATTGCAGATGTCATCATCCAGCCTGGTGAAAATGAGCTGCAAGCACTGGCTGAAGGCGCACTCAGAGTTTTGAAAAATGAAGAAAACTATAAAGTTTATCCAGGCACGGTAAAAGAAGAAGCAACAGTATAAGTTTAAGGAGGATGCAGCTTTGTCACAAGAATATGATTTAGTCATACTGGGCGGGGGAACGGGCGGTTATGTCGCCGCAATCCGCGCATCACAATTAGGATTGAAAACAGCAATCGTTGAAAAAGGGAAGCTTGGGGGAACTTGTCTTCACAGAGGATGCATCCCGAGTAAAGCCCTTTTGCGAAGTGCTGAAGTGTACTCAACGGCTAAGCACAGTGATAGCTTTGGTGTGAAAATCAATGGGGTGGAACTGGATTTTGCAAAGGTACAATCCCGTAAGGATGGAATCGTCGAGCAGCTTCATAAAGGTGTGCAGCACTTAATGAAACAAGGCAAGATCGATGTATTCGAAGGAATCGGCCGTATTCTGGGTCCTTCCATCTTCTCACCTATGCCCGGTACAATTTCAGTTGAAATGAACAATGGCGAAGAGAATGAAATGCTCATTCCGAAAAACGTCATCGTAGCGACTGGTTCCCGTCCCAGGTCACTGCCTGGTCTTGATATCGACGGAGAATTTGTCTTATCTTCAGATGAAGCTCTGACACTTGAAGAGCTGCCTAAGTCAATCATCATAGTCGGGGGCGGAGTGATCGGTATCGAATGGGCTTCCATGCTGTCTGACTTTGATGTGGAGGTCACCGTAGTTGAGTACGCAGACAAGATCGTACCGACAGAAGATCTTGAGATCTCAAAAGAAATGCAGCGTTTAATGAAGAAAAAGGGCGTTAAAATCGTCACCGGTGCAAAAGTACTTCCTGAATCCCTTCAAAAAGGAGAAAGTGGAGTAACCATCAATGCTGAACATAAAGGCGAAGAAAAATCATTCTCTGCTGAAAAAATCCTTGTCTCAGTCGGCCGACAGGCAAATGTAGAGGGGATTGGCCTGGAAAATACAGACATCAAAGTAGAAAAAGGCTTTATCGAAGTGAACGATTTCTTCCAGACGAAAGAATCGCATATATACGCAATCGGCGATGTCATTGGAGGACTTCAGCTGGCACATGTCGCTTCTCATGAAGGAATTACAGCAGTCGAGCATATGGCGAATGAAAAGCCGCATCCGATTGATTATTCGCTTATTTCAAAATGCATTTACAGCAACCCTGAGATCGCTAGCGTCGGGATGACCGAGCAAGAGGCAAAGGAAGAAGGCTTAGAGCTTAAAGTGGGCAAATTCAGCTTCAGAGCCATCGGGAAAGCGCTTGTATACGGTGAATCAGATGGTTTCGTAAAAATCATTGCAGACAAGCAAACAGATGATATCCTTGGTGTCCATATGATCGGTCCTCACGTAACCGATATGATTTCTGAAGCAGGACTTGCCAGGGTTCTTGATGCAACCCCATGGGAAATCGGACATACCATCCACCCGCACCCATCACTGTCAGAAGCGATAGGGGAAGCTGCTTTGGCAGTGGACGGCAAAGCAATACATTCATAATAGAACAAGGGGAGGCTGCATATCTCCCCTATATAAAGACTTTAACCCGCAGGAGGTAAAAAAATATGGCAGAGAATCGTCATGAACAATTAGGTCTCTCTAACGATAAAGTATTAGAAATGTATGAAACGATGCTACTTGCAAGAAAAATCGACGAACGTATGTGGTTGTTAAACCGTTCAGGGAAAATTCCTTTCGTTATTTCATGTCAAGGTCAAGAAGCGGCGCAAGTGGGAGCTGCATTTGCACTGGACCGTGAAAAAGATTTCGCCCTACCATACTACCGTGACATGGGTGTGGTTTTGACTTTCGGTATGACTGCCCGTGAATTGATGCTGTCAGGCTTTGCCAAAGCAGAAGATCCAAACTCAGGCGGACGTCAGATGCCGGGTCACTTCGGTCAAAAGAAAAATAATATCGTAACCGGTTCTTCGCCGGTGACAACACAGGTTCCGCATGCTGTAGGTGTCGCACTTGCAGGGAAAATGGAAAAGAAAGATCTCGTGACATTCGTGACATTTGGAGAAGGTTCATCGAATCAGGGTGATTTCCATGAAGGTGCTAACTTTGCTGGTGTACATAAGCTTCCGGTAATCTTTATGTGTGAGAATAATAAGTACGCAATCTCAGTTCCGATTGAAAAACAATTGGCTTGTGAAAAAGTATCAGACCGCGCAATCGGGTACGGGATGCCTGGGGTGACGGTCGATGGCAACGATCCTTTAGAAGTATATAAAGCAGTGAAAGAAGCGGCAGACCGGGGCCGTCGCGGAGAAGGTCCTACTTTGGTCGAAACCGTTTCATACCGCCTGACTCCCCACTCCTCTGACGATGACGACAGAAGCTATCGTTCTCCGGATGAAGTGGCAAAAGCGAAAACGAACGATCCGATCATAACATTTGGCGCATACTTGAAAGAAACTGGCGTCATGAATGATGAGCTTGAAATAGAAATCAACGATCGTGTGATGAAGCAAGTGAATGAAGCTACAGACTATGCAGAAAACGCTCCATATGCTGAGCCTGAATCAGCAATGAAGTATGTGTATGCAGAAGAGAAGTAAGGGGGAATAAACGATGCCAGTAATTTCATACATTGATGCTGTAACAATGGCAATGAGAGAAGAAATGGAACGGGATGAGAAAGTATTTGTACTGGGAGAAGATGTCGGAAAAAAAGGAGGAGTATTTAAAGCGACTCACGGGTTGTATGATCAATTCGGAGAAGATCGTGTCATTGATACTCCCCTCGCAGAATCTGCCATCGCAGGGGTTGGAATCGGTGCAGCAATGTACGGGATGAGACCGATTGCCGAAATGCAGTTTGCTGATTTTATCATGCCTGCAGTGAACCAGATCATTTCCGAAGCGTCCCGAATCCGTTATCGTTCAAATAATGACTGGAGCTGTCCAATGGTCATCCGTGCACCTTATGGAGGCGGAGTCCACGGTGCATTGTATCATTCACAATCGGTGGAAGCTGTGTTTGCCAACCAGCCGGGATTGAAAATTGTCATGCCTTCTACCCCATATGATGTAAAAGGATTATTGAAAGCGGCCATCCGCGACGAAGATCCGGTCCTTTTCTTTGAACATAAGCGTGCTTACCGCTTAATCAAAGGGGAAGTTCCTGATGAAGACTACACACTTCCAATCGGGAAAGCAGATGTGAAACGTGAAGGGGAAGACATCACTGTCATCACATACGGTCTTTCTGTACATTTCGCCCTTCAAGCAGCTGAAAAACTTGCCCAGGACGGAATAGAAGCGCATATCCTGGATTTGAGAACCATCTATCCATTGGATAAGGAAGCGATCATTGAAGCAGCATCTAAAACCGGCAAAGTTCTCCTGGTGACAGAAGATAATAAAGAAGGAAGCATCATGGGTGAAGTTTCGGCCATCATTGCTGAAAACTGTCTATTCGAACTTGATGCACCGATCAAACGCCTGGCCGGCCCGGATGTTCCTGCAATGCCTTACGCACCAACTATGGAAAAATACTTTATGATCAACCCGGACAAAGTAGAAAAGGCTATGCGTGAGCTGGCGGAATTTTAATTCATCAAACATACTGAACGCAAAAGTTAGGAGGGTTCCTCATGGGTATTGAAAATATGAAAATGCCGCAGTTAGGGGAAAGTGTAACAGAAGGTACAATTAGTAAATGGCTGGTATCGCCCGGTGATACTGTTAATAAATATGATCCGATCGCAGAAGTGCAGACGGATAAAGTAAACGCTGAAGTTCCTTCTTCTTTTACAGGGACGATTAAAGAATTGATCGCTGAAGAAGGGGATACATTGGAAGTCGGCGAAATGATTTGTTCAATCGAAGTGGAAGGTGCAGGTTCTGCTCCTTCAGAAGAAGCTCCCAAAGAAGAGAAGAAGGAAACGGCTGAAACTGCAGATGAGAAACCTTCTGCAGCACCTGCGAAAAACCCGGCACCCAAGAAAGAAGCCGGAAATAAAGCAAGATACTCCCCGGCTGTATTGAAGCTTTCTCAAGATCACGATATCGACTTAAATCAGGTGGATGGTACCGGTAACGGCGGCCGAATCACAAGAAAAGATCTTAAGAAGATCATTGAGTCAGGCAATATCCCTAAGGCAGCAGATGCACCTGCTGCACCACAAACCGAAGCGCCTGCACCCCAGCAGACGCCTGTCAAAGAACAAGCACAGCTGACTGCAGCTCAGAAACAGGCAGCACCTGCGCCCAATGTACCAGTCATGCCGGGAGATATCGAAATCCCGGTCACAGGGATTCGTAAGGCAATCGCTTCCAATATGGTCAGAAGCAAACATGAAGCTCCTCATGCCTGGACAATGATGGAAGTGGATGTAACAAATCTTGTAGAATACAGAAACACACTGAAGACTGAATTCAAACAGCGTGAAGGATTTAACTTAACGTTCTTTGCTTTCTTTGTAAAAGCTGTTTCACAGGCTCTTAAAGAATTCCCGCAAATCAACTCTATGTGGGCAGGCGATAAGATCATCCAAAAGAAAGACATCAATATCTCGATCGCTGTAGCAACAGACGATGCATTATTCGTCCCTGTCATCAAAACTGCAGATGAAAAAACAATCAAAGGCATTGCTCGTGAAATCACGGATCTTGCAGGAAAAGTACGAAGCGGCAAGTTGAAATCCGAAGATATGCAAGGTGGAACATTTACAGTGAATAATACCGGGTCTTTCGGCTCTGTCCAATCGATGGGTATTATCAACTATCCTCAGGCGGCGATCCTTCAGGTCGAATCGATCGTTAAACGTCCGGTTGTCATGAATAATGGTATGATTGCCGTCCGCGATATGGTGAATCTCTGTCTTTCACTTGATCACCGGGTGCTTGACGGCCTTGTTTGCGGAAGATTCCTCCAGCGTATAAAAGAAATACTGGAGAACACTTCGAAGGAAAACACTTCAGTGTACTAATAAGAGGATAGCGGCAAGTAAGCAATCCAATCACATATTGGAAGAGGGACTAACCTGAGCGGTTAGTCCCTTTTCGTGTTCCTTGCATATGATTGATTTTACCTATGAATTATTGAGAAGCATATTTGATTCCGGGATAATGCACCGTAATATTCCCGAAAGAATATTATCCGGTATATACCAAATCCTTTCCTGGGCATCCTTTAGTGCAAGATTTATTACGATAATATGGTATGTCCCTAAATGCTTATTTTTTTATTTTGAAAAATGTATCGACCCTCCCTCTCCTTCTTTTCACCCCTGTTTTCCAACTTGATCTTCGTGAATATGCCCATAGTTATGGAATGTCTGAGACTTTTCTCCTGAAGTGAAATAGGAAGAATCCGACCATTCGTTCATTTTCTGAAAATTCAGATTAAAAGTGACAAAATATTACAACATTTTACAATTATAGTTGGTTATCTTTGGTTTAACACCTACATTTTTCCATGTTGGTGAATATCGTAGGGGAGGTGAATTTTGAAAGGAAACATCACAAAATTCGGGAGGGAATTCAATGAGGGGAAGAAGTAAAAGAAAGTGGCTTTCAATCGTATTGACCCTAGTCATGTTCATTCCACTAATGTGTCCATTTAACTCTAACGCGGCAAGTACCTCAATGCCAAGTCTGGCAAAAGAAAAAGCTTCTACATCAGTAAATGATACAGCAAAAGTGAGTCCGCAAGCGAAGATCACCTCTAAACTGCAGGAACAATTCAATAAGAATGAGCACGTCACATACTTAGTGAAGTTCAAGGAGCAGGTCGACACTAAGGGCGTAGCAAAAAAAGCGGCTGAAAAGGCTGAGAAACAAAAGCTTACAGCAAATAATAAAAAGCTGCTAAAGCGGAATATGGTTGTTTCAGAGCTGCGTGCCACTGCACTTGAAACTCAAGCAGAAGTGAAAAAATACTTAAACAAGCAAAAAAAGAGCGGTGCTGTTAAAAATGTAAAGAACTTTTATGTCGTTAACGGTATGGCTGTAACAAGTACAAAGGAAGTCATGGAAAAGATCGCTCATTTCCCTGAAGTAGCGAAGATTTTACCAAATGAAACCCGCCAGCTCATCCAGCCGGTTAAAGCAGAGGGATCTGCAGCAGCACTGGATGTTAAAAAGGCTGAAAAAGCGGACAATAACCCATCTTCAATCGAGTGGAACCTCGAGCAAATCGGTGCTCCGGCCGTTTGGGATATGGGAATCGACGGTGCCGGGACAGTTGTAGCTTCCATCGATACCGGCGTTCAATGGAATCACCCGGCATTGAAAGAGAAGTACAGAGGATATGATCCTCAAAATCCCGATACTCCGGACAATGAATTCAACTGGTTTGACGCAACTGCCGGTCAGGGTGCACCATATGATGATCAGGGACATGGAACCCACGTAACCGGTACGATGGTCGGTTCAGAACCGGATGGAAGTAATCAAGTCGGTGTTGCCCCTGGTGCGAAGTGGATTGCGGTTAAAGCGTTCACTGCTGATGGGGGAACAGATGTGGATTTACTGGAAGCGGGAGAGTGGATCCTTGCTCCTAAAGATGCAGATGGAAATCCCCATCCAGAAATGGCTCCGGATGTTGTCAATAACTCATGGGGCGGCGGACCGGGATTAGATGAATGGTACCGTGAAATGGTAACTGCTTGGAGAGCGGCAGAGATCTTCCCTGAATTCTCAGCAGGTAATACCACTTTATTCAATCCTGGAGGACCTGGTTCGGTTGCAACACCGGCGAACTATCCAGAGTCATTTGCAACGGGAGCAACTGACAGCAGTAATAATCTTGCAGGCTTCTCTTTACAAGGCCCGTCTCCTTATGATGAAGTGAAACCTGAAATTTCTGCTCCGGGCGTGAACATCCGTTCTTCCGTTCCGGGAAGCAATTATGAAGGCGGATGGAATGGTACATCGATGGCCGGTCCTCACGTATCGGCAGTTGCAGCACTATTACGACAGGTTAATGCGGACTTGACTGTCGATGACATTGAAGAAATATTGACGTCTACAGCCATCCCATTGACGGACGGTACTTTCCCGGAATCGCCGAATAACGGCTATGGACACGGACTGGTAAATGCATTTGATGCAGTATCATCCGTGATGAGCGGTATTGGGAAAATTGAAGGAAATGTATCGAAAGAAGGGGATGATACGGAAGCCCCTGCCATTTCACATGACGCCCCTGGAGAAGCGTTTAAAGAAATGAATTTACCTCTTCAAGCGGATGTAAGTGATAACGTCAGTGTAACGAGTGTTTCTTTGAACTATCAGAACGCGGATGGTGAATGGGTTTCCCTGGACGCTGTAAGAACATCCGGCGACTATACAGAAGGTTCTTATGATGCAGCCATTCCTGGTGAAGACTTAACTGGAGACAGCGTGAATTACAAGTGGAGTGCGTTGGACTTTGGCGGGAATGAAATTGAGAGTGATACTTATACAGTACCTTTACTGCCTGGAATCTCAGTAGGATACGAACAGGATTTTGAATCATCTCCGGCAGGCTGGACTTCTTATGGAGAAGCGAACAGCTGGGAGTGGGGTGTTCCGACTACAGGTCCTGAGAGCGCAGTTTCAGGAGAGAAAGTGTATGCCACTAATCTGGATGGAAACTACGACAGCGGGGCAAATATGTCGCTGCAGATGCCTCCGATCGATTTGCCGGAAGGAAACAGCTACCTGCAGTTCAAGCAGTGGCATGAACTCGAACGTAATTACGATTATGGTCATGTATTTGTTTCCACAGACGGAGAGAACTGGACACAGGCCCTCCGAGTGAACAATGTGACAGACGGCTGGGTAGATGGTGAGGTTGACTTAAGTGGCTATGCAGGACAGCGTGTCTACGTAGCATTCAATGTGACTACCGATGGAAGTGTCGTCAAACAAGGATGGTATCTGGATGATGTCAAATTAAGTGCAGAATCAATCCTTCCGTCCGGTAAAGCTCAATTAGGATTAAAGTCGAAGAGCGACAGCTCTTCATCGGTTTCCAAGAAACCTAGTGTGAACCCAAGTAAAATTGAGATGATGAGACCTGTTAAGAAAGAAGCACCTGCGGATGGTACTGCACCAGCTCCGGTATTATTACCGTTACAGGCTGAAGTGACAGTGCTGGAGACAGGTCGCTCTGCTTACACGGACCCTGCAGACGGATCTTATCAAATGACCCATGCAGCAGGTGAATTCACCCTTCAGGCTTCAACTTACGGTTTCAAATCACAGACACAGAGTGTAAATGTGGAAGCAGACGCGACATCTGCAGCAAACTTCACATTGGAAGAGATTCCACGTGGTAATGTGTCAGGTGTAGTGACGAATCAAGCTACAGGTGAACCGGTTGAAGGAGCGACAGTCTTCTTAATGGAAGATGCCGTCGTGACGCCGGCCGAAACAAATGCTGATGGTGAATACGAACTCGAAGCGTATGAAGGCGATTACACGCTTAAAGTCGTTGCTCCTTATTACTACAGCCAGGAAGCGAGTGTGACGATTGAAGGCGGGGAAGCTGTGACAGCCGATGTTTCCTTGGAACCATTCATCGGGTATCCTGGTGAAATCGGGTATGATGATGGAACTGCAGAAAACGCACGGGCATTTTATGATGCAGGTAATGGATGGGCCGTGAAGATGTCACTTGAGGAAGGCAATGATTCCGCAATGGTAACGGGCGGACTATTCCGTTTCTGGGATACTGAATGGCCGGTGCCGGGCGGAACTGATTTCCAAGTGGAAGTATATGATGCTTCCGGAACTGACGGAGCACCTGGTAAGAAGCTTGCAGGACCATTTGATGCCACTGCATTGCGAAATGGTGAATGGACGCATGTTGATTTAAGTGAACACGGAATTATGGTCGATGGAGACTTCTATTTGGTCTACATTCAATCGGCTCCAAACCCTAATTCACCTGGTCTGGGTACAGATGAAGACGGTGAGAATGCAGCACGCAGCTGGCAATTCGTCGGTGGTGCCTGGTCTCCTGCTCCTGAAGATGAGGGGAACTATATGATTCGCGCCACTGTTAATTATGAAGTAACAGCACCAGCCATTACTTCACCTAAAGACGGATCCTACACGAAAAACGAGACGGTCACTGTCGAAGGGACATCATCACCTACGACCACCGTTCACCTTTTCAATGGGGAAGAAGAAGTGGCTTCTGCCGAAACGACTGAAGAAGGAACATTTACTGCCGATGTTACCTTGAATGCAGGAGAGAATACGATTACAGCGAAAGCAGCCACGGAGCAAGGCATGACGGGGGCTTCCGAACCTGTTACTATTACCCTGGATCAAGAGAAACCTGAACTTGCGATTACTTCTCCGGAAGAAGGGTTGAAAACAAATCGTGAAGCGATTACGGTCAAAGGAACCATCGCGGAGGATCATCTTGCCTGGGTAAAAGTAAACGGCGAAAAAGCCTCTGTAAAAGATGGGGAATTCAGCCATCGTCTTCTCCTGGATGAAGGAGAAAACGTCATCCAAGTCGTTGCAAAAGACAAGGCTGGAAATAAAAAGAAGAAAACGGTAACCGTCTATGCAAAGTTTGGCGATATCGAAATTGAAAATCTCCTTCCTTCTGAGGATAAGGAACTGAAAAAAGGTGAATCTGTGAAAATCGAATTTGACAGTGAGCCTGGTTTAGATGCAACATTCGTTATCCACATGCCGTTGACCAATGCTGGAGCACAATTGAATAATGCAACTGAACTTCCGATGATGGAAACATCTGAAGGACATTACGTGGGGTACTACACAGCAACTTCCAATGTGAAAGCACCTGGGGCAGTGGTCGAAGTGAAAATATCTGATGAATTTGGGAATGTCACCACTGAACGGGCAGAAGGCAAGCTATATATCAACACGAAAAAATAACAGATTCAGAGTGGGGAAGAGCCGGCATGCCGGCTCTTCTTTTCGTACATAAAGGTAAACCTGAAAATCCCCAATGAACAATCAGTAATTGAAGATAACGCCAGTTTTTTATATACTAAAATAGTATTGAATAAAAATTTTGAATTTTCATCAATTCATTCCAATATGAAGTGAGATAAATGGGATGGTTATGTTTACGAAAGTTTTTGAAAACGATTACAATTATCAGGGAGGAAGAGGGGTACTATGAATCTAAGCAAAATGAAAGCACAGTCATTTTCTGCACCTTCCCTTAAGGAATGGCAGAAGGCTGCAGAAAAAGCGTTAAAAGGAAAAAGTGTCACTTCCTTACATACAAAAACTTATGAGGGGATCGATCTCAAACCTCTTTACCGGGTTGAAGACCTGCCGGAACTTGACCGGGTAGCATCTTATATTCCTGATATCGAGGAAAAGATGAATGAACCCAAAGATTGGTACATTGCACAAAATGTTAAAAGAAAGTCATGGAATGAGCTTTCGGACGCATTGGGCGATGCCCTTTCAAGAGGACAGAATTGCCTATCTTTTTCCATTGATTCCCTTGAAGCGGATGAAGAATTTGATCAGTTCATACTGAATGCCGTCGAGGGTGCACACCCGCTTTTTAATATTGAGAAGAACAACCTGTCTTTTCTGGACCGAATGGCTGATTTGGCAGCGGGGAATCCATCATTCCGGAACATCCATGGCGTTTTTGGATATGATCCGGTGTCGGCACATGGGTTTCGCCAACATGAAATCCCTTTTGAACAATGGTTCGAATCGGTAGAAAAAGCAGACATAGTGATGCCGGATGTGAAAACTGTGACAGTGAACACGGTTCCGTATCACCAATCGGGTTGCAACGCCATTCAGGAATTATCATACGCTTTAAGTGAAGGGGTAATGTACATCGGGCGACTGGTCGATAATGGATGGACGCTTGAAAAGATCGCCAGCAAAATTCACTTTCATTTTTCAGCGGGAAGTCACTTTTTTATGGAAATAGCGAAATTGAGGGCATTCAAGAAACTGTGGCAGGAAATACTCACTGCTTATGGTCTCGAGCAGGATGTGGTCAGAAAATCCATCTCCGTCAGTGCTGAAACATCAGGATTTAATAAATCCATGCTTGATTCACATGTGAACTTGCTCCGTTCAGGCGGGGAAGCATTTTCAGCGATCCTTGCAGGCGTCAACTATTTAACTGTCCATCCTTTTGACTCGATCAAAGGGGAAGCGGGACCGTTTTCTGAAAGGATCGCACGCAACATGCAGCTTATTCTCGGGGAAGAAGCACATTTAAACAAAGTGAGTGATCCGGGAGGCGGCTCTTATTATTTGGAGCGGCTGACTGAAGAAGTCGGTAAAAGGTCGTGGAGACACTTTCAATCTATCGATTCACGAGGCGGACTGCAGAGTCTTCTCTTATCCGGGGCGATCCGGGAAGAAGTCAACGAGGTGAAGGAGATCAGAATGGCTGACTTGGCAACCAGACAGCAATCCATGATCGGTACGAATATATACGCAAATCTCGAAGATGTCCTGCCGTCCGGCCGCGCAGAAGGAGGAGAACGTATATCCCTTCCATTCGAGCAGTTGAGAAAGCGTGCACAAGACTTGACCGAAAAAGGGATTGAGCCGAATGCAGGGATCATCGGATTGAAAGAATTGAAATCATTTAAAGCAAGGGCGGATTTTGTCAGCGGATTTCTAGCGACGGGCGGGATCCGCAGCATTGTCAGCCGGGATTGCTTTAGTAAGGAAGACATCCTGCGCTTTATTGAGGAAACAGACCTGCCCTATTATGTTGTTTGCGGAAAAGATGAAGATTATGAAGAATCCCTGCCCCTTATCTTGGAATTGGTAAAGAACCGGAATGCAGCGGTGAAAGTGGATATTGCCGGTCGTTTCGATGGCGGGAAGATGCATGAATGGGAAAGACAGGGGTTGAATGGCAGTATTTATTTCAAACAGGACATGCTCATGAAACTAAACGGCTTACTGAGCATCTGGGAGGAGGAGAATCATGTTGAATAAGCCCAATTGGCAGGAAATAGATCCTTTTTCGGATACGGAAGAAGGGGGCTTCAAGATCGAAGCTGACGCAGGCAGCACATATGAGACCAATGAAAAATTAACGGTTAAGACTTTATATACCGGGGAAGATACGGCGTCACTCTCTCATCGCGGGGGTTTGCCCGGTATTGCTCCCTATACAAGGGGTCCATATCCGACCATGTATGTGAACAGGCCGTGGACGGTCAGGCAGTATGCGGGCTTTTCCACTGCAGAAGAAAGTAATGCTTTCTACAGAAGAAATTTAAGTATGGGACAAAAGGGTTTGTCTGTGGCATTCGATCTTGCGACCCACAGAGGGTATGATTCAGATCATCCCCGGGTGGTCGGTGATGTCGGGAAAGCCGGGGTGGCCATTGATTCCATACTGGATATGAAGATTCTGTTCGATGGCATCCCGCTTGACCAGATGTCGGTATCCATGACCATGAATGGAGCGGTCCTTCCGATTTTGGCTTTTTATATCGTGACCGCCGAAGAACAAGGGGTATCCCGGGAGAAACTGTCCGGCACCATTCAGAATGATATTTTAAAAGAGTACATGGTGAGGAACACATATATTTACCCGCCTGAAACTTCTATGAAAATCATCGCAGATATCTTTGAGTACACTTCGAAGAATATGCCGAAATTCAACAGCATCAGTATTTCGGGCTATCATATGCAGGAAGCGGGTGCTCCTGCGGATATCGAACTTGCCTATACACTCGCTGACGGGCTTGAATATGTAAGGACTGGACTGAAATCGGGAATCGGTATCGATTCCTTCGCCCCGCGCCTTTCGTTCTTCTGGGCAGTGGGAATGAACTACTTTATGGAAGTGGCGAAAATGAGGGCGGCGAGAAGTATCTGGGCGAAAATGATGAAAACCTTCAACCCTGAAAACCCAAAATCGATGGCGCTCAGGACGCATTCACAAACTTCAGGATGGAGTTTGACTGAGCAGGACCCATTCAATAACGTGACGCGGACGTTATTGGAAGCCCACGCAGCAGCGATGGGACACACTCAATCGCTCCATACTAACGCGTTGGATGAAGCGATTGCCCTGCCGACTGATTTCTCGGCACGGATTGCCCGCAATACCCAATTGTATCTCCAGGAAGAAACGGGAATCACCAAAGTCATTGATCCGTGGGCTGGTTCCTATTATGTGGAAACTCTGACTGAGCAGCTGATGGAGAAAGCGTGGGAGCATATTGAAGAGATAGAGGAACTCGGCGGAATGACGAAAGCTATTGAGACCGGACTTCCTAAGATGCGGATTGAGGAAGCAGCTGCGAGAAGGCAGGCGATGATCGATTCGGGAAAAGAATCAATCATCGGGGTGAATAAGCACCGGCTGGATAAAGAGGATGATATCGAAACTCTCGATATTGATAATACAGCAGTAAGACAGAAACAAATTGAAAGAATTCAGAAGCTGAAAGAGGAGAGAAATGAAGAGGAAGTGATCCATGCTCTTGAAGCTCTGACTGCAGCTGCAAAGTCTGGTGTTGGGAATCTTCTTGAGAAAGCGGTTGAAGCTGCAAGGGTGCGGGCAACGCTCGGTGAAATATCCGATGCGGTTGAAACAGTGTCGGGAAGGCATAAAGCGACGATAAGGAGCATCAGCGGAGTATACAGTTCTAACTTTTCAAACGAGCAGGAAATTGCAGTCGTACAGGAAATGACAGCGGACTTCTTGGAGAATGAAGGACGAAGACCGCGCATCCTGATTGCCAAGATGGGGCAGGACGGTCACGACCGCGGAGCGAAAGTGATCAGTACAGCATTCGCCGACCTTGGATTTGATGTCGATATTGGACCGTTATTCCAGACACCTGTAGAAACGGCTTTGCAGGCAGTCGAAAACGATGTCCATGTCATCGGATTCAGCTCCCTCGCAGCTGGCCATAAAACTCTCCTTCCACAGCTTGCTGCCGAGCTGAAAAAATTGGGAAGGGAAGACATACTGGTGGTTGTGGGAGGTGTCATCCCGGCGAAGGACTATGAGTTTCTGTTGAAAAACGGGGCCTCGGCTGTGTTCGGTCCGGGCACGATCATTCCGGTCGCCGCACAAAAAGTGATCAAGGAAATCTATCAAGTACTGGGTTACGAGGAAGTGACCGAATAATGGATGCTCAAAATCCGGGAAAAAAGAGTAGGTTTGTGAAGAGAAAGAACGATCCCGTTCCGGTCCCTGCTCTTAGAGAAGGTATCCTCAATGGAAATCGCAGCTCCCTGGCAAAGGCCATCACCCTGATCGAGAGCAACGCCGCCCATCATTACGAATGGGGGCAGCAACTTCTCGGGGAAGTGATGCCCCATACGGGTAACAGCCTTCGGATCGGGATCACGGGGGTCCCGGGTGCCGGAAAAAGTACATTTATCGAAGCATTTGGTGAAATGCTCTGTAACAAGGGGCATTCAGTGGCGGTTCTTGCAATCGATCCGAGTTCTTCCTTATCAGGGGGCAGCATTTTAGGGGATAAAACCAGGATGGAGCAGTTATCGAAAAACCCGAAAGCGTTTGTCAGGCCGTCACCTACTGCAGGGACCCTCGGCGGTGTACACAGGAAAACGAATGAAACACTTCTGTTGTGTGAAGCAGCCGGCTATGACATCATCATCATAGAAACGGTGGGAGTGGGTCAAAGTGAAATCATGGTCAGACAAATGGTGGACTTCTTCCTGTTACTCGCGATCACCGGAGCGGGAGACGAGCTCCAGGGTATGAAAAAGGGCATCATGGAGCTTTGTGATGCAATGGTCGTCAATAAAGCTGATGGTGAAAATAAGCGCCTCGCTGAAAAAACGAGACGTGAACTGAATCAGATTCTTCATTTTCTTGTACCGGCAACAAAGGGTTGGGGTTCCAGGGCATATACTTGCTCCTCCCTTGAAAAAAGAGGACTAAGTGAAATATGGGAAGTCATCAAGGATTTCGAAAGCAAAACGAAAGAAATCGGCAGCTTTCAGAGCAGGAGGTCCATTCAAAAGAAAGAATGGTTCTATACTATGTTAAAAGATCGCATTCTAACTGATTTCTTCCTGCATGAAAGGATTAAACCGTACATTTCACAGTTTGAAGAAAAAGTAAAGAGCGGCGGTCTTACCACTTCTAAGGCGATTGAAGAATTGCTCGATTTATACAAGCAATCTTAATCCAGACCTTTTTAGTCAATTTTAATTGAAAATGAAGGCTCAAACTTGTTATGATGGTGATACATCAAACTTCGAGAATAATGAAGAGTGATAAAGAATATAGAGTATCGAAAAGGAGAGTCCAAGAATGGATATGGATTTCAATTTATTTATGAACGATGTCGTCCGCCAGGCCCGTCAGGAAATGGAGACATCCGGTTATTCACAATTAACGACAGAAGAAGAAGTGGATCAGGCTTTCACAAAGCCGGGTACTACACTTGTCATGATCAACTCAGTATGCGGATGTGCCGGGGGCATTGCCCGTCCTGCAGCGGCTCATGCCATTCACTACGATAAAAGACCGGATCAGTTGGTTACTGTGTTTGCAGGCCAGGATAAAGAAGCAACGGCTAAAGCGCGCAATTACTTTACCGGTTACCCGCCATCCTCACCATCATTCGCTCTTTTGAAAGACGGAAAGCTTGTGACAATGGTGGAGAGACATGAGATTGAAGGTCATGACCCAATGTCGGTTGTGAACAAACTGCAATCCTATTTTGATGACTATTGCGAAGAAGTTTAATCATTATACGAAATAGACCTGTCAGGAAAATGCCGGCAGGTTTATTTTTTTTGCTTTTTCTGGATTCGTTCATTCTTCTTTTTTATCAGCGCTTCTATATGGTATTCTTAAAGAATCATTTTAACTGTTAGGAGTAAGTAGAATGTTCCGTATAGGTTATCGAACACTTAAAACGGGAATCGGGACTGCCCTGGCGATCAGTATCGCTCAAATGTTTCACCTTGATAACTTCGTCTCTGCCGGGATCCTGAC
The DNA here is from genome assembly GCF_036867415.1 of Mangrovibacillus sp. Mu-81. Taxonomy (NCBI): domain Bacteria; kingdom Bacillati; phylum Bacillota; class Bacilli; order Caryophanales; family Bacillaceae; genus Mangrovibacillus; species Mangrovibacillus sp. Mu-81. The sequence goes on from NZ_JBAJHU010000005.1 coordinate 171,157, forward strand.
CATCCTGTGTATTCAAAACACTAAGAAAAAATCCGTTCAGGCATCCTCGAGCCGCTTCATCGCCTGTGTGATCGGGATGTTATTCTCTGCTGCATTCTTTGAATTCATTGACTATCATCCCGTCGTCATCGGTCTCCTGCTTCTTGTCTTCATCCCCGTAATGGTTTCAATGCGGATAAAAGAAGGGATCGTCACAAGCTCAGTCATCATTCTCCATGTCTATTCTGCGGGAAATGTAACAATGGACCTCTTCAGGAACGAACTTGGGATCATCGTGATCGGGATCGGCATCGCATTGATCATGAATCTGTACATGCCGAGTGTAGAAAACAAGCTTGCCGATTATCAGGAAAAAATCGAAAACAACTTTTATAAAATCTTCTGTGAACTGATCAATCATCTCAAGACCAATCAGAGCGATTGGGACGGTAAAGAGATCACGGAAACGGAAGAGCTGCTGAGGGAAGCTAAAACACTTGCCTTCAAAGATGTAGAAAATCATTTTCTCCGAAACGAAGACATCTATTATGTCTACTTTAAAATGAGGGAAAAGCAATTTGAAATCCTTCAGCGCATCCTTCCGATCGCTGCTTCGATTTCAATAAGGGTCGAACCCGGAAAGAAAATAGCACATTTCCTGGAAGAACTCAGCCGGCATATCCATCCGGGCAATACCGCACTCTTCTACTTGAAAAAACTGTATGATATGAAAGTCGAGTTCGAACAGATGGACTTACCCAAAACAAGGGAGGAGTTTGAAGTACGCGCAGCCCTCTATCAGTTTGTGAAAGAAATGGAACAGTACTTATTGATTAAAAGTTCCTTTAAAGGCATCCAAAAGAATGATAAGAGGAAAAGAGAAGTAAACTACACTTAAATCTATATAAAGGGTGAGACGACCAATGCGTTTACTTCTTGTTTTTCTGCTTATGGCTTCTCCAATTTGGCCGCTGGGCAGAAACCCTCTACCCGGCGATCCGTTCCTGATCATAAATAAAGCGACAAATCAGCTTGCATATATCGATGAAGGGAAGATTGCCGGCACCTATCCGGCCGCCACCGGGAAAACCGCCGATTCAACTCCCGAAGGACTGTTTACCGTCACAGTGAAAGCGAAAAATCCCTATTACCGCAAAAAGGATATTCCGGGCGGCGACCCGGGGAATCCACTTGGATCAAGATGGATCGGATTTGATGCTGAAGGCACGGATGGAAGGATTTACGGCATCCACGGAACGAATAAGCCCTCAAGCATCGGAAAGTATATTTCAAACGGGTGCATCCGGCTCTTGAATGTGAATGTAGACTTTCTTTTTGACAGAGTGCCGGTCGGGACAAGGGTCCTCGTGGTGAAATCTTCAAAATCTTTTGAGCAGCTGGGGAAAGAATACGGTGCAATTAAATAAGAAAAGCGGAGAGGCTTTGAACAGAGGCGGGTGGCATAAGGCGAATCGGCCACGAACGCGTTCTTGCCTTCTTGGCCGGTTTGACTTATGACATGTGCCTCTAAGCCCCGGAGCTGGCCAATTATCCAGGTTGAATTTATCCTTTCCTATCAAATGAAAAAAGATCTGCTGTTCGACTTCGTCGATCGGCAGATCCTTTTTTATATGAGCTTGCAGAGCAGTCTTTGCATCACTTTCCCTGTGCCGCTTCCTTATAGTAAAAATGTCAGCCCGGCCATGATAGTGGAGGCAATCATGGCAAATAGCATCAAGTACACTACGATTTTCTGCATTTTCTTGTTACCCATCGAATCTCTCCATTCCAATGAATCCATTTAAATTATAGATATATTTTATCGTGATTGAACAGATAATACAACCTGTCCACTTAGAGAAAGCGCTTTATTTATTCGGTAAAATAGGAGGATTTTCGACAGATGGGATCGAATTGTTATAGAGATAGGAGTACAACAAGTGAGGGGATGGCAAGAATGAAAAGAGTCGATCACATCGGGATAGCAGTATCTTCTATACAACATGTTCTTCCATTTTATGAACAGACGCTCGGACTGAAGCTGTTGAAAGTTGAAGAAGTGGCATCCCAAGGTGTCAAAGTTGCATTTATTGACGGGGGAAATATCAAACTCGAATTACTTGAACCGCTACATAAAGAAAGTCCCATTGCAAAGTTCATCGAAAAAAAAGGGGAAGGAATTCATCACTTAGCCTTTGGAGTAGAAGGAATCGAAGAACGTATCCTGGAATTGCGCGAAAAAGGTGTGAAAATGATCAATGAAGAGCCAAAGCAAGGAGCAGGCGGGGCCATGGTTGCCTTCATGCATCCGAAATCATCACATGGCGTTCTGTATGAGCTTTGTGATAAAACGAACATCAAGGAGGATCGTGCATAATGGATATTTATGAAAAGATTAATGAATTATATGACCGCAGAAGAGAAGTGGAACTTGGCGGCGGGGATGCCAAAATTGATAAACAGCATGAAAAAGGGAAGTTGACCGCAAGGGAAAGAATCGACATCCTGGTCGATCCCGGAAGCTTCGTTGAATTGAACCCTTTCATTGAACATAGATGTTCAGATTTCGGGTTGAACGGAGTGAACGGTCCCGGGGACGGGGTAGTCACCGGTTACGGCAAAGTCAACGGAAATCCGATTTATCTGTTTTCTCAGGATTTCACCGTGTTTGGCGGTGCGCTCGGGGAAATGCATGCGAAGAAAATTGCCAATGTCATGGATTTGGCCGTCAAAAATGGAGCACCTTTCATCGGGTTGAATGATTCGGGTGGTGCGCGCATCCAGGAAGGTGTGGTTTCCCTTGACGGGTACGGGCATATTTTCTACCGTAACTCGATTTATTCAGGAGTCATCCCCCAAATTTCTGTCATCATGGGTCCGTGTGCAGGCGGGGCAGTTTATTCCCCTGCGATTACCGATTTTGTATTCATGGTCGATGAAACGAGCCAGATGTTCATCACAGGTCCTAAAGTAATCGAGACGGTTACCGGTGAAAAAATAAGTTCCGAGGACCTTGGCGGTGCGAAAGTACACAATACGATCAGCGGTAATGCGCATTTCAGGGGGAAGACAGAAGAAGAAGTCCTTCTCGACGTCCGCAGGTTATTAAGTTATTTACCCCAGAATAATGAGGAGAAGCCACCCCGTCTCGAGGTTTCGGAAGATGATGATTACCGTGCTGATTTAACAGATCTTATCCCATTCGATGCAATCCGTCCGTATGACGTTCGGACTGTCATCAATGAAATCGTCGATGAGGGAAGTTTCATGGAAGTGCAAAAGGAGTTTGCCAAGAATATCGTGGTTGGCCTGGCACGTATTAAGGGTGAAGTGGTAGGGCTCGTATGTAACCAGCCGAAATTTATGGCGGGAGGGCTGGATATCGACTCTTCCGATAAAGCGTCAAGGTTCATCCGGTTCTGCGATTCCTTTAATATTCCATTGATCACATTTGAAGATGTCACAGGCTTCTTCCCGGGGATCAAACAGGAGCATGGGGGCATCATCCGTCACGGAGCGAAAATCCTATACGCCTATTCAGAAGCGACTGTGCCAAAGATGACGGTCATTCTAAGAAAAGCATACGGCGGGGCTTATGTGGCGCTGAACAGCAAGTCGATCGGTGCAGACCTTGTATTTGCCTGGCCGAATGCAGAAATTGCCGTAATGGGGCCACAGGGAGCCGCCAATATCATTTTTGCACGGGAAATTGCCGGAAGCGATGCCCCAGAAGAGCTTCGCGAACAGAAAATCGAAGAATACCGCGAGAAATTTGCAAATCCTTATGTAGCCGCATCACGCGGGATGGTCGATGATGTCATCGATCCAAGAGAAACCCGGATCAAGCTTATTCAGGGACTTGAAATGATGAGAAACAAAAAAGAAGAGAGACCTGCGAAAAAACACGGAAATATTCCTCTATAAGGAAGTTTATTTGTCCGGTTCTCACATTCACGATATACTAGAACAGTGAATACATATTGTGGAGGTCAGTCTAATGATAAATCAAGAACGTTTATTAAATGAATTCCTGGAATTGGTACAAATCGATTCCGAAACAAAAGATGAAGCAGAAATTGCAAAGGTTTTAACGAAAAAGTTTACAGATCTGGGTGTAGATGTATTCGAAGATGACACAATGAGTGTGACCGGTCACGGTGCCGGTAACCTCATCTGTAACCTGAAAGGCAATAAAGAAGGTGTCGATACCATTTATTTCACTTCCCACATGGATACAGTCGTTCCTGCAAAAGGAGTCAAACCGACTGTCAAGGATGATGGGTATGTATACTCCGACGGGACGACGATCCTCGGGGCGGATGATAAAGCAGGACTCGCAACGATGCTCGAAGCCGTACGTATCCTGAAAGAAGAAGATATCCCTCACGGCGATATCCAGTTCATCATTACCGCAGGTGAAGAATCCGGTCTCGTAGGGGCTAAAGCACTCGATTCTTCCCTCGTGAAAGCGAAATACGGATTTGCCCTTGATTCGGACGGGAAAGTCGGTAACATTATCGTCGCGGCTCCGACGCAGGCAAAAGTCCTTGCAACGATTTTCGGTAAGACAGCACATGCCGGTGTCGCTCCTGAGAAAGGTGTATCCGCAATCACCATTGCTGCAAAAGCGATTGCTAAAATGCCGCTTGGGCGCATCGACGAGGAAACAACTGCTAACATTGGACGGTTTGAAGGCGGTAAAGCAACAAATATCGTTTGCGAGCAAGTAGACATTTTAGCTGAAGCGCGTTCACTCGTGCCTGAAAAAATGGAAAAACAAGTGGAAAAGATGAAATCTGCCTTTGAAACTGTGGCAGAAGAAATGGGCGGGAAAGCCGAAGTGGAGGTACAGGTAATGTACCCTGGATTCAAATTCAGTGATGGTGACGAAGTCGTCGAAGTGGCTAAACGTGCTGCCAAGAAAATCGGCCGCCCGAGTGAGCTGCTGACAAGCGGAGGCGGAAGCGATGCAAACGTCATCGCAGGCTTCGGTGTACCAACCGTCAACTTGGCTGTCGGATATGAAGAAATCCACACGAAAAGCGAAAGAATGCCAGTCGAAGAATTGAACAAACTGGCTGAAATGGTCGTAGCAGTCATTCAGGAAGTGGCTGAATAGAAAAGCGGAGCCGGCTTGCACAGAGGCGACAAGCATAAGACAGGTCAGCCATAAAGGCGCATTTTGCCTTTTTGGATGTCATGGCTTATGACTGGAGCCTCTAGCCGGCGGAGCTGGACAAATAGAAAAGCGGAGCCGGCTTGCACAGAGGCACAAGCATAAGACAGGGCAGCCATAAAGGCGCATTTTGCCTTTTTGGATGTCATGGCTTATGACTGGAGCCTCTAGCCGGCGGAGCTGGACAAATAGAAAAACGGAGTCAGGGCTTTTGATTTCATAGGACAAGCCCCTTCTGCATCAATCACGATGTCCATTAACATTTTATGTTAGTGGACATTCTTATTCCTAACAGCTGTTTAACCTCTCCAAAATAGTTCAAATATGGTACATTAGAAGTACATAAACAAAGTGTTGAGAGGAGAAATGAGAATGATGACAAAAGTAGTCGTTTTCCATGCAGGCAGGGAAGAGTATGCACTGCCGATTCAAAATGTAGTTTCGATTGAAAAACTAGAGAATATCAACCCGGTTCCACATCTTCCTCCTTATGTACTCGGATTAATCAAAGTAAGAAATGAACTCATCCCGGTACTGGATCTTGCCTCCATTTTATACAATGAAGTTTTGAATGCTGAAGAAGGATTATTCCTGCTTGTCGTACATACAGATACCCTGCAAGTCGGGCTTGTAGTAAAGGAAGCAAAAGAAATTCTTGAAGTAGCCGATGAATCGGTCACGGATGTCGGATTGCTGGCTTATTCGAAGACAAAATATTTCAATAGTGTAATCAACCTCGAGGATCGGATCATCACAAAGATTGACCCGGAGGTTTTGGTGGAAAGTCTGGAAGGAATAAAAGAAATAAAGGATTATGTTCACAAGCAAAAAATCTCACAAAATTAATGATATGAAAGACGCGATCGTATGAATTCACATTACCCCAAGAATGGCAGGGTCATTCTTCACGTCGATATGAACAGTTTTTACGCATCGGTTGAAATGGCATACGACCCCAGCCTTAAGGGGAAGCCACTAGCGATAGCTGGAAACCCGAAAGAGAGAAAAGGCATTATCGTTACTTGCAGTTATGAAGCAAGAAGCTTCGGAGTGAAAACGACTATGCCTCTTTGGGAAGCTAAAAAACTATGTCCAAACCTGATCATTAAGACGCCTAATTTCGATCGGTACCGCGCTGCTTCTAAAGGCATGTTCGCTATATTAAGACAATACTCTGACCTGGTTGAGCCGGTCTCCATCGATGAAGGTTATGTGGATATTACCGACTCATATGAAATCGGTACCCCGCTGGAAATAGCTTCTTCTATTCAAACCCAAATAAAAAGTCAATTGGACCTGCCTTGCTCGATAGGCATTGCCCCAAACAAATTTCTTGCAAAAACCGCTTCCGATATGAAAAAGCCTATGGGAATAACTGTTTTGAGAAAAAGGGATATTCCCGCCAAGCTATGGCCGCTTCCCGTCATTGAAATGCATGGAGTCGGCGCGAAAACAGCGGAAAAGCTGAACAGCCTGGGAATCGAAACATGTAAGGAGTTGGCATATGCCAATGATATTCAGCTTAAATCCGTACTCGGAATTAACGGATTACGCTTGAAGGAACGTGCGAATGGCTCGGACAGGCGCGTTGTGGATCCTGATTCGATCTATGATTATAAGAGCGTGGGCAATTCGACGACACTCCCGAAGGATACCACGAATCAAAATGAACTCCTCTCAACAATCGAACGGCTTTGTACCAAAGTTTCTGAGAGGCTTAAACAGAAGGATGTAGTAGGTACCACTGTTCAAATTATGATTCGTGACAAATTCAGAAAAACGATTACAAGAAGCAGGAAAGTGGAAAACCCAGTCATGAAAAGAGAAGATTTGTTTCATTATTCCAAGGAGCTTTTTATCAAACACTGGAATGGGGATCCTGTAAGGCTCTTGGGAGTGACGGTACAGGATTTAATTGAAAAAAACGAAGCGACAGAGCAGCTTGATCTGTTTTCATATGAAAGAACGGCAAAAGATGAACCCTTATACAATGTCCTTTCCAAACTACAGGAAAAGTTCGGTAAAGGTTCCATCTCGAAGGGAATCAGAGAAAAAAAGAAGGGATCGGCCTATGATTCCAAGCAGGATACAAGTTTTAATAAAGACTTTTTACGAGATTAATGGGCATTCTAAGAAACGGAGCAGACAGGTGCCGGGATTTAAAGAATCGGATTAGTTGCATCGTCCGTGTATTCTTGTTAGATTGAAAGGGATTATTTGACGTGTTTATGAAATAATTTATAAACAGAAAACCTACACAGAAAGGACGTGGACTGAAATGTCTAAGCAGGAAATCGGTGTTATTGGATTAGCAGTAATGGGAAAAAACCTTGCATGGAATATTGAAAGCAGAGGATATTCTGTATCTGTTTATAATCGTTCCCGTGAAAAAACAGATGAAATGGTGAATGAATCAAGCGGAAAGCAGATTGTACCTACATACACGATTGAAGAATTTGTGAATTCTCTAGAGAAACCCAGAAAAATCCTTCTTATGGTAAAGGCGGGGAAAGCAACCGATGCTACCATTGATCAATTGAAACCCTTCCTTGAGAAAGGGGATATTCTAATCGACGGCGGTAACACGTTTTTCGAAGATACCAGAAGACGTAATCATGAACTGAGTGAATCCGGCATTCACTTTATCGGTACAGGTGTATCAGGCGGGGAAGAAGGGGCATTGACCGGCCCATCAATCATGCCGGGCGGTCAGAAGGAAGCATACGAGCTTGTTGCTCCGATTCTTAAAGATATTGCTGCAAAAGTAAACGGCGAAGCATGTACAACCTACATCGGTCCGGATGGCGCCGGACACTATGTGAAAATGGTCCACAATGGGATCGAATACGGTGATATGCAGCTGATTGCAGAATCTTACTTCCTTATGAAGAATGTTCTTGGACTTAGTGCCGAAGAACTTCACGAAGTGTTCGCTGAGTGGAATAAAGGTGAGCTGGACAGCTATCTCATTGAAATAACAGCTGATATCTTCACGAAAAAAGATGAGGAAACCGGCAAGCCAATGGTTGATGTCATTCTTGATAAAGCCGGCCAAAAAGGTACCGGTAAATGGACAAGTCAAAGTGCCCTGGACCTGGGTGTATCCCTGCCGATCATCACCGAATCCGTATTTGCCCGCTTTATATCAGCCATCAAGGACGAGCGCATCAAAGCGAGCAAAATCCTGAAAGGTCCTGACACATCTGCTTTCACTGGTGATAAGCAAGCTCTCGTCGAATCCATACGCAAAGCCCTTTACATGAGCAAAATCTGTTCATATGCCCAAGGATTTGCGCAAATGCGTGCTGCGAGCGACGAATATGATTGGAACCTTCAATACGGAGATATCGCTATGATTTTCCGTGGAGGCTGCATCATTCGCGCTCAATTTCTTCAGAAGATCAAAGAAGCCTATGACCGTGAAGCAAGTCTTTCAAATCTTCTCCTCGATCCTTACTTCAAGGAAATCGTGGAAAGTTATCAATACGCACTTCGTGACGTTATCTCTGTAGCCGTTCAGAATGGTGTCCCAGTACCCGGCTTCTCAGCGGCGCTTTCATATTATGACAGCTATCGTACAGAAACGCTGCCGGCCAATTTGATACAGGCTCAGCGTGACTACTTTGGTGCGCATACGTATGAGCGTGTAGACAAGGAAGGTACGTTCCATACTGAGTGGATGAAATAAAAATGCAAGTAAAAGCCCCGCTGATTCAGCGGGGCTTTTACTTGGAAGAAAGGATAGACTTGGTTGTGGTATGTGTATAATATTGTTAATCGGCAAGATTATTGAGTTTTTGGCAAGAATAATGGTCAAAAAGGAAATATTATCCATTGAAACGGCAAGAATAATTTGGATCTCGGCAAGATAAAGTAACAAATTCACTTTAACAGTCCCATTGATCTATTTTTCCTCTAAAATCTGCCTCGTTTCCTTCCGAAAAACGTATTTCAAACAAAAACGACCAAGAGTTGACCCTTGGCCGTTCTCTTCAATTCAACAAACAACAGCATGCATGCCTGTGATATCTCAGTGTTCTTGACTTGAGTGCTCCTAACATTGTTCTACATCCAGGTTGGCTATCGGCCACCAATAGTATCCATCCTTCGCCAAGAGATTATCGGCGGCTTTAGGTCCCATTGAACCCGAATCATAGTTAGGGAACTGCTCATCGCGTGTCTTTTCCCAGACTTCAGAAATCTTATCTACAAATGCCCAGGACAGTTTCACTTCATCCCAGTGGGTGAAATTCGTGGCATCTCCGCGCATGCAATCATTGAGAAGCTTTTCATATGCTTCTGGAGTATTCAGCCCGTCGACACTTGTATTGGCAAAATTTAATTTTACCGGTGTTGTCTCAATGTTCTGGCCGGATTTCTTGACATTCAAGTGAAGTGTGATGCCTTCTTCAGGCTGAATGTGGATGACCAGCAGATTCGGTGCCAGCGGCTTGTCAGTATTGTAGTATAAATTCATCGGGATATCCTTGAATTGTATGACGATTTTCGTGGACTTGGCAGCCATTCGTTTTCCTGTCCGGATATAGAATGGTACTCCGGCCCAGCGGAAATTATCGATCATCAGCTTCCCGGCAACAAATGTTTCAGTGTTGGAAAAGTCATTCACATTTTCTGCTTCACGGTATCCCACGACTTTTTGGTCCTTTGAAGTACCTGGACCATACTGGCCGCGCACAAAATAGTCTTTGACTTCTTCGGATTGGAATGGACGAAGTGCCCTCAGCACACGGACTTTTTCACTTCTGATTTCGTCCGTCGTCAATTTGATCGGAGGTTCCATCGCAAGGAGCGCAACCATTTGAAGCATATGGTTCTGTACCATATCTCTCAAAGCCCCGCTTTTCTCATAATAACGGCCGCGTTCTTCCACTCCCAGTTCTTCAGAAGAAGTCACCTGGATGTTTGAAATATACCGATTATTCCATAACGGTTCAAACATGGCATTGGCAAAACGGATCACCTCAATATTCTGCACCATTTCTTTTCCGAGGTAGTGGTCGATACGGTAAATTTGATCTTCCGTGAAGGACTCGCGGATTTGACTGTTCAGCTTTTCAGCTGATGGAAGGTCATGTCCGAAGGGCTTCTCAATGACCAGGCGCTGGAACCCTTTTGTGTCGGTCAATCCCTGTATCTTCAATTGGTCTGTAATGGTTCCGAAGAATTCCGGAGCCATCGCCAGGTAGAAAATACGGTTCCCTTCCAATTGATATTGTTCGTCCAGCTCCTCCGAAAGTTGTTTCTGCGCCCCATAGGAGTCACTATTCGATAAATCATTTTGCTGATAGAAAAAATGGGAAACGAACCCATCGATGTTTTCATTATTGCCGAGGGCATTATGTACAGACGTTCTTACATGCTCTTGAAATTCTTCATTTGACCAGTGGCGGCGTCCGACTCCGATGACGGCAAAACGTTCCGAGATTTTTCCTTTACGGAACAAATGATAAAGAGATGGATATAGTTTTCTTTTTGCTAAATCCCCTGTAGCTCCAAAAATGGTAATCAGAGAAGAGGGTGTATTAGAATTTTTCACTGTCATGACCTCACTTTATCTAGTTGCTGATCTGTTATAAAAGAATGTTTCTTCTTATTTATTATCTATTACAATTATTTAATTTTAAAGATTAACGGAGCATTTAGCAAATCATATGCCGACAAACTTTTAACTGAATGGAACTTCACCTTTTATGTTGGCTTTATTTTTAAAACTTATTACTTCATCCTTCGGGAGGAATATTTCTAAAACGGGATATGGGTGTGCCTGGCTGCCGGGGTTTGCAGGGGAAATGTGCTATGATAGGAATATCATCGATCACAGTAGGGGTGAAGAATGTGGAATTATTATTTCTGGGCACTGGAGCTGGAGTACCTGCCAAGCTGCGCAATGTGACAAGTATTGCGTTGAAATTATTAGAGGAAAGAGGTGCCGTGTGGCTTTTTGATTGTGGTGAAGCCACCCAGCATCAGATTTTACATACGAGTTTGAAACCAAGAAGAATTGAAAAAATCTTTATCACCCATCTTCACGGGGATCATATCTACGGATTGCCCGGATTGCTTGGAAGCAGATCTTTTCAGGGAGGAGAAACGGGGCTTACTGTCTATGGCCCAAAGGGCATTAAACAGTTCATCGATGTCTCGCTATCGATCAGCCAGACCCATCTGAAGTACCCCCTTCAAATAGTCGAGATAGAAGAAGGAGTGATCTTTGAGGATGAGGGTTTCAGAGTAGTGGCGAAGGAGCTTCAGCATGCACTCCCGACTTTCGGTTTCAGGGTCGAGGAGAAGGATAAACGAGGGGAATTGCAGGTGGAGCGCCTTCAGGAAAGAGGGGTCAAGCCAGGTCCGGTGTATAAAAAGCTGAAGGCAGGCGAAGAGATTTTACTCGAAGATGGAAGTATATTAAACGGGAATGATTACATCGGTCCCTCTATTCCCGGGCGTGTCGTCACTATCCTGGGGGATACCCGCATATGTACAAATGCATCCGAGCTGGCCTGTTCAGCTGATGTGCTGGTCCATGAAGCTACTTTCAGCAGTGATCAGGAAGAGATGGCACATGAATATTTCCACTCCACCACTAAACAAGCAGCAGAAACCGCAGCTGATGCCGGAGTGACTATTCTGTTCCTGACTCATATCTCTTCACGATTTGCCAAAGAAGCGTGGCAGGAACTGCAGCAAGAGGCAAGGGAAGTATTCCCGGACAGCTATATCGCCAAAGATTTTCTTGAGCATGTGATTCCCTTGAAAAAATAGAGAGGAGGACCTTTCATGAAGACCATTTACATTGTGCGTCATGCTAAAGCAGATGGACAGCCGTTCCATGCATCATTAACACTTGATGGGGAGGAACAGGCACAAAACCTGGTTTCTTTTTTGGAGAAATACCCGATTGAAGCCATTTATTCCAGCCCTTATAAAAGAGCTTTGCAAACGATCCAGCCATTTTCTGAACGTAAAGAGCTGCCGATACATGAAGATGATCGTCTCGGTGAGAGAATATTGAGTGGAAAGGATCTTCCGGACTGGAAGGATAAACTGCGGGAAAGCTTCGAGGACTTTTCCCTTGCATTCCCCGGAGGAGAGTCCAATGAAGAGGCAATGGAGCGTGCCGCTTCGGTTATCGAGGATATTGTGAATAGTGAAGAAGACCACATAGTCGTTGTCAGTCACGGCAACCTTACCACTTTACTTTTGCGCTGTTTCGATGAGAAATTCGGATTCGATGAATTGTTGGCTTTGACCAATCCGGATGTGTACCTTGTGAGAACGGATGGGGGCAGGTTTGAACGAATCTGGGAGTCGTGACGGTCCGTTGATGGATTGATAGTGACCTGTTTCAAGTACTTTATCAGAAAAAAACCGAGCATGAATCTGCTCGGTTTTCAAGGGAAGTTATTCGTCTTATGGTTGCCGCCCACTTCCGCTTTTCTTTTTGTCCAGCTCCAGTGGTCTGCTCCCGTTTGAAAATTAACCTTTGTCTTTTGAGGCAAAAAGCGCCTCTAAAGACAAAGAACATTTTTCAAAGGGAGCAAAACGCCCACTTTCGCTTTTCTAGTTGTCCAGCTCCAGGGCTTAGAGGCACATGTCATAAGCCAAACCGTCCAAGAAGGCAAAGTGCCGCCTTCCCGGCCGGTTCGTCTTATGCCACCCGCCTCTGAGCAAAGCCCTTCCGCTTTTCTTATTACCAGCCTCTCTCATACTGCTTCGGCGCTTGTATTTCTTGGTTCAGTTCTTTCGCGGCGCTGCGTGGCCAATATGGATCTCTCAGCAGCTCTCTGCCGAGGAGGATCAGGTCGGCACGTTCATTTTGAAGGATCTCTTCTGCCTGAAGTCCGGAGGTGATGAGTCCCACGGCTCCTGTAGGGATGAGGGCATCTTTCTTGATGGTTTCAGCAAGTGTCACTTGATAACCGGGGTATACCGGTATTCGTGCAGGAACTACCGCTCCCGAACTTACGTCGATCAGATCGATCCCCTGTTCTTTCATCCATTGCGCGAATACAACATAATCTTCGACATTCAATCCGTCTTCACGATAGTCTTTTGCGGACACACGAACGAGTAGCGGGCCATCCCATATTTCTTTTATCCCGTCGATCACTTCACGGAGGAAGCGGTATCGGTTTTCGGGAGATCCCCCGTATTCATCGGTTCTTGTGTTCGATAAAGGAGAGAGGAATTCATTGATGAGGTATCCATGAGCCCCGTGTATCTCAATGACATCGAATCCCGCTTTCTTGGCTCTTTCCGCACCTTTCACGAATGCAGCGATGGTTTCTTTGATATCCTCGGAAGTCATTTCCAGAGGGGTTTTCATCTCATCGTTGAAAGGGATGGCGGAAGGAGCGATGATGTCGCCTTCCAATACGGCTTTTCTGCCGGCATGAGCCAGCTGTATGCCGGTTTTTGCCCCTTGTTCCTTGATCAAGTTTACTAACCCGCTCAGGCCTTCGATATGTTCGTCACTCCAGATACCCAGGTCCTGCGGGGAAATCCTGCCTTGCGGAGTGACCGCGGTTGCTTCTTGTATAATCAGTCCCGCACCGCCGACTGCTCTGCTTACATAATGCGTTCGGTGCCAGTTTTCTATTTTTCCATCTTCATTGTGTGAAGAATACATGCACATAGGTGCCATCACGATACGGTTCTTAAGTTCAATATTTTTTAGTGTATAAGATTCGAATAACTTTGTTTTCAACAAAAAATCTCCTTTCGGCCATTTGTTTCGTGTTCCTAAATAGTTACACTCCCTCATTATAGCAACCTCGATTGACACGTGAAAAGGAATCTGCCTATTCGGTTTATTTTACATGATTGAACGTTAATTCTTTTCCCATCTCTTCCGACCTCGCCTTGGCTGCATCAACACACTTTGAGAATGCCTCGCTGACTCCGGATTCTTCGAGGACAGTAATGCCTGCTTCTGTCGTTCCGCCAGGACTGGTCACATTCCTGCGCAGTATGCCTGCTTCCTTGCCTGAAGCTTCTAGCATTTTTGATGCACCTGAAATGGTCTGGATGATCAATGCCTTTGCAAGTTCTTGTTGCATTCCCAAGTCCACTGCCGCTTTCTCGAGCAGCTCTGCAACATAATAAATGTAAGCTGGACCGCTCCCCGACACGGCTGTGATTAAATCCATCTGTTCTTCCGGAACCTCCACGGACAGACCGACCGAACGGAAGAATTTCAGCGTCCATTCTTTGTTTTGTTCCGAAAGAAATTCATTATATGTGACAGCTGTCGCTGACTTTCCAAGTGCAGCACTGGTATTCGGCATGGCTCTTGCGATGGCTCCGTTAAACGAGAGGGTTTCACTGATATGATTGATCGATATGCCGGCTAATACAGAAATGATGAGGGTTCCTGGGGACAGGAAGCTCTTTATCGCCGGTGCTGCCTCGTGGAAATCCTTTGGCTTCATGGCAAGGATGATCACATCGAGCTCCTCTGATGGGAGACGGCTGCTTACCCCGTTCACACCAAAATGTCCAATTAGTTCTGTTAATCGCTGTTGATTGGACCGGTTTGTCACATACACGTCCTCTTTTTTCAAAACCTGTGCATTAATGGCACCGCTTAATAAGGCGTGTGCCATCGAGCCGGCTCCGATAAATAATGTTTTCATTTTCACATACCCTCCTCGTAATAAAAATAAAGACCCCTTCATCCATAAAGGACGAAAGGGTCATGCTTCCGTGGTACCACCTTGTTTTATCCATCCGGCAGAGCGGAATGAATACACTTGAATTCCATGTAACGCTGGAAACGTTCTGTTTTAAGACGCTCTAAAGGCAGGTTCACGGACATAGAGGGCGACAGTGCTTTTCAGCCCATGAGCACCGATCTCTTACGCCATTTATCCGTTACTATTCTTTATCATCGCTTTAACTTTATATTATAGGTGATTATCTTAAAAAAACAGCTTGTCTGTCAAGGGTTTATTTCAGTATATTCAAAAGATATGAAAAATGACAAAGAAAGGATTAAAATGTACACTAAGAATGAAGGATCATTCATTTTTTTGGAAGATTCAATATACTGGAATGTGGTGGAACAATGACAACAACTGGTTTTGTGAATAACATTGCTAAAATTACTCTTTCGACACCGTATGCGGTGGGAGATGTCAATGTATATTTGATAAAAGGGGATGTGCTGTCCCTGGTGGACGCCGGGCCGCTTACGGATATTGCCTGGACGCAGCTGACCGGTGCGCTTGACTCTTTAGGCTATTCAGCGGATGATATCGGGCAAATTGTCCTCACGCATCATCATCCCGACCACGCTGGAATGCTGCAGCGGTTTTCGGACTCTGTAAAAATTATCGGGCATAAATACAATCAGTACTGGATCAATAGAGATGAGCGTTTTCATCAGGAATATGATCGTTTTTTCTATCGATTGGGGCTGGAATCAGGACTTCCCGAAGCCTATCTTTCAGCAATCCCTAAATTTAAAAGCCCATTGAAATATATGGGAAACAGAAACTTGGATGAGGCTGTAAGAGAAGGGGATCCTTTACCGGGCATGCCCGGGTGGAAGATCATTGAAACATTGGGGCATGCCCAAAGCCACCTTTCCTTTTACAGAGAAAGTGACGGGGTGATGATAGCGGGAGATCATATCCTTGAGCATATCTCTCCCAATCCGATCATCGAGCCGCCTTTTGAGGGGGGGACAGAGCGTACCAAACCACTCCTTCAATACAATGATTCGTTGAAAAAGCTAATGAACATCCCCATATCTTATGTCTATACCGGTCATGGGAAAGAAGTCGCGGATGTTCATGGCCTGATTCCGAAGAGACTCGGGAAACAGGAGGAAAGAGCGGGTTCAGTCCTGGTGATGCTGCAGGATGGACAGCAAACGGTTTTTGAAATTTGCAAACGTTTATTTCCTTCCGTTTATCAAAAGGAGCTCGGACTTACCTTATCGGAAACGATCGGTCAACTGGATTATCTTGAATCTGTCGGATCCATCCGGAAAGAAATTCAAGACAATGTTTACTACTACTATGCGTAATCGGGGTGAATCGTTTTGAATCAAAGAGTCAAAGGGAAGAACATCATCATAACAGGAGCTTCCGGCGGAATCGGTGAACAAATGGCTTTGAAAGTGGCTGAAAACGGAGGGAATGTGGCTTTGATTGCCCGGCGTCTGCATTTGCTGGAAAACCTGAAACAAACAATCGAAGCCGACTATCAGACGACGGTTAAGATATATCAGCTGGATGTAGCTCAATACGACGAAATACCCGGTGTTTTCACCACGATCATGGATGACTTCGGAGAAGTGCACGGCTTAATCAATAATGCCGGCTTCGGGATATTCAAAGAAGCGCATGAAGCCCCTTTTTCAGTTGTGAAAGGGATGTTTGAAGTGAATGTCCTCGGACTGATTGCATGTACAGGGGAGCTTCTGCCTCATATGCGCAGGCAGGGCTTCGGACATATCATCAATATAGCTTCTCAGGCGGGTAAATTTGCTACTCCTAAATCAAGTGCCTATTCAGCATCTAAACATGCGGTGCTCGGGTATACCAACAGCCTGCGGATGGAAGCATCGCGTTATGGGGTACAGGTGACTGCCGTCAATCCCGGACCGATCGCTACCGACTTTTTTTCGATTGCCGATGAGTCGGGAACATATGCGAAGAATGTCGGTAAATGGATGCTTAATCCTCATTTAGTCGCAGAAAAAGTGGTGAATTCGCTATTTACAAACAGAAGGGAAATCAACTTGCCGGTCTGGATGAATGCAGGCAGTGTCATTTATCAACTATTTCCATCTTTTGTAGAAAAAGTAGGAAATAAACTTTTTTTCAAAAAATAGTGAAACTAAATAGTTCTTTAGTACGTCTAATCTTATAAGGAGGGAGTCTATGAAAAAACGGTCCATCTTATTCATGCTGTGTGTCTTTTTTCTCATAACCGGATGTCATTCGGGTGGTGCCGGCAAGCCTCAGCACAATGAAGATTTCATAGGCTTTGCGACTGATATTGATCTTGAGAATGGTAAAGTGCTGATTAACGACATTTGGTTTTCCTTCGATAAAGAAACAGAATTTAAATCTGATAAGAAGAAATCTTTACATAGCGAAGATTTAAAAATCGGTCAGAAGGTAAAGGTGAAGTTTGATGGGGCAGCCGGGGAATCTTTCCCTTCCAATGCCGCTGCACATCAATTTATTTTGCTGACTGACGAACAAAGTGAAAAACAAGGGGATGCGGTGGAACTTGTCGTAAAGGATCCCCGTTTTTCCCAAGTGGTGATGCAGTCTATGGAGAAGAATCCAACAGGCATGTACTCCCTGCGCTTTAAAGATCTATCCCTCAACAGGGAAGTTCACGTGCTTGTCAGTATTGATGACAGGCGTGTCATCGTCCCCATTTCAACTACTGCCAATGAATAAGAAAGAGCGGTCATCAAAGATCCGCTCTTTTTGTGTTGATTAGATATGTTTTTGAACGGCTTCACGAGCACGGGATCCAGGGAGATTATACAGAAGAAATTAAGGGTATGCATCAATGAACAAGGATTTTGGGCTGTTTTTTAAAATCCATGCCTATTTTTCTGCCTTGGTGGAAAACTAGTGTCAGATATGTAAAAGGAAGTGAAGATATGACAGGAATCTTGTTAGCCCTGATCCCCGCAGTTGCATGGGGAAGCCTTGTGTTTGTCAGCGTGAAGCTTGGCGGTAATGCCTATAGTCAGACGGTTGGAATCACAATTGGCTCCCTGTTGTTCGCAGCAGGTGTTTTCTTTTTTAAATCGCCGGAATTGTCCATGCTTGTCTGGGGAGTCGGTTTCATTTCAGGTGTGTTTTGGGCAGTGGGACAAGTCAATCAGCTTGCGAGCGTCAAGTTTATAGGGGTTGCGAAAACCGTTCCCGTATCTACCGGGATGCAATTGATCGGTACGACCTTATTCGGTGTCCTGGTGTTCAAAGAGTGGACCACCATGGAAACCATCATGCTCGGAAGCGGTGCGGTCATCGCTCTGATCATTGGAGTGGTCTTGACCTCCTATACTCAAAAATCAGAGGACAAAGATAACCAGCAATTAAAGAAAGGGCTTCTTACATTATTTATTTCAAGTCTCGGATACATAGCGTATGTCGTCATTGTCCGCTGGTTCAAAATCGACGGGTGGGAAGCCATTTTACCTCAGGCCATCGGGATGTTCATCGGGGCGGTCGCCATCACCATCAGGCATAAACCCTTTGATCAATATACACTCCGGAATATATTGACCGGTCTCATGTGGGCAGCCGGAAATCTCGGATTGCTGCTCGCACTTCCGAGAATCGGTGTGGCTACAAGCTTTTCCCTGTCCCAGACAGGAATCGTGATTTCAACAATCGGAGGTTTGTTCTTCTTAGGGGAAAAGAAATCGAAGAAACAAATTATGCTTGTAATCGCAGGGTGTATCCTCATCATCATCGGAGGGGTGCTGCTCGGTTTTACCAAAGAATAGACAGGCAGCCATCGCTGCAACGGTCAGAGCTTTCTGAAAAATAATAAAGGAGGAAGTCATATGTATTCGGATTTACAAGGAAAAGTCGTCATTATCACAGGTGCCGCCACGGGGATCGGAAAGTCGATTGCTAAGCGGTTTGCAGAGGAACAATGCAAGGTGATCATTAACTATTTCAGTGAAGAAGAGAACCCCCGTGCATTATTGAAGGAAATCGAACAGAGCGGGGGCACTGCCTCCATCATTCAGGGGGATGTGACAAAAGAGGAGGATGTGGAAGCCTTTGTCAAGTTCGCCCACGATACGTATGGCAGTCTCGATATTTATGTGAACAATGCAGGAATCGAAAATGAAGTGCCGTCAGAAAGGTTGTCCCTCGAAGATTGGAATAAAGTATTGAATACGAATCTGACGGGAACCTTCCTCGGCTGCCGGGAAGCGGCTGAATATATGCTGGACCATAACATCAAGGGGTCCATCATTAACATTTCATCTGTACACGAAATCATCCCATGGCCGCATTTTGCTCATTATGCAGCCAGCAAAGGAGGGGTGAAGCTGTTGATGGAAAGCCTTGCTTTAGAGTTTGCCCCTGACGGCATACGGGTTAACAACATTGCCCCTGGTGCCATCGATACCCCCATTAACGCAGAAAAGTTTTCCGACCCTGAAAAGAAAAAAGGGGTTGAGAAACTCATTCCGCTCGGTTACATAGGGGAACCTGAACAAATCGCTTCCTGTGCGGCATTCCTTGCGTCAGAACAGGCAAGCTACGTAACCGGAACGACATTGATCGCCGATGGCGGGATGACGAAGTATCCAGGGTTTCAAGCCGGCAAAGGGTGATGTGAGATTTGTTTATGGGTGGAGTCTGCTCTTGATGGAGCAGACTCTTTTTGGGTTTGTATGCAAAAGTGAATTTGATGGAGGTCCCAGCAGATGTGGAGGATGTTTCACCCTTTTATGAGATTAAAACGGGATAGTTACAACTGAAATGGGCATTCATTTATATTTTTATTTGAATAAGTAGGTTTTTAAGGCAGTGCTCATCTCTGTATATTCCTCTTGGGACCGGGTAATGAGGATTATTGCGCCACTTTTTGAAGTATTGCGCCGGATTTTAATTAATTGCGCCATTTTAGGGATAATTGAGCTTCTTTTCAATTTATTGCGTCACTTTCCCGGTAATTGCGCTGCTTAGAATGATTCTTGTTTGTCCCGCGGTGCACTTTAATTGTCGTATGCTACCCGCATCGCTTCAAAGTCCTTCCGCTTTTCTGGTTGTCCAGCTCCGGGGCTTAGAGGCACATGTCATAAGTCAACTCGGCCAAGAAGGCAAAGAACGCCTTCGTGGCCGATTCGCCTTATGCCTCACGCCTCTGAGCAAAGCCCCTCCGCTTTTCGGTTTGTCCAGCTCCGGCGGCTAGAGGCTCGAGACATAAGTCATGCCATCCAAAAAGGCAAAGAGCGCCTTTATGGCTGCCCTGCCTTATGCTTGTCGCCTCTGAGCGAGCCGCCTCCGCTTTTCGGTTTCCCAATATTTTAACTCCATTCCCAGTAATTTAAGTTGAAAGCGAACGTATATTCGTATAAAATCATAGATATAATAAATAAGAACGAGTGTTCGATTATAAGGAGTGAAGGAGGGATGGGAAATGACCGTCGATTACAGCGGGCTGCCACATCACAAGATTTTATGCATCGATATGAAGAGCTTTTACGCCAGCTGTTCGGCTGTCATGCTCGGCCTCGATCCGCTCGAATGCCACTTGGCGGTTGTCGGGGACCCGGACAGGCAGGGGAGCATTGTGCTGGCTGCATCTCCCAGGTTAAAGAAGGACTTTGGCATCAAGACCGGATCGAGGATGTTTGAAATCCCAAAGGATCCCCGCATCAGGCTCGTGGAGCCGAAAATGGCCACCTACGTACGCATTTCCACTGAAATCACCCGCTTGTTTCATCGCTACGTCCCGAAAGACGCCATACATACGTACAGTGTCGATGAAAGCTTCATTAAAATTGACGGGGCCACTCACCTGTGGGGGGACGCCATGACCATCGCCCGGAAGGTCAAAGATGATATGGAAAGGGAGTTTCAGCTTCCGTGTGCGATTGGCATCGGACCGAATATGCTTCTCTCCAAACTCTGTTTGGACCTTGAAGCAAAGAAGGAAGGGATTGCAGAGTGGAGGTATGAAGACGTTCCGGAAAAACTGTGGCCGCTGTCTCCTCTCAGTGAGATGTGGGGAATCGGCCGCCGGCTCGAAAAGACGCTCAACCGGATGGGGATCTTCTCGGTCGGGCAGCTGGCGCAGTATGGGGTGGAAAAGCTCGAAGCGAAGTTCGGGATCATGGGCAACCAGCTCTATTACCATGCCTGGGGTGTGGATTTATCGGAAATCGGGGCGCCGATCATGGAAGGGCAGATCAGCTTCGGAAAGAGCCAGATCCTCCTCAGGGATTACAAGGAGAGGAAGGAAATCAAATCTGTCATCCTTGAGATGTGTGAAGAGGTGGCAAGAAGAGCAAGGACGCATAAGAAGGCGGGAAGAACGGTCAGTTTTGGGATCGGATACAGCCAGGAAGAATTCGGTGGGGGGTTTCACCGCTCAAGGACAGTGGAAGATCCGACCAATATCACGATGGACTTGTACAGGGTCTGTCTCCAGCTTTTCGAAGAGAATTATAACGGAAAGACTGTCCGGAAAATATCCATCGCCCTTTCAAATATTACAGAAGATGAAACGATGCAGATTTCTTTATTCGATCCCAAGCGGTGGGAGAAGCGCGAATTGGGATATGTAGTGGATAAGATTCGCCGCAAGTATGGGTCGGCTTCCCTGCTCAGGGCGGTATCCTATACGGAAGCGGGAACGGCGAGACATCGTGCGCGGCTCGTCGGAGGACATAAATCGTGACGGGATTCAGGAGGTGAGCAGGCATGATTCGTGACCGTGGAAGAATCAAATGGACGTCCATGATGCTGCCGGAGCATGTGAAATTATTACGGGACTGGGCGAAGGAAGATACGTATGAAAAAAGAAAAGAGCTTGATGAACAAGAATTGGAAGTATTGAACGAGGTGGTGGCGGAAGCGATGGAGTTCGGTAAGCCGGTATCGATCACTCATTATGTACATCATCGGCATGAACAGCTCGTCGGATCCATTCACCATGCTGATGCGCTGGAAGGGAAGCTGCATGTGGTGGACCGTGAAGGGAAGGTTCACTATATTCGTTTACCGGGCATCTCGGACATCCGTTTTTTTGAAGGGTGAGCAGGGTGCCATGTGCCAATAAAAAAGAGAGACTTTCGCATTGAAGTCTCTCCGGTTACATGTTTATTCCTCATCCAGCACTTTCTCCGCACGTACACAAGATTCGAATTTCCCCTTGTGAGAAGCATCGCAGAACGGCATATTTGCAGATAAACCGCAGCGGCATAAAGAGAAGACTTGCTTCGTAGGAAATACATTCCCTTCTGCGTCGATCAGCTCCACATCTCCGCTTACACGAAGAGAACCGTTGTCATTGACTTTGATTTGAGCTTTTGCCATGAAAACCCACCCTTTCTATATAATACAAAAGTTTCCCCATTATGATAGTAAAGTGAAAGACGGAAAAATGCAATATTATAAAGGAAACAGTGGAAATATGATAGGATGAAAAGGAGGAGGAAGTCATATGAAAATTCAACTGACAGATGCAGCGACAGAAAAGATAAACGATAAAATAGCGGGCCGGGAAGGCTGCTTGAAATTGAAATATGATATAGAAGGATGCGGGTGTGTGGTAAGCGGCATTCCAACATTATGGTATGTGACAAAGCCGGATGAAACTGACGATGTGACAGTGGAAACCAATAGTCTTCCGATTTTGGTAGAGAAGTCGAAAACGGTTTTCCTTGATGAAGAATTGAAGATCGATTTCTCATCAAGCAGCAATACATTCCAATTAAAAAGCCCGGGGCAAATCATCAATGGAAGAATGAACTTCATCCTGTATCCCGAAGAATAGTGGAAAAGCCGGTCCCATTTAGAGAGGGGAGCCGGCTTTGTTTTCTTTTATGAGTTTTTCATACATTTCCGCAATGGCCGCCCCGTTTTCCCAGCAATCACTCCCATCTTCCACACACCAGCAGGCAGACAGGACTGAATGACAGAACCCGTATGCGATGAGTCTTTCATAGGAAAGAGAGAGCAGGGAAGATAAAGCAGAAGTCCTGTGCTTTAAGAGTTCATAAGGATCTTCGTGCTGCTTCCAGTGATTTAACGTGTACTGTATGCAATCGTATTCCCGCTCTCCGACCAATCCTTTGGGATCGATTGCATTCCAGCCGGATGAAGCTGAGTACAAAATGTTTTCGTGATGCAAATCACCGTGAAGTAAATACTGTTCGTTTGAAGAACTGAGAAGATGTACGAACAGCGATTCTGCTTTTGCGATCATTTTTTCCGGCAAGGGACCGTTTGCATCATGAAAGCGGGACCGGTACCGTTGAATTCCTTCTGACCAGGCTTTAACATCAGGGAACGTATGAAGAGCTGAAGGTTTGTGCCATAACTGCCGGGCCACTGAAGCGAAGATTTTCAATCGTGCGTCTTCATCACCTATTGAATGCAGACCAGTGCCGGGCTCGAGATGCGCAAGGAGGATCCAGCCTGCTTCCCGGTCAGAGTCGATCACCTTTACCATGGCATCGCCGGCGAACTCCACGAGTGCATGAAACTCATTAGAAAAATCTTTATTGGGATACCCCATTTTTAATACGGCAGAAGTATCGCCGGGCAATATGACCGGGACGACGAAATTATAACTTAAAGAGAAAGGGTCCCCGAATGTCAGGTTGAATTTTTCCTTCAGGGAGAGGATTATTAGTTCGGCTTGATCTGCCCATACGACACCGGACTCCCCATACATTGCTTTCATTTTAGACCGAAAGTAATCCGGGATCATTATACATCATCCTTTCTGAGACGCTTCAACTTCTTCGAGAAACCGTTGAATGACGCTGTCGTACTTCTCCGGATCCTCGTTATATGATTGGGCATGGGTTCCTCGGAAATCCAGATGCATCATCTTGGGTCCCTGTTTCTTATTAAATAATTCTTCGGTCATTCGCGGGAGTATATAATCATCTTCCAAACTGTGGATGAACAACACGGGTTTTTGAATGTTCTGAATGACCGAACTAGGTGACAAATCTTTCAGCGAGTAACCCTCGCGAAATTTCAGGGTGCGGTTTACCAGCGGAAGCAGAAATCTTGCAGGCATCCCGAGTTCGACACCCATCCGGTAGGAAAGCTGTTCACCGAAGTTTGAATAGGGACAGTCGGCGATGTAGAAATCGGCGCGATCCTCGACACTACCTCCATATAGCAGCACGACGGCGGCGCCCATTGACTCGCCATGTAAACCGAAGAAGACGTCATCACCCGCCCGCCGGATTAGCTCATCAACGACCGCTTTCAAATCATATTTCTCGTAATATCCGTAGCTGGTCGTTTTGCCGCCGGAGTTTCCGTGACGGCGGTGATCGTAAATGATGGCATTGAAGCCCTTTTTAATGAATAGATTCATATATTTAATGGAGTTGAGTTTGTTTTCAGTGACGCCATGCGCAAAAATCATGTATTTATTATGTGGATGGGGTGTGACGAAAATGGCGTTGAGATGATAGCCGTATGGGGAAGCGATGTTGACCTCTTCTTTTGGGAGGGCATCATATTCCTCCTGAATGATGCGTTGGGCATCGGTTTCCCTTGATCGAACGAGTTTATAATCTTTTTTCGGGAGATACATGAAAGTATTCGTGATGAAGTATCCGAGTCCGCCGATACCGAGAGCGGAAAGGATCCCGCCTAAAAATAGTGATCTTTTTTTCAAATCATTCACCTCATTGTCTAACAACGGTGTTTTCATTTTATCACTAAGAGGAAAGAATTGGAATTTATAAGGTGGACTGATATAAAGAAAAATGAGAAGCGCTCCCCATCACAGGGGGGGCGCTTCTGCAGGATGGATCATGATTTGGCATTTTGACGTTTAGTCGGATGAATCGCTTTATCCAGTTCTTCAGCAGAGAGTGTATTCGATACTGTGTCGCTGGCCGGCTTTCCCTTCTGACTCATGCCTTTATCACGTTTTTGACTCATATTTTCATCTCCTCAGCATTCAGATTAGTCTTAGAATGCTCGGCGGGGAAAGGTGGTATTCATCTAAACTTATTTGTTGAGTTCGTAAAGCCGGTAATACCCGCTTTCAATCGGACGGCTGATGTGCGGCTTCACGACATCGATCGCACGGGACAGCTTATCTAAGTCGATGCCGGTCGACACTCCCATTTCTTCTGCCATGAATACGACGTCTTCCGTTGCTACATTCCCTGTGGCCCCAGGGGCAAACGGACATCCTCCAAGTCCGCCGGCTGATGTATCGAACCGGTCAACACCGGCCTCCATGGAAGCCAGGATATTGGCAAGAGCCAGTTTCCTTGTGTCATGGAAATGAGCAGTCATGAGTGTGTCCGGGAGTTCTTTTTTTAGTAATGTGAATAAAGTATACGCTTCAAGAGGATTCGCACGCCCCACAGTATCCGCGACGCTTAACTCGTCTGCTCCTATTTCAACAAACTTTTTGCAAAGGGAAAGTGTATCTTCAGGATCGATTTTCCCTTCATAGGGACAATAAAAAGCGGTCGAAATACAGGCACGGACAAAATATCCCCGTTCTTTTAACTGAGAAATAAGAGGTTCCAGATCTGAGAGTGCGTCTTGAGTTGTTTTATTGATATTCCTTTGGTTGAAGGTGCTGCTGACCCCTACAAAAACAGCGACTGCCTTGCAGCCTGTTTCATATACACGCCGGAGGCCGAATTCATTTGGTGCAAGCACGAAATCGCGCGAATCATCCGTTAAACAAGAGTCGACGATATCACTGGCATCCTGCATTTGCGGCACCCACTTTGGCGACACAAAAGAGGTCAGCTCCATTTCCTTGATGCCTGATTCCTTCAGGCGCAGGATAAATTCTTTCTTCGTGTCAGTTGGAACAAAGTTCTTTTCATTTTGCAAGCCGTCACGGGGACCGACCTCGATAATTGTAATCGTTTCAGGTAATTTCATCGTTTTCACTCCTCTTTTCTTATTGTAGGAAAATTTCGACAACAAAATCAACTAAATTTTTTAAGATTGAGAGAGGAAATTGAAGCGTTTACATAGAAAAGGTTACAGTGGAGATATTTTTGCCCTTTCTCTAAAGGGAGGAAATTCATGCAAATCAGTCAGAATAGTATGGGAGGAAGAGAAATGTCGAATGAAGTTGTAATCGTCAGCGCTGTAAGAACAGCGATTGGGAGCTTTAACGGCTCATTGAAAGATGTTTCAGCTCCTGAGCTTGGGGCAATCGTGATCAAAGATGCCCTTGAAAAGGCCGGACTGAAAAAAGAAGATGTTGATGAAGTCATCATGGGGAATGTCCTGCAGGCTGGACTTGGACAGAACCCTGCACGACAGGCATCCATTAAGGCAGGATTACCAGAACATGTCCCTGCCATGACAATAAATAAAGTATGTGGTTCGGGATTAAAGACCGTACACTTGGCAACCCAGGCGATACTTGCAGGGGATGCCGATATTATAGTTGCAGGCGGAATGGAAAATATGAGCCAGGCTCCGTATTTATTAAAAGGTGCGAGAAATGGATATAAAATGGGAGATCAGAAAGTAGTGGACAGTATGATTTCCGATGGTTTATGGTGTGCTTTCAACGATTACCATATGGGAGTGACAGCTGAAAACCTGTGTGACCGCTATTCATTATCCCGTGAAGAACAGGATAAATTTGCGGCATGGAGTCAGGAGAAAGCAAGTGCTGCAATTGAATCAGGGAAATTCAAGGATGAGATTGTCCCTGTACATATCCCTCAACGCAAAGGCGATCCGATTGAGTTCAGCCAGGATGAATTCCCCCGCAAGGGCTCAACTGCGGAAAAATTATCCGGACTTCGTGCTGCATTCAAGAAAGACGGGAGTGTGACAGCAGGTAATGCGTCCGGCATTAACGACGGCGCAGCTGCTGTTGTGGTCATGTCAAAGAAAAAAGCAGATGAGCTTGGTATAACTCCCCTAGTGACAATAAAAGGAAATGCAAATGCAGGGGTTGATCCGAGTGTAATGGGAATTGGACCGGTAGCGGCAGTTAAGAAGGTGCTGGAGAAGACAAAGCTGACGATCGGGGACATGGAGCTGATCGAAGCCAATGAAGCGTTTGCTGCGCAATCCCTGGCAGTCGACAAGGAACTGGGGTTCAAACAGGATGCTCTCAATGTAAACGGGGGAGCCATTGCCTTAGGCCATCCAATCGGGGCAAGCGGCACCAGGATCCTGGTCACACTGATCCATGAAATGAAGAAAAGACAGGTTCGGCACGGATTGGCCACGCTGTGTATCGGCGGAGGGCAAGGTGTAGCGACAGTCGTCGAGATGAATAGATAAGAAGGCTGATTAAGAAAGAAATGAGGAGGGAATACGATGAAACAAGTTTATACTTCATACAGTGAAGCTGTGGCGGATATACATGACGGGGCCACTCTTATGGTAGGCGGATTCGGTCTGTGCGGCATTCCTGAGAAATTGATACTTGCCCTTGTGGATAAAGGGGTTAAGAAACTGACAGTCATCTCAAATAACTGCGGTGTGGATGACTGGGGACTTGGCTTATTGCTCCAGAATAAACAGATTGACAAAATGATAGGGTCCTATGTAGGAGAGAATAAAGAGTTTGAAAGACAGGTGCTTTCAGGAGAGCTTGAAGTGGAATTGGTTCCTCAAGGAACATTAGCCGAGAAGATCCGGGCAGGAGGCGCCGGGATCCCTGCGTTTTATACACCCGCCGGGGTGGGTACACCAGTAGCGGAAGGGAAAGAAACGCGGACGTTCAATGGAAAGGAATATCTGCTGGAGGAAGCCTTTACGGCTGATTTCTCACTTGTAAGAGCGTGGAAAGCAGATAAGATGGGGAATCTGATTTACAACAAAACAGCGCAGAACTTCAATCCGATGATTGCTGCTGCAGGAAAAGTGACCATCGCTGAAGCAGAGGAGATTGTGGAGATCGGGGACATCAATCCACAGGAGGTACATACTCCGAGCATCTATGTTCAACGATTGATTCAGGCAGAGCAGGAAAAACGCATAGAAAGAAGAACAGTCAAAGCCTAGAAGGGAGAGTGGATAGGATGGATCGTGCTAAGATGCGTGAAAAGATCGCCAGAAGAGCGGAAAAAGAGATACAGGATGGTTTTTACGTGAACTTAGGAATCGGAATGCCGACGCTTGTCGCCAACTATATTACAGAGAATAAACAGGTTGTGCTGCAGTCGGAGAACGGGCTGCTTGGGATAGGGCCCTATCCGACAGAAGAAGAATTGGATGCTGACCTGATCAATGCAGGGAAAGAAACGGTCACTGCCATTCCGGGATCTTCTTACTTTAATAGTGCCGAATCATTTGCGATGATTCGCGGAGGGCATATCAATATTGCCATCCTGGGCGGCATGGAAGTTGCTGAAAATGGCGATCTTGCCAACTGGATGATTCCAGGTAAGATGATCAAGGGAATGGGCGGCGCGATGGATCTGGTCCATGGAGCGCAGCGAATCATTGTCATCATGGAACATGTGAACAAAAGCGGTGAGAGTAAGATTCTGAAAGAATGCACATTACCGCTAACAGGTAAAGGGGTAGTCGACCGGATCATCACCGACCGTGCAGTCATGGATGTGACACATGAAGGGCTGCTTCTGCGGGAAGTGGCAAACGGATTCACAGTGGAAGACATTCTATCCTCTACCGCAGCCGAGCTTAAAGTGGCCGACGATGTGAAACTCGAAGCTTATTAAAACACCAGCCATCCAGGGAGAAAGAAAAATCTCCCTGGATGGCTTTTTAGTTTTTTTGCAACATTTTCTGGGGGATGAGCCGTCTTTTTGACGAATGCGGGAAAAAGTTTTATAAATATAAGATAGATATGACCAAGGGGGATCCGGAATGTCAAAGAAAAAGAAACAAGAAGCAGAGTTGACGTTAAAGAACTCCATAAATGCCGACCTGTTTGAACAATTGAAGAGTAAGAAAAAAGAACTTGAAAAAGTGGAAGAAGTGAAAAAAGAAGAAGAGACTCAGCGAAAAGCGGAGGAAAGAAAACAAAGAGAGAAAAATAAATCTTTTGAAGAATTATTGAATGAAAGTGACATGAACTGGAAGAATTATAAGAAATAAAACAGTCCATTACAGAAAAAGCGGGCATGGATTCTCCATACCCGTTTTTTACAACGCCAAAGCTGCTGGTGCACACAAACTGGTGAGTGGGATGTCAGTCCCGGTGCTGTTCATACCGGGAAAGCTTCGCCAATGCTTTCAGCACGCCAAGTTCTTCATCCGCCAGAGGGGCTCCATTGACAGCCTGGATATTTTCCTTCAGCTGCCTGATGGAACTGGCTCCCGGGATGACGGATGCGACCGGGCGGTGTGCCAGGTCATACTGAAGGGCAAGCTCATTCATGCTCCGATCATCTCTTGATTTATCCCGAATCGAGCGAAGAACTTCCTCAAGTTCTTCATATGAATAGTCAAGATAGCCGTGTTCTTTTATTTTTTTGGAAGCTTTGGCCAGCATTTTTTCTGAAAGCATGCCTTTTGCAAGAGGCCCCCTGGCAATCACACTTATGTTATGCTCTTCAAGGAGATTCATCCATTCCTCAGGGCGGCGATCCAGCAGGCTGTACTGCATCATGACACTTTGGATGGAGGAATGCGATAAGAATCTCTTTATGACATTCGGGCGGATCGAAGAAATCCCGTATTGCCGGATATAACCCTCTGACTTCAATTCCTCAAATGCTTCGATACTTTCTTCAAAGTTGTCCTCAATGGTTCCTCCGTGAAGCTGGTACAAATCGATATAGTCCACTTTGAGCCTGGAGAGGCTGTCCTTCACTGCCGATTTCAAATATTCTTTGGACGGGTCCCATCTCCAGCCTTCTTTTACATCGTTCCATCTGTTACCTGCTTTTGTGGCGATTACAACGTCATCACGCACGTCCTTTAATGAATTCCCCACGATTTCCTCATTCTGCCCGAAGTCGTACAAATCAGCTGTATCAAAATAATTGATCCCATTTTCTATCGCAGTTTGAACGATTTCTTTTGCTTTCTTTTCATCAGTGCCGAGGGACATGCAGCCAAGTCCCATTTTTGAAACATAAAGATCCGAGTTCCCGATTTGTCGTTTTTCCATTATACCCGTCCTTTCAATTTCCTCATTCTCTATCTTTTATTTTAACGAAATCGGGAACGGTTAAACAAAAGATACGCATTACCTTGTTGGAGGGGGAGACTTACAAAGAAGGATGGTTCCCCTCAGAATGACTTATCTGCAGCGGTTGTCCATTCTTTGACGGTGTCATATTTTCTGCTGTATTCCTTCAGTTTCGCTTTGACTTCCCAAGCTTTCCCGGCAAGAATGACCCGGTCTTTTTCAATGATTACCTGCAGGGGGATCACCTCAAACTTTCTATTAAATATGGTAGAATGTATGAAGGAAAGGCGAGTGACAGAACAAGGAGAGATGATTAGTGAAAAAATTCGAAGAAAAGACAATCAGTACTGAAAAAATATATAAAGGAAAGATCATCGACCTGCAGGTGGATGAGGTGACCCTTCCAAATGGAAAGACGTCAAAAAGAGAACTGATTAAACACCCGGGGGCCGTTGCGGTCATCGCTTTGACACCGGAAGGCAAACTTGTGCTGGTGGAGCAGTATCGCAAAGCACTGGAAAAATCAATAGTTGAAATTCCAGCCGGAAAGCTTGAACCCGGCGAAGAGCCGATCGTCACGGCTGCCAGGGAGCTCGAAGAAGAAACGGGTTACGGGTGCGAGAAGCTTGAGCATCTTATTTCCTTCTACACATCACCGGGATTTGCGGATGAACTTGTGCATCTATACGTAGCAAAAAATATAAAACGCATAGAAGAAGCAAGAGAACTTGATGAGGACGAATTTGTAGAACAAATAGAGGTGACCGTGGAAGAGGCTTCCATGCTGATCGAAGAGAAAAGAATTCATGATGCAAAAACTGCTTATGCAGTTCAGTATCTAAAGCTGCAGCAATTCAATCAATAACCATTTACACGTACCCAGCACGATAAAAGCCGCTTTCCGCTTATACTCAGGTTGACGGAAAGCGGCGCATAAACTTGTCCCTTCCAGCATATATTCTACTAATTGATATCTGGGAGGAGCATTGTGATGCGCAAAAAACTATCAAATTCAAATCCAGTCGTACAACATGTACAAGCACATTCCTCAATTTACTTATTCATCATTACACTGTTTTTAATGGGAATCATCTTTGGGGCAATTGTTGTGAATTCGCTGTCTTTTGCCCAAAAAGAGGACCTTTATTTTTATTTGAGTAAGTTTTTCAGTGAAATTGAAGGGGGCAGAATCACGTCAGCGGAAGAACTGTTCAGACAAAGCTTCCTTCATAATGTGAAATATCTTGGACTGATTTGGATTTTGGGCATTTCAATCATTGGGCTTCCCCTGATCTTTGTGCTTCTTTTCATGAAAGGGGTTGTAGTCGGGTTTTCCGTCGGTTTCCTTGTGAATCAAATGGGGTGGAGCGGTTTTCTGCTTTCTTTCGTCAGCGTCCTGCCGCAAAACATCATTATTATTCCGGCTTTCATCTTCATCGGTGTGATCAGTGCAGGTTTCTCTCTCACATTAATCCGTAAAATATTTGTCCGGCACAGTGCATCCATGCAATTTCAAATCCTTCCCTTCCTGTCGAGGTATGTTATTTTCTTCGTCATTGCAGTGGCGATCGTGACGGTTGCTGCAAGTATAGAAGCGTATCTTTCACCTCATTTAATGGAAGCGGTCATCTCCAGGATTAAATAATCATTATTATGTAATAACCATTTCAGTTTCTTGATTATAATTATTTTATTTTGCTTATTCCTCCCTTTTTGATATAATAATATAGACATTGACGAGGGAGGGAAGGACAATGGAAAGTCGTATCGAACGAATCAAAAAACAGCTTCATTCCGCCAGCTATAAGTTGACTCCTCAGCGTGAAGCTACTGTACGTGTGCTGTTAGAGCATGAAGAAGATCACCTGAGTGCCGAAGATGTATACCTCCTCGTTAAGGAAAAGTCTCCGGAAATCGGACTGGCAACGGTGTATCGTACACTCGAATTGCTTTCTGAACTGAAAGTCGTGGATAAGATCAACTTTGGTGATGGTGTATCCCGATATGACCTCCGTCAAGAAGGAGCCGCCCATTTTCATCATCATCTGGTATGTATCGAATGCGGAGCGGTTGATGAGATCCAGGATGACCTGCTTGAAGACGTTGAAAAGATTGTTGAGAGAGATTGGAAATTCAAAATAAAAGATCACCGATTAACCTTTCATGGCATATGTTCAAGATGCCAGGATAAAGAGGAAGAATCTGAATAGTATAGGAAAAGCCCTGAAGAAGCTGATTATTGTTTCGTCCTGAAACGATTGTATACATATCTTTAAGGGCTTTTTTTAATCAATCCGGCACCGTGATTCCTGCAAAGGGACCGGAAAGAACACAAAATGACTGAAAAATTGCGTCCCCCTTGGTATAAAACAGTCCAAAATCGTCATAGCTTGTATTATAGAGCCTGGTGGACTGTGAGATATCATATCAAATGGAGGACGAACCGATGAAAAAAGGACTTGGGATGGTTTGGCAGACCATTAAAGTATTTATATTATTTACCGGATCGACGATATTGTTTTATTATGGAATTATATGGATTAGTGAAGAGTACGAAGGGTATCACAAATACGATGAACCAGAGGGAGCTGCGGTCAAAGTGTCTTCTTCTGTAGCTGATGAAGACAGTCATTGGTATGACCGGTTATTATTTTTTTATATGAACGGGGAGTAATGCAATTTGGAAGACCAAATTAAAGACTATATGCATTTTTTGATTGTGGAGAAAGGACTCGCAAAGAATACCATCGAATCCTATCAGCGTGATCTGAATAACTATGCCTTGTACTTGACGAATGTCGAAGAAATATCGTCACTCAATGAGGTGACCCGGGTGAATATCGTACAATTTTTGGGTCACCTGAAAGAACAGGGAAAATCCTCTAAAACGCTCGCCAGACATGTGGCATCGATTCGTTCGTTCCACCAGTTTCTCCTAAGGGAAAAAAATACAAATCAGGATCCGACTGTTCACATTGAAACACCTAAAACAGAACGGACATTACCGAAAATATTAAGTATAGAAGAAGTGGAGGCCTTGCTTGAGGCACCCGTAGTCTCGACCCCTCTCGGAATGAGGGATAAAGCAATGCTCGAAATCCTTTATGCAACCGGTATCCGCGTGAGTGAACTCATTTCACTTAAGCTTGAGGATGTCCATTTGACAATGGGGTTTGTCCGATGCATCGGGAAAGGGAATAAGGAAAGGATCATCCCGATCGGAAGGACTGCCATGACGGTGCTTGAGAAATACCTGGAAGATGCCAGGCTGAAATTAAGGTCGAAAAAACATAAGGATGATCATCTGTTTTTAAATCACCATGGAAAAGGATTGACCAGGCAGGGATTTTGGAAAAACCTGAAGGCGCTTGCCAAAAAAGCGAATATTGAAAAGGATTTGACTCCACATACTTTAAGGCATTCTTTTGCCACTCATTTATTGGAAAATGGAGCCGATTTGAGGGCAGTCCAGGAAATGCTCGGACATGCAGATATATCGACGACCCAAATTTATACACATGTGACGAAAACACGCTTAAAAGATGTTTATTCGAAATTTCATCCCAGAGCATAATAAAAGAGAGGCTTCTTAAAGAATTGACCAACTTTAAGAGGTTCTCTCTTGTTTTTTTTGAAAGGGAAAAGTAGAATATAGATGTCAGACTTCTGACGTGCGTGTTGTTCGATTGATACGTCAGGGTTGAGGGTAAGATACGTTTAGAGATACAAAATGTAACCGCTTTTTTAAAAGCACGCCTTAAACGGTTTTCATAGAGAGTATACAGAAAAAGGACAAACACAGCAGTTAATCTAGGAGGATTATAAATGAGCAATTATACATATAAAAGGGTTCACCTGATCGTCATGGATTCAGTTGGTATCGGCGAAGCACCGGATGCTGAACTGTTTAACGATAAAGGGACAGACACTCTTGGTCATATCGCTGAACGAGTGAATGGGTTGAACATGCCCAATTTGGCGAAGCTGGGGCTTTCGAACATCAGGCAAGTGAAAGGGGTGGAGAAAGCTGACTCGCCGCTTGCATACTACACGAAGATGCAGGAAGCGTCGGTCGGGAAAGATACAATGACCGGACATTGGGAAATCATGGGACTTAATATCGATACACCTTTCAAAACATATCCGGACGGTTTTCCGGAGAAATTGATTCAGAAGCTTGAGGCGGAAACAGGCAGAACAATCATTGGAAACAAACCGGCAAGCGGTACGGCCATCATTGAAGAACTGGGAAAAGAACATATGGACACAGGTGCGCTGATTGTATACACTTCTGCAGATCCAGTACTGCAAATCGCGGCACATGAAGACATCATCCCGATCGAAGAACAATATAAAATATGTAAAATCGCGCGTGAAATTACCAAAGAAGAAGAATTTTTGGTAGGGCGTGTCATAGCACGTCCATTTGTGGGAGAACCGGGCAGTTTTAAGCGTACAGCCAACCGCCACGACTATGCACTAAAGCCATTTGACCGGACTGTCATGAATGAGATGAAGGACTCCGGATTCGATGTGATCGCAATCGGGAAAATTTCTGATATCTATAACGGGGAAGGCGTGACGAAATCAATCCGTACGAAACACAATATGGACGGGATGGACGGATTGATCAAAACGTTCGACGAATCTTTCACCGGACTGAGTTTCCTGAATCTGGTGGACTTTGACGCCCTCTATGGACATCGACGCGACCCGGAAGGATATGGGAAAGCGTTGGAAGAATTCGACGCGCGTCTCCCGGAGGTATTTGAAAAGATGACAGAGGATGATCTCCTCCTCATCACTGCTGATCATGGGAACGATCCGACAGCTCCGGGGACCGACCATACAAGGGAATATGTGCCTCTTCTGGCTTATTCCAAGCGCTTCACCGATGGAAAAGAGCTACCTGTCAGAGAAACATTCGCGGATATCGGGGCAACGGTAGCGGACAATTTCAATGTAACCATGCCTAAGTTCGGAAAAAGCTTTTTACCAGAAATGAAATAATGGAAAAGAATGAACACAGAACAGGGATGAATGGAAGTGCTTATGCTCCATCTCATCTCCTCTTTCTGTTTACACTACTAAAAGGGAGTAATTAAATATGAACTACGAAAATATTCAAAATGCTGCTAATCACTTGAAAAACCACTATACAGGTCAGCCAAAAATCGGCCTCATACTGGGGTCGGGGCTGGGTGTCCTTGCCGATGAAATCCAAAATGCCGTAAAAATTCCTTATAAGGAGATTCCTGATTTCCCAGTCTCCACAGTGGCCGGTCATGCAGGACAGCTGGTGTTCGGACAATTATCAGGACAAGAAGTTGTTGCCATGCAGGGACGCTTTCACTACTACGAGGGATATGGGTTTGATAAAGTGACGTTTCCGATTCGCGTGATGAAAGAACTTGGAGTGGAAATCCTGATCGTAACCAATGCCGCAGGCGGGGTGAACGAAGAATTCGAAGCGGGAGATCTTATGCTGATCTCTGATCATATTAACAATATGGGAGGAAATCCTTTAATCGGAGCGAATGATTCCCGTCTTGGCCCAAGATTTCCCGATATGTCCCAAGCGTATGATAAAGAACTCCGCCAAAAAGCGAAAGAGATTGCAAGTGAACTTTCTCTTGAAATTCAGGAAGGCGTTTATGTAGGAAATACCGGTCCTGTGTATGAAACTCCTGCAGAAGTGAAGCTCGCCCGCACACTGGGAGGCGACGCTGTAGGGATGTCCACTGTACCTGAAGTGATCGTGGCCCGTCATGCTGGTATTAAAGTTCTTGGGATTTCCTGCATTTCAAATATGGCTGCAGGAATCTTGGATCAACCTCTCTCACATGATGAAGTCATCGAAACAACAGAAATGGTTCGCTCTAACTTCCTGTCTTATGTGAAGGAAATTGTAAAATCTTTATAAAGAATAAATTCCTTGATGAAAAAAAGAGCGGTTTAAAAATTTTTAGAAGTTGGTGATCGTAAATGAGAATGGTAGATCTTATTGAAAAGAAGCGTGAAGGAAAAGAACTGACAACCGAAGAAATCAAATTTATCATAGATGGTTATACAGACGGATCAATCCCTGATTATCAGGTAAGTGCATTGACGATGGCGATTTTCTTCAAGGATATGAGTGAAAGAGAACGTGCTGACTTGACGATGGCGATGGTCGAATCGGGAGATCAGATTGACCTGTCTGCCATTGAAGGCATCAAGGTTGATAAGCATTCGACAGGCGGTGTTGGAGATACGACCACGCTTGTACTTGGTCCATTAGTGGCTTCTGTCGGTGTGCCTGTCGCTAAAATGAGCGGAAGGGGACTTGGTCATACCGGTGGAACCATTGACAAACTTGAAGCGGTTGAAGGATTTCACGTTGAGATCGAAAATGATGAATTCATCCGGTTAGTCAATAAGAACAAGTTAGCCGTCATCGGACAAAGCGGAAATCTGACGCCTGCAGATAAAAAGCTCTACTCATTACGTGACGTGACAGCGACTGTTAACTCTATCCCGCTTATTGCAAGTTCCATCATGAGTAAGAAAATCGCTGCAGGAGCTGATGCGATTGTCCTTGATGTAAAGACGGGTGCAGGTGCATTCATGAAGACGCTTGAAGATTCTAAAAGCCTTGCAAAAGCAATGGTCAACATCGGAAATAATGTCGGGAGAAAAACGATGGCAGTCATCTCTGATATGAGCCAGCCGCTTGGGTTTGCGATCGGAAATGCTTTAGAAGTGAAAGAAGCGATTGATACCTTGAAAGGTGAAGGTCCGGACGACTTGACAGAATTATGCTTAACACTAGGAAGCCATATGGTTTATCTGGCTGAAAAAGCTTCTTCATTAACTGAAGCAAGAGAATTACTGAAAAAAGCAATGAATGATGGATCAGCCCTTGATAACTTCAAGGTTTTCCTTGAATCCCAGGGTGGAGATGCTTCGGTAGTTGATCAACCATCCAAGCTTCCTCAAGCACGATACAAGGTTGAACTGGAAGCAAAGGAAGATGGCTTTGTTTCAGAAATTATTGCGGATTCAGTAGGGACAGCCGCAATGTGGCTAGGGGCTGGAAGAGCTACGAAAGATTCTGTAATCGACCTGGCTGTCGGGCTTGAACTGTGCAAGAAAATCGGGGATGAAGTCAAAGCAGGAGAATCCCTGGCGACGATTTACAGTAATCAGGAAGATATTGAAAATGTGAAAAACAAATTATATGAGAGCATCAAGCTCTCCTCTCAGAAAGTGGATGCTCCGACGCTGATCCACACCGAAATCACAAGTTGATCTGAATAGCCTTTGTGAAAGGAAATTTCCTTTCACAAAGGCTTTTTTTATTTGTTGATAAAATGTTGGTATTGAAGAAATAAGAGACAATTTTTATTTTTAATTGTATAAAAATGGTTGCAGTGGAAAAAATGATTCTATAAGTATTATTGATTAAAATGATGGATTTTGATTGGAGGACAGTTAAATGAAACGTCTTATATGTATAATGTCAGCATTCTTTCTTATAGCTTCCTTATTTCCTTCGTTTGGGTTTGCTCAGGAAAATAAGACTGAATTAGCTCAGGCAGCGAAGTCAGCAATATTGATCGAACGGGATACAGGAGCAGTTCTCTATGATAAGAACAGTCATGAAAAATTAGCCCCTGCATCAATGACAAAAATCATGACCATGCTCCTGATCATGGAAGCCCTTGAGAAGGGTCAGATCAAATGGGGGGACGATGTCCGGACAAGCGAATATGCGGCCTCAATGGGAGGGTCACAAATCTTTCTGGAGCCTGGTGAATCGATGACTGTCAAGGAAATGCTGACAGGAATCGCCATCGGTTCTGCAAATGACGCGTCTGTAGCGATGGCCGAACAAATTGCAGGCAGCGAAGAGGCATTCGTGGAAAAAATGAATCAAAAGGTGAAGGAGCTCGGATTAAAGGATACTCAATTCAAAAATCCGACCGGACTGCCGGCAAAAGACCATTACAGTTCTGCACACGATATGAGCATGATGGCAAAAGAATTGCTGAAATATAATGAAATCACTAAATTCACCGGCACATATGAGTCCTATCTGAGAGAAGACACCGAGAATAAATTCTGGCTGGTCAACACGAATAAGCTGGTTAGGTTTTATGATGGTGTAGACGGATTGAAAACAGGCTTTACGAATGAAGCGAAATATTGTCTGACGGCGACCGCCAAGAAAGGTAACATGAGAGTCATTGCCGTTGTTTTTGGTGCATCCACTCCGAAGGAACGAAACAGTGAAGTGACCAAAATGCTTGATTATGCCTTCAATCAATATCAAACCAAGCCGATGTTCAAGAAAGGTGATTCGCTCTCTCAAGTAAAAGTGTCCAAAGGACAGGAAAATAAAGTTCAGGCAGTGACAGACGAACCCATATCCTTACTAACCAAAAAAGGTGAAAAACTGGATAAAGTTGAACAAAAGGTAACACTTTCAAAAGACTTGCAAGCACCAATTAAAAAAGGCGACAAAGTCGGTACCCTCGTAATCAACAACAATGGAAGAAAAGTTCTTGAGAGCGAACTCGTAGCGAAACAGGACGTCAACGAAGCAAGCTGGTGGCAGCTATACAAACGATCATTTGGAATGTTTTCAAAAGTTGGGAACTGATCCATTAAAAATCAGCACACATTATGGCGAATTTCTTCTAGTTTTGTCAGAGAGAAGGAGTTCGGCACAATCATAGCGAAATGACTCACTATACGACAGAGAAGGAGGCTTTCTGATAGTGAGTCTTGCTATTAACCTGGAAGTAAAAAAAGATGTGTTGTGTATACGTTTAAGTGGAGAGTTGGACCATCATACGGCAGAAGAATTAAGGGAAAAGTCTTCAAAGCTTATCGAGAGTGAAAATATCAAGCATATCATTCTGAACTTAGAGGAACTGGGCTTCATGGACAGTTCAGGGCTGGGCGTCATTCTTGGCCGATACAAGCAAATCAAACAAAAGCACGGCGAAATGGTGGTTTGTGCGATTTCCCCGGCTGTCAACCGATTATTTGAAATGTCAGGATTGTTCAAGATCATCCGTCTTGAGCCATCTGAAGAAAATGCATTACAAAGATTGGGGGTCGCCTGAACATGAGAAATGAAATGAATATCCAATTCAGTTCCCTTAGCCAGAATGAATCATTTGCACGAGTGACCGTAGCGTCGTTTATTGCGCAGCTCGATCCGACGATGGATGAATTGACAGAAATCAAGACAGTCGTCTCCGAAGCCGTCACCAATGCCATCATCCACGGATATGAAAACAAGCCGAATGGCATTGTGTATATTTCCGTAGTCATGGATGAGGACGGATACATCGACATGACGATCCGGGATGAAGGGATCGGAATCGGTGATGTGGAGGAAGCAAGACAGCCCTTATATACTTCTAAGCCCGAACTGGAACGGTCGGGAATGGGCTTTACCATTATGGAAAATTTCATGGACGAGGTAGAAGTGTCATCACACCCGGGTACAGGCACCACTGTAAGACTGAAGAAGCACCTGACCAATAGTAAAGCGCTATGCAATTAAGGAGTCGTGCCTATGGATGTCGAAGTGAAAAATGAAAAATCCCAGCCTTTTTTGAAGGATCATGAAGTGAAGGAACTTATTAAACAAAGCCAGGCGGGTGATCAGTCAGCCAGGGATACCATCGTGCAAAAAAACATGAGGCTCGTTTGGTCCGTTGTTCAGCGCTTCCTTAACAGGGGATATGAACCTGATGATCTGTTTCAAATAGGCTGTATCGGGCTGCTGAAATCAGTGGATAAGTTTGACTTAAGCTATGACGTGAAATTCTCGACCTATGCTGTACCGATGATCATTGGGGAGATCCAGCGATTCATCAGAGATGACGGCACTGTGAAAGTAAGCCGTTCCCTGAAAGAAATGGGGAATAAGATCCGGAAGGCGAAAGATGAGCTTTCGAAGAAGTTTGGAAGGGTCCCGACTGTCAGTGAGCTCGCTGAGCACCTCGAATATTCTGTTGAAGAAGTGATCATGGCTCAGGAAGCCAGTCGTGCTCCATCATCCATACACGAAACGGTTTATGAAAATGATGGTGATCCGATTACCTTATTGGACCAGATAGCGGATCATTCAGATCATAAATGGTTCGATAAAATCGCGTTGAAAGAAGCCATCAGGGAACTCGATGACAGAGAGCGTCTGATCGTATACTTAAGGTATTACAAAGACCAGACCCAATCAGAGGTAGCCGACCGGCTCGGTATATCACAAGTACAGGTATCAAGGCTCGAGAAGAAAATATTACAGACCATGAAGGACCATATGTATACAGAATAAAAAAATAACCTTATCCTCTTCACCCACAACGTATTTGGTGGGTAAGAGTGGTAGGGTTATTTTTTTGTCAGTTTGCAAGGTAAAATAACAAAATCCAGCATATGGACGATTTGCTGCTATTACATAAATTACTTCCTTTAACCCATACTATTGGTACGAGAGGGGAAAATTATGTTTTCAGGAAGTGAACAGAATGGAAGGAATTGTGTACATTCGGTTGAGGCATAGCGTGCAGGTAAAATCAGAAAGTATAGTGACTCTCGGTCAACTAGCGCAGATCATCGCCCCGGAAGCTGTACTCAGCGGGTTGAAAAGCATAAGCATTCATCAGGTGACACCCTCTGATAAAAACATCGTCGTCATTGATGTCATGACTGTAATCAATAGAATTACCGATTACCACCCTCATTTGGATATTCAGACGATCGGGCCGGCGCAAAGCATCATTGAAGTCATCTATGAGAAGAAGAAAGTATCTCTCCCATTATTCATTGGGGTTTGGATGCTTTTGTTTATAGGTGCAGCAATGGCGATCATGAACTTTCATGAAGATGTCAGCATGAGGCAGGTCCATCAGACACTTTATCATTTTGTGACCGGTGATGAAGATCCGCATCCATTACTCTTTCAAATCCCGTACTCATTTGGTCTAGGCCTCGGGATGATCCTCTTCTTTAATCATATCTTCCGGAAAAGGCTTAATGAAGAGCCGAGTCCGCTGGAAGTGGAGATGTTCAATTATCAGCAGGACTTGGATCAATATGTCATAATGCACGAAAATAAAGAAAGTATGAAGCGGCTAGATGACAATTAGTGTGATCCTCACATTATTTATAGGAT
Source organism: Mangrovibacillus sp. Mu-81 (assembly GCF_036867415.1). Classification (NCBI taxonomy): domain Bacteria; kingdom Bacillati; phylum Bacillota; class Bacilli; order Caryophanales; family Bacillaceae; genus Mangrovibacillus; species Mangrovibacillus sp. Mu-81. Next base: position 212,310 of record NZ_JBAJHU010000005.1, read on the forward strand.
TTGCAGGAGGATTGGCAGTAGGGTCGGGATTTGTGGCATTTTTAACTGTTCTGGGGATCATTCCAAGATTGACACAATTGACCAAGACGATGAAAATGATTCACTATTATGAAATCGCGGTTATCACGGGTGCGCTGATGGGAGGGTTCATCAGTCTCAACGATTACACGATGCATATGAACCCGCTTATCCTCATACCGATTGGATTAGCCAGCGGAATATTCATCGGACTTTTGGCTGCGGCGTTGACTGAAGTGCTGAATGTCTTTCCGATCCTTGCTAAACGGATTGGAATCGAAGGGCAGATCGTTGTATTAATCATGGCTATTGTATTAGGTAAGATCTTCGGCTCCCTTTTTCATTGGCTGTACTTAGTTCATCAATAAATAGGTGTGAGGCAGGGGTTTTTTTATGAGTGAAAGAAGAAAAGTGGTTTTGATAACTGATGGTGATGAATATGCAAAAAGAGCAATCGAACGGGTGGCGATAGATTATGGAGGACGCTGTATTTCGAGTTCTAAAGGGAACCCTTCCGTTCTGCCCGGCCCCGAAATTGTAAAGCTCATAAAAAAAGCAAAGAATGACCCTGTCTTTGTCATGTTTGATGATAGCGGCTTCATTGGCGAAGGTGCCGGTGAAATGGCATTGAAATACGTCGCCAATCACTCAGACATTGACGTTCTGGGAATCATAGCAGTGGCCAGTAAAACACGGCAGGCAGAATGGACAAGAGTGGATGTCTGTATTGATAAGTTTGGTGAATTAACGCCCTTTGGGGTGGACAAATTCGGTGTGCCCGAACTTGAAATGGGGAGAATGAACGGAGATACCGTTTATTGCCTGGATGAACTGGACGTTCCCGTCATTGTCGGAATCGGTGATATAGGGAAGATGGCGAAAAGGGACGATTCCTCACAAGGCGCGCCGATTACAAAAAAAGCGGTAGAAATCATTTTTGAAAGGAGCGGATACCATGCCAGAAGATAAAAAGACACCCATTCCCAAGGATGTGGCTGTGTTAGAAGAATATATGCAAAAGAATGTCGGTCTTAACAAGAGCTTCGACCTCGGCGTCAGGAAGTTAAAGATACTTAGAAAAAACGTGCATTTTTACTATATAAATGGTTTGACAGATGCAGGGTACATCATTGAACTTGTGGAAGAACTTGTTGGCATCAACGATAATGAGCGCCTTTCCACCCATCTATTCGATATTGTCCATAACCGTCTGGTCCATCAGTCTGTTGAACCTGTAAAAACGATTGAGGAAGCGGTAGATGAAGTATTGTCAGGGTTGATCGCGGTTGTCGTTGAAGGATATACAGAAGCTTTAATCGTCGATGTAAGAAGTTATCCCGGCCGACAGCCGATGGAGCCGGATACGGAAAAAGTAGTCCGTGGATCACGGGACGGCTATGTAGAAAATATAATCATCAACACAGCGTTGACAAGACGCAGAATCAGAGACCCAAGATTAAGATTTGAAATCTTCCGAATCGGGGAGCGTTCGAAAACAGATATATCAATTGCCTATATAGATGATGTGGCAAACCCCAGCCTGATAAAAGTGATTAAGCAAGAATTGAAAAGCATTAAGATCGATGGATTGACGATGGCCGATAAAACGGTTGAAGAATTCCTGGTGAAGCAGGGATATAACCCGTACCCCCTTGTACGCTATACAGAGCGGGCGGATGTGGCAGCCGCTCACTTACTGGAGGGTCATGTACTCATCTTTGTGGATACCTCCCCAAGTGTCATCATCACACCGACCACTTATTTTCACCATCTACAGCATGCGGAAGAATACAGACAATCACCCGCTGTCGGAACATTTGTCAGATGGACCAGATTTCTCGGGCTGCTGGCGTCGCTGTTTCTTTTACCTCTCTGGTATTTATTTGTCCTGGACCCCACTCTGCTGCCAGAAGGACTTGAATATATAGGACCAAACGAACAGACAAACATTCCGATCATCGCTCAGTTGTTCATTGCCGATCTCGGGGTGGAAATGTTCAGGATAGCAGCCATTCATACTCCTACACCGCTATCGACCGCGATGGGTCTGATCGCTGCGGTCTTAATCGGGCAAATAGCGATTGATGTCGGCCTGTTCCAACCTGAAGTCATTCTTTATGTAGCGGTGGCCTCGATTGGAACTTTCGCTACACCAAGCTATGAATTGAGTGTCGCCAATAAAATGGCCCGGCTGCTTCTGCTGGTAGGGGTGGCTTTCTTCCATATTCCCGGGCTTGTCATCGGCTCTACACTTTATATCCTGTTTGTAGCAAATATCAAGTCACTTAATACACCTTACTTGTGGCCGTTGATCCCTTTCAGCCCGATGGCATTCATGCAGATCTTGATCAGACGTTCGATGCCTGGCGCAAAGATCCGTCCCAGTATCGTGAAGCCGCGTAACAAATATAAGCAGCCTGTGAAATCGTAAGAATATTGCAACACCTCCTGATCTGTGGTAAATTACGTTTAATCAAGAAAAGGATCAAAGAGGGGAATGAGAGGGTTCATGCATCTTCATGGTTCAGCAGAAATCAATAATGAGGGACATTTAATGATAGGCGGGGTAAGTACGACCGATCTTGTCAAACAGTACGGTACCCCCCTGTATGTCTATGATGTGTCGTTGATCAGGGAAAGAGCCAGAGGCTTCAAGGAGACGTTTCGGGAACTTGGAGTGAAAGCGGAAGTAGCATACGCAAGCAAGGCATTTTCAAGCATAGGTATTTTTCAATTAATGAAGGAAGAAGGGATGTCTCTGGATGTAGTCTCAGGTGGAGAGCTATTTACAGCTATGAAGGCTGAATTCCCTTCAGAAAGAATTCATTTCAATGGGAATAACAAGTCACGGGAGGAACTCGTTATGGCCATTGATTATAATATCGGCTGCATCGTTGTTGATAACTTCCATGAACTTGAGCTTATTTCAGAAATCACCAATGGAATGAAGCGGCAGATAAATATTTTATTGAGAGTGACCCCGGGTATTGAAGCACACACCCATGATTATATTCTGACAGGGCAGGAAGATTCGAAATTTGGATTTGATCTTCAGAACGGACAGGCAGAAGAAGCAATGAAGCATTCACTGAAATCCGAGTACATAGAACTGCTGGGTCTGCATTGTCACATCGGATCACAGATCTTTGAAACAACCGGGTTCATCCTTGCAGCAAAGAAAATTATTGAAAAAGTTGCAGAGTGGAAGGCGGCATATGGCTTCATCCCCAGGGTCATCAATCTGGGGGGAGGATTCGGCATCCGCTATACAAAGCAGGATGACCCGATTCCTCCATCGCAATATGTGAAGGAAATGATCAATGCAGTCAAATTGGAAGCAGCGAAATTCAGTCTGGACATGCCTGAAATCTGGATAGAACCCGGCCGATCGCTTGTAGGCGATGCAGGTACAAGCTTGTATACGGTAGGATCAAATAAAGAGGTTCCGAATATCCGTAAATACCTTGCAGTGGATGGCGGGATGAGTGATAACATCCGGCCTGCATTATATAGTGCCAAGTATGAAGCCATCATGGCCAATAAGGCGGATGCTGACCCGGAGGAAACAGTATCGATTGCAGGTAAATGCTGCGAATCGGGTGACATGCTCATTTGGGATCTGCCTCTGCCGGATTCGGAACCGGGAGATATATTGGCCGTGTTCTGCACAGGAGCATATGGCTATTCAATGGCGAATAATTATAACCGCATCCCCCGTCCCCCTGTCGTATTCGTCGAGAATGGCCAATCTAAACTGGTTGTACGCCGTGAAACCTACCAGGACCTGATCACACTTGACCAATCATTGATATAGAGGAGAGAAAGCAGTTTGAAGCTTCCATTTAACTTCAAACTGCTTCTTTCTATTGAAATTGTTTGAAAAAAAGTCATTTCAGCGAAACTTCATAAAATATATGGATGATTTTTATACACCACTATTTATGATACTTTCATTCCCGGCTGATTTTTTATACAATAACAGTGTTATTCAAATGAAACGACAGAAGGTGAAGGAGAGCATGAAATTAAAAAACGGGCTGCTGTTCCTGATATTATTGATGATCGGCCTCTTGGGAGGAATACTGTACTGGTTTGTGCTGGCCGCCAGCTAGGGAAAATCAGGTTGAATAAACAAAACAAATTTAGTAAGATATAAAAACATTCATCTTATTGACGTGATTAATTTAATTCGTGATCGAGATTTAAAAACTATTGTTTTTGGCTATAATGAGAATAAACGCCATTATAGGTATAAAACGTAACGAGGGGTAATTATGTTAATTCGGTATAAAAAGGCATTTGAAAAGATTGCAATGGGTCTACTATCTTTCATGCCAAATGAAAAAGATCTGAAAAAGCTTCAGCAAACAATGAAACAATATGAAACGGAAGACAATTGGCAGCTCTTTTTATGGAAAGAAGAAGACATAGTCGGTTTAATCGGAGTGTATAAAACAGATAGTACGATGGAAGTCCAGCATATATCGGTTAACCCTTCACATCGTCATGAAGGCATTGGGAAAGCAATGATCAAACAGTTGAAAGAAATGTATTCAGAGATATCGGTAAAACCTAATTCAGATACGGCTTCTTTTTTTGAAAGATGTGACGAAGAAAATATCGTTTAATAATAGAAAAGAGACTAACCGGCGGAACCATCCTGCTACGTTAGTCTCTTTTTATTCAGCGCTTTTAAACGTTCATCGATCACTGGGGTGCGGTCCCTCATAGAATGGCGGTGGATGAGCTGCTCATTTGACAGGTCACTTGGCATGCACCACGTATACCCTTCTTTCCTGCATAAGTCTTCGGCTTCATTTAGGAGGGCGGGATCTTTTATTGGAAGGTCCAGGCTGTTGTAAGGAACTTGTTCCCCGATATTGCTGATGGTCTTATCAAGGGTCCGTATCAAAGAGGAAGAATCCAAACCAAGTCCGTCAAGGGCTGGTTGATTGTCCTTCAGATTACATAACGCTTTTGAAAGTATTCTCTCAGCACCGTGTACATTGTCTCTTCTGTAATGGTATAAACCTACGGCTATTTGGATGAGACCTACCCAGTGGGAAGATCTATTACCGGGATCGACTTCTTTCCAGTATTCTTCCAGTACTTCGTGACATTCAAAATAATCGCGATTTCCGTGAAAATGGACAAGGTATTGAAGGTATGCCTGAGGATATGTCATGATATCCCTCCTTTTCAACTAGTTTATCATATTCCTTCCAGGAAAAAGTGTATCAAAACTCCGGGAGGCGATTCAAAAAATTACTATTGGAGATTAGAGTTGAATCTACTATACTTATAGAAGCGGCTGTTAGGAAAGAATGGAATAGAAACTGGTGATATAGTGGAATACAATGTAAAGATCGATGCGTTCGAAGGTCCACTCGATCTTCTTTTGCATCTTATCAATTCGTTAGAAGTGGATATATACGATATACCGATGGCTCAGATTACAGAGCAGTATTTATTATATGTACATACAATGAAGGACTTACAGCTTGATGCGGCGAGTGAATATCTGGTGATGGCGGCAACGCTGCTTGCCATCAAAAGCAAGATGCTCCTTCCCAAGCACGATGATGGACTTGTGGATGAGGACATAGAATTTGAAGAAGAAGATCCCCGGGATGAATTGGTAGAGAGACTCGTCGAATACAGAAAGTTTAAAGAAGCGGCAAATGAACTGAAAGCCCGCGAAGAAGAAAGAGGCCAAGTCTTTACTAAGCCCCCGAGCGACCTCACGGAGTATACAGAAGAAGATAGCTTGAAAAACCCGGAAATGAACGTGTCATTGTATGATATGCTGGGGGCATTTCATAAATTATTAAGACGCAAGAAAATCCAGAGACCGGTACAGACGAGAATTACCAGGCAGGAAGTATCTATCGAGAAGAGGATGGATGAAATCATAAACAGTTTGCGGAAGGTGAAAGAAAGAACACCGTTTACTGCGTTATTTCCCATTAATGACAAAGAGCATTTAGTTGTTACCTTTCTGGCTGTTCTGGAACTAATGAAGAGAAAGCAGATTTTTGTGGATCAGGAAAATAATTTCACGGAAATCTTCGTGGAGTCATGTGAGGAGGTAGGACTTATTGGTCAGCATTAATTGGAAAGGGATCTTGGAGAGTTTACTTTTTGCGGCGGGAGATGAAGGTCTTTCTTTAAAACAAGTGTGTTCTGTCCTTGAATTGAGCGAAAAAGAAGCGGGCGGCCTACTGCAGGAATTAAAGAAAGACTATGATGATTGTCATGACCGGGGCATTTATATGACAGAACTTGCAGGGACGTTCCAGCTCGTCACGAAGAAATGTAATGCCGACTATCTGAAAAAGCTTGTGGAGTCACCGAGTGTCAGCTCGTTATCACAGGCTGCATTGGAAACTCTCGCGATCATTGCGTATAAACAGCCGATAACGAGGGTGGAAATTGAACAAATAAGAGGAGTCAAAACAGAAAGACCGATTCAAACCCTCACGTCAAAGGGGCTTGTGAAGGAAATCGGAAGAGCCGAAGGAACCGGACGGGCTTATCTATTTGGGACCACAGTGGAATTTCTGGATTACTTTGGTCTGAGCAACCTAGAAGAACTGCCTCCTCTTCCGGAGAGCATCCAGGAAGATTTTGCACAGGATGAAGCAGACTTGTTCTTTGAGAAATTCCAGGAAACGATGGACACAGATGAATAGTGATGAATAACAAAAAACACGGCACGTACAGCCGTGTTTTTTTGTTGTTTTTTGGAGGATCGATTTCATTTCGCCGGAAAGAAACGGCATGTGATTATCTCCTGCACAGGGAAGAGAAAGTTCAGGTTTCGTTCATATTAGCACTTGTCCTGCATAAACTTGTACAAACACTTCAAAGTTCGATTAAAGGGGTAGATGAGTGTGTACAGGAAAAAAATGAAATTATACATATATTATATGCTGGTATTCACATTATTGTTTGTTCTGGTCTCTAAGGAAGTCCAAGCAGCCCCATCGGTGAGTGCCCAAAGAGCCATACTGATGGATGGGGAGACGGGAAGGGTGTTGTTTGAAAAGGATGCTCACAGCACGAGCAGGATCGCAAGCATCACCAAAATCATGACAGCGGTACTTGCGATTGAATCCGGTAAGATGGATGAAAAAGTGACTGTTTCCCCGAATGCAGAAGGAACGGAGGGGTCATCACTTTACTTGAAAGCAGGGGAGAAGATAAAGCTTGAAGATCTGGTCTATGGATTGATGCTCAGATCAGGAAATGATTCGGCAGTTGCCATCGCAGAGGCAGTAGGAGGGAGCCTTGAAGGATTTGTGCATTTGATGAATCAAAAAGCTGCTGAAATCGGCATGAAGAATTCACATTTTTCTAACCCGCATGGATTGGATGATCATGAAGATCACTATTCAACAGCCTATGACATGGCATTATTAACCAAATATGCAATGGAAAACGAACATTATAAGAAGATCTCGGGTACCAAAGTCCATACTGCCCCTAACCCTGAAGAAAAATGGGATCGTAAATGGAAAAATAAAAACAGGATGGTGACCGAGCTGTATAAACATAGTACAGGGGGCAAGACCGGATATACGAAAAGGGCTAAAAGAACGCTTGTCTCCACTGCTTCTAAGGACGGGGAGAACCTAATCGCCGTGACATTGAATGCACCGGATGATTGGAATGATCACATCGGCATGTTTGAATATGGATTTGAACAATTTGATTATAAAACAGTCCTGGAAGACGGTATCATTAAGAAATTTGATGATGAATTTTATAAAGGCAGGATATATGTAAAACGCGATGTGATTATGTCTCTCAAGGATGAAGAAGATCAATTGGTAAGAATAGAATACAAAATGATTAAACCTCAACAAGAATGGAGGAACAAAGAAAAAATACCAGACGTTGTAGGCAAGGCAGTCATCTATTTAGATGATAAAGAAGTAGATTCACTCCCGGTATTCTTTAAGAGTGAGAAGGAACCCCAGGAAGAGAAAAGCTGGTGGAAGTTTTGGGCGTATTCATTTGAGGCATTCCTTGGAGTAAGTCAACATGGTTAATCTGATCTGGGTGGGGATGACCATTATCGGACTTGTATTTGCCATCATCAATGGAAGGATGGAAGAAATAAATGAAGCAATTTTCAAGTCGGCAAATGAAGCGGTTACGCTTTGTATCGGATTAATCAGTGTTCTCGTTTTCTGGCTTGGAATCATGAGGATTGCACAGGAAGCTGGATTGCTTGAGAAACTCGCTAAACTGTTCCGGCCGTTTGTGAAACGCTTATTTCCGGAAATTCCCGATGATCACCCTGCCATGGGTTATATCCTCTCAAATATGATCGCAAACATGTTTGGGCTGGGAAATGCTGCAACTCCCCTTGGGATCAAAGCGATGGAACAGCTGAAAATATTAAACGGAGGTCGGGATTCCGCAAGCAGATCCATGATCACTTTTTTAGCCATCAACACATCAAGCCTTACGATCATCCCTACCACTGTCATTGCCATTCGAATGAAATACGATTCGGCATCGCCGACAGAAATAGTCGGTCCTACGTTAATCGCCACCATGATATCCACCATAGGTGCTATATTGATAGACCGGTATTTTCATTACAGACGTACACGTCGCGAGGTGAAATAGATGCAATGGATTTCTACTATATCACTGTGGCTGATCCCGATCATGATCGGGTTCATACTAATCTATGGAACGCTAAAGAAAGTCCCCACATACGAAGTGTTTGTCGAAGGAGGCAAAGAGGGAGTAAAAATAGCGATATCCATCATTCCTTTTTTGATAGGGATGCTTGTCGCAATCACTGTTTTTAGAGAATCCGGGGCATTGGAATTCTTTGTCAGCCTCATGCAGCCAGCTCTGCTTGCTCTGGGCATTCCACCTGAGATAGTCCCGCTCGCCATAATCCGGCCGATCTCAGGCACAGCGGCTCTCGGGATGATGAGCGATATCGTGGCTGCATACGGCCCTGATTCCTTTATCGGCAGACTTGCATCCACCCTGCAGGGAAGCACCGATACAACCCTTTACGTCCTGACAGTTTACTTCGGTGCAGTGGGAATCCGGAAAATGGGCGATGCCCTCAAAGTCGGCCTGCTTGCAGACATAGTCGGAATAGCAGCCGCCATCTTCATCGTCACCATCATGTTTGCTTGATAACTAGTAACTTCATTAGCATGAAGGAATGGAAATAGTCGGTAAAGCGATATTCAAAACCAAAACAGCCCTCGAGCTGTTTTTTCTTTTTGCCTTTCTATTTTGTCCCGATTATGTAATAATTCATGAAGACAAAAGTTTTGAAAATCAGAAGAGGTGGAATACCGTGGAACGTTTACAAAAAGTAATTGCTCACAGCGGCGTGGCATCAAGACGAAAATCCGAGCAGTTAATCATAGAAGGTAAAGTGAAAGTGAATGGAAATGTCGTGAAAGAGCTTGGGACAAAGGTATCGTCTTCAGACAAAGTCGAAGTGAACGGTGTGCAGATCGAACGGGAGAACAAAGTGTACTATCTGTTATACAAGCCGAGAGGTGTTATTTCAGCCGTCACGGATGATAAAGATCGTAAAGTTGTAACGGACTTCTTCCCTGAAATCGAAGAAAGGATCTATCCAGTCGGCCGTCTTGATTATGACACATCCGGCCTGCTCCTTCTGACGAATGATGGGGAATTCGCCAATCTACTTATGCATCCAAGCAGTCAAATTGAAAAGACCTATGTAGCAAGGTTGAAAGGGATTCCCCCTAAATTCAAAATCCGGGAACTAGAAAAAGGCATAAAGCTTGAAGACGGCGTGACCGCTCCTGCGAAAGTGAAAGTACTCAGCATCGACAAAAAGCAAGGCAAATCGATTGCCGAAATCAGCATCCATGAAGGAAGGAACCGTCAAGTCCGCAGAATGTTCGAAGCAATCGGTTTTCCCGTACAGAAACTGAAGCGGGAGAGATTTGCGTTTCTTACACTCCACGGCTTAAATGCCGGTGAAGGACGCGAGCTGACGCCTCATGAAGTCAAACAGTTGAGAACTCTTGCCGAAACGGGCAGCATCCGATAAGAATGAAGTGAAATGTCACACATCCTTCATATATTCAAGCTTTGAAATAAGGGATAGATGATATAATGAGAAGGGAATTTTCCTTACTGTGAAGGTGAATTCCCTACATAGAAATAGTGATAACTGGCTTATTTGTAGGGACTGATCATATTATCAGGCCCTTTCCTGTTGTTAAGAGTATCATTTCCAATTGTGAGAACGATTACATTGGTGGAGGGATCGTTACGTGAACAAAAAGAAACGCAGACTGCTTATAAGAAGCATCATACTCATCCTGCTGATCTCTGCGGTTGTGTATACGCTGTATGCCAATTTTACAAAAGACGAGAGAGGGCAGATACAAGCAGGAGATAAAGCCCCTGATTTTGTACTGACAGATATGGAAGGTAAAAAACACAAACTTTCGGAGTATGAGGGCCAAGGGGTATTCCTGAACTTCTGGGGTACATGGTGTAAACCTTGTGAAAAAGAAATGCCATATATGAACAATCAATACAAACAATTTAAAGATCAAGGCGTTCAAGTGCTCGCTGTCAATGTGAGTGAGTCAGAGTTTTTGGTCAATCGGTTCGTTTCGAAGCATAACCTTGAATTCCCGATTGTCATTGATAAAAACGGTGAAGTATTGAATGCTTATGGTGTGGATCCGCTGCCAACCACCTTTTTGATCAATCCTGACGGAGAAGTCGTTAAAGTCATTACAGGCACCATGACAGAAGAGGATATTAAAGAACATATGGAAAGTATCACGCCTTGATATCCATTGAACTACGATTAAGGAGTTTTATTCATGAAGGAAATAAAATGTGAATGCGGACACGTCAACCCGATTGGGACCGTTCTCTGTGAGTCATGCGGACGTGCCCTAACATCCAAAGCACAAGAAGAAAAACTGCATGATATGCGCTATGAAGGCAGTGCAAGGCGATCTCAAACGTATAATAAATCGATCATCGATAAAGTGTGGAATTTCTTTTCATCTGTTAAAGTTGGAGTATGGCTGATCGTCATTACCCTGATCGCATCGGCGGTTGGGACGATATTGCCTCAAGAACAGTACATCCCTTCTGCACTCCCGCCCGAACAATATTATGAGGAAGTATACGGATTTTTCGGGAAATTGTATTACACCCTCGGTTTCCACGATTTGTACAGTTCCTGGTGGTATCTGTTATTAATCGCTTCAATCGGGATATCATTGGTCATCTGCAGCCTGGATCGCGTTATTCCATTGCATCGTGCTCTGAAGACCCAGCGTGTTTCACGTCATGAAAGCTTTCTAAAGCGTCAGCGGGTATACGGAGTGACAGAAACGACGAACATAGATGATAACCTTGATACAATCAAGAAAAAGCTGAGAGCGAAGAAGTACAAGATCCGTGAAGAAGACGGAAACATCCTTGCTGAGAAAAATCGTTTTTCCAGGTGGGGTCCTTATGTCAATCACGTAGGGCTGATCATCTTCCTGATCGGCGGGATGCTCCGATTCGTCCCGGGGATGTATATCGATGAAACCGTTTGGATCCGCGAAGGTGAGAAGAAAGCCGTTCCGGGTACAAAAGATGAGTATTACATCGAGAATAAAAATTTCACTCTGGAGAATTATGATGCTGAGGATAAAGAGGTCTTTCAGCAAACAATTAAAAATGCAGGCACGATTGCAAAAAATTATCAATCCGATGTTGTGCTGTATAAAGAATCAGGAAATACCCTTCCAGGTGAAAATGCAGAACTGAAAATGGAAAAAGAGGATTCAATAAAAGTAAATCATCCATTAAAATTTGAAAACTTCGCAGTATATCAAACCAGTTACAAATTAGATGAATTCAAGTCGATGTCTTTTACATTTGATAACAAGGAAAGCGAAAAGACATTCGGGGAGTTCACCGTTGATTTATTCGATCCGAAACACAAATATGATTTCGGTGATGGATACAGTGTTGAGTTAATGGGATACTACCCTAACTTTACAGGCTTTGATGAAAAAGGGGAGCCGGTTTCAGATAAACCTATTCCTGATAACCCCGCCTTCCTGTTTAAAATGTTCTCTCCTGAAAAGCCGGAAGGTGAAATCAGTTTTGTCGGGATCAGAAAAAACCTCGAACCGCTTGGTGAGAATGAATATAAGCTCTCTTTTGCAGGTGTGGAAACCCGTGACGTATCGGCATTGACTGTTCATAAGGATCTGACCCTGTGGATTATTGCTCTTGGAGGGGCTATATTTATGATAGGGGTTGTTCAAGGTGCATATTGGCATCACCGCAGAATCTGGTTCAGAAGAAGCGGGGCTGGCAGTTTAATAGCAGCCGGACATACAAATAAAGGCTGGTTCGGCTTGAAAAACGAGCTAAAAGGAATTCTTGAAGGTACGGATATCGAAATGCCTGAGGATCAGCAAGAAAAGGAAGAGGTAAGGAGGAACAAGGATGACAGCGACATCGATGGCTGAATGGAGCAGTAATTTACTCTATATCGCTTTTATCATGTATTTAGTTGCAACATTGTTTCTTGGCGGAAGCATCCGTCAAAAGAATACGACAGAAACAAATCAGCGCAAGTGGGGACTTATCGGTATTGTGATCACCATAATAGGGTTTGCGGCTCAACTTGGCTTTTTCTTCTTGAGATGGGCAGTGGCTGGACATGCTCCTGTAAGTAATCTATTTGAATATACGACCTTCTTCGGTATGACACTCGTAGGGGCATTTATTATCATTTACTTTATTTACCGGAAAACGATTCTCGGTGTGGTGGCCCTGCCCATCGCGCTGTTGATCATCGCGTATGCCAGCATGTTCCCTAAAGATATCAATCCGCTGATTCCCGCGCTTCAAAGTGACTGGTTGAAGATACACGTAACGACAGTAGCTGCGGGTGAGGCGATTCTCGCCATCAGCTTTGTAGCAGGATTGATCTATTTATTGAAGTCTGTTGATCATGTGAAAGGGAGCAGGCAGTCCTTCTGGCTTGAAACAGTCATGTATGGGATTATCGTGGTTCTCGGTTTCATAGTGGCATCCACAGGATTTACTCTATCGAATTATGAAGCAACTTTTAACTACGTTAATCAGCAGGGGCAGGAGGCCGTTTCAGAATATACACTTCCTGCAATTGTCGGACCGAATGAAGGTGTGCTGGTAACGAAAGGCGTCATGCAGCCTTTGGCTGAGATGCCGGGACTGATCAATGCAAAGAAATTGAACACGGTCATTTGGTCATTTATCATCGGGACCGTATTATACGCAATATTGCGCCTGGTGTTCAGAAAGCGCATCGCAGCCAAGCTGCAGCCTGCAGTTAAGAATGTCAACTTGGACTTGATGGACGAAATCGGCTATCGATCAGTCCTGATCGGGTTCCCGGTATTTACATTGGGCGGATTGATCTTTGCTATGATCTGGGCCCAAATCGCCTGGACCAGGTTCTGGGGCTGGGACCCTAAAGAAGTATGGGCGCTTATCACATTCTTGTTTTATGCCGCTTTCCTGCATCTGCGGCTCTCGAAGGGATGGCATGGGGAAAAGTCAGCATGGCTTGCCGTTATCGGTTTCGTCATCATCATGTTTAACCTCGTAGCTGTAAACCTTATCATCGCAGGATTACATTCATATGCATAAATACGTGTAACCGGGAGGCTGACGAAAACGGGAATCAAATTCTCTTTGAGTCAGCTTCTTTTTTCAATTACAATAAAGGTAATGATACTAGTACATAAAAGGGGGACTTACCCGTGGAAGAAAGCATTCGCATTTTGATTGTAGATGATGAAGACCGCATCCGGCGATTACTGAAGATGTATCTGGAAAGAGAAAATTATTTCATCGATGAAGCAGAAAACGGTGAAGAAGCTTTAGAAAAAGCATTAGAAAACGAATATGATTGTATACTGCTGGATATTATGATGCCGGGTATGGATGGAATCGAAGTGTGCAAACATCTCCGTGAGACAAAATCCACCCCTGTTATTATGCTTACGGCAAAAGGTGAAGAAGTAAACAGGGTGCAAGGATTTGAGGTAGGGACAGACGATTATATCGTAAAACCATTTTCGCCAAGGGAAGTGGTGTTGAGAGTGAAAGCGCTGCTTAGACGTTCTTCGAAATCAAATTACATACAAACAGAAGCAAAGGCGAAAGATCTGATTGTATATCCTCATCTGACGATCGATAACGATGCTCATCGAGTAACGGCCGATGGAGTGGATGTTAACTTGACCCCGAAAGAATATGAACTTCTTTACTTCCTTGCGAAAGCTCCGGATAAAGTTTTCGATCGCGAACACCTGCTTAAAGAAGTATGGCATTATGAGTTTTTTGGGGACTTGCGGACTGTAGACACCCATGTGAAACGGTTAAGAGAGAAGCTGAATAAAGTATCTGAAATGGCTGCAAAAATGATCGTCACAGTCTGGGGAGTGGGATATAAGTTCGAGGTTACGAATGAATGAGACTTTGGCGCAGTGTAGTAGGAAAACTATGGGTCACCATCTTATTGCTGGTCTCATTTGTCCTCTTTATTTTGACGATTTTACTGCTGGAGTTTTTTCAAAACTACCATGTGGACGAAGTCAAAAATGAATTAACGAATACAGCAGAAAAAGTGGCAAGGGTCGTTGAAAACCATGAAGACCTGGACTTAGGCATGGAGCTTGGAAAGGAAATCATTGACGAGCCGGTCAATATCCTTATTGTGCTCGACGACAACAAAACCGTGTATTCACATGATTCAAAAGGAAGTCACCGGGAAATCCACCAATTAATTATGAACGATCACTATCTGCAGAGAGTCAATGCAGAAAAGACGTTAATAAAAGAATTCGAATTGTCTGCTGATTCATCGTCCAACAGATATGAAAATATCATCGTGGTCGGAACTCCGCTGCATATTGAAGAAGGTGATGGAGCTGTCTATTTATATCAGTCACTTGGCGTGATTAAAGATACTACCAGGCAGACGACAAAATTAATCCTTCTTGCTGCAGGGATTGCGATCATCCTGACGACGATTTTTGCCTTCTTCCTTTCAACCAGAATTACAGCCCCGCTAAGAAAAATGAGGGAAGCAGCGTTTGAGGTGGCAAAAGGGAAGTTCGATACGAAGGTGCCGATCCTGACGAAAGATGAAATAGGGGAACTTGCTACCGGGTTCAATCAGATGGGGAGACAGCTTAAGTTTCATATCAATGCATTGAGCCAGGAGAAAGAACAGCTTTCAAGCATTCTGAGCAGTATGGCTGACGGTGTTATTACGTTCAACCGGGATGGGACGATACTGATTACCAACCCACCGGCAGATCGGTTCCTTCAGCAGTGGTATTACGAAAAAAGTGACAAAAGTGATGAACCTATACCGACATCGGTTAAGGAACTACTTCAGAATGTAGTGGTCACGGAGACGGAACAGACAGGGGAAATCACTCTTCAGGGAAGGTCTTATGTTGTAATCGTCAGTCCGCTATACAACAACAATACCATCAGGGGTGCGGTTGTGGTGGTGCGTGATATGACGGAAGAAAGAAGGCTGGATAAGCTTCGAAAGGACTTTATAGCTAATGTATCCCATGAACTCCGCACCCCTATTTCCATGCTGCAGGGATATAGTGAAGCGATTGTGGATGATATCGCAGAATCGGAAGAAGAAAAGAAGGAAATTGCAAGGATCATCTATGATGAATCCCTGAGGATGGGACGCCTGGTAAATGACCTTCTCGATCTTGCAAGGATGGAAGCGGGACATATCATGTTAAATAAAGAGTCTGTTCCGATCATGCCGTTTACGGAAAGAGTGACGAATAAATTCCTTGGGATTGCAAGGGAAAACAGCGTCTCTATTTATTTTGAAAGCAATGTGAATTCACAAATGGAAATGGCGATGGACCCTGACAGGATTGAGCAGGTATTAACGAATCTCATTGACAATGCAGTGAGGCACACTCCTCAAGATGGAACGGTGACCATTTCATTAACGGAAGAAAATGGTGGATTTTTATTTAACGTAAAAGATACAGGATCGGGCATTCCGGAAGAAGATCTGCCTTTCGTCTTTGAACGCTTTTATAAGGCGGACAAGGCAAGGACCAGAGGGAAATCAGGCACCGGTCTCGGCTTGGCGATTGCTAAGAATATTATTGAAGCGCACAGTGGACATATACAGGTCCACAGTAAAATTGATCAGGGGACAACATTCACTTTCTTTCTTCCTTTTCAGTCATAAATCGATGAAAAACACTGCCCAATAAGGAATTTGAAGAAATGTGACGATAAATCTTGTTACATGGGGAACAATTTTTATCCTGAAAAGCCAACAGTAGACACCTCGAACAGCAGGGAATACTGTTGGCTTTTTTAGATGAATGTCCGGATTAATACAGAAAAACTTTTCCACCGTGTAACATTTTTAATAAATAATCGACTAATCAGTTGACGGGGAGGTATAAAATGGACTCCGTTTTTGACGAATTATATTCTAACTATCACCAGGATGTCTTTAACTTTCTGATCTACATGGTTCACAATCGGCAGCTTGCAGAAGATCTGGTACAGGAAGTATATATAAGGGTTCTTAAATCACATCAGAACTTTGAAGGGAAAAGCTCTGAGAAAACATGGTTGTTTTCCATTGCGAAGAATGTGGCGATCGACCATTATAGGAAACAGAAGAATTGGAAGAATCGCTTATTAGACAAATTCGACTGGAACCGGGATGAGTTGTCGTCCAACGATGTGCCGCCAGAAGAAATCGTTGTCGCCAATGAAGAAATCAAGATGTTATATGAATGCCTGAAGCCCTGTACGACCGACTATCGGATGGTGATCATCATGCGGTACCTTCAGGAACTTTCCATCAAGGAAACAGCGGAAATACTGGACTGGACGGAGAGCAAAGTGAAGACAACTCAACATAGAGCATTAAAGTGGCTTAAAGTCGAGATGAATCAGCGGCTAGGGAAGGAGGGGGAAGATATTGAGGAAATCAGAATGGAACGATCATGACATTGAAGAGATGATGAAGCAGCTGCCGAAAATAAAAGATAAACGTCATCCTTCTTATATATATACCAAGGTGAAAAATAACAAGAAGACCAGGAGCAGTTTCAGACGATACATTCCTGTGCTTGTGACCATTGCTGCACTGTTCATTGTCGTTTTGCTGTCTCCTGCCCTTATTTCACAGATGAGTCAATCGACTGAAGAAAGTGCAATGGAAGGGGCTCATTCCACAGATTCTGCCGGTGGAGATAAGAAAGTCGAGAAAGATTCTTCCGCAAATGACTCAAGTGCGGAAATATTAAAAGCTCCAGAAGAAGAGAATCAGCTTAAAATGGCTGAAGATAATGATCAAGGAGACAGGGAAATCAAAGCTCCTGAAAATTCACCCCATGAAAGGCTGTCTATATACGAGGAAGATGTCGCTGCGAAAGAGTACTATACCTATGGACTTGTTTCGGATGATGCAGTGCCGGTTCCGGTATCAGTCATCACATCTACGGATGATAGTCAGAGCTGGGTAGAGCATTATGAAACCATTTCAAAGCAGATACCTGAATCGGAATGGGGGTTTCAGGATTATCTGCCGATAAAGGGAGATTTATCCCTTAGTGATAATAAGGATGAAGTATTGCTGACATTGGAGGATAATCACCCTTACAGTGGAAGCAATGCAAACGAGTATAATTTTTATCAATCTCTCCTGTATTCTTTTGAAGATAAAAATATCAAGGAAATCAAGCTGCAAAATCAAGATGGAAGCTCACCTGAGTTCGGCCACCTCGGAGCGTTATCTTCCATCCCGCTTGATCAGACATTACATCATTCGTTTTATTTATATTCGCCTAACGGCCGGGACAGGTATCTCGTACCGGATTCGATAAACAGGGAAAATGTAAAACAATCGATAAATGCTATGAAAAAAACACAATCGGACCTTTATAAAAGTGTCATACCCAAAGATCTTTCAATGAGCGTGAAAGAAGAGGAGAATATCGTCAATATTTCATTTAGTGATAAAGTGGATCTCAATTCAATGAATTTTCAGGCTGCTCAGGAAATGATAGAAGGGATCCTCCTCACAGCCAAAAGTTCAGGTTTTGAGCAAGTGCAGTTTCATAACGTCGAACCGGCACAATGGAATGGTTTTTCTTTTACAAAGCCGGTGCAAACGCCTTTAAGTCCGAATAAAAAAGATATAGAATAGCGTGCAATGAACGACTGAGATGGGAGGTTTGATTCCATCCGGTCGTTTTTTTGATGAAGCTTCCCCCATAAAGAACATCCATCCTTGTGTATAATTCGCATCATTCAAGGCAAACTACCATAAGGGAATTTTTCACAATTCATATTTTCGGAAAGTACTACATACATTTTTGAGTATCCTTTTTTTGATTTTAAACGTTTTAAAAAGTGTTAGGAGGACAAGCATGCTTTTAGATTATGCCAGAAGGTTTTTGATCGTGATCTTATTGGGACTTTGTGTGAGTATTATGTTCCTTACGGGTAGGGAAGTAAAGGCCATGGCAAATGAGACAGGCAGTAAGTGGGTCTTCCCTGTGGAAGGAGTCATAACGGATCTTTACGGTACTCGTTCGGGCCATCATAAAGGAGTGGATATCGGAGGGGATATCGGTTCCCCGGTTTACGCAGCTGCAGGTGGAATCGTGAGTAAATCGTATTTTTCGGAGAGTTATGGACATGTTGTTTTCATCATTCATGACAATGGATATGAAACTGTGTATGCACACTTGAATGATCGAGGAGTATTGGAGAATCAGCGTGTAGCACAGGGAGAGAGGATCGGAAGTGTAGGAAATACAGGACGTTCCACTGGTGCCCATTTGCATTTTGAGGTTCATAAAGGAAAATGGACCCTGGACAAATTGAATGCAGTGAATCCCTTTGAACTATTTGGCGAAGGGGAAATCGGTCAGCTTGTCTTTGCCAAAGAACATGATCCATATCAGACAATGGACGTATCGGTGAACCTGGAAAAGGTTCCAGACCAGGAGACAAACGATATCAAGGAAAATGTAACGGAGTCACGCTTCATACATACTGTAAAAAAGAATGAAACATTATGGGGCATTTCAAAACAGTATGGAAAGACTGTTGAGGAATTGAAAAAGGAAAATGATTTGGATTCTTCGCATGTTAAAGTACATCAACAACTGGTCATCCCTGTCCAATCCAATGATTATTTGTATATTGTAAAGAACGGGGACACGCTTCATTCAATTGCTAAAAGTCATTATGTCGATCTGACACAATTGCTGGTCCTTAATGGTCTTACCATGACTGATGTCATTCATCCACACCAAAAGCTGATCATAAAGAAGGGAAGTTGATTACCTCGAATTCGAAATGTTTTTCTTCCCAATGATTATGTTTTTATGTATAATGATAATGTATAAAAAAATAAGATTCGTCTTCGGGGCAGGGTGAAATTCCCTACCGGCGGTGATGGGACCCTTGTGGTTTCTAAGCCCGCGAGCCTTTAATGGCAGGATTTGGTGCGATTCCAAAGCCGACAGTACAGTCTGGATGGGAGAAGATGAAGGTTTTAGCCAGAACGTTTAGAAATGGGAAGCTGAACGTTTATTTGGGTACGCCTTTTCAAACTCCGGGATACTTTTTGATCTGGGAGTTTTTTTGGTGCTGCTTTGGCTGAACGATCTTCGAAGAGAGATGAATCTCCAAAAGGAGAGAAGCAAAATGAAAAAAATGACAACACGCACATTTGTAACGGTTGGTATGTTAAGTGCCATTTCGTATGTATTAATGCTGTTTAACTTCCCAATTCCGCCATTCCCTAAATTTTTGATGGTTGATTTCAGCGATGTTCCAGCACTGATTGCCACCATTACTCTAGGGCCGATTGCAGGCATTCTTGTTGAACTGTTCAAAAATATCATCGACTATGTCATGACTGGAAGTGATACGGGTGTTCCAATCGGGCATTTCGCAAACTTTGCAGCAGGTGTATTCTTGATTCTGCCGACTTATTTCGTTTATTCCCGGTATCAATCTAAAAAAGGATTACTGGCGGGCCTGATCACAGGGACTGTCGTAATGAGCATCGCACTGGGGATTCTCAATTATTTCGTCCTGCTTCCTGCATACAAGTATTTCATGAATTTCGAACTGCCAGCAGGAATCATCATTACGGGAATTGTGCCTTTTAACATCCTCAAAGGTGCTTTGGTAACGATAGTATTCTTATTATTATTCATTCGACTTCAGGGCTGGCTCTCCAAACAGGTCACTGTAAAAAGAGCGGCATAAGATTGATTATAAAGAAAGCTCTGTCAGCTATTGCCGACAGAGCTTTTTCTATTGATAACCAGAGTGAAACGGGGTGTTTAACAAAAAAAAAAGCGGCAGAGATTGGCCGCTTTTTAAACCGTGACTATTCAAATTTAAGGGCGTCCCCGTCAAATGGTTCATCTGCAACTTTTATTGAATCTGTCGGACAGCCTTCAAATGCATCGACCATGTCATCTTCAAGAACATCCGGTACCTCGACAGTCCCCTGGTTATCATCAAGGGTCACAAATGCAATCCCTTCATCATCATAGTCATAAATGTCCGGAGCTGCAGCTCCACAGGCACCACATGCAATACATGTATCTTTGTCAACGATTGTATATTTTGGCAACGAAAAAACCTCCTGAGAAAATTCTATATAATTAAACATTCATTATACATAAAATTATTTAGAAAAATAACCTAATTTATATTTTATAGAGGAATGTTAAACATTTCAATAGTTAGACTGTATTTATTATATTTATCCTAACTGTTAAAAACAAAACATCGATAAGGATGAAATTCATGGTACAATATTTGACAATAACCTGCAAACAGAGGAGAAATACCATGACGTATCTTGACTATGTAATAGTATATTGTTTAAGGCAGTTAAATGGTGAACGTTCTATTTACTCTGTTTATCATATCCTTAAAGGGAAAAAGTCTTCTCAGTCTATACAGGATGCACATTTGTTTCAACTGAACTCTTTTTTTCTTTCGCTTCCCAATCTTTCCCGTGATTTCTTCAACAAAAAGGTGGACCAATTAAAAGCGGGAAATTTCATCAAACTGAATGAAGAGTTTAAAGCAGTGGTGACGGAAAAAGGGATAGACACATACATGCAGACTGAGCCTGCCACTTTTTTTCCGAAGCATATGGATGGGTTGAAATATGGTGATCGAGCAAATGTGTTTTGGAGAAGGATTAATTTACTCGTACAAGTTCTTTCTAACCATAATGATAAAGAAACGTCTTATTTTCCTGTCCAGCGCGGCAGCAGTATACAGAAATGGATCAAGCACTTCCTTAGGGAAACGCCAGAAAGAGACAGGTTGTCATTTGCCTTGTTCAGGGAGCTGCAAAAGATGTTGAGCGAATTGGAAGAAGATCCTTCCCTTCTTGTTTTTCGATTAACTGGCTGCAGGGATTATGGATTGACTGAATTGCAGACAGCCGAAAAATTACACCTTCATGTCGAGGAATATCGGTTTAGATTTCTTGACTTACTTCATGGAATATTGATGAAAGTAGATCAGGATACGGAAGGATTTCCTATTTTAACTTCAATAAGTACTGTTGGCGAGAAGCAGGGAAACTTGACGATCTCGACGGCCCAAACCTTCGGGCTCTACAGGCAGGGCCATACGATCAGGGAAATATCAAAGATCAGAAAACTTAAGGTAAATACGATAGAGGATCATTTTGTCGAAATCATCTTAACACTGAATCATTTCAATACAGACTGCTTCATTACCCCAGAAGAACTTCATGCTGCTGCTTCAGTAATCGAGGAACTGGGTACCAAGAGATTGAAACCGATAAAAGACAGACTTCCTCATTTATCATACTTTCAAATCAGAATCGCGATTGCAAAGGCTGGTGAAAAAAATGGATCTAAAGCTAGAGCTTAAACGGAGGTTTGGCTACTCATCATTCAGGCGGGGGCAAAGAGAAGTGATTGAATCTGTAATGAGCGGCCGGGATACCTTGGCGATGCTTCCTACAGGCACGGGGAAATCCCTTTGTTTCCAGTTATCTGGATATTTGCTCAAGGGAAAGGTGGTCATCGTTTCACCGCTTCTTTCCTTGATGCAGGATCAAGTGGATCAGATGAAGGTGAGCGGAGAGAAGAATGTCATTGCCATTAATTCATTCTTGCCATTCCCTGAAAAGAAGCGTGCACTGGAAGAATTACATATCTATAAATTCATCTTCATATCACCTGAGATGCTGAGTAATCCTGATATTCTTCATGCTCTGGAGTTATTGGATGTATCAATGTTTGTCGTTGATGAAGCTCACTGCATCTCCCAGTGGGGGCCAGATTTCAGACCAGATTATTTGAAGTTGGGTGAAATAAGGAAAATGCTTGGAAATCCTGTCACCCTTGCATTGACTGCAACAGCCACAATGGAAGTCAGGGAAGATATTAAAAGAGTGCTGCTGCTCGAAAACACTGCAGAAGTCATTTACTCTATAGACCGGAGAAATATTGCATTTTATGTTGAAGGAATGGATTCTCATCAGGATAAAGTAAAAAAGCTTCTTGAATATACAGCGTCCTTGGAGGGACCTGGCATTATTTACTTTTCAAGCAGAAGGCTTGCTGAAGAAATGGCCGCCTTTCTACGGGAAAAAGGGATAGAAGATGTCACCCATTATCATGGTGGTATGGAGCAGGAGGATCGGATTCTTATTCAGCAGCAATTCTTAACGAATAAATTACGGGTGATTTGTGCCACCTCCGCTTTTGGAATGGGGGTAAATAAAGAGAATATCCGTTTTGTCATACATTTTCATTTCTCTTCAAGTGTGGAGGCGTACCTGCAGGAAATCGGAAGAGCGGGAAGAGATGGTAAAGAAAGTGCTGCGATTGTACTTTACACAGAACAAGATTTATCACTGCCCTTGCAGCTTATCGAAGGAGAGCTTCCTTTTGATTATCAAATAGAAGGTTTTCTGACTTTATATCGAACGAAACATGAAGATGAGTTGATGTCCTTTTTACAACTCTCGGATATCCAATATCGATTTCTGATGCATTATGTGAACGACGGACGATCACATGATCCTTCTCGATTGTCACATGAAATTAAACAGTTACGTGATGAACGGATTTCCTATAAGAAAGAAAAGCTCCTTTCCATGGTGGGGTTTCTGAAGGAACATACATGCAGGAGGGAAGCTCTCCTGAAATATTTCGATGAAGCATTGACAGAACGCCCTGATCATTGCTGTGATTTATGCGGATCCAAGGTTTCCGAATTCCTTTCTGTTCAGCCGGAGAAAGAGGCATGCTGCACAGTGGATATGAATTGGGAACAACGATTAGAAAAAATTTTAATGGGATAAGTGATGGCAATGAAGAATCAAGGCGAGATCATAAAACAGCTCACTAAAAGACAACTGACCTTTCATTTGTTTTTTACTCAAATAGTACTATTAACGATTGCCCTTTTATTAGGTATATTCTTATTTGAAGATTGGTCCACATTTGGAAGTCAGTTCCGTTGGACATCCTCCATTTGGACGATTGGTCTTACTTTCGGTCTGATTATCGTTGTCCTGGATCTCATATTGATGAAATACCTTCCGGCTGGATATTACGATGACGGCGGCGTGAATGAGAGAATCTTTTCAGATAGAAGTACAGCGGAGATTGCGCTCTTGGCAGCTGTCATTGCGGTCAGTGAAGAAATTTTGTTCAGGGGTGTGATACAATTCCATCTTGGGTTGATTCTATCCAGCATCATTTTTGCGCTCATTCATTTCAGGTATTGGGCTCATTGGTTTCTTATCATGAATATAGTTGCATTGAGTTTTTGGATCGGCATGATTTATGAAGTGACCGAAAATGTAATGGTCACGATTATGTTGCACTTTACAATCGATTTTTTATTAGGTTTGTATATGCGTCATAAGGCAAGTCAAGCAAGTAAAGAAGGGATGTCTCATGAACAAAGACCCATATCGTGATCAAGCAGATAAATTAAAACAGAAAATTGAACGGGTTCAAGAGGAACCGCCAGCTCCTAAGAAGAGGGAACCCCTGCCGCCAAGAAGTGAACTTCATCATGAAAAAAAGAAAAAAAACAAAGTGAAACTGAAATACCCATTAATCAGTCTATTGCTTTTATTTTTTATTTTAATGCCTTTAACAGTTTTTAGTATATATTCATATTTTGATAGCCGTAATGAACCTTTAGTTGTCATGTCGGAAGAGAATAATGAAGTAGAAGAAGTTCAGTATGACCGAAACGGAGAAGAAGAGGATACAGTCACTTCAGAGGAAAATGCCGAGGCTGAGCGTACTAAGGAAGGAACTGAAGAACCTGTGTCAGGTGAGGATGCGGATATAGATCAGTCGGAACATAAGGAAGTGAATAATGCGGAGGAGACTAAGCTCCCTGCGGCAAAAGCTGCGGAAGTGGAAAAAACGGAAAAAGAGGAAAAAAATCCTGAACCTGCAGATTCAAAACCAGTGCAAGATTCAAGCCTTGAAATCATCCATCATACAGTGCAGCCACAGGAGACGATTTTCCGGATTGCAATGAAATATTATCACTCACAGGATGGAATCGAAAAGATCAAGAATGCAAATAATCTTCCAACCAATGAAATCCAATCCGGACAAATCCTGAAGATACCGCTATCCAATTAATTGCAGCCTCGCCATTTTGGCGGGGCTTTTTTGAGGTGAAAGGCAGAGCTGCTGTATTTTTGAATAAAGGATTCTACGGGGATGGACGAGTTCATAGAATGAATGGAGGGGAGTGGACGGGCATGCATGAATTTATCCGTGAATTTGAAGAATGGACAGATCCGGCAACAAAACAAATGCTGAATAACCTGGTTGAAAGAAAACAAAAATTTGACAGGGCAAAAAAATGGCATGTATCAATTCTATGGATATCCTTCTTTACAGCATTCGGCTTCCTTTATTATTTATCAAAGGCTGTATTGGAGCCATATTCATATTCTTTTGGAGCAATGTTTTCAGTCTATGTATCGGACTCGATGCACCTATTTATCACACTGTTCCTTGCGGGACTTTTCGGTGCGGCGAAAGTCCTCCATCAAATCAGGGTAAAAAAAGAAAAAGAGTATCAGGACCTGAGAAAGGAAATCATAGACCGAAGCAAAGATCTCTGGAAAGAAGATGCTTGGAAAAAGCGGCACCAGGTATTCGATAAAATGAAAAGCCGCTTCGACATCAACCTTTATCATGGAAGTAAGTGAACCCAAAAGCGGAGGAGCCTCTAGTCGCCGGAGCTGGATGAACCCAAAAGCGGAGGCGGCTTGCCCAGAGGCGGCCAAATAAATAAAAGACGTTTGGGAATACTGCACCAAACGTCCGGGTTTTCAGAAAAAACGCTTTTTGCCCTGTTCATCCTTAAGTATTTCCGCAGCCTCCCTAAAGCGTTGGGAATGAACGATTTCACGTTCCCGCAAATATCTCAGCCCATCATTCAAATCAGGATCATCACTCAGGTTGATAATCCACTGATAGGTTGCCCTGGCTTTTTCTTCTGCAGCAATATCTTCATAGATATCGGCAATGGGATCCCCTTTTGCCTGAATATAGGCAGCTGTCCACGGGACACCTGCAGCGTTGTGATAGAAAAGGGCACTGTCGTGATTTGCATAATGCGCATCTAATCCAGCTTCCTTCATCATTTCGGGAGTAGCGTCCTTTGTCAATTTATAAATCATGGTGGCGATCATTTCCAAATGGGCGAATTCTTCTGTACCAATATCGGTAAGAAGCCCGATGACCTTGTCAGGGATCGTATACCGCTGATTCAAGTAACGCAAGGCGGCAGCCAACTCCCCATCTGCACCTCCGTATTGTTCGACGAGGTATTTCGCCAGTGTCGGATTGCATGTACTGACTCTAACCGGGTACTGTAGTTTTTTCTCATATGCCCACATATGATTGGATTCCTCCTTTACCGTTTCTTAAACCTGCCATGGCCAGGGTGCATCTTTCCAGTCCCAGGGATAATTTGAATAGCTGTAGCCAAAGTTGGTCAGCGGACCGAATTCTTTTTCGAATTTCTTCTTGATTTGTTTCCTTGTTTTCACATACATATTGTATTGAGAAATTGCATCGTGATCATCCGGGTGGGTGTCCAGATACAGTGCGAGTTCGAGGACAACGAAGTCAACTGCTTGTAACTCCTCCAACATTTCGTAATAATGTGCAGGAAGCTGCTTCATGATTTATTCTCCCTTCATTTTTTCATAGGGGCTGTAGTAGGGATCATAAAATACTTTCCATAAAGTCCCCTTATGCAAAGCTTCTTTAGGCGAAAACTGCTCAAGGTTAGGCGGCTGAAACCCTAGAAAAAGGTTAGGAGGTGTAGAGTAAACCTTTGTCGTTATAGGCTTACATGGATCGAACGGGCTCACATACGGGTGCCAGCTTCTGTAGAATTCATGCACAAAAATCCCTCCTGATTAGAAAATCCTTCGTAACAAAGATATGTATGAATGCAAGAGAACATGTTAATAAATTTTAAGCATGAGGAAAGAAGGGATATGAGTTTTAAATGTTGAATACATACATCATAGGATATTAATGAAGAGGTGGTTCAATTGTTCGTAAAAAATGCAATGATTCCAAAACACAAATGCTATGTTGTGAATGAAAATGACTCAATCGAAAAAACATTGGAAGTACTGGAACACCATAAAATCGATGGGCTGCCAGTATTATCAAATGATAAATATGTAGGGGTCGTCAGCCGCTACAATATTTATGAGAGTTATTTCTTATCAGGTATGGAACGGGAGAAATTTCTTAAAGAAACAAGGGCGACCGATATTGCCATCCATCAAGATAAGTTCTTGATAGAGAGTAATGTATTTGAAGATACATTGGTCGAACTGCAGGACTTTCCCATCTTATCTGTCATAGATGAAAATAAAAAATTTCTCGGGTTGATCACTAGGTACGATGTGCTCGACCAATTCAAGAGCGCATTCGGAATGGAGCGCAAAGGTGTGAGGATTGCCTTTACATCCGTTGAAACAGAAGGCAGAATTGCAAGACTGGGCGATATCATCCAGCAGTATTCCGAATCGGTTATTTCTCTCGTCACATTTGACGCCACAGATAAACTCTTAAGGAGAATTGTCCTTAAGATCGAGAAGAAAGATAATATAGATAAATTCATCACTAAATTGGAGAAATCAGGCTTCAGGATCCTCGACATTCATGAAGAGGAATAATCATCATAAAATGACAGTATGAAAAAAAATCCTTCTCATATGATTTATGGGAGGGATTTTTTTGATGCATTATGCTGTCAGGCTGACTGGTACATTTCTATTGGGTTATTTATTTATCAAATGGTTCCCGGACGTAAAAATACATCATGCATCGGACGTAATTGTGGAGCTGGTCTTGCATCCGGTTGAATTTTTTGCTGCATCGATCGTCTTTATTTTTGGATTCATCGTGCAGGGTAATTTATTGAAGTTCGAAATATTCTATGTGTTACGGTTATTCAAAGGGAACGTACATAGGGAACTGTTAATCGTCCCGATTCACGCATGCATGATATATGGACTGACGATCTTTGGCCTGTGGGAAACCTTGTTTTTTTCCTTCTTAGCGGTCTTTTATGGTATTATTTCTTTAGATTTGCGTCGGCAAGGAGGCCATCATGCTTGAATTTTTTATAAGTTTTTTATTGATAGGGGGAGGGTCTCTTCTCCTTTTTATGTTTTATGAAGCCCGAAGGAACGAAGTAAAGACACATTTGTTTACATTTTCTCATTTTCCTATAGGTGTTACATTGACGATTTTTTTTATTTCCGATATCCATAAACGTACGCTTTCATCTGAAATGATTGAACAAGTCCGAAAAAAGGCGGATATCGTCGTCATAGGCGGTGATTTAATGGAAAAAGCAGTTCCGCTCTCAAAAGTGGAGGAGAATCTGGAAAAGCTTTCGGTCATCGGGTCTGTTTATTTTATATGGGGCAATAATGATCATGAAGTGAATACAGATGACCTGAAGAAACTATTTGCCAAAAAAGGGGTCCGGGAAATCGTTAATGATTCCGTCAGGCTTGAATTAGATGGAGAAGCCGTTTATTTAATAGGAGTAGATGATGCAAGCACTCAGAGGGCGGTTCTGCCTGAGGCCCTCTCAAAAGTA
Organism: Mangrovibacillus sp. Mu-81; assembly: GCF_036867415.1. Taxonomy (NCBI): domain Bacteria; kingdom Bacillati; phylum Bacillota; class Bacilli; order Caryophanales; family Bacillaceae; genus Mangrovibacillus; species Mangrovibacillus sp. Mu-81. The sequence continues at coordinate 240,588 of NZ_JBAJHU010000005.1, forward strand.
GATCCATCCGGGTTCAATATCTTATTAAGCCACGATCCACGGCTGGTAAAACAGGTGAGAACAGAAGATGGAATCGACCTGATGTTAAGCGGACACACCCATGGCGGTCAGATTAGGATACTTGGCTGGGGTCTCTATAAGAAAGGAAGAGTCGAGCAACTTCCTCAGACCACTTTACTGGTCAGCAATGGATATGGAACTACAGCCATCCCGCTCAGGTTAGGTGCTCCAGCAGAAACGCATCTTATCACGTTAAAAAGGGATACTGAGTGAACAAAACCTATTCATTTACTGTACAATTTTTACACTTAAAGAATTCTCTACTATAATTTAAAAGAACATATGGAAAAAGATGAGCATGGGGGATTTTGATGAACGATCAAGATACAAACGGTAAATATAATATAAAAGCTGTTTCAACCATACTGGGGATACAGTCAGGGACCTTGAGAGCATGGGAGAGGCGGTATAATATCATTGCCCCTGTCAGGAATGATTCAGGGCACAGACTCTACACTGAAAAGCACCTGAATATTTTGAAATGGCTCGTTTCAAAAGTGAAACAGGGATTCACCATCAGCCAGGCTGTTGCATTATTGGACAAGCAGGAGCTGGAAGAAAATGATGTCACCGAGACCCGGGATCTGGACAGGACACAAAGTATATCTGATGAACTGCTTAAAGCCCTGCTCAGTTTCGATGAATTCAAAGCACATGAGCTGATCAATAAGTCATTCTCTATATATACAATAGACAAAGTGGTAATCGATATTCTCGGCAGCTTGCTTCTGCAGATAGGAGACCTGTGGGAAAGGGACAAGATTACCACTGCTCATGAACATTTTGCAAGCTCCATTCTTCGTTCCCGTATCGGGAGCATCATGCATTCTTTTCCCCACAACGGTATTCTGCCTAAGGTAGTGGCCGTTTGCGGCCCGGGGGAATGGCATGAATTGGGCTTGTTGATCTTTACTTTGTTTGTACGCAGAAAAGGATTTGAAGTCATTTACCTTGGATCAAGTATTAAGGAAAATGATATCGATGTGGTATTAGAGGAAGTGAACCCTAAGTTCCTGTTCTTCTCATGTACAATGAAGGAGAATCTCAGCAGTTTGTTATCGCTTGTTACTTCTCTGAATGAGAAGCATGAAGATCTGGAGATTGGAATGGGAGGGTTTGCAATCGATCATTTACCCCAAGATAAGGAGCTGGATTTCAAACAGCATATTGTAGGAAGGACCAAGGCTGAGTGGGGAGAATGGTTAAAAAGTAAATTATAAAGTGTCTATGGTCTATGCACTGTTTTGTGCCCTCTACATAGTATGGTGGTAAGTCGTCACACTCATAGGGGGCACGCAAATGAGACTAGAGCGAATTTCCGATAATAAAATCAAATTTTCCATAAGTGTAGAAGAGCTTGAACAAAAAGGCTTGTTTGAGCAGGAACAGTGGAAAGATTCATTAATGTGGCATGATCTGTTTGAAGATATGCTCGACGAAGTACAAGGAAAGTTCGGGATTGATGCACAGATGGAAATCACAGTAGAGATCGAATCATTCGATGAACAGGAAATTTGTATGATCCTGACGCTGGAACTGGACGACGAAGACTATTCAGATGTTGAAGGCAGTATCGAACTGTTTCACCCCATCATTGATAAAGATCTATTGTTCCATTTCAATGATATAGAAGAAATCATCGAGGTCCTGACAAGACTTAAATCTACTGTTAAAATCCAGTCTGCCTCCCTTGAGATCAGCTTTTTTCACTATGAGGAAAAGTATTACCTGCTTTTTGAGAACATACAGGGAAATCAGCATAACCTGGTAGAGTCAATTGTGCTTGAATATGGTAGTTTATCGAATCAAACAAAATACATGATGCTCGAATATGGTCACGTGATCATTCTCAAGAATACAATGGAAAAAATGAAACAATATTTTTGATCATCGCCACTTTCCTATCACTTTTAGGTTCTGCATACCTAAAGGTGTTTTTATTAGATGCAGGCTGTCTCAATCAGTTTAATGGGAAATGAACGGAAAGCCTTCAAGCTATTTTCAGAAAATGACAGCGTTTTCAAAAAAGTTGTTGATTTTTGATTTTCTATCTTTGCAAGATGAAATCAAACGTGTATACTATGTCATGAAAGCGGACAAGGATCCGTATAAACAGTGAACGATTCTGGGAGGTTTACATACATGTCAGCCGAGAAGAAGGAAGAAAATCACCAAGCATCTGAAAAAAATGATGTACTGAAATCCACACAAACGGTTATTCATCTCGCACTGGATAAATTAGGTTATCCCGAAGAAGTATATGAATTATTAAAAGAACCTGTAAGAATGCTGACGGTTAAAATACCTGTAAGAATGGACGATGGAAAAGTAAAGGTATTCACCGGCTATCGCGCTCAGCATAATGACGCCGTAGGTCCAACGAAAGGCGGTATCCGCTTCCATCCCAATGTAACGGAGAAAGAAGTGAAAGCCCTTTCGATCTGGATGAGTCTCAAATGCGGGATTGTCGATCTCCCATACGGCGGAGGAAAGGGCGGTATCATCTGTGATCCCCGCGATATGTCATTCAGAGAACTCGAACGCCTGAGCAGGGGATATGTCAGAGCGATCAGCCAGATTGTCGGTCCATCAAAGGACATCCCCGCCCCGGATGTTTTCACTAATTCCCAGATCATGGCCTGGATGATGGATGAGTATAGCAGGATAGATGAATACAATTCACCTGGTTTCATTACAGGCAAGCCGCTCGTCCTTGGCGGTTCTCATGGAAGGGAAACGGCTACAGCAAAAGGTGTGACGATTTGCATCCATGAAGCAGCTAAGAAAAAAGGTATCAATATCCAAGGAGCACGTGTCGTTGTGCAGGGGTTCGGAAATGCAGGAAGCTTCCTTGCTAAATTCATGCATGATGCAGGTGCCAAGGTCATTGGTATATCAGATGCGTATGGCGGTCTGCATGATGAAGACGGATTGGATATCGATTATCTGCTCGACCGGAGAGACAGCTTCGGTACAGTGACCAAGTTATTCAATAATACAATCACGAATCAGGAATTGCTTGAACTTGATTGCGATATACTGGTTCCTGCTGCGATTGAAAATCAAATCACTGAAAAAAATGCACATAACATCAGGGCAAGCATCGTAGTAGAAGCGGCCAACGGGCCAACTACATTGGATGCGACGAAGATCCTGACTGAAAGAGGAATCCTGCTCGTCCCCGACGTCCTTGCATCTTCAGGGGGAGTTACAGTTTCTTACTTTGAATGGGTCCAAAACAACCAGGGTTATTATTGGACGGAAGAAGAAGTAGAAGAAAAGCTCGAGAAGATCCTGGTCAATTCATTCAACAATGTGTATGATACCTCCCAGACCAGACGCGTGGACATGAGACTTGCTGCGTACATGGTCGGTGTAAGGAAAATGGCCGAAGCATGCCGCTTCAGAGGCTGGATTTAATTTAATTATTAAGATCAATGAGGATGGGGATTCCCATCCTTTTTTGATGTATTAATTGCTGTTACACTTCGATTTCATTAAACAATATAGTACAGTTGCTTTGACCAATGAAAAAAAATACTCCATAATAATCAGGGAGATTGTATTATTAATAAAAAGAACAAATGCGATTTTTAATTGATTTAATTCTTACTATTTATGTTCCACTGTTGCACGGAATCGGGCAGCGGTCATTAACAGTCAAAGATACAATGCAATGTGAAGGAGTGCCTGAAGTTGAGAAATGAAGCATGCATCATCGTCGGCGGAGGACCGTGTGGTTTATCGGCTGCGATTCACCTTAAAGACATGGGGATCGATCCTTTAATCATCGAAAAGGGTAATATAGTGAACGCGATATACAATTATCCTACGCATCAAACCTTCTTCTCTTCCAGTGAAAAGCTGGAAATCGGCGATGTACCGTTTGTAATCGAAGAACATAAACCCCGGCGCAACCAAGCCCTTGTGTATTATCGTGAAGTGGCGAAGCGAAAAGATGTCAGGATCAATCGCTTTGAAATGGTGAATAAAGTCGATAAACAAGAAGAAGGGTTCATTATTTCCACTACAAAAGAAACATACTTGGCGGAGAACGTCATCATCGCGACAGGTTATTATGATAACCCGAATTATATGGGCATTCCAGGTGAAGACAATGAGAAAGTCTTTCATTATTTCAAGGAAGCCCATCCTTTCTTTGATACAGATGTCGTCGTCATCGGCGGGAAAAATTCAGCAGTGGATGCAGCATTGGAGTTAAATAAAGCAGGAGCAAGAGTGACGGTTCTTTACCGGGGAAGTGAATACTCGAAAAGCGTGAAGCCTTGGATCCTGCCAAATTTCGATGCACTCGTCCGCAATGGGGAAGTTCAGATGGTTTTCAATGCACACCTTGAAGAAGTCAGGGATCGAACAGTACTTTTTGCTGCAGAAGGTGAACTGAAAGAAATAAAGAATGATTTTGTGTTTGCCATGACGGGATATCATCCGGATCATCGTCTTCTAACCAATATCGGAATAAACATTGACGAAGAAACTGGAAGGCCAGCCTTCGATCCTGATACGATGGAAACAAATATCGAAGGGGTATTTGTAGCCGGAGTGATTGCTGCCGGGAATAATGCGAACGAAATTTTCATTGAAAACGGCCGGCATCACGGAGGACTGATTGCAAGATCAATCCTGGAAAAAAGAAAGTAAGAAAGAGCCCCGATGAGGGCTCTTTTTATATGTCCTAATTTTTAAAAATACGCTCAAGCTCTTGAAAATTTGTCGTTTGAGACAGTGCTACCATTAATTTGATGCGTGCTTTCTGGCCGTTCAACCCGTTTGAGAAGATGACTCCTTTTTCTTTTAATTGTTTTCCTCCGCCGGCGTATCCATATACATCCTGAGCGATGCCATTAAAACATCTCGATACGAGAACAACAGGAATGTTATGATCCAGAAGTCCGCAGACACCCGGCACAGCTTCCGGGGGAAGATTTCCCTGGCCAAGAGCTTCAATGACGACCCCGTCATATTGAAGCTCTTTGATCGCGTACAATAAACTGGAATCCATCCCGGCGTAAGCTTTTATGAGTGTTACTCGTTTCGTCACATCACAGACTTTGTAGCTCTCGGATGAAGTCGGCTGATGGTGATACAGAATCCCTCGTTTGGTCACAATTCCAATTGGTCCATATTGAGGACTCTGGAAGGTGGATACATTACTTGTATGCGTTTTTGTTACATTCTTAGCTGAATGGATTTCATCATTCAATACTACCAGCACACCTTTATTATTTGACTGAGGTTCAGCTGCGACCCTCACCGAAGAAATCAGGTTATAAAGTCCATCTGCTCCAATTTCATTACTGGACCGCATGGCCCCGGTTACTACGATTGAAACAGGAAGAGTAATTGTCAGATCAAGAAAATATGCAGTCTCCTCAAGGGTATCCGTTCCATGAGTAATGACAACTCCGTCAAATGGACGCTTATCATATTCTTCTTCGATCAGACGCTTGATTCTATGCATATGTTCAGTTGTGATATGGGGTGAAGGAAGGTGGAATGCTTCAATGACTTGAACTTCCGCTAAGCTTGACACCATTGATGTTTGTACGGACAAGGGGTTTTCTTTCCCCGGTGTTACAGCTCCCGTATCCTTGTCTTCCATCATTGAGATGGTTCCTCCGGTATGTATGACCAGTACGTTTTTTTTCATTGCATCATTCCTCCTGGGATTTTCTTATTTTCAATCCTACTTTATCATGATACGATTAAGGAAACTGAAAGAAAAGAGGACATTTATATGCTGGTGATTTTATCAGCGGGTATAGCACCAGGATTAGCTCTTTTGAGTTATTTTTATTTACGCGATGAATATGAAACCGAACCGATTGCATTAGTCTTTAAAACCTTTATATATGGTGTCTTGATTACCTTTCCAATCATGTTTCTTCAGTATGTATTGAAAGTAGAGGGAATTGTCACTTCTAACTGGTTGAATGCATATGTATCTTCGGGATTATTAGAAGAATTTTTCAAGTGGTTCATTCTTATGGTCGCCATATTTCAGCATTATCACTTTAATGATCCATATGATGGCATAATATACGGTGCAAGTGTTTCTCTTGGGTTTGCCACGGTTGAAAATATTTTATTCCTTGTTTCCAATGGGGTGGAATATGCATTTGGAAGAGCATTGATGCCAGTATCAAGTCATGCACTGTTCGGTGTTTTGATGGGATATTACCTTGGTAAAGCAAAGTTTTCCATCCGGGATCAGCGGCATAAGTGGCTTCTCATATCCGTAGTGATACCGCTTGTCTTACATGGAACTTATAATTATATCTTTTTATCAGAGAAGAATTGGATCTATTATATGGTTCCATTCATGCTTTTCTTATGGTGGCTTGGATTAAAGAAAGTCAAACATGCCCACCGTTTAACAGCCAATAAATATTCTGCTGCAGAGTTGAAGAAAGAGATACTGTAGGATAGATACCTATTGAAAAGCCGTCCTCTGGTGGGACGGCTTTTAGGGCGGGATATTATTTATAAGCAGCTGCCAAATCCGTTTTGGGAGCTTCTTTCCGTTTTACTTCATCAATTTTATTCACAAACATCTGGAATACCTTTCTTTTTTCATCCAGCTCTCTTATGTACTCTTTTAGTTCACTGTATTTTTCTTCAAACGGTTTATGATACATTTCACGGATGTTTTCAATGATTTCCTCATTCACAGTCGATTGAATCACCTGTTTCGTAATCCCGTATTTATACGAATATACTTTAAGTTCCTTCTTTACTTCATCATAATCAGTATTGATTTGATCCAAGACCTCTGAAATATCTTCTTTCCATTCATCCAATGATTTTGCTAAATAATCCTCCATGAGTGTCTCCCCTTTGTAAAAGACTTGATTGGTCCTCATCTCATTATAACGAAGGTTGTTTACACCCCTTTTTCTGAAACATTACATTGTCTTATCAAAGTTAATCAGTCAGCTTTGGTGATTTTTATTTTTCAACTTGTATAAAATGGTCGCCTCTACAAAAACTAGATTTAATGTTAATTGAAGATATGGAGGTTAAAGCATTATGAATAGTCGCATCAAATGGTTTTGTACATCCGTTGTCATGGTGCTTGTTTGTTCCTTTATGATGATTTCATCAGAAGGGGAGAAGGCAGACGCTTTTTCCAATCAAGTCATTCAACATGGAGCCACCGGTGAAGATGTAATCGAACTTCAATCGAGGCTGCAGTATATTGGCTACTACAACGGAAAGATAGATGGAGTTTTTGGCTGGGGGACCTATTGGGCTCTAAGAAACTTCCAGTATGAGTTCGGGCTGCCGATTGATGGATTGGCCGGGTCGGAGACAAAAGAAAAATTAGTGAAAGCGTCGAAGTATAATGAGCAATTTGTTAAGGAGCAGATTCAAAAAGGAAAAAAATTCAGCCACTACGGGGGAACAGACCTGAATCAGCAGAAAGGAACAGGCGGCGGGGGAGGACAGCCGGCAAAGCAAGATAAACCTGCACCTCAGAAACCGACAGCTGCAAATACGCCAAATGGGTATTCACAAAATGATATTCAAATCATGGCAAATGCCGTTTACGGTGAAGCAAGGGGAGAACCTTATGAAGGCCAGGTGGCTGTTGCGGCTGTCATTCTAAACCGAATCGATAGTCCCTCGTTCCCTAACACTGCAGCAGGAGTGATCTTTGAACCGGGAGCCTTCACAGCCGTAGCTGACGGACAGATTTACCTGACACCAAATGAAAAAGCAAGAGAAGCTGTACTTGATGCGATCAATGGCTGGGATCCATCTTCAAATGCCCTGTACTATTTCAATCCGGTAACGGCTACAAGTGATTGGATCTGGTCTAGACCACAGATTAAACAGATCGGGAAACATATATTCTGTAATTAAAGAGGTGAAGGAAATTGGTACGTACTATATTAATAGCTGTACTCGTGATCGGAGTTGCCGGAACGGCATTTTGGGGATATCAGGAACATCAGGAGAAGAACGCGATCCTGATAAACGCAGAGAACAACTATCAGCGGGCATTTCATGAACTGACTTATCAAATGGACCTTCTTCACGATAAAATAGGCACAACGCTTGCGATGAATTCAAAGCGTTCATTATCACCCGCACTGGCTGACGTCTGGCGGCTTACATCACAGGCACACAGTGATGTCGGGCAATTGCCATTAACTCTGCTTCCATTTAATAAAACAGAAGAATTTCTGAGTAATATCGGAGATTTCAGTTATCGTGTAGCAGTAAGGGATCTGGACGATAAGCCTTTGACGGATAAAGAATACAGTTCACTTGAAACGCTATACAAGCAAAGCGCGGATATTCAAAAGGAATTAAGAAGGGTGCAGCATTTGGTCATCAAAAATAATCTTCGCTGGATGGATGTGGAGATGGCGCTTGCATCTGGTAAAGAAAATGCGGACAACACAATCATTGACGGTTTTAAAACGGTGGAGAAAAACGTCACTGGCTATGACGAAGCGAGTTTTGGTTCAACAACATTTGTCAACAGCCAAAAAAGAGACGAGAATTTTAAAAAACTGAAAGGCGAACAGATTTCCAAGAAGGAAGCTGTCGCGATATTGAGAAAGTATTCTGGAATTGACGAATCGAAGGATGCCAAAGTGGCGAGTAGCGGAAAAGGGTCCGATTTCAAATTTTACAGCGTTTCCATTGGGAATGGCAATACTGAAGCAAGTATGGACGTTACTCAAAAAGGCGGTTATCCAATTTGGTATATCAATAACCGGGAAGTGAAAGAAAGCAATATCAGTTTGAACAAAGCAGCGGAAAAAGCAACACAGTTCCTTAAAGAAAATAAATTTGAGAAACTGGAGTTATTTGAAAGTGTCCAATACGATAAAATGGGAGTATTCACATATGTGACCGTTCTTGATGGTGTGAGAATCTACCCTGATGCAATCAAAATCAAAGTCGCACTCGATAACGGTCAGATAATAGGATTTGCTGCTGAAGAATATTTGAGAAATAACCATGACCGTGAAATAGCTGAACCAGGCATGGCTTTAGAGGATGCGAAAAAAGAAACCAACCCTAACTTGAAAGTGATGGAAGAAAGGTTGGCAATCATCGTAAATGATCTGAATGAAGAAGTCCTTTGTTATGAATTCCTGGGGATGCTTGGAAATGACACCTATAGAATTTTCATCAACGCTAATACTGGTGAAGAAGAGAAAGTTGAAAAACTGAAAAATGCTGAACCGATCTATGAAGAGGTCGTATAAACAAATAGAGAGGCTGGGACAAAAGTGTTTTAGTCTGAAAAAAACCCGAACTCACTTGAACTCTAAGTTCAAGTGAGTTCGGGTTTTTTATTAGCTTGCTCAAATGACCATTTAGTATATAGCTTGTTCGAGCGGTTGATTGGAGTGCAAGACGAAGACTCCTGCGGGAAAAGTAGCTTATGACATGTGCCTCTAAGCCCTGCAGCTAGACAAGTGAGACC
>NZ_JBAJHU010000006.1:0-212849 GCF_036867415.1 Mangrovibacillus sp. Mu-81
AAGACAGGAATGAAAGGTTTAAATTCCTTGAACATGCCTCCATTCAACTCCAAAATCCACATTTCAGTCAAGGCTCGATTGCAGGAAGCAGCCATTTATTATCTAAAATGAAGATTTTATTATCAACATTTGAAAGTTTATTTTCGAAAATCGGACTTTTATTATCGAATCTAAAATAGCTATTATCATACTTATTAGGGTTTTATCAAAACGGTAGCCATATTATCACACAATGGTCATATTATCATTCTAGGCAATATATTATCGAACGGCGTGCACATCCAGAAGATTAAAGTCGATGCCGAGCCATCCCGCAGCTTCCTAAGCTTGAGTTCGAAAAGAGCACGTGCACGCACTTCATTCAAACTCTTGGATAATGGACGTAAAGCAACAATCTTTTAGAAAACAGCCAACCATCAACAACTCGTCTAATTCTCCAACTGCTAACCTATGAAAACACATAAAAAGCTGCCTGATTTCGGCAGCTTTCCTTTATAAATTATCTACTTGCTAGATTGATTTCAAGTAATACCATACCATATTTGTGAATTTGTGAGCGTGCATTTCCGTGTCTGTATTGTTGAATAATTGTTTGAAAGGTTTCAATAATGGATTGAGTACACTCTTACGGATGCGTTCACATTGTAATTCGCTCATGATGGCATCCAGCAGATCCTGTTGTTCTACAGTGAATGTGTGTTGCTTTTGCAGCTCGGCAGCGCGATTCAAGATATCTGATAGGGTTATTGTGCTTTTATTGATATTCGATTGCAATAAATCTATGGCTGAATGACTCAGAACTGAGCTGTCATTTTCCAACATATATGGGATGATCAGCTCGATGTAGGACAGAACGACGTCTGCCAGGTGTTTTAATGAATAGGTTGTATTGGTCACCCGCATTGTAAATAACAGGTATTGCAGCATGCCGTAAAACATGACGGTTGCTTCAAATGATACTTCCCTGATTTCATCGCCCATTACTTCTATGAAACGGTTGGAGAGCCAATCCATTTCATATATACGGTGCTGCATCACCAATTTCTTCAGCTCTGCTTCATTCGAAGACAAGATCGCCTCAAATAGAACGCTTAAATTTCGTTCTTCGTTCAGTTTCATTAAAATGGTGATTTGTTCGATAAAGACTTCGCGGTCTTGATTATCTTTGCCGATTTGCATGGCGATGCGCTGTTGGCTTGTGTCATAACGGAGATACTCTAAAATATCTGCGATACAATCATTTTTTGACGAAAAATAATTGTAAAACGTACCTTTTGATATCTTTGCTTTTTCTATGATTTCCTGAATTGAAGTTTGTTGAAATCCCTTCGCTATGAATAACGATAATGCTATGTCTGCTACTTTCCTTTTACGATTTGTCATACCTTCCTCCAGTCTCTACTCTATAGTGTAGTATAGATTTTTTGTACTGGAAACACAACACTTTTATACAATGAGTATAAAAGTGTTGCTTTTTTTGAACTATCGGTATAAAATAATTCGGGTAGCAAAATAAAATGAAAAAAGTAAAAGGGATGAGGAAATGGATTCTGCTTTACAACATAAAAAACCACCGTATCTAATGCTTGTGATACTATTCATTGGAGCTTTCGTGGCGTTTTTGAATAACTCTTTATTGAATGTGGCTTTGCCATCCATCATGGTTGATCTGGAGATAGCTGATTACTCTACAGTCCAATGGCTGGCTACAGGCTACATGCTGGTCAGTGGTATCTTGATTCCGGCTTCGGCATTTTTAATTACGCGCTTTTCGAATCGAAGTCTGGTCATTACATCGCTGGTGATATTTACATTAGGAACTGCATTAGCAGCATTTGCACCGAATTTTGGATTATTACTCACGGGCCGCATGGTTCAGGCAGCGGGTTCTTCCGTGATGGGACCATTATTGATGAACGTGATGTTAGTCAGCTTCCCGCGTGAAAAACGCGGTGCTGCGATGGGGATTTTTGGTCTGGTCATGATTACTGCACCGGCAATCGGACCTACGCTGTCCGGTTACATCGTGGAACATCACGATTGGCGGTTGCTGTTTGAAATGATCCTTCCTTTAGCGGTCATCAGTTTATTGTTGGCTGTTTGGAAGTTCAGGAATGTCATGGAACAAAACAGCAATGCGACACTTGATTACTTATCTCTTGTTTTGTCCTGTATTGGATTCGGGGGATTATTATACGGCTGCAGTACGGCCAGTTCAGATGGCTGGACGGATCCGATTGTTTTGACGACATTGATTGCAGGCGGAATCGCCTTGATCGCATTCATTGTCCGCCAATTTAAGATCGATGAGCCGCTGTTGGATTTACACGTTTACAAGTATCCGATGTTTGCTCTTGCATCTGTGATTGCGATCGTCAACGCGGTTGCTATGTTCTCGGGTATGATTTTGACACCTGCGTATGTTCAAAGCGTCAGGGGTATTTCACCTTTGGATTCCGGACTGATGATGCTGCCGGGTGCGATCATCATGGGAATCATGTCACCGATCACCGGTAAATTGTTTGATAAGTTCGGTCCGCGTCTCTTATCTTTGACTGGTCTTGGCATTACAGCCATTTCGACTTACATGCTGGCTCATTTGCAATTGGATACCAGTTACGCACACATCATTCTGATTTATACTTTGCGTCTGTTTGGTATGTCGATGGTGATGATGCCGATCATGACAAATGGTTTGAATGAGCTGCCTAATCGATTGAACCCGCATGGAACTGCAGTCAACAATACAGCGCAGCAAGTTTCTGGTTCAATCGGGACAGCCATCCTCATAACCATTATGAACTCTGTCGCGAAAACGGAAGGCGAAAGTCTGATGAGCGGGGTTGATCCCGCGACGATCACTGAGGCATCGACAGCTGCATTGACGCAGCAGTCATTATTAGCGGGGATTCAGTATTCCTTCTACGTAGCTTTAGGTATGAATATCATTGCGCTAATACTGGCTTTATTTGTGAAACGTGTTGACACAAGCTCGGATGCTGTGAATAAAATCGAAAACAAAAACAATAAACCCGCATCCAAGCCTGCAACAGTTTAACTAGTAATTATAAATAGTTTGAGGTTCAACGATACACCTGAATGAGTTTCATCAGGAATGTCGTTGAACCTCTTTTTTTCGGATACTATGTTAGCGTTGAAGGTGAATGATCGCCTCTCCAGAATGTGAATAAGCCCTATATTTTCAAGTTTCATGCATATTTTTCAACTTTTGTACTTTATTTTCAACTTTTCAGCGGATACAAACAGCGGCGTTACATACAGAAACAAAAAAATAGACAAAAGCTACAGCAAGCTTTTGTCCCCAAATAAAGAAATTTAGAATGAGCCTCATTTTATAAAGATTTAAACACGAAGGAAGTGGCGCTTCCTCTTGCAAAGGAGTGAAATCTTTATTCATAAGCAAGTCTAATGATAAACGGTTAAAACGTGAAAACTATTAAAGGTAGATTAGAATTTGATGAGAAAATCGATTCACCACCTATAAAATAAGTTTTCTACCTGTCGAATTAGGAAAAAGACTAACAGAGCTGTTTTTTTCTATAAATTGTCACTGTCGGTCCATCGGATATTTTTCGGATAATGGTTCAACTTTTACTTGTTTTTTAGTAGAATTAATACTTAATTTGGGTATTTGTATGACAGAGGAGGAATGACAAGTTGTTGGAGAATAGTGTCATGATGGTCTTGATCATTTTAGTGATAAATATTGTATATGTGTCGTTTTTTACGATAAGAATGATTCTGACGCTGAAGGGCTACCGGTATGTTGCGGCATTCGTGAGTACATTTGAGGTGGTCATTTATGTTGTGGGTCTTGGACTTGTTCTGGATAACCTGAATGAGATCCAGAACCTGATTGCGTATGCCGTTGGTTATGGCATTGGTGTTGTAGTGGGGATGAAGATTGAAGAGAAGCTCGCATTGGGGTATATTACGGTTAATGTCATAACGAAGGAATATGACAGGGCACTCCCGGACCAGCTCCGTTCCAAAGGGTACGGTGTGACGAACTGGGAAGCGAATGGACTGGAAGGAAGTCGAATGGCGCTGCAGATCCTGACTCCGCGAAAATATGAGATGAAGTTGTATGCAACGATTAAAGAGCTTGATCCCAAAGCGTTTATCATTGCATATGAACCGAAAACGATTCACGGCGGGTTCTGGGTGAAGGCCGTTCGAAATATACGTAAAGGAAAAATCAATATATGAGTAAAAAGAAGCTTTTATTTGAAGTGCAGGAGAATGAAACAATCAGTGATTGTCTGGACCGCATGAAAGATGCAGGTTATATGCCCGTCAGAAGGATGGAGAAGCCTGTTTTTGAAGAGCAGAAGGACGGCGGGAAAACAGAGGTTGTCCCTGTTAGACAGACAATTGTATTCGAAGGAAAGAAAATAGAAGAGTGATTTCGGTAAAATCCGAACATTAATTTTCAGACATTTAAAATCGTTCGATTATTCGTTGACAGTGCTGTGGAATAGCGTTATGATGAAGACAAATAAATCGAATACCCTCATATAATAATGGGAATATGGCCCGTAAGTTTCTACCTGGCTGCCGTAAACGGCCGGACTATGAGGGAAAGTGAATGTCTGGATGTAGAAGCGTCTTAAAGACCCTGACTGGAAGGGCTCTCTTTCTGTACGGTTAAAATACCCGGATCAATTGCTTTCTCTCATTATGCAGAGATCAATTGATCCGGGTATTTTTTTGTGGAGAATCTTCTCAAAGATTGTTGCTTTCCGTACTAGATCTAAGAAGTTGAATAAAGGGCGTGCAGGTGCTCTTTTCGAAATCAAAATTAAAAAAGACACGGAGAGGTACAATTCGTTATTTTCTTGTTTATAGCAACAAAGGGTGCGAAAAGAGCTTATGTGGAAGAATACGAGTGGAGGTGCCATCGGGATTATGATAGCGGTTATTATGGGAAGTACATCAGACTGGGAAACAATGAAGCACGCATGTGACATTCTGGATGAGCTCGGGGTTTCGTATGAAAAGCGTGTGGTATCGGCTCACAGAACACCTGATTATATGTTCGAATACGCAGAATCGGCAAGAGATAGAGGAATAAAGGTGATCATTGCAGGGGCAGGCGGTGCAGCCCATCTCCCAGGGATGGTGGCAGCGAAAACGACTCTCCCTGTCATCGGGGTTCCGGTTCAATCGAAGGCATTGAATGGAATGGATTCGCTTCTCTCTATCGTCCAGATGCCGGGAGGAGTGCCGGTAGCGACGGTGGCAATCGGGAAGGCTGGTGCGACTAATGCGGGACTGCTGGCTTCCCAGATCTTATCCATTGATGATAAACAATTGGCAGACACGTTAGAAAACAGACGGGAAGCGTTAAGAGAGAAGGTGCTGGAAAGCAGTGATGACCTTGAATAAAAAGACGATCCTACCGGGACAGACAATAGGAATCATCGGCGGAGGACAGCTTGGACGGATGATGGCTCTCTCTGCTAGACATAGCGGATTTAGGATAGCGGTCCTGGATCCTTCACCATCTTCACCTTGTGCACAGGTTGCAGACCTGGTGATTACCGCACCATTTGATCAATATGAGGCATTGGACCGCCTTGCCGAAGCATCGGATGTGATCACTTACGAATTCGAGAACATCGACTACGACGCTTTGAAATGGCTGTCAGGCAGAGCGTATCTCCCGCAGGGTGCTGAATTGATCCGCATCACGCAGGACCGGATCAAGGAAAAGGAAGCATTGACGCTCGCAGGTGTTGAAGTGGCACCTTATGCTGTGATTCAACAGGAAGAAGACATCTATGATAATATAGAAAAGCTTGGCTATCCAGCTGTTCTGAAAACATCCAGGGGCGGATATGACGGCAAAGGGCAATTCGTGATTCGAAGAGTGGAGGAAGTGAATGATGCTGCAGTGCTTTTGGAAAACGGACCATGCGTGCTGGAAAAGTGGATCCCTTTTCAAAAAGAACTATCAGTCATAGTGACCAGGAATCCTGATGGACAACATACGCATTTCCCGGTAGTGGAGAATATTCATGTCGATAATATTCTGCATGAAACGATTGCTCCGGCGCGTATCGGCGATGAAACTTCACGAAAAGCGATTGAAATGGCGGAGAAGATCAGTGAGACGCTTGATCTGGTCGGGACGCTTGCCATTGAAATGTTCCTGTCGGAAGACGGCTCGATCTACATTAATGAACTGGCGCCGAGACCACATAATTCGGGACATTATTCCATTGAAGCGTGCGACTCCTCTCAATTCGACCAGCATATCAAAGCGATTTGTAACTGGCCGCTTGTACAGCCTTCCTTATTAAAGGACGCTGTGATGGTTAATCTATTAGGAGAGCATATAGACCCTATAATGAATGCTATTCCAAGTCACCCGGACTGGTTCATCCATCTGTACGGCAAGGATCTGCCGAAGCCGAAACGGAAGATGGGACATGTCACCATTCTAACAGACGATGCCGAAGAAACGATGGCTGCTGTGAATGAAGCGGGGATTTGGAACGTGCAGGAAAAGATCGGAGGACGAATGAAATGATTGAACGTTATACACGCCCGGAAATGGGAGCGATTTGGACAGAGGAAAATCGGTTTCAGGCTTGGCTTGAAGTGGAAATTCTGGCATGTGAAGCATGGGCAGAAATCGGCGACATTCCTAAAGAAGATGTAGCAAGGATTCGTGAAAATGCCGGCTTCGATGTCGAGCGCATCAAAGAAATCGAAGCGGAAACCCGTCATGATGTCGTGGCTTTCACAAGAGCGGTTTCTGAAACACTTGGGGAAGAAAGAAAATGGGTACATTATGGTCTTACTTCAACGGATGTAGTGGATACGGCTCTTTCTTACCAACTAAAACAGGCGAACGATATCATCCTGAAGGACTTGGAGCGTTTCGTCGAGATTTTGAAAAACAAAGCAATTGAGCATAAGCACACGGTGATGATGGGAAGAACGCATGGTGTCCACGCTGAACCTACAACATTCGGATTGAAGCTTGCTCTCTGGTATGAAGAAATGAAGCGTAACGTCGAACGTTTTAAAGCAGCTGCCGACGGTGTGGAGTTCGGTAAGATTTCCGGTGCTGTCGGAACGTACGCGAATATCGACCCATTTGTTGAATCATATGTGTGTGAAAAGCTGGGCATCACGCCTGCACCTGTTTCAACTCAAACACTCCAGCGTGACCGCCACGCCCACTACATGGGTACACTTGCTTTGATTGCGACGTCCATCGAGAAGTTTGCAGTTGAAGTGCGCGGCCTTCAAAAGAGCGAAACGCGTGAAGTGGAAGAGTTCTTTGCAAAAGGCCAAAAAGGCTCATCGGCTATGCCTCATAAGCGTAACCCGATCGGTTCAGAGAACATGACCGGGATGGCGCGTGTGATCAGAGGGTACATGATGACAGCTTATGAAAATGTGCCGCTATGGCATGAGCGCGATATCTCCCATTCATCTGCTGAACGTGTGATTTTGCCGGATGCGACGATCGCTCTTAATTACATGCTGAACCGCTTCGGAAATATCGTGAAGAACTTGACGGTATTCCCGGAGAATATGCAGCGCAACATGGATCGTACGCTTGGATTGATCTACTCGCAGCGCGTCCTTCTTGCCTTGATCGATAAAGGCATGACGCGTGAGGAAGCGTATGATACGGTTCAGCCGAAAGCAATGGAAGCATGGGAGAAACAGGTTCCGTTCCGGTCGCTCATTGAAGAAGATGAGACCATCACTTCCAAGCTTGCTCCGGCAGAAATTGATGACTGCTTCGATTATAACTATCACCTGAAGCATGTTGATACTATCTTTGAACGCTGCGGATTGGTGGAATAGGAACTTCGACAAATAGATAGGGAAGGGGTTTTTTATAAGAATCCCTCCCTTTTTTTATCCGAATATAGACTGAAGATTGTAAAAATTATGATTACAGGGGGATTTCGTATGGAAAAAGGGACGCTTTTATATGAAGGAAAAGCGAAACAAATTTACTCCACGAGCGATGAAGAAGTCGTTTGGATTCAGTACAAGAATTCCGCCACTGCTTTTAACGGGGAGAAGAAAGCGGATATAGATGGTAAAGGGGTTTTGAATAATAAGATTTCAAGTCTGCTATTTTCAAAGCTTGCACAAAAGGGAATCGACAGTCATTTTATCAAGCAATTATCCGATTATGAGCAACTGGTCAAACGGGTGGACATCATCCCTCTCGAAGTGGTCGTGCGGAATGTGATGGCAGGCAGTCTTTCGAAACGGCTTGGGATAGAAGAAGGCACTCCGCTGCCGAAGCCGATCATCGAATTTTATTATAAAAATGATGACCTGGGGGATCCGCTGATCACGGATGATCATATTGACTATTTAGAGATTGCTGCACATGAGGAGCGTGCCGTATTAAGAGAGAGGGCTGTCCAGGTAAATGAAGTTCTTCAAGAGATTTTTAAAGAAGCAGGAGTCCTTTTAGTGGACTTCAAGCTGGAATTCGGGAAAGACTGTTCCGGAAAGATCCTGCTTGGGGATGAAATTTCGCCGGATACTTGCCGGTTATGGGATGCAAATACGGGACAGAAGCTTGATAAAGACGTCTTCAGAAGAGATTTAGGCAGTTTAACAGAAGTATATTCAATTATTTTAGAACGCTTAGGAGGAAATGACTTATGTACAAAGTAAAAGTTTACATCACGCTAAGAGAAAGTGTATTGGATCCTCAAGGAAGTGTCGTTAAGCAAGCCCTTCATTCAATGGAGTTCAAGTCTGTTGAAGATGTGCGTGTCGGGAAATATATGGAGCTTACTATTCCGTCGACTGTCGAAAATGTGGAGGCGGCCGTTGAAGAGATGTGCCACCGCCTGCTGGCTAACCCTGTGATCGAGGATTATCGATATGAGATCGAGGAGAGTGTGGCTCAATGAAGTTTGCGGTGATTGTGTTTCCAGGCTCAAACTGTGACATTGATATGTACCATGCAATCAAAGATGAAATCGGAGAAGAAGCAGATTACGTTTGGCATGATGATCTTTCGCTTGAAAACTATGATGCCGTTCTGCTGCCCGGCGGATTCTCCTATGGGGATTACCTCCGTTCAGGAGCGATTGCACGCTTTTCAAACGTTATGAAAGAAGTCGTCAAAGCGGCAGAACAAGGCAAGCCTGTGCTAGGTGTATGCAACGGGTTTCAGATTCTGCTGGAATCAGGTCTGTTACCAGGGGCAATGCGCCGGAATGACAGTTTGAGGTTCATTTGTAAGACCGTTCCTTTAACGGTTGAGAACAATGAAACGATGTTTACGTGCAGTTATGAAAAAAATGCGGAAATTCAAATACCGATCGCCCACGGTGAAGGGAACTATTTCTGTGATGAAGAAACGCTTGGGAAGCTGAAGGAGAACAATCAAATCGTGTTCACCTACAGCGGGAATAACCCGAATGGAAGTGTGGCAGATATAGCGGGAATCACGAATGAACGCGGAAATGTCCTCGGCATGATGCCTCACCCGGAGCGTGCGATGGATACTTTATTAGGTAGTGAAGACGGGAAGAAACTCTTTCAATCGATTGTCAAACACTGGAGGGAAAAACATGTCGTTAATGCTTGAACCAACCGCATCTAAGGTGAAAGAAGAACAACTTTATCGTGAAATGGGCTTAACAGACGAAGAATTTTCAATGGTGGAAAACATCTTGGGAAGAACACCGAACTATACGGAGACCGGGCTATTCTCGGTCATGTGGTCAGAGCACTGCAGCTATAAAAATTCCAAGCCTGTTTTGAGAAAATTTCCGGTAACGGGCGAACGTGTTCTTCAAGGACCTGGAGAAGGAGCTGGGATTGTTGATATCGGCGATGATCAGGCAGTGGTGTTCAAAATCGAAAGTCATAACCATCCTTCAGCGATTGAACCTTATCAAGGGGCTGCAACGGGTGTCGGGGGCATTATACGTGATGTATTCTCGATGGGAGCGAGACCTGTTGCACTCCTCAACTCTTTACGCTTTGGAGAGCTGGATTCTCCTCGTGTTCAGTATCTATTTAAAGAAGTAGTAGCAGGTATCGCCGGCTACGGAAACTGCATCGGCATCCCGACGGTCGGAGGGGAAGTCCAGTTCGACGCGTCGTACGAAGGAAACCCCCTCGTCAACGCAATGTGTGTCGGATTGATCGATCATAAGGATATTAAAAAAGGGCAGGCACACGGTGTCGGCAACACCGTTATGTATGTCGGTGCGAAAACCGGACGTGACGGGATTCATGGTGCGACATTTGCTTCAGAGGAGTTGAATGAAGGGTCTGAAGAGAAACGCCCTGCCGTCCAAGTGGGAGATCCGTTTATGGAAAAATTACTCCTCGAAGCATGTCTTGAGCTGGTCAAGAACGATGCACTTGTTGGGATTCAGGATATGGGGGCGGCTGGTTTGACCAGTTCATCTGCTGAAATGGCGTCCAAGGCCGGATCCGGAATCGAAATGAACCTTGATCTGGTACCCCAGCGTGAAAGAGGCATGACAGCGTATGAAATGATGCTGTCTGAATCGCAGGAACGCATGCTGATCGTCGTGGAAAAAGGCCGTGAACAGGAAATTGTCGACCTGTTTTCAAAGTATGACTTAGAAGCGGTTTCGATCGGGAAGGTAACGGATGATAAGCGGCTTCGCCTCCTTCATAAAGGGGAAGTGGTTTCGGATGTCCCGGTGGATGCACTTGCGGAGGAAGCACCTGTCTACCATAAACCATCTGAAGAAGCGGCTTATTATAAAGAGTTTCAAGCGATGGAAACGCCGGTGCCACAAGTTGATGACTATAAAGAAACGCTGCTTTCTTTATTGCAGCAGCCGACGATAGCAAGCAAGGAATGGGTCTATGACCAATACGATCACCAGGTCAGAACCAGCACGGTTGTCAGCCCCGGATCCGATGCGGCGGTTGTTCGTGTGCGCGGTACGAGAAAAGCGCTGGCGATGACAACGGATTGTAATTCACGCTATCTGTATTTGGATCCTGAAGCAGGCGGGAAGATCGCTGTGGCCGAAGCGGCCCGGAATATCGTATGTTCAGGCGGAATCCCGCTTGCGATCACAGACTGCCTGAACTTCGGAAACCCGGAGAAACCTGAAATCTTCTGGCAGATTGAGAAGTCTGTGGACGGAATGAGCGAAGCGTGCCGCGAGCTTTCCACACCGGTCATCGGCGGGAACGTATCTCTTTATAACGAATCGATGGGTACAGCTGTTTACCCGACACCGGTCGTCGGCATGGTCGGTCTTGTTGAAGATGTAGATCATATTACGACTCAAAGCTTTAAAGAAGCCGGGGACCTGATTTATGTCATCGGTGAAACACGTGAGGAATTCGGAGGAAGTGAACTGCAGAAGCTGACGGAAGGGAAAATCTTCGGACAGGCGCCATCCATTGACTTGAAAATCGAGCTTCGTCGTCAGATGCAGGTGTTGGAAGCAATCCAAAAAGGATTGGTTGCTTCTGCCCACGATATCGCGGAAGGCGGGATGGCTGTCGCACTTGCGGAATCGACGTTCGGTACGAACGGATTAGGTGCTGAAATCATCGTTAACGGTGACTGTCATGTATCGGACCTGTTCAGTGAGACACAATCTCGATTCCTTGTGTCTGTGAAACCCGAAAATCGGGAAGAGTTTGAAAAACTGGTAGGAGAAGCAAAGTCTGTGGGGGCGGTAAAGAAAGATGGAGAACTCACCATCGCAACCCGCAAAGCCGAAGTTCTCGTACAAGCGTCAGTCGGGGAACTTGAAACAGCCTGGAGAGGAGCGATTCCATGCCTGCTGAAATCAAAGGTTTAAATGAAGAATGCGGCGTGTTCGGGATATGGGGTCATCCGAACGCCGCTCAAATCACATATTACGGACTTCACAGTTTGCAGCACCGTGGACAGGAAGGCACCGGGGTTGTTGTTTCAGACGGTGAAAGCTTACGGGGCCACAAAGGGGAAGGGCTCGTAACGGAAGTGTTCCAGGAAGGGTCGATCGAGAAGCTGACAGGCTTCGGCGCAATCGGTCATGTCCGCTATGCGACGGCTGGAGGCGGGGGCTATGAAAACGTTCAGCCCCTTCTGTTCAACTCCCAGAGCGGAGGGCTTGCGCTTGCTCACAATGGAAATTTGGTCAATGCGAACGCCTTAAAGCATCAGCTTGAGGGGCAGGGGAGCATTTTCCAAACAAGTTCAGATACGGAAGTTCTCGCACATCTGATCAAAAGAAGCGGGTATTCCCGGTTGAAGGACCGGGTGAAGAATGCGCTGACGATGTTGAAAGGGGCGTACGCGTTCCTGGTCATGACAGAAACAGAGATGATGGTGGCGCTTGATCCCCATGGTCTCCGTCCATTATCACTTGCTAAGATAGGGGATGCCTATTGTGTGGCTTCAGAAACCTGTGCCTTCGATATCGTTGGAGCTGAATTTGTAAGGGACATCGAACCGGGGGAGCTTGTGATCATCAATGATGAAGGGATCACATCTGAACGGTTCAGTTTTTCAAATAACAATGCAATGTGTACGATGGAATATGTCTATTTTTCAAGACCTGACAGCAATATCCAGGGCATCAACGTCCATTCAGCCCGTAAACGGATGGGCATGGAGCTTGCGAAAGAGGCACCAATTGAAGCGGATGTTGTCACAGGGGTTCCTGACTCCAGTATTTCAAGTGCGATCGGTTATGCGGAAGCATCGGGGATTCCATATGAGATGGGACTCATTAAGAACCGCTATGTCGGAAGGACGTTCATTCAGCCATCCCAGTCGCTTCGTGAGCAGGGTGTGAAGATGAAGCTTTCACCGGTTAGAGGAGTGGTGGAAGGAAAACGGGTCGTGATGGTCGATGACTCCATCGTTCGCGGAACGACGAGCAGGCGGATTGTCAGCATGCTGAAGGAAGCGGGAGCGAAAGAGGTGCATGTCTGCATCAGTTCGCCGCCGATCAAGAATCCATGTTTTTATGGAATCGATACGTCCACTCATGAAGAATTGATCGCCTCTTCCAATTCAGTGGAAGAAATGCGTGAAATCATAGGGGCGGATTCATTGACGTTCCTTAGTACGGATGGAGTATTGAAAGCGATCGGACGTGATGATTCTTCGGAGAACCGTGGTCAGTGCCTTGCGTGCTTCACCGGGAAGTATCCGACGGAAATCTACCCGGATACTCTTCATCCGCATGAAAAAGAGCTTGTGAAATAGGGGGAGATCAAGAGATGGCAAATGCATATCGTCAGGCAGGCGTAGATATAGAAGCAGGATATGAATCGGTTGAACGGATCAAGAAACATGTGAAACGGACGGCACGCGAAGGCGTACTCGGGCAGCTGGGAAGCTTCGGAGGTATGTTTGACTTATCACAGCTCGGTTTGAAGGAACCTGTTCTTGTATCGGGTACGGACGGAGTCGGGACGAAGCTGAAGCTTGCGTTCATGGCCGACCGGCACGATACGATCGGCATCGATTGTGTCGCGATGTGTGTGAATGATATCGTCGTTCAAGGGGCGGAGCCGCTTTATTTCTTGGATTATATCGCAACCGGGAAAGCTCTGCCGGAAAAGATAGAAGGTATTGTAAAAGGGATTGCGGACGGATGCGAATCGGCCGGCTGTGCATTGATCGGCGGAGAAACGGCGGAAATGCCGGGAATGTATACAGATGATGAGTATGACATTGCCGGCTTTGCGGTAGGTGCGTGCGAAAAGAAAAAAATTGTCACCGGGAAAAATATTTCTGAAGGAAATATGTTAATCGGACTGGGCTCGAGTGGTATACACAGTAATGGATACTCTTTGGTACGGAAGATCTTTTTTGAAGATCATGCTTTTTCTTTGGACGAATCTTTACCGGAATTGAAAACCACACTAAAGGAAGCGCTGCTTACACCGACCAGAATTTATGTGAAACCGGTGCTGGAAGTCTTAAACCGGTATACAGTTAACGGCATGTCGCATATAACCGGCGGGGGATTCATCGAGAATATCCCCCGGATGATGCCTGACGGACTTGGAGCTGTCATTGAGGAAGGCAGCTGGGAAATACCGGATATCTTTGCGGCGCTTAAGCAGTACGGTAGCATCCCTCAGGAAGAAATGTACAACATCTTCAACATGGGAATCGGTTTTGTGCTGGCAGTCAACGAAAGTGAAGCCGAAGCCATCGTCGGTTACCTGAAAGAACAGGGAGAAGCAGCCTGCATCATCGGTAAGGTTTCGAACAGAGAAGGCGTACAATTCGTACAAAAACCGAGTCAGTAATGGAGGCTTAGTCATGAGACAGATTGCCATTTTTGCTTCAGGAAGCGGAACTAATTTTCAAGCATTGGTTGATGCTTTTAAAGCTGGTACCCTGAAAGCCAACGTCAGGCTTTTAGTTTGCGATCAGCCGGGTGCCTTTGTCATCCACAGGGCGGAGTCAGCAGGAATCCCCGCTTTTGTGTTCCGGGCAAGGGACTATGAAAACAAACAAGCATTCGAACAGGAGATCTTACACCAGCTCGAGAGCGCAGGGGTGGATTTCATTGTGCTGGCAGGGTATATGAGGCTGATCGGCCCCACCCTGCTTGAAGGCTATGGGGGCAGGATCGTGAACATCCATCCGTCGCTCCTGCCTGCATTCCCGGGGAAGGATGCAATCGGACAGGCTCTTGAAGCCGGCGTAAAAATCACGGGCGTGACGGTACATTTCGTGGACGCCGGGATGGACACAGGTGAAATCATCGCGCAGGAAATAGTCCGTGTGACAACAGGGGAGACGCGACAATCACTCCAGGACAAAATCCAGCATGTCGAACACCATCTATACCGCACCACCCTGAACCACCTTTTCCTCACTACAGGCTACTGATAAGTACTGAAATGGCAGTTGCTTTATTGTGGTAGTGTGGTAACGTGTTGAGGGACAGGCCTTGGGAAAGGCTGATAATTAGTGAGCAGTTAGAGGAGGAGCCACAGTGAAAAAAAGAGCGTTAATCAGCGTGTCAGATAAAAGTGGAATCGTGGAATTCGCACAAGAGTTAAAGCAGTTGGGATACGAAATCATTTCTACCGGGGGAACGAAGCAGCTGCTCCTTCAAAATGATGTGGAAGTCATGGGAGTGGAAGACGTAACAGGTTTTCCAGAGATCCTTGAAGGCCGGGTGAAAACTCTTCATCCTTCCATTCACGGCGGCCTGCTTGCAAAGCGCGGCGAGGAGTCACACCGTCAGCAGCTAGAAGAGCAGGGGATCGAAGGGATCGATCTTGTCTGTGTGAATTTGTATCCTTTTCAGCAAACGATCGCAAAGCCCAATGTCGGAGTCGATGAAGCGATTGAGAACATCGATATCGGCGGACCGACGATGCTGCGGGCATCTGCCAAGAATCATGAGTATGTGACGGTTGTGGTCGATGCATTGGACTATGATAATGTGATCGCGGAATTAAAGCTGAATGGGGAAGTATCTCATGAGAACCGCCGCAAGCTTGCGGCGAAAGTGTTCCGCCATACGGCAGCTTATGATGCGTATATCGCGGAGTATATGACAGACGTATCAGGTGAGGAGAATCCAGAGCGCGTCACGTTGACATATGAATTGAAACAAAGTCTGCGCTACGGGGAAAATCCTCACCAGAAGGCTTCTTTTTATCGTGCCCCGATTGGTTCTGAATTTTCAGTAGCGATGGCAAGGCAGCTTCATGGCAAAGAGCTGTCTTATAATAATATCAATGATGCAAACGCAGCCCTTCAAATTATCAAAGAGTTCACCGAGCCTGCAGCAGTCGCTGTCAAGCATATGAACCCTTGCGGAGTCGGAGTGGGTGAGACGATCAACGAAGCATACACCAAAGCCTATGAAGCTGACTCGACTTCAATCTTTGGCGGCATCGTGGCATTGAACCGGGTGGTTGACGATGAAACGGCCAGGCAGCTTCATGAAATCTTCCTGGAGATCGTCATTGCGCCGTCCTTCAGTGACGAAGCATTTGAAATCCTTTCAAGTAAAAAGAACATCCGTTTATTGACGGTGCCGTTCGAATCCACCAATAAAGTTGAGCAGAAAATCACGACCGTGGAAGGCGGACTTCTTGTCCAATCCGATGATACCTTCACACTTGATGATGCCGATGTAAGAGTCGTGACGAAACGCGAGCCGAATGCGGAAGAATGGGCAAGCATGACACTCGGCTGGAAAGTAGTGAAACACGTAAAATCAAACGCCATCGTCCTGACCGATTCACAAATGACCATCGGCGTGGGTGCTGGGCAGATGAACCGTGTCGGTGCAGCCAAGATCGCCATTGAACAAGCGGGCGAAAGAGCCGTAGGATCCAGCATGGCTTCGGACGCCTTCTTCCCGATGGATGACACCGTGGAAGCAGCAGCCAAAGCAGGTGTTACAGCAATCATCCAGCCGGGCGGATCGATTCGTGATGAAGACTCAATCAAGAAGGCGGATGAATACGGAATAACAATGGTATTTACCGGGGTTCGTCATTTTAAACATTAAGGATTTGGTTGACTGATGTTATAAGGGGGCTTTTTAATGAGAGTACTTGTGATTGGGCGCGGCGGACGTGAGCATGCCATCGCGAAGAAGCTGGCTGAGAGTGAAAGTGTGACGGAAGTGTTTTGCGCACCGGGAAACCCCGGGATTGCCGAAGTTGCCGAGTTGATACCGGTGAATGAAACAGACAGCGAAGCATTGATATCCGCAGTAATGGAGAAAGGGATAGATTTTACGATCGTTGGTCCTGAAAATCCATTGCTTGAAGGAATTGCAGATGAGTTTCAGTCGCGTGGTTTGAAGGTATTCGGGCCAACGAAGGACGCAGCCATCATCGAAGGAAGCAAATCCTTTTCGAAAGAGCTAATGAAGAAATATGAGATCCCGACCGCTGCTTATGAAGTGTTTACAGACATCGATGCAGCCACCGCTTACATCAAGGAAACCGGGGCACCGATTGTCATCAAAGCGGACGGGCTGGCTGCCGGAAAAGGGGTCGTTGTCGCAGAGACGGAAGATGAAGCGATTCAGGCCCTGCAGGAAATGCTCCTGAATAAAAAGTTCGGGGATGCCTCTGTGAAAGTAGTGGTGGAAGAATGTCTGGTGGGGGAAGAATTTTCCCTGATGGCTTTTGTACAGGGTGAGAAGGTATATCCGATGGTGATCGCCCAGGATCATAAACGGGCTTTCGATGGAGATCAGGGGCCGAATACCGGTGGAATGGGTGCGTATTCGCCAGTGCCGCATATTTCGGAAGAAGTTGTGAAAGAAGCCGTATCAACCGTTCTGGTACCAACTGCTGAAGCGATGGTAAAAGAAGACCGTTCATTCACCGGCATTCTCTATGCGGGACTCATGCTTACCTCAGACGGTCCGAAAGTGATTGAATTCAATGCGCGATTCGGGGACCCTGAAACACAGGTGGTGCTCCCTCGTTTGAATTCCGATTTTGGGATGGTCATTCATGATCTGCTGGAAGACCGTAAAGTGGATTTAGAATGGAAGGAGGATGCCGTATTAGGTGTGGTGCTTGCATCTGAAGGGTATCCTGGGAGTTATGAAAAAGGCATACGACTGCCAGACCTAAAGAATCTAAGTGAGGAAGCCCTCATTTATCATGCCGGAACAGCTTTTAATCAAGAAAGGGAACTGGTTTCTGACGGTGGCAGGGTAATGTTGATCGCTGCCGAAGCGGATACAGTTGAACAAGCCTATGCTTCTGTTTATGAACATATAAACAAGCTGCAATGGAAGGGTCTCTTTTATAGAAATGATATCGGGAAGAAGGCTATCGGACACGTCTCTTCCTAGTTCTGCGGATGAACACATACGCAATTGCGATAATTCCGCCGATCAGCGAAAATAACACATAAGACATATCAGTCAGATACTCGAAAAACATAATTAGCATCTCCTTAGAATAGAATACGTAAGTGACGGGGGACGGGCCAGTATTAGATAATGGCCGTCCCCCATGCTTAAATTTGTGTGAATCCCTGGTTATCGAAGCTGCTCGTTTTGCTTGATGGTTTGCCAGGGTCGCCGTTCAGTGCTTCCTGGACTTCCTTATTGGACAGATCTTCTGGATTGAAGCCGGAGTCCTTCTTTGAAGTCTTCGTCGCAGTGGTGTTTTGATCATTGTCATGACTGTTTAAGCCGGTGGAATTATTACTCTTCTTGTTTGATTTCAACATATCCTTGACATTGAACATATCCATTCCTTTCAACCCCCCGAAACCGCGTGAGCTTTTCTTGTCATCGTTATCCCCGCTCTTGTCCAGGAGATCTGTGACAGGGCAGTACCTCAGGATTCCTTCGGCCACCTTCATGGCCCCGATCATCGCCATGACGAGATAGGAATCTCTCCATGGCCGTTTAACGAGTTTGGCCGTTGTCCAAGACAGAATCGTGAAGCCCAATGTGATGCGGATTAAAGCATTGATGATCCCAATGTTTGATGAAACTTTCATTTGTAAACTCCTCCTTAATCGAAAATTCACATTATTGTTGTAAACCTTTAATGCGTTAAAAGACAAAATATGTTAACATAAATGAAAGCCCTTTCTTTTGGAAAAGTAAATCGCTATAAGCGAATAGTAAGGGCTATTACAAAGCTTTTTGCATAATATTTATCCATTAAAGATAGACCTTAAATAAAACTGACAACCATTCCACCAGAGGAGTGTTCGCCTTGGAACAGCGCTACAGATGGAAGAACAAACAACTTAGGGAACATGTACAGGTTCTCGACGGAGAGCGATCTCCAACCATCCTTTTGAAAAATGCAACATACCTTCATTCAACATTAAAGAAATGGGTGCAGGGACATATCTGGGTGTATGAAGACCGTATCGTTTACACAGGTGACAGGCTCCCGGATGTCAACAGGGAATGTGAAATTGTAGACTGTGCATCACTCTACCTTGTTCCCGGATATATAGAACCGCATGTACATCCATTTCAGCTTTATAATCCCCAATCATTTTCCAAATATGCATCCCAAACAGGAACAACTACATTTGTGAATGATAATCTTATGATGTTTTTGCAATTGGAAAAAAAGAAAGCGTTTTCTTTATTGAGGGATTTCAATAAACTGCCTTATTCGATGTATTGGTGGACACGATTTGATTCACAGACCGAAATGGTGCATGAAGAAACGACATTCTCAAACGGGGATGTGAAGTCATGGCTGGAACATGATGCAGTCGTACAGGGGGGAGAGCTGACAGCATGGCCGAGGCTTCTCGAAGGCGACGACCTTATCCTTCATTGGATGCAGGAAGCCAAGAGAATGGGGAAGATCGTCGAGGGACATTTACCTGGTTCATCCGATAAGACCATCGCTAAGCTTGGACTGCTTGGAATTGACGGAGATCATGAATCGATGACCGGCGAGGATGTATATAAGAGGCTGATCCAGGGATTGACGGTGACGCTCCGTCATTCATCGATCCGTCCCGACCTGCCCATCCTGCTTGACGGTCTTCAACAAATGGGCATCGATCACTATGATTCGATCCTTCTTACAACGGATGGTTCAACACCTGCCTTTCATGAGAAGGGTGTCTTGAATGTATTAATAAAGATGATCATAGACAAAGGCATTTCACCGATCGAAGCATATAATATGGCCAGTTATAATGCTGCAAACTACTATAATCTAACACACCTTCATGGAATGATAGCTACTGGAAGAGTGGCCAATATCAACTTCCTGAGGAGTAAAGAAGATCCGACACCGGTATCGGTCCTGTCAAAAGGTAAGTGGGTGCAGAGGAACAGCCATCCTGTCGACCATGATGAGACGATTCACTGGAAAGAGAATGGATTCGCTCCGTTAACACTGGACTGGGATGTATCGCACGATGATCTTCAATTCTCCATGCCGTTTGGAATTGAAATGGTGAACGATGTGATCACCAAGCCGTATTCAATCAGCATCAATCCATCCACTAATGAGCTGTCGGAAGACCATGATCAATCGTTCCTTATGCTGTTGGACCGGGAAGGGAAATGGAGAATCAGCACGATGCTGAAAGGTTTTTCGAATGGAGTGAAAGGATTTGCGTCCTCATACTCCAACACGGGAGACATCATCTTGATCGGAAAAAGCAAACCTGACATGATAGCGGCATTCAATCGGATGAAAGAACTCGGGGGAGGGATTGTCCTCACTGAGAATGGTGAGATCCTGCACGAGATCCCCCTTCCTCTCAGCGGCCTTCTCTCGGATAAAGAAATGCCTGAACTGATTGAAGAAGAGAAAAGGATGAAGGCATTACTGTCAGAAAGAGGATATCGGTTCTCAGATCCCATCTACACACTGCTCTTTTTACAGTCCACCCATCTGCCTTATATTCGGGTGACGCAAAAAGGAATCTATGATGTAATGAAGAAAACGGTACTCTTTCCAACGATAATGCGTTAAAATATGAAAGTATAGAAACAGATCAAATAGGGGTGTTACGATTCATGCTTAAAAAGCCACTTATTATTTTTCTAAGTGCACTGACCCTCGCTGCGTGCAGCTCTGATAAAGAAGAAGCAGACAAGACACCTGTAAAAGAAGAAAAAGCTGCACCTGCATCCACGGAAAATGTAATGAAGTTTCAGTCACCACTAACCGGTGAAGAAATGAAAGAAGAGTCAACGGACCGATCGGTTGCTGTCATGGTGAACAATCATCCAAAAGCAAGACCGCAGTCGGGTCTTTCCAAAGCGGATATCGTGTATGAAGTACTCGCTGAAGGGGATGTGACCCGATTCCTGGCCATCTATCAAAGTCAACAGCCAGAGCAGATCGGACCGGTACGGAGTGCAAGGGACTATTATATCGACCTTGCCAAAGGGTATGACAGTGTCTACATCGCCCACGGCTACAGCCCGGATGCCAAAGCCAAGCTTGACAGCGGGGAAATCGATCACTTGAATGGCATGAAGTACGATGGTACGTTATTCAAACGAGCTTCATTCAGGAAAGCACCGCATAATTCATATATTTCTTTTGAACAGATAAAAAAAGGGGCAGAGCAAAACGATTTCGTTATGGATCAACCGCCACAGTCGTTGCGTTTCTTATCCAATGAAGAGTCCATGGATGGGGAAGAAGCGGATTCCATCATGATTTCTTACTTCAATAACCCGCTTTTTGATGTCGTCTATGAATACAATCAGGACGAAGGTAAATACGAACGCTACTCAAATGGGGAACAAACCGTCGATTATGATACCGAAGACCCCGTTTTACTCGAGAATATCCTTATTGCCGAAACACCGCATAGAATCATAGATAGTGCCGGAAGACGGGAGATCGATTTTCAATCCGGCGGCCATGCTTACCTAATACAGGAAGGAAAGCTCCGGGAAGTTCAGTGGAAGAATGATGAGGGACGAATTCTCCCTTATGAAAACGGCAAACAAATCCCGCTTAGAAAAGGGTCAACCTGGATCAACATCATACCAAGCTCTCCCGGGTTATCAGGATCTGTCTCGTATCAAGAATAGCGAAGGAAAAGGAGACTACTTATGCAAATAAATAAACTAAGAGGGAAAGAATTGGATCAGCTATTCAACGCGATTCTTTCCTTGCAGGATTTAGAAGAATGCTATCGGTTCTTCGATGACTTATGTACGATCAATGAAATCCAATCGCTGGCACAACGTCTGGAAGTTGCGCGCATGCTTCAGGAAGGAAAGACGTACCATAAGATTGAGACCGAAACGGGAGCAAGCACTGCAACCATCTCCCGCGTCAAGCGGTGCTTGAACTACGGCAACGATACGTATCAACTTGTACTTGACCGTGTTCATGAAAAGGAAGAAAAATAATCATTTTGAACCGTTATCTATTGGATAGCGGTTTTTTATTTTTTACTGGAAAGCCTTAATCAAATTTCAATTATTAACACATGACGAGGTAATGCGGCTCCCTTCTTCACATGATATAATACGTTAGATGGATGTATGAATGGAGGAACGATGAATGTATGATGTCCAAAATTGGAGCCATGTGTTCAAGCTGGATCCGAATAAACACATAGATGATGAAGAGCTGGAAGCTGTGTGCGAATCTGGAACCGATGCAATTATTGTAGGGGGGACGGACGGTGTAACCCTTGAACAGGTCCTTGATTTGATGGCAC
The DNA here is from genome assembly GCF_036867415.1 of Mangrovibacillus sp. Mu-81. Classification (NCBI taxonomy): domain Bacteria; kingdom Bacillati; phylum Bacillota; class Bacilli; order Caryophanales; family Bacillaceae; genus Mangrovibacillus; species Mangrovibacillus sp. Mu-81. Next base: position 22,154 of record NZ_JBAJHU010000006.1, read on the forward strand.
GGATAAGACGCTACACAGTTCCTTGTATACTGGAAGTTTCAAATTTAGATTCGATCACTCCAGGGTTCGATTTATACTTTATTCCGATGGTGCTGAACAGCCCGAATACCGATTGGGTAACGGGACTTCATCATCAGGCAGTAAAGGAATACGGAGAGGTCATGAATTGGGATGAAATCCTTGTTGAAGGATATTGTATATTGAATAGTGACTGTAAAGCGGCAAAGGTGACGGAGGCGAACACGGAGCTGACAAGCGAGGACGCCGCTGCGTATGCCATGATGGCTGAGAAAATGTTTAACCTTCCCATCTTTTATCTGGAGTACAGCGGGACCTATGGGAATCCCGAAACAGTGAGGGAAGTGAAAGATTCACTTGAGAATACAAAGCTATTCTACGGCGGCGGCATTAAAACGGTTGAACAGGCAAGGGAAATGGCCGGGGTATCAGACGTGATTGTCGTTGGGAATAGTGTTTATGAAGACTTGAAAGAAGCATTGAAAACGGTCAAGGCAGTCAAACGATAGAATCGTACTGGAGGTTTCTTCCTCCTTGAGATATAATAGAAAATAAATACAGAACGTACGTTCGTTATGGTGGTGGAAATGTTATGCAATTTTTGACAGATCGGTTATTGAACGGAATGAATCCGGAGCAGGCAGAGGCTGTGAAGGCAACGGAGGGTCCTCTCTTGATCATGGCAGGTGCAGGATCCGGTAAGACCAGAGTGCTGACGCACCGGATTGCGTACCTTATGGTGGAAAAAAGTGTAAATCCTTATAATATCCTGGCAATTACCTTTACGAATAAAGCAGCCAGGGAGATGAAGGATCGTATTAATAACATCCTTGGGGGAGTATCCGAGAATATTTGGATTTCGACATTCCACAGTATGTGTGTGCGTATCCTTCGCCGGGACATTGACCGCATAGGGATGAACCGGAATTTTACCATTTTGGATTCGACCGACCAGCAGTCCGTGATCAAATCCATCTTGAAAGATCGAAACATCGATCCCAAGAAATTCGATGCACGCTCCATTCTCGGTTCCATCAGTTCGGCGAAGAATGAACTGATCACTCCCGAAGAGTTTTCCAAAACAACGGGAGGCTATTATGATCAGGTGGTATCGGACGTTTATACAGAATACCAGAAGCGTCTCCGCAAGAACCAGGCGCTTGATTTTGATGACCTGATCATGACGACGATTCAGCTGTTTCAGCGGGTCCCTGAAGTGCTGGAGTTCTATCAGCGTAAATTCCAATACATTCACGTGGACGAGTATCAGGATACAAACAGGGCACAGTATATGCTCGTCAAATTGCTCGCTTCACGTTTTCAGAACCTTTGCGTGGTAGGGGATTCCGATCAATCGATCTATCGCTGGCGGGGAGCGGATATTGCCAATATCCTTTCATTTGAAAAGGATTATCCGCGTGCAAATGTCATCCTGCTTGAACAGAATTACCGCTCGACGAAGCGCATTTTACAAGCGGCGAACGAAGTCATCCAGAAGAACTCGAACCGCAAGCCGAAGAATCTCTGGACGGAGAATCATGATGGCGAAAAGATTTCTTATTACAGAGCGGATACCGAGCAGTCTGAAGCCCAATTCGTCACAGGGAAAATCAAAGAGATGGTGGAAAGCGGGAAACGCAAGTACTCCGACTTCGCCATCCTTTATCGTACAAACGCACAGTCCCGTGTGATGGAGGAAGTACTGCTTAAATCGAATATTGAATACTCCATCGTCGGCGGGATCAAGTTCTACGATCGTAAAGAGATCAAGGATATCCTTGCCTATCTGCGTCTGATTGCGAACCCGGATGACGATATCAGCCTTCAGCGTGTCATCAATGTACCGAAACGCGGAGTCGGGGCGACCTCGATTGATAAGATTGCGCGATATGCAGGGGATCATGACATTTCGATGTTCTCAGCGCTCGAGGAAGCTGATTTTATCGGATTGAGTCCGAAAATCACAAAAGCGGTGATTGAATTTAAAGAGATGGTCAAAGGCTATACTGGAATGCAGGAGTACTTGTCGGTAACAGAGCTTGTAGAAGAAATCCTTGAGAAATCAGGTTACACCGATATGCTGAAAGCAGAAAAATCAATTGAATCACAGAGCAGACTGGAAAACTTGGACGAGTTCCTGTCCGTTACAAAAAGCTTTGAAAAGTCAAATGACGATAAGAGTCTGGTCGCATTCTTGACGGACCTTGCGCTGGTGGCAGATATCGATAAGTTGGATGAAGATGACCAGCCGAAGGAATCCGTGATCCTGATGACTCTTCACGCAGCGAAGGGGCTTGAATTTCCTGTCGTCTTCCTGATGGGGATGGAGGAAGGTGTTTTCCCTCACAGCCGTTCCCTCATGGAAGAGGACGAAATGGAAGAAGAACGCCGGCTGGCATATGTCGGGATTACGAGAGCAGAAGAAGAGCTCTATATGACCAATGCCCAGATGAGGACGCTTTTCGGTCAAACGAAGATGAATCCTGTATCAAGGTTCATCAGGGAGATCCCTGCTGATCTCCTCGATGATGTCATGGGAGAAAGTAAGAGCAGCAGCCCATTCTCCTCTTCATACGGCAGATCCGCCGGAGGCTCGCCTTCCCGCCCTGCACCACGGAAACCGGTCACCCGTCCGGTCCAGAAGACAACCGGGGGAGAAGCCGTCTCCTGGCAGGTCGGGGACAAGGCTGCCCATAAAAAGTGGGGTACAGGTACCGTCGTAAGCGTAAAAGGATCGGGCGACAGTGTCGAACTCGATATCGCCTTTCCAAGCCCGACAGGCATCAAACGCCTCCTGGCCAAGTTCGCACCAATTGAAAAAGCCTGAAAAAATCCTGTCAGGAGTGTAAAACAACGAACTCCCGACATGTTTGACAGAGGTTTCGAAAGTTAAACAAACGTTTGTTTAACAAGAAAAAAGGTTTATAAATCAACGTTCACAGAGTTAAACGCTTGTTTAATAAAGCAGGAAGATTAGCAAGAAAGGGTTGTGAGAATGGATCAACAATCGGCTGAAAAACGTGTACAGGAACTGCATGAATTATTAAACCAATATAATTATGAATATCATGTCCTTGATAAACCCTCAGTGCCCGATTCGGAATATGACCAGCTGTTAAGAGAACTGATTGATCTTGAGGATCAGTACCCAGAATTCAAAACTTCCGACTCACCTTCTCAAAGAGTCGGCGGGACGATACTCGATGCGTTTGAAAAAGTAGAGCACCGCAGTCAGATGCTGAGCTTGGGGAATGCCTTCAATGAAGAAGACCTCCGTGATTTTGACCGGCGTGTCCGGCAGGCAGTCGGCGAGGATTTCTCATACGTGTGCGAACTCAAGATCGACGGACTGGCGGTATCCCTCCGTTATGAACAAGGGGCATTCGTTCAAGGTGCGACGCGCGGGGACGGTTCGATCGGGGAAGATATTACATCCAACCTGAAAACGATCCGTTCGATCCCGCTGAAAATAAAAGAACCCCTGTCTTTTGAAGTACGCGGGGAAGCCTTTATGCCTAAGCGTTCGTTTGAAGCCTTGAATAAAGCGAAGGAAGAAAAAGGGGAAGAACCGTTCGCAAATCCCCGCAACGCAGCTGCAGGATCGCTGCGTCAATTGGACACTAAGATTGCCGCTTCCCGAAACCTTGATATCTTCCTGTATGCCCTTGCCGACATTGGTGACACAGGGATAGATTCACACAGTGAAGGCCTGAATCGACTGGACCATCTTGGTTTCAAAACGAATCCTGAACGCAAGCGTTGTGCTACTATTGAAGAAGTGCTGGAATACGTTGAAAGCTGGACCGGAAAACGTCCTGATCTAGCGTATGATATCGATGGGATTGTCATCAAGGTAGATTCATTGGAGCAGCAGAAAGCCCTCGGTACCACGGCAAAAAGTCCGCGCTGGGCAATAGCGTTCAAGTTTCCTGCTGAAGAAGTCGTTACGATTTTAAAAGATATTCAACTGAGCGTCGGACGGACCGGAGTGGTGACACCCACCGCGATACTTGAACCTGTCAGGGTTGCCGGTACCACTGTACAGCGTGCTTCCCTGCATAATGAAGATCTCATCAGGGAAAAAGACATTAAAATCGGTGATCATGTTGTCATCAAAAAAGCGGGAGACATCATCCCTGAAGTGGTAAATGTACTGGAAGAAAAGAGAACCGGTGAAGAGCGGGAATTCAACATGCCGACTCATTGTCCCGAGTGTGAAAGCGAACTTGTAAGGCTCGAAGGTGAAGTGGCGCTGCGCTGCATCAACCCTAAATGTCCGGCTCAAATCCGCGAAGGGCTTATTCATTTTGTCTCCAGGAACGCTATGAATATCGATGGACTCGGTGAGAAAGTGATAAGTCAGCTGTTCAAAGAGCAATTGATTGAGGATGTCGCAGATCTATATAAATTGGAGCGTGACCAGCTGCTGCAGCTTGAGCGGATGGGGGAAAAATCCGTTGATAACCTGCTCCAGGCAATCGAGGCTTCCAAACAGAATTCGCTTGAGAAACTGCTGTTCGGATTAGGCATCCGCCATGTAGGGGCTAAGGCCGCCAAGACGCTTGCCCAGGAGTTTGGCACAATGGATGCGTTGATGGTACTTACTCAAGAAGAGTTGACGAATGTCAATGAAATCGGTGAGAAGATGGCTGATGCGATCGTCGCTTATTTTGATAATGACGAAGTGAAAGAACTGATCCAGGAACTTAAAGATGTTGGAGTGAATCTTGAATACAAAGGACCCAAGCCGGTGGCAGCAAGTGAAGTCGATTCATACTTTGCTGGCAAGACAATTGTTCTGACTGGAAAAATCGAGCGGTTAAGCCGGAATGAGGCGAAAGAGAAAATCGAAATGCTTGGCGGTAAAGTGACAGGAAGCGTCAGCAAGAAAACAGATCTTGTCATTGCCGGGGAAGACGCAGGGTCCAAGCTCGCAAAGGCGAATGAACTCGAAATAGAAGTTTGGGACGAGGACAAGCTGATGGAAGAACTTAACCGATAAGAGGTGTAAACAGTAATGAAAAAAAGGCTATCGGCTGCATTAGCCGCCATGTTGATACTTGGCGGTTGTGCGCCGACGTTTGAAAAACAGGATCAAGTCGTTCAGGAAAATCAGGACAGCGAATCAAAGAAAGCGATCATTCCTAACTTTCAAATTTCAAACGATTATTATAAGACCATGCTTCCTTATGATACAAGTAAAACCCGCGGTGTTGTCGTGAACGATCTTGGATCACGATACGATATTAATGAAATCGAGAATGGGCTGCTGAGGGTTGCCCAAAATCGTTTTTCCACAAATGAATATTTCTTCAAAGAAGGGCAATTCTTAACAAAGAAAATGGTCGACAGCTGGCTGCAGCGAAAGTTCACGAGTGAACAGCTTGATGAAAAAGGGCTGAAAGAAAGCGAGAACCTTGGATTGAATCCTGTTCAAACCAAAGGAGAGGATGCGCCCATTTATTTGGCTCATATCGTGGAGCATAACTATCTGATGAAAAAGAAAGATGACAACAAAGTTACACTTGGCGGCGTCGTCATCGCACTTTCATTGAATTCCGTCAATTATGAAACCAATCTTTCAAACGGAACGAGAACGGTCAAGAATATCAGTAACGAAGTATTAAAGGAGCAGGGCGCTAAGATGGCTGGTGAAGTTCTGAAGAGGATGCGTGAGAATGAAGATCTCCAGAATGTGCCCATCATGATCGCCCTATACAAGCAGGCTCCGAAGCAGCAGGTGGTCCCTGGCGAATTTTTTGCGTATACCACTGTACAGGCAGGGGCGAGTACAATTGAGAATTGGGAAGGCGTCGATGAAGAATATTATATCTTCCCGTCTCCTCAGGCTGCCGAGAATCATCCTAATGACAACAAGGTATTCCATGAACTGAAGAAGGAAATTGAAAATTACTTCCCGGTTTTCACCGGCGTAACGGGCGAAGCCCTTTATCAAAATCAAAAGCTGACAGAGCTGAATTTGGAGGTTGCCCTCACCTTTAATGGAAAGACTGAAACAATCGGATTTGCCCAGTATCTTTCCAATTTGATCGGTAAAAATGCACCTGAAAGCTGGGAAGTGGAGCTGCTGATAAAGTCTTCATACGGCCCTGAAGCTTTGGTCGTGAAGAAAAAAGGCAGTAAAGAAACGTATATGCACATCTATGAATGATGGGTGTGAAGAAGGGAATCCATTCCCTGGAGGACCAATCCTGTATGTGTTGAACAGGATTGGTTTTTTAGATTATACACTCACTGGATCCGTCTCCTGTTAAAAAACGAAACCGTCACCATGTTCGTTCGTATAGTAAGTAAAGGAGGGAATAATCGTGGATGGATTATCATTTTACGGCTTGCTTGTGGCCGCAGTTTTATTTGTCATCACGCTTATCATGATCCCTGTTCAGTATCGGTATATCCAGTCCATGGAAGAGGAAAGAGAGAAAAAGAAACAAAAGCACGGAGAGGTTTATGATAAGATGCCGGTCGGAGAAGAATTCCTCCACCTGAATGCGCAAATCAATCCTCTGTTTCTTCCTGCCAATCTGATAGCGTATTTGATTTTCAAAGCAAAACACAAACAAAAATAGCTTTGAAACGAAACCCCTTGAAGTGTATATTTCAAGGGGTTTTTTACTGTTCTGCAAAAATTGTCGAAGAGATTTTTCAAAAAAGAGGTTCCATCAGAATATCTACTGTTATATAATACAAACAAGTTAAAATAACTGTATTATAACAAAGGTAATACAGTAAAGAGGTGATGCACTCATTATTCATTCAAGGGATGATCCAATGAAACAAAATATCAACAGTTATAACTGAAAATGGCAAATGAGAACTGCAGTACCAGCCACAACATTGGCACTATCCGCATACACCATTTTTCACCCATCCAAGACTGCTGCACATAATACCCACCCTGACAAATGGCACCATGGCGTACTTAAGCTTTATAGAAATAACGCTTTACACTGACGGGGGACGGACCTCAATAATAAGAAAAGGGAGAGATGGACAATGACTAAAAACAATGTGAATGATCGTGCGGGAGCTTTACAGGAAAGCTGGGAACTGGATAAGAGGTGGAATGGAGTATCGAGACCTTACAAAGCGGAAGATGTCATCCGTTTAAGAGGGTCCATTGATATTGAACATACATTGGCCAGACGCGGTTCTGAAAAGCTGTGGAATCTCCTGCATGAGGAGAACTATATCAATGCACTGGGAGCATTAACAGGAAACCAGGCGGTCCAGCAGGTCAGAGCCGGACTGAAGGCCATTTACTTAAGCGGATGGCAGGTAGCGGCTGATGCCAATCTGGCAGGTCAGATGTATCCGGATCAAAGTCTATATCCTGCAAACTCCGTACCGTCTGTTGTGAAACGGATCAATCAGGCGCTTCAGCGCGCGGATCAGGTCCATTATGTGGAAGGGGATGAATCGATCGATTGGTTCGTTCCGATCGTAGCGGATGCAGAAGCGGGATTCGGCGGCCAGCTGAACGTATTTGAATTGATGAAAGGGATGATCGAAGCGGGTGCATCAGCCGTTCACTTTGAAGATCAGCTTTCCTCAGAGAAGAAATGCGGTCATCTGGGCGGGAAGGTGCTGCTGCCTACTCAAACCTCTGTGAAGAATTTGATTTCCGCTCGGCTTGCAGCGGATGTGATGGGCGTGCCGACGTTGATCGTAGCCCGTACGGATGCCAATGCAGCGGATTTGATCACGAGTGATGTAGATTCATATGATGCGCCATTTATAACCGGAGAGCGTACACCTGAAGGATTCTTCAGAACGAGAGCGGGACTGCAACAGGCGATTGCCAGGGGCCTTGCATACGCACCTTATGCAGATTTTGTATGGTGCGAAACTTCTGAACCGGATCTTGAAGAAGCGCGCCGATTTGCAGAAGCGATCCACAAGGAACATCCAGGTAAACTGCTGGCATATAACTGTTCGCCGTCTTTTAATTGGAAGAAAAAGCTTGATGACGAGACGATCGCAAAGTTCCAGGTCGAATTAGGCAAAATGGGCTACAAGTTTCAGTTCGTTACGCTTGCCGGCTTCCATGCACTGAATCACAGTATGTTCGAGCTGGCGCGGGGTTACAGGGACCGCGGCATGGCTGCGTACTCCGAACTGCAACAGGCTGAATTTGCCAGTGAAAAACACGGCTATTCCGCTACACGCCATCAGCGGGAAGTGGGAACAGGCTACTTTGATGAAGTATCCATGGTGATCTCAGGAGGAACTTCCTCCACCACAGCGTTGAAAGGCTCGACAGAGGCAGCTCAATTTTAATTATAAAAATGTATACCCGTCCCGCGGTGCGTTAAAGCGCCGCAGGGCGGGCTTTTTGTTTAGGGTAAAAGAACGAAAGTGAAATTTTAATAAATATACTATTGATTTTATGTTTATGCAGTCATATAATTAGACCTAATTTAAATCTACTATGTGTGGTGAATGGTTAATGAATGTTGGAATTGTCGGTTCTACTGGTTATGGAGGCGTGGAACTGCACCGCCTCCTGTCAAATCATCCCTCTGTTGATAAATGTATTCTATATTCATCAACGTTGAATGGAAATTCATATGTCGAGCAATATCCCCACTTGACTGAGTTATCAAATGAGCTGGTCCGCGGCATACAGCTTGACGAGATGAAGCAGCTCGATGTCGTTTTCCTGGCCGTGCCGGCAGGGGTCAGCAAAGAGCTGACACCCGGATTATTAAAGGGAAAGGCAAAAATCATTGACTTGTCCGGTGACCTTCGACTTCAGGACCCCGGAGAGTACGAGAAATGGTATAAAGGGAAGGCGGCAGAGTCTGCCGTTATAAACGAGGCTGTTTACGGACTGACAGAATGCAACCGGGAAGTCATTAAAGAAGCGGAGCTGATCGCTAATCCCGGCTGCTTCCCAACAGCATCCCTCCTGGCACTTGCCCCATTAGTTCAGAAGAAGCTGATCCAGCCCCATTCCCTGATCATCGATGCCAAGACGGGACTTTCCGGAGCGGGGCGGAAAGCATCACTTTCCAGTCACTTTTCTGAAACCCAGGAGAACCTGAGGATATACAAGGTGCATGAGCACCAGCATACACCTGAAATCGAACAGCAACTGAAGCTTTGGGATCCCGGGTGGGCCCCAATCACCTTTTCGACTCATCTTATTCCTATGACACGCGGCATCATGGCGACCATCTATGCAACCCTTGAAACGGCCCAGACGACAGAGGAGCTGCATGAACTCTATCAACATTTTTACAACAGCAGTCCATTCGTACGGATCAGGCGAATCGGTCAATACCCAAGTACGAAGGAAGTGTTCGGCACGAACTTCTGCGACATTGCGATAAAAGTAGATTCGCGAACGGGAAGGGTGACCATCGTGTCCGTTATCGACAATCTTATAAAAGGAGCCGCAGGTCAGGCAGTGCAAAATATGAATCTCATGTTTGGGCTGGATGAAACGGCCGGGCTTCAATATTATCCAATCTATCCATAAGGAGGAGAGAACATGAACGTGGCGGAAAAAGAATCAGTTCAGAAAGTCGAAGGAGGGAGCATCGTAACGCCTAAAGGATTCAAGGCGGGAGGCATGCATACCGGTCTTCGTTATGAGAAGAAGGATTTCGGGGTGATGTACAGTGAAACACCTGCCCAAAGTGCAGCGGTTTACACGAAAAGCCACTTCCAGGCTCCTCCGCTTAAAGTGACGCAGGAAAGCATCGCTGCTTCCGGGATCCTGCAGGCAGTGGTTGTAAACAGTGCGATCGCCAATGCCTGTACGGGTGAACAAGGCCTGAAGGATGCTTATAAGACACGAGAGCTGATTGCACAGCGATTTGGACTGCCGGAAGAATATGTGGCGGTTGCGTCCACCGGGGTCATCGGGGAATGCCTGCCAATGGCGATAATGGAGAAAGGATGCAGAGAGATTGCGGTACACAAAGACTACAATAGTGCCAAATCCTTTCAGCAGGCAATCTTGACAACAGATACGGTCGAAAAGACAAGCTGTGTAAAAATGCAAATTGACGGAAAAAACGTTACGATCGGAGGAGCTGCCAAGGGTTCGGGCATGATCCATCCGAATATGGGTACGATGCTCGGCTTTATCACCACAGATGCCAACATCTCCTCTCCTGTCTTACAAAGTGCCTTGAAAAAAGCGATTGGCACGACGTTTAATCAAATTACAGTGGACGGTGAGACGTCAACCAATGACATGGTGATCGTGATGGCGAACGGTGCAGCGGAAAATAAGCCTTTGAATGAAAACCATCCTGAATGGGTGTTGTTCCAGGAAGGACTGACTCTTTTATGTGAAGATCTGGCAAAACAGATCGCAAGGGATGGAGAGGGGGCGACAAAGCTGGTGGAAGTCAGAGTGAAAGGAGCCAATTCCCCTGAAGAAGCAAACATCATTGCCAAGAAGATCGTCGGTTCGAATCTGGTGAAGACAGCCATTTATGGAGCCGATCCCAATTGGGGAAGGATCGTAGGCGCAATGGGGCACAGCGAGGCAACCCTTCAGCCGCAGGGATGCGACATATGCATTGGTGAAGAACTTGTCTTCTCGAGAGGGACCCCGCAGGTTTTTAATGAGCAAAGTGTGAGTGACTATATGAAACAGGAAGAGCACGTGGTGATTCACGTTTCCTTACAAGAGGGCAGCGGACAAGGAAAAGCCTGGGGGTGCGATTTAACATATGACTATGTCAAAATCAATGCAAGCTACAGAACGTGACATGCTCGTCCTCAAATTAGGGGGGAGTATCCTTTACAATCTATCCCCGTCTTTTTTTGAAAGTCTGATAGAAATGAAGAACGAATATAACGTCGTGATTGTTCACGGAGGCGGACCGGAAATTACAGGCATGCTCAAAAAGCTCAGTATCGAAACGACGTTCTTAAATGGTCAGCGAAAGACGACGGAAGCCGTTTTGGAAGTGGCGGAAATGATTTTAAAGGGGAAGGTAAACAGTTACATCACGAATCAGCTGAATCATCATGGTATAAGTGCGGTCGGACTGTGCGGATATGACGCGGGTTTACTAAAAGCGGTTCTGATCGACGAAGAATCCCTTGGTCTGGTCGGGGAAATTGATGAAGTCAAGAACGACATACTCACCGACATGATTTCAGCAGGACATCTCCCTGTCATCGCGCCTCTTGCACTTACAAAAGAAGGAACGAAGGTGAACGTCAATGCCGACCTTGCCGCCGCCTCGATCGCAAAAGCTTTGGGGGCCGGAAAGCTTCTCTATGTAACCGACGTACCAGGCATTTTACACGAAGAGGAACTCCTCGAGGAAACGACAACAAAAGAAATAGATCAATTGATCGAATCAGGGGTGATCCATGGAGGGATGATTCCGAAAGTTCAATCCGCGGTGTCCGTTCTGTCTCCAGGTATGAAAGAAGTGATGATAGTCGGAGGGCAGCAGGCAATTTTCCAAAGCGGAACGATTTTGGGTACAAAAATAACCGGAAAAGGAGTGGCTGCAGTCTCATGAGTTATCTATTTCCCACGTATAACCGATTGGATATTGAACTGGTTGCGGGTAAAGGAGCGAAAGTGAAGGATTCCACCGGACGTTCGTACCTGGATTTCATAGCCGGAATTGCGGTCTGTAATCTCGGGCACTCTCCTGTACCCGTCAAAAAGGCTGTTGAGGAACAACTGAATAAAGTCTGGCATGTGTCCAATCTCTTTCAGATTTCTCAGCAAGAACAAGCCGCAAAGCTCCTCGCCCTTGCCAGCGGATTGGATGCCGTCTTCTTTTGCAACAGCGGGGCAGAAGCCAATGAAGCCGCTATAAAACTGGCAAAAAAGCATACTGGAAAGACGAAGATCCTGTCGTTCAAGCAATCCTTTCACGGTCGTACCTTTGCGACGATGAGCGCTACAGGGCAGGAGAAGATCCACAGCGGATTCGGACCGCTGCTTCCCGCTTTTGAATACCTTCCTTATAACGATGAGGATACCTTGGCTAAAGTCGACGGTGAAGATATCGCAGCAATCATGGTGGAAGTCATCCAAGGGGAAGGCGGAGTGAATCCCGGCAAGGAAACCTTTTTGAAAGAAGTGGAGAAAAAGTGCGAGGAACTCGGTGCACTCTTAATCATCGATGAAGTCCAAACGGGAATCGGACGCACCGGTGCACCGTTTGCCTATCAGCACCACGGTTTGAATCCTGATATCATCACTGCCGCGAAAGGGCTCGGCAGCGGGTTTCCGGTCGGAGCAATGATTGGCAGAAAAGAGCTGGTATCCACCTTTTCACCTGGCACCCACGGCTCCACGTTCGGAGGGAATCCTCTTGCGATGGCTGCAGTGAAAGCGACTCTCGAAACAATTTTTGATGATGATTTTTTAAATGGGGTAAAAAGTAAATCTGATACCTTTATTCGGTCTCTTAAAGAGAAGCTCGAGCCGTCACCATCTGTGAAAGAGGTAAAAGGGAAAGGATTCATGATCGGGATTGAATTAGAAACAGAAGCGAAGGAATCCATTGAACTTCTAAGAAATAGTGGACTCCTGACCCTGCCTGCAGGACCGAATGTCATCCGGCTGCTTCCACCCTTGACAGTGACCGAAGCTGAACTGGAGGAAGCACTGGGGATATTGATAGAAACCTTGCAAGCTCATGAGACAGAGGCAGTCCGCTGATTTTTTTAGCTACCAATGTATAAAAATACTTTAAAAATAATAAAAATACACAAAAGGAGGGATTGGTTATGACCGGCTACTTAAGTTTGGAAAATGGCACAGTTTTCAAAGGAGAACTGGGCCATGGCAGCAAAGGTCCCGTTGAAGGGGAAATTGTGTTTTTTACAGGGATGACGGGGTATCAGGAAGTTCTCACTGATCCTTCCTATAAGGATCAAATCGTTGTATTCACCTATCCGCTGATCGGTCAGTACGGAGTGAATGAATGTGATGGTGAAAGTGCAATTCCGCAGGTGAAAGGTGTCATCATGCTTCATTGTCCGGATGATTATTCCCATTATCAAGCGACATCTTCGCTAAAGGACTATCTTCATAATTGGGATATTCCTTATATGACCGGGGTGGATACCCGTCAGGTGGTGAAGACGATCAGGGATCTCGGGAGCCAAAATGCCTGTATCGGCCATTCACCGCTGATGCCATCAACCCGAAAACGAAAGGGACAGATCGCACAAGTGGCATCTTCAGAACTCACCTATTACGGCACTGGAAGCGTCCATGTTGCACTACTTGATTTCGGGGTAAAAAAATCGATCATCTCGAGTCTCGTGAAAATGGACTGTTCTGTAACCCTCATCCCATACGACCGCATCAACTTGCTTCATACATTGAAGGCCGATGCACTTGTCATTTCGAATGGTCCCGGCGACCCGAAAGAAATGGCGGCTCTGATGCCGCAGCTGAAAGAGCATATCCTGAAGCTGCCGACGCTCGGAATATGCCTGGGTCATCAATTGATCGCACTAGCCCTCGGAGGCGACACACGTAAGCTCCTGTTCGGACATCGAGGGGCGAACCACCCTGTCATAGATCATGGAACCGGCCGGGTGTACCTGACTTCCCAAAATCATAACTATGTGGTGGAGGATGAGAGTTTAGTTGAAACTCATCTCAAGCCGCGCTTTTTCAATGTGAATGACGGTTCTGTTGAAGGACTGCAGCATGAGACGAAACCGATTCTTTCTGTACAATTCCATCCCGAGGCACGGCCCGGTCCTGAAGATGCATCTTACATCTTTGAAGAATTCTATCAATCCATCAAACAATCAGGGAGAGAGAAGATCTATGCCTAAAGATTCAAGTATACAGAAGATCCTTGTCATCGGATCAGGTCCGATCATCATTGGACAGGCAGCGGAATTTGACTATTCCGGGACGCAGGGCTGCCTGGTGTTAAAAGAAGAAGGCTATAAGTCAGTCCTCGTGAATCATAACCCGGCCACCATCATGACCGATACGGAAAATGCAGACAAAGTCTATTGTGAGCCGCTTACAGTTAAAACAGTGTCCTCCATCATCGAAAAGGAGCGTCCAGATGGCCTGGTTGCGAACCTCGGCGGCCAGACGGCCCTTAATCTGGCTGTGGAATTGCATGAAAAAGGCATCCTTGAGAAATACGGAGTGAAACTATTGGGTACCTCAGTGGAATCAATCCAGAAAGGGGAGGACCGCGAAAAATTCCGCACACTCATGAACGAACTCGGACATCCAGTGGCAGAAAGTGAAATTGTTGAAGATGTAGAGGGAGCACTTTCATTCGCTGAAAGAATTTCACTCCCGATCATCGTTCGTCCCGCTTATACATTAGGAGGCAGAGGAGGGGGAATCGCTGCGACGGAAGAGGAGTACGTCAAGCTTGTCCAGACAGGTTTGAAAGCCAGCCCCATCCGTCAGATCCTTGTGGAAAAAAGCATCGCCGGCTTCAAGGAAATCGAGTATGAAGTGATGAGAGATTGTAAAGGAAATTGTATATCGGTATGCAACATGGAGAACTTCGACCCGGTCGGGGTCCACACCGGGGACTCCATTGTCGTGGCGCCATCCCAGACACTCAGGGATCAGGAATTCCATATGCTCCGTACAGCGGCTTTTGACATCATCAATGCGCTTGATGTAGTGGGAGGATGCAATATACAGTTTGCTTTAGATCCTGACAGCAATCAATACTATGTCATTGAAGTGAATCCGCGGGTCAGTCGTTCATCCGCCCTCGCATCGAAGGCGACCGGATACCCGATTGCGAAGATCGCCGTCAAACTTGCTGTCGGCTATACATTGAATGAAATCATCAATCCGTTGACGAGAACGACCTATGCAAGCTTTGAACCGGCACTTGATTATGTAGTCGTCAAGTTTCCACGCTGGCCGTTCGATAAATTTCCGGAAGGAGACCGCCGTCTTGGGACCAAGATGAAGGCAACGGGAGAAGTGATGGCAATTGAACGGACATTGGAGGCTGCTTTTCAGAAAGCGATTCAATCACTGGACATTGGAGTGGAAGGCCTCTCTATGAAAGAAGGTCTGTCTGCTTTAGCGGATGAGAGGCTTCTGGAGGCAATCAAAACGCCGACGGACCTCCGCTTCTTTCAACTTGTGGAGCTGATGAGAAGAGGACATAGTATCGATGAACTTCATGCCGGCACAAAAATCGATTTCTTATTTCTGTCGCTTTTGAAAAACCTTTTGAGCATCGAGATGAAACTGAAAGAAGGACATCTCGAAGAAAACCTGCTTCTGCAAGCAAAGAAATTCAGATTCGAAGACCGTGAAATTGCTGGATTATCAGGCTGTGAGGAAAGGGAAGTCACCGCACTCAGGGAGCTGCATGGCATCAAACCAAGCTTCAAAATGGTCGACACATGTGCCGGCGAATTCGAAGCAATCACAAACTATGCTTACTCCACCTACTATGGTGAAAATGAAATCCAGCCGCTGGAGGGTGAGAAGAAAGCGCTCATCATCGGATCAGGTCCGATCAGAATCGGCCAGGGAGTGGAGTTTGATTACAGTGCGGTTAAAGCAAATAAACGATTGCAAGAGCACGGATATAAGACGATCATCGTCAACAATAATCCGGAAACCGTCAGCACAGACTATGAAACAGCCGACCGTCTGTATTTCGAGCCGATCACAGGGGAGAGCCTTTTATCAATTATAGAACATGAGGGAATTGATACCGTCCTTGTCCAGTTCGGCGGCCAGACGGCGTTGAATCTTGCACCGCTTTTAGAAGAGAAAGGCATTCACCTGCTGGGGATCACCTCGGACACGATTGATGCGGTTGAGGACCGTGACAGATTCTATCAATTACTTGATGGGTTATCGATCCCGCATGTGAAGGGGGATATTTGCCACAGTAAATCGGAAGCCCTTGAAACAGCGAAGGAATTACATTTTCCGCTCCTATGCCGACCGTCCTATGTTATCGGCGGTAAAGGGATGGTGCGGGTGGAAACGCCGGGAGAGCTGCAGAAATGGCTGCAGGGGGCGGATGAAGACTACTTCCCGATTCTGGTAGATGAGTTCAAAATGGGCGGGGAAGCTGAGATCGATCTGGTGGCAGATGGAGAAAATGCCTATATACCGGGAATCATGGAACATATTGAGCGGGCCGGCGTCCATTCCGGGGACAGCATGTCGATTTTCCCAGCCAAATCCCTTTCCGATAAAGTCAAAAAGGATATTGAAAAGTATGCAGGCAAAATGGTTTCCGCTTTGAAGTATAAAGGCATCATGAATATCCAGTTCCTCCTCCAGGGGGAAGAGGTATTCATTTTAGAAGTCAATCCAAGAGCGAGCCGTACGGTTCCGATCATCAGCAAGGTCATCGGGTTCTCTTTAATCGATATGGCGACTGATCTTTTGTGCAATGAGAACCTGAAGATTGATTCGTTCGAAGCACCGACGAGTGAGGAGCTGGAAATCGCAGCCGTGAAATATCCGGTCTTTTCTTCTCACGCCCTCCCTGAGCTTGACCACATCCTTGGAGCGAATATGAAATCGACAGGGGAAGGGATGTGTCTTGGGCAGACAGTGGAAGCAGCGTTATTCAAGGTGTTTGAACCCCTGCATGATCACGTGCAGAGCGGAGGCACTATTTTTATTGATGGAGACATTGGCAGTCTTCAAGTTTATCAAACTTCCGGAGAAACCGGCTTTAGTGAATGGGTGGATTCACCTGGAGCTGCAGTCTATTTCAACAACAAGGATACCGAGGAAATGAAGAAGAAACGAATTCAAGCATTAGAAGCGGGTGTTGCCGTCATCACGGAAAAAGAGACCCTGCTTGCTTTTATCAAGAGTATGGAGGCAGCCGATGTCGCTCCGATTCCATTGGCAAAACCTAAAACGATGCAAGGAGTGAAGTGAACATGACGAAATCAAATGCTGTCCTGTCACCGTTCAATCAGATTTCTTTAAAAGGAAGAGACCTGTTGACATGGCTGGACTATACAACAGAAGAGGTGCATGAACTCCTGTCAATGGCAGAGCATCTGAAAAAGAATCCGGTCTCTAAGAAACTTGAAGGCAAGACGCTCGGAATGATTTTTGAGAAATCATCCACAAGAACGAGAGTATCCTTTGAAGCGGGCATGCTGCAGATGGGCGGCCATGCAATCTACCTGAATTCCCGTGATATCCAGCTTGGAAGAGGCGAATCAATCGCTGATACAGCGAAGGTGCTCTCCTCTTACGTCGATGCCATCATGATCCGGACATTTGAACACGAAAAAGTCGCCCAGCTCGCTGAACATGCAAGTGTGCCAGTCATCAACGGACTATGCGATACGTACCATCCATGTCAGGCGCTCGCTGACGTACTGACCATTTATGAGCTTAAAGGGAAACTTGCCGGATTGAAGGTAGTCTATATTGGTGATGGGAATAATGTTGCCCACTCCTTCATGATTCTGTGTGCTAAGCTTGGAATGGATGTCGTTGTTTCCTGTCCTAAAGGCTATGAGCCTGAACAGGGGATAATCGATGCGACCGTTGAACTCGCTCAGCTCAGCGGCGGGAGTTTCACACTTTCGTATGATCCAGTGGAAGCGGCTGCCGGCGCCGATATCGTCTACACAGACGTTTGGGCCAGTATGGGTCAGGAAGAGGAGACATCTGACCGCCTGCAGGTGTTTGAGCCTTATCAAGTAAATGAAGTCCTGCTTTCCCATGCCTCTGATGATGTGAAATTCCTGCATTGCCTTCCTGCACACCGCGGTGAAGAAGTGACCGCTGAAGTGATCGACGGCGGGAAATCGGCGGTCTTCCAGCAGGCGGAGAACCGATTGCATGTGCAGAAGGCGATTTTGTTGTCGGTGCTTGGCGGGTAATTGTAAGTACTAAGTTCGGATAACAGGCACATCAGCAAATAAGCGATGTGGATAGATAAATGAGTGCATAAATTTTTGTTGATTGGCAGGATTGTCGGTGGAAGATTATTTGAGTATCAAGCGAATAAGTGGAATTTTGAGCTGATAATTGGAATTTAATGTTAATCGGCAAGAATAAACGTGATTTCGGCAAGAATAACATCATTTCCGGCAAGAAAAAGACAATTATCGGCAAGAATAATGCCCGGAACGGCAAGATTATCAATCAATTCGACAAGATTAACGAATGTAAACATCCCGATAGATTCAAATATGGAAGCATAACCAGCTCAGGACCGACTCCATCACTGTTTTTGTTAAAAAAGCAATAATAACGGTAGAAAAAGACACTTTCAGATTACGAAAGTGTCTTTTTCATATTGAATCCACACAACTGCTATCCTATATATGAAAATCAGGGAGAGAATCTCCTCCCAAACTCCGTATTTCACTGCTATAATTAATACATGTAATAAATTTCCTTTTATTAAAGGAGCTGATAGATATCATGCTGAAAAAGATCCTCTTCGGTCTCGTGTTTCTTATTTTGATCTCAGTAGTCGGAATGGTCATTGAGCGAACGTCCATGCTGGCAGCGGATAAGATAAAATCCTTCTACAAAGAGGACGAGGGAGAAAAACTTGGCGATATGACAGATGTGAATGTAATTGATTATATACCAAAGTGGAGAGAGGTGGATGAAGATGAAGAGGTCCCGGATGATGGAAGGAGACAAGAAGTCATCGTGTTGAAATGGGGGAAAGAAATCATCAAGAGTAACATGGGCCTGGTGGAATCTTTGAAAGAGTCCGCCAAGACCCCATTCCCTTATATCCTGCTTTTACTGATATTCCTATTATTCAAGTACTATAAAAAGAGAAAGAAAAAGAATACCAGACAAATAGACAGCTTTGTACTGAGTAAAGAGGGAAGGACCGAGAAATCCTCTCACACTCTTCCTGGTGAAGAGCAGCCCTTATCATTGGAACTCCATCAAACCAGGAAAGTGGTAAGGAAATGGGAAAGCGGGCTGCCTTTTTATCAGAAAAAAAGACCACATGAGACGATTCATGAATGGTTCAGAAGAATTGATGGACCGTATGAAATTATACCAATTTATGAAAAGGTACGATATGGAGGCCAGGATTCTTCAGAAGAAGAATTGCTTTTATTGAAATCGAACTTATCCAAACGTGCTTAAAAGCAGCAATAGTTATGCTGTAGTGCGAATGCTGGATTGACTTTTGAGAGGGGGAGTGAAATTGGTGGAACTCTTTTTGTTCATACTTTCAATTGCTGTTGTCATCAACCTATACTATAAATCTGACGAAGAAGAGCCATACCTGTTCATGAAGCTTTTGGGATATACCATCCTTGGAGCCTTCATGGTGGAAATAAACAGGATGAAGCTGCCCTTGGGATTCGTTGTGTTCCTGTGGTTCTTTCGCGACATACCAATCAATGCCTGGGGTAAAAAAAGAGCTGCTTACTTAGGGCTTACGATCTTTATGTTGTCGGTGATCATACCGTTCGTTGAGAAGGAATGGTACGAGCGGCCGAGAACCGTGACGCTGCAGCAGACGAACTTTTACGAAGGGAGTCTGTTGGAAGAATGGAAGAAGGTCAAGAAGGAACTGGATGTGGAGAATGAGTATGGTGTTAAGTTGACTGATTTTAGAATGGTCATTGATAAGCAAGGGGAGTATGAACGATTAGATTTATCGATGGTCGATGAATCTAATCGTTATACCGTCCTTTATAAGATAAGACTTTCCGGGGACGGTGAAGCGGTGAGAGTGAACAGAAGCAGATATGATGCGGAACAATGGGGAACATCTCCTTATACTGAAGCTGATTTTGTCCTGGCGCAATTTGACCTTTTAACAAAACCAATGTTGAAAGATGACCGCATGAACTACTACGAGTTCAACTCTGATGGACAGCGGATGGGCTATGCAGTAAGGGATCAGAAGAACTTCCGCGTCGACACCGCAGGGAAAAAGGAGCTCAAAGATAGTGAGCTTCCGGTCGATACCATTGTGGTCGATGTGTGCGGTACGAAGGGGACCATAGATGAACATGGGACGCTCTTCGACTGTGATACGAATCAGCATTATCTTTTCGATGTAATGGAAAGGGAACTGGAAGTGAATTCAGGAACCGTTATAGAAGTTGCAAGAAAAATCTCCCCGCAAATTGACCAGTGGCTGACAGAACATGTCGGAGAGTATATCGGAAGTGAAAAAAATGGTGAATTCATCCTCAAGATAGATGGTGTGGAGAAATCAGTATCAAAGCAAGAATATATGAAGGCGTTGAAAGAAACGCCAGTTGTCGAAATCAATGAAGAGGGTCAAGACAAGTGGGAGGTGAAGGTGGAAAACCCATATGGGGAAGCACCTCATATTATGGAATTTGAAATGACAGGAATAGATCAAGAGGTGACGAAGCTCCATTTTCGGTAGGATCCCAGGCACCTCCATTACATAAGTGTTATCGGTTGCCTGAAAGTGTTTGCATAAGTAAAAATGGGGGAGAATGACAAATGAACAACCGCAATCATATAGTGTAGGGAAAATCACCAATATCCGCGGAGGTGCCGAAGTGAGTAAGCCAACGATTGATGATTATTTGGAAAATGGTATGTACGGTCAGAAACAGACGAAGCCTGACGAACGGCGAAAGTTTCTTGGAAGCTTACGGGAACGGATTGTCATTGCCCTGACGCAAAATCAGGTGAGGGAGAAAAAGGTGTATCAACAGGTGGAAGAAAGCCTGAAGGAACATCCTGGTGCGAAACTCCTTTTAAATGGAAATATGAATTATAACTATCTGACAAAATATATAAAGCTCGCCAATCAGCATGGGATATCATTTTCCATGGTGACGAATAAAGAATCCCAAACCGATATCGGGTTACTGCTCGTATACGATCACGCAATCAATAAGGAAGAAATCTATGTAATGAAGCAGTCAGACAAGCCGGTCAATAAAGCTAAGCCAAAAAAGAAAAGCCTGTTTTCCAAGATTAAAAACAAGCTTTTCTAATGCTGCTTTGCCTGAAAGTATGAAGACTTGAACAGCCATCTGAGGAAGAACGGAATGATAAATAAGATAAAGAGAATCCTGAACAAGTGATAACCGGTGATAATCGAGAGATCGGCGTTCACCGACTGGCCGACAATCGCCATTTCAGCCATGCCGCCTGGGGCCAGGCTGATGAAGGCGGTCAGGAACGGGATGTCATGCCATTTGCTTAAAATAAAGCTTAATCCGATGCAGCTTATCAGTAAGCAAAGAGATGTGACGACGGATAACGGGATGAATCTGGATAATCCTTCTGCCGAAGAAAAATCGAGCATGAAGCTGAAGTAAATCCCCAGACATAACTGTGCAAGGATGATGAGCATGCCTGGCATCGCCGGTACATCAAGACCTGAAATCACCATACCTCCCACCACTATGATCGGTCCGAGCATGGAGGCGGTGGGGAGGTGTATTTTTTTTGCAGCAAAGGCGGATAAGACAGCTGCCGCTAAAAAAAGGATGAAACTCCAATGTAAAAAGGAAGGGTCATCTGTCCCCGCTGCAGAAGCACCCGTTCCGTCATCTGCGAGCAGCGGACTGAACACTAAAAAAGGAACAACGAAAATGACGGACAGCAGGCGGACCACTTGGAGGATGGTCACCACGGTGAGATCGACATTCTTCATTTCTTCCCCAAGCACCACCATCTGGGAAAGCCCTCCCGGAATGCTGCCGGTGATGGTCGATTGGAGATTGATCCCTGTTAACTTTGTTGTCAGATACGCGAGTATTGCAGAAATGACAATCACAGCAACGGTCATGGTGAGCATAGAAGGAAGCTGGGTTCCGATTTCAACGAGCGTCTTCATACTGAACGACTGTCCGATGGCATAGCCGACTATCACCAGGCCGAGATCCCTCAGAAGAGGCGGCCATTGCAAATCGAGTCGGGACCACTTTTGAAAGCCGAATACGAATACCATCGAACCGAGCATCCAAGACAGAGGGACGTGCAGCAGAGTGAATAGTCCTCCTCCTGCAAGACCGAGTAAAAATGTTGTGAGGAACGCACGCATATGGAAAACCCTTTCTATTATTATCTACTTTAAAGGTATAGAAATTAGTTGAAGGTGGCAACTTCTTTGTTTCGGATTTGGAAATAAGTTTGCTTCATTTGTTGAAGTCAGTACATATACCGGTTAACGTTGCACAATCCCCTTCATCCAGTCCTCGCCTATTGCTTTAACACCGCGATTTTTGGTATTATCAATAGTATTGCAAGTGTTCGAAACTTTATGGAGGTGAAGAGGATGTCTAGAATTTCAGAAGATCAGGTGAAGCATGTTGCCCACCTTGCACGACTAGCCATCACAGAGGACGAAGCGAAGAAGTTTACAAGTCAATTGGATGCGATCATCGGATTTGCCGAGCAGCTGAATGAATTAGATACAGAGAATGTCGAAGCGACTAGCCACGTGCTTGATATGAAGAATGTAATGCGTGAAGATAAGCCGGTAGAAGGGCTTCCGCGTGAAGAAGTGTTAAAGAACGCACCAGACAAACAGGATGGACAAGTACGCGTTCCATCGATTTTGGACTAAGGAGGGTCACTCATGTCATTATTTGATCATAAATTATCAGAGCTTCATGAGCTTTTACATACGAAAGAAGTTTCTGTTTCAGATCTAGTGGACGAATCATACAAGCGTATCGATGCTGTTGAGGATAAAGTAAAGGCATTCCTCACATTAGATGAAGAAAATGCACGTGCGAAAGCGAAAGATATGGATGCGAAGCTTGGGACGGATGAGTCGAAAGGTCTTCTTTTTGGAATGCCGATCGGAATCAAGGACAACATCGTCACAAAAGGTCTTCGTACGACGTGTGCAAGTAAAATCCTTGAGAATTTCAATCCAATCTATGATGCAACAGTTATCAATAAATTACATAGTGCCGATACCATTACAATCGGAAAACTGAATATGGATGAGTTTGCGATGGGTTCCTCCACCGAAAACTCAGGTTATCAAAAAACAAGCAATCCCTGGAATCTTGAAACGGTTCCGGGCGGATCTTCAGGTGGTTCTGCAGCAGCGGTTGCAGCAGGTGAAGTTCCATTCTCGCTTGGATCGGATACAGGTGGATCTATCCGTCAGCCGGCTGCCTTCACAGGTACTGTAGGATTGAAACCGACATATGGCCGCGTTTCCCGTTTCGGTCTTGTGGCATTTGCATCTTCACTTGACCAGATCGGACCGATTACACGCAATGTTGAAGACAATGCGTATCTATTGCAGGCAATCGCCGGCTTGGACCCAAATGATTCCACTTCGGCAAACGTTGAAGTGCCTAACTATGCGGAAGCATTGACGGGGGATATTAAAGGGTTGAAAATTGCCGTTCCGAAAGAATACCTTGGTGAAGGTGTCGGGGAAGAGGCACGCCAATCAGTCCTTGCATCATTAAAAGTATTGGAAAGCCTTGGCGCTACTTGGGAAGAAGTGTCCCTTCCACACTCTAAATATGGCGTAGCGACTTACTACCTGCTGGCTTCATCTGAAGCTTCAGCAAACCTGGCCCGCTTTGACGGAGTCCGCTACGGTTACCGCACGCCGAATGCGGATAACCTTCTTGATCTTTATAAAAAGACGCGTGCGGAAGGCTTCGGTGACGAAGTGAAGCGCCGTATCATGCTTGGTACGTTTGCACTCAGCTCCGGTTACTATGATGCTTACTATAAGAAAGCACAGCAGGCACGTACATTGATCAAGAAAGACTTTGAAGATGTATTTGAGAAGTATGATGTCATCATTGGACCAACGACACCGACTCCTTCGTTTAAAATCGGAGAAAAGATTGATGATCCGCTTACGATGTACGCAAATGATATCCTGACGATTCCGGTTAACCTTGCGGGTGTGCCGGGGATTTCTGTTCCTAACGGTTTCTCTTCAAACGGACTGCCGCTTGGACTGCAGATCATCGGAAAGCACTTTGACGAAAGTACAATCTATCGCGTAGCTCATGCATTTGAACAGGCTACAGACTTCCATACAAAAAGACCACAACTGTAAGGGGTGAAATCAATGAACTTTGAACCAGTAATCGGACTTGAAGTCCACGTAGAATTAAAGACGGACAGTAAGATGTTCTCGCCGGCACCGAATCATTTCGGAGCTGAGCCGAACTCGAATACGAACGTAATCGACCTTGGATATCCCGGTGTACTTCCAGTGGTGAACAAACGTGCCATTGAGTTCGGGATGAAAGCTGCAATGGCATTGAATTGTCAAATCGCGGAGGATACGAAATTTGACCGTAAGAACTATTTCTATCCGGATAATCCGAAGGCATACCAAATCTCTCAATTTGATAAACCGATCGGTGAAAACGGCTGGATCGAGATCGAAGTGAACGGCGAGAAGAAACGCATCGGCATTACCCGCCTTCACCTTGAGGAAGACGCCGGTAAGCTGACTCACTCTGGCGACGGTTATTCCCTTGTCGACTACAATCGTCAAGGTACTCCTTTGATTGAAATCGTTTCTGAGCCGGACATCCGTACACCTGAAGAAGCATATGCGTATCTTGAAAAACTGAAATCCATCATTCAATACACAGGCGTTTCCGACTGTAAGATGGAAGAAGGGTCCCTTCGCTGCGATGCAAATATATCTCTTCGTCCAATCGGTCAGGAACAGTTTGGTACTAAAGCTGAGCTTAAGAACCTGAACTCCTTCAACTTTGTCAAAAAAGGATTGGAGTATGAAATCGTCCGTCAGGAAAAGGTTCTACTATCCGGAGGACTGATTCAACAGGAAACACTCCGTTTCGATGAATCGACAGGTAAAACGATCCTGATGCGTGTAAAAGAGGGATCAGACGATTATCGTTATTTCCCTGAACCTGATTTGTTGCACCTGCACATCGATCAAGAGTGGATGGACCGTATACGTTCAGAAATTCCTGAGCTGCCGGATGCACGTAAGAAACGTTACATCGAGGAGCTTGGACTTCCTGCATATGATGCGATGGTTCTGACGTTAACGAAAGAAATGTCCGATTTCTTCGAAGAAACGGTCAGCGAAGGTGCAGACGCGAAGCTCGCATCAAACTGGCTGATGGGTGAAGTTTCAGCCTATCTGAATGCTCAGCAAAAAGAGCTTCACGATAGTAAATTGACACCTGCAGGTCTTGCCGGTATGATCGGACTGATTGAAAAAGGTACGATTTCTTCAAAGATTGCGAAGAAGGTATTCAAAGAGCTTGTTGAAAACGGCGGAAACCCTGAGCAGATCGTAAAAGATAAAGGTCTGGTTCAAATTTCTGACGAAGGAGCTCTTCTGAAGATCGTAACTGAAACCCTGGATAACAATCCACAATCGATTGATGATTTCAAAAACGGTAAAGACCGTGCGATCGGCTTCCTGGTCGGACAGATCATGAAAGCGACAAAAGGGCAGGCAAACCCGCCGCTCGTTAACAAACTATTACAACAGGAAATCCAGAAACGTTAAAACCTGAAACTTGAGTTCGAAGGCCCGTCCCTCACTGCTTTAAAGTGGTGAAAGGACGGGCTTTTTGTTATGGGGTTTAATGGAAGTTATGAAAGGATGCAGTTGTCGGCCTCTTTTTAGTTCAAGTTTTCCTGAAACGGATGATTTTCTTGCTTTTTTTGTAGGTGTAGAGACACGGGGTTGAATAAGAGACTATTTGGGTCAATTGCCTCATTCTAGACAATCAGGCTTGTACTATAGTATGTCTACAGTTTTAAAAGTTAGAAAATTCCAAAAAAGAGGTGTTGTAATTGAAGAAAAAAGTCGTAGCTTTAAGTTTAACTGCAGGGTTGATGATGAGCCCTGTGTTCTCCTCAGAGGCATTGGGTGCTTCTGATTTAAGCCAGAAAATAAATTTCAATGAAAAGATCGGGGCTCCACAATTTATTTCAGGAAAGCTGACAAAGCCTTCAGCTATTGCACCTGAAAAAATCGTGATGAATTATCTCGCACAAAAACAAGACGTATTTAAATTCAAGGGAGATGTGTCTCAGTCTTTCAAAGTACTAGAAAAAAAGAAAGATGAACTAGGGTTTACATATCTGCGCGTTCAGCAAATGTATAAAGGAACTCCGGTGTACGGTGCCGTAATGACGGCTCATGTAAACAATGACGGAGTATTGACGGCGGTATCCGGTGCACCGGTTCCAAATCTTGCAGACAAGCAATCTCTTAAAGCAGCGAAAAACATTTCGAAACAAGATGCAGCAGCAGCGGGGGAAAAGGATTTAATTGCCGAAATTGGCAGCGAGCCAGCGTATGAATATGCGCCTAAATCCAAATCAGTCGTGTATGTAATAGATGGAAATGCCCATCAGGCTTATCTAGTAAACTACAATTTCCTAGATCCAAAGCCTGGTAATTGGAATTACTTCATAGACGCTGAGAGCGGAGAAATCTTAGATAAGGTGAATGAAATCCATGACGCTAACGGAAAGGGCGGAAAACCTGGCGGACCGGGGGAGACGGGCTCTGACACGGTCGGTTCAGGGACAGGGGTACTCGGTGATACGAAAACTCTGAATACGTATCTATCATCTTCTACTTACTATTTACAGGATAATACCAGAGGAGACGGGGTCTTTACGTTTGATGCGAGTAACCGTCAGCGACTGCCTGGATCGCTTTGGTCAGATGCGGACAATCAATTCAACTCAAGCTACGATGCAGCGGCAGTGGACGCTCATTATTATGCAGGACAAACATACGATTATTATTTAGATACTCATAACCGCAACAGCTATGATGGCAATGGTGGAGCTTTAAAGTCTACCGTTCACTATGGAAGAAGCTATAACAACGCGTTCTGGAACGGGCAGCAAATGGTATATGGTGATGGTGACGGGTCGACATTCGCTCCATTATCCGGAGGACTGGATGTTGTAGCGCATGAATTGACTCATGCCGTGACAGATACAACGGCTGACCTGATCTATCAAAACGAGTCAGGTGCAATCAATGAATCGATGTCGGATGTATTTGGAACTCTCCTTGAGTACCATACTGGAAATAATCCAGATTGGGAGATCGGCGAAGACATCTACACACCAGGACAAGGCGGCGATGCACTGCGTTCCATGTCAGATCCAACGAAGTATAATGATCCGGACCACTATTCAGTCAGATACACGGGTACAGGAGATAACGGCGGTGTCCATATCAACAGCGGTATCGGAAACAAAGCGGCTTATTTATTGAGCCAGGGAGGTACCCACTACGGTGTGAAGGTGACCGGTATCGGAACAGACAAAGTTGGGGACATCTACTATCGTGCATTGACTCAATATCTGACTCCGTCTTCAACATTCAGCCAGCTTCGCTCAGCGGCGATTCAGTCAGCGACTGATCTCTACGGTTCTGGAAGCGCAGAAGTGGCAAGTGTAAATGCTGCATTTGATGCAGTGGGTGTTTATTAATCCAATGTTAGAATAAAAATGGGAGGGCTTCGGCTCTTCCTTTTTTTATGGGGAAGAGGGGATGCGAAACTGGCGGGAATGCCGGATGTTCCCGGTATAAAGGGAAATTGCCGGTTCAACTTCAAATTTTCCGCGTATTACTCACTATATTGCATCAAATTTCACAAAAGCGGCTGCAGAAAGAAATCGATACCGTGTTTCTTATCTTAGCAGGGGGGCTAATTCCTTGTTTATCATCGTTTTTGATCCATTTTGGAGAGTTATGATCCAATCTCAGGATATATGATCCGTTTTGAAAAAGTACGATCCATTCTCAGAATTTATGATCCATTTTCAAAATATATGATCTTACAAGAATCATTCTAAATAAATCCCGCCACCCAATCGAAGCACCGGCCATGAAAACTAAAGCAAAAATAAAAACCAAGTACAAAATACTTGGTATGCGCAACTTATATTCAGTTTCATCCACTGACGGAATTGATGGGTAAAGTTTCGGATCGCGCTGGCTGATATACATAGACAAATAAAGTCAGATCCGTAAAAACGGATGAAATGGACCTGCTAACTAAACGCCGGCAGAACTGAATGCAGCATTTTACGCAGACCCTTTAAGCCTGTTTTTTGCTTTTTTCCAATATCTTTTTTGCCAACCGATAATACGTTTCGGCTTCCGCTTTTGATTCAGCACCTTTTAGCTGCATCATATAGTTTTGAAATCGAAGTTTGTCGACAGACGAGACTTTCATCACAATTTTTCTCATTTTGGCTCTCCTTTGGTGGACAAATATGTGTCCAATTATCTATTCTGAATATTCTGTAAATAATGTATAATAATAGTAAATGATTCCAGAGGGTGGATAGAATGTCCTTAATTGAAGTGATCTTGTTGCCAATGTTGATGGGCGGTATCGGGGGCTTAGGACATATTCTGATTTTCAAAAATGGTCATTTCACCTTTCCAAGGAAGTTCGTCGATGACCAAGGTGAGAAGCACTACCTTTTTGGCTCAACAAAGGATATCATCATAGGCGTTCTGGCAGGTTATCTCTCTGTACTTCCAGTCATAGAGACGATCCCGATGTGGTATGCGATCTACATTAGTTTATTATCAGGAATCGGAGGAAGTTCCGTCATTACCCGAAAAATTGAACAAAACCTGGCTACCACGAAAGCATCCTATATCCAAGAGCTATCACAATATCAGCTCGAATTGACCTCTAAGGGAGGATCTTCAAATCACAATGAGGTGAAACCTGTTGGCAAAGTGGAAGAAAAAAAGAATCAAGGTTGAACTGCCGCCTGAAGATTACGAGAAAGCAAATCACTATATGAAAAGACTGAAGGAGGCAGAAAGTGTAATCGAGCTGAACTACTACTACAAAAAAATGGCACAGATAATAGAGAGTTCCACACATTTTGAAGATGGTTCAATTGAAAAATAATCCTATAACCATATACATTAACCAAAATGGAGAGGATTAAACTGACTTTTGAGTCAGCTTTTTTTGTGAGAGTATACTTTTCGTTATTCTGTATGATGCGCATATTTGCATAGGACGGTTATGTTAAGAACAATCTATTCCCCCACTGGATTCTACTTATGAATAGCCGTTATGGCTATTCCTTTTTTTGTTAGCTGTATAAACTGAAGGAATGCGAGTGATGATCCAACCTGTTTGGGACCGGACTGCGAGGCTCCCGGCACTGTCAGGTGGTCTGCTTTCTTATATTATATTCCTACAGGCATAATCACACAATTGAATTTTATGAGGAAATGAAAAAGGATAATACTTGTGGAATGAAGTGAACATGAATAAGATATAGAGAGATAACAAATTTCATTTTTTCAGACACGCACTCAAGGAGGAGTAAGCATGACTTTGCAAGACTGGTTTGACAAAGGAATGACACCAAGTCAATATTTAGAATATATGAAGACTCATAAAGAAAATACACTGTCCATCTTAAATAAATTTACGGTTCCCCGGGTGGATAAAGAAGTACTGGCTTCGCTTGCTGATGAATCTTTACGTGTGATCGTCCTTACAGAAGATTGGTGCGGAGATGCGATGTTAAACATCCCGATCCTGCTGAAAGTCGCTGAAGAGGCTGATATTGAAGTGAAAATGGTTCTCCGTGATGACAATCTCGAGCTGATGGATCAATATCTCACAAACGGCACTTCCAGAGCGATTCCGATCTTTATCTTCATTGACGAAAATGGAGAAGAGAAGACCGTATGGGGCCCAAGGGCGCCAATGGTGAAAAAGATCGTCGATGATGAGAGAGCGAAATTACCGCCGAAGGATCATGAGAAATTTCCGGATAAACAAAAAGAAATGTTAGAACGCTTAACCTCTCAATATACAAAAGACAAGAACATCTGGAGTGAAGTGTATGAAAGCCTTAAAACAACCCTGGTACAGAAAGTATTGATGTGACGTTTCAAGGAAGCCGAGGAGGTTTTAGACTTCCGGCTTTTTTTAAAGGGCATTTGTCAGCTGATTGCTTAAATTCAATCGTGTAGTTTCCTTGTCTATGTAAACGATAGTGGATTGCGGTGTTCAAGAAACAAAGAAAACGGCCATTAAAAAAGGGATGGTAAAAAATGCCCTTTAGATTGGAACTTTTTCCCGGTTCACGAATGACGTAATTCACGGTACTATGGTATAGGATGAGGAGTTGAAGCATCATGATTCACCAAAAAACAAATACGATTGTCATAGAATCACTGGATAAATTTCCCCATAAAATTCACATTAAATTGGGAGAGATCCTCCGTGAAAGAGGATTGACACAAGGTGATTTGCATCGCTTGACAGGTTTACGGGTAGCTACGATTAATGAATTAGTGAATTTTAAGAAGAAATCATTAACGGTTGCTCACCTTGTTTCTATAATGATCGCTCTTCGTATTACGGATATTTGTGATCTTATTGAAATCGAATTCGATGAAGAGGTACAAGCCTACTTCAAAGAAGAAAACGAGCGAATGAAAAACGGATTTACTCCAGACCTGACCAAAACAGCAGAAACGAATGTAAAACGCATCGCAGCTGGAGTCAAAAACTAAATCACCGACCTATTCCCGGGCCATCACTTTGATCGGCCTTTTTTTCTTGCCTTTTAGCAGAGTTAAGGACAGTCTTTTACTCAGATAATGTCCAGTCCCTCACTGTGCTAAAGCGGATGTGAAGTTGACATGAAAACGTAACGTGTTTTGGGAGGGATTTGGTTTATGATAGGGGAAAGAGTAAGAGATGCAGAATGCCATTGTAATCTTGGGTTGAATCTCGATTCTTGCGGGATTATCATAATATACATAGCTTGGAGTAGAAAGAGTGATTGAATGAACGCTGTAGAGAAATACGTAAACTACTTGAACATGGAGATCGAGCAGCCTACCATGAATTATTTACAACGATTGATTCAACAGCATCTTATTCGGATTCCATATGAAACCTTCAGTAAATTTTATTATTTTTCAAAAGGGGGCTCCTATGTCCCTTCGCTTGCAGATTTCACAGATCATCTGTATACAAAAGGCTGGGGAGGTACATGCTTTACCCTGAATATCAACTTCGGAAGGCTCTTGAAGGAATTGGGCTTTGATTGCCGGTATGTAAGGGTGAACCCGGGGCATCTTGGGCTGATGATTAACATCGGCGGTAAAAAACTATACGTCGACGTAGGATACGGATCTCCCATCATGAAACCGGTAGAACTCGAGGCCAGACATAAACATCTTCTTCACGGGTTCGGGGAAGAGATCATCTTTACTCAGCGTGACCAGTTTGAGTTCGAGGTGGACCGCCGTTCAAATGGTAAATCATTCGTGAAGAAAGTGATCGAGTGGGTGCCCCTTGAGGAAGGAGATCTCATAAAGGACATAGAAGCGTCTTATCTTGATACAGATGATAACATCACAATGAGACGGATTACAGCTGTGCGTTTTCAAGGGAATCAATGCTACTTCCTCCGCAATCATACGCTTAAGGTCATGACGTACCGCAATATCCGGGAATATCAAATGAGAGACCTCGACAAATGGAGAGAAATGATCCAGGAGGTCTATCACTTCGACTCAAGCTCTCTTCAAGATTCCTTGCAATTTCTTGAACACCGTAATATAAAACTGTTTTCATAAGCCGCCTTGAATGATTCGTTCATTCCCTGGCGGCTTTTTTTGTTATGGAGTATGGCGTCCAACGTCACTATGGATTTGGGCGGTGCCTCATGAAATGTATCAAATTTCACTCCTTAAGAACTACTCTAATCATGGTTTAAGAATCATAAAGATAAAGAGAAGCAGTCCGAGCGATGAAGCAAGATAGAATCGTCGATAAATACTTACGAGTGCGGTTTGAATTTCTTCAGGAGGAGCGCCGGTAAGCTCGAGGTTTTCCGGCTGATCAAGCCATTCGTTCACCTTCTTTGCAGGAGGAGTGATAAAGCCGATCACGATGATTTGGATGAGTATATAGAGAATGAGAGAACCAAGAAGCCATAGTTGAGTGAACGGTCCGTATTCTCCCACCAGGAACAGGGCAATCCCTGTCAAAACTGCAATACTTCCGCCTATTTTTGGGAAGAATTCTAATAACCTCATGTAGTTCATCGCAATGCGCAATTCCCCTACATTCTTATTCGGTTTCGTCAAAAGGTGGGCGAAGAACGTCGGTCCGATTCCGACAATGGCGGAAAGCACGTGGATCAGTATCAATACGCTCATAAATGACCTCCCATACACGATATTTAAATTCTCTTATTATTACGCAGCATGTGGAATATTTATGAAAAGAAAGAACGGTTTCTGCAAAAGTCATAAAACCTTCTAGAAATGCCTGTAATTTTATTAGATTTTTTTCATGAAAAGAGTTATGATATTGAGCGGTAGATGCTTATTGGTGAAACCAGGGCACTATGTGCATGTATGAAAGAAGGACCTTACGTAATATTGCAAGTTCAGTCTGATTTTAATATGATGTTAAAAGATGGAATTACAACATAACTCCGAGATCAGGGAATTTAAACTAAAGATTAGGATGATGGGGTATGAAACGCGCAAGAATCATTTACAATCCTACTTCAGGCCGGGAGCTCTTCAAAAAGCATCTTGCCGAGGTATTAATTAAACTTGAACAAGCAGGGTTCGAAACGTCCGTTCACGCCACTATCTGTGAGGGTGACGCTACAGAAGCGGCGCGAATCGCTGTCGAGCGTAAATATGATATTGTTGTTGCTGCAGGCGGTGACGGCACGCTGAATGAAGTTGTGAACGGTTTGGCGGAACAGGACTACCGTCCGAAGCTGGGAATCGTACCGATGGGAACGACCAATGACTTCGCGCGGGCACTTCACATACCAAGAGATATCGGACAGGCTATCGATGTCATCACAAAAGGTGAATCCATACCGGTTGACATCGGCCGCATGAATGAGCGCTATTTCATCAATATCGCGGGTGGCGGCCGAATCACGGAATTAACATACGAAGTACCGAGCAAACTCAAGACCATGATGGGCCAGCTTGCTTATTATCTGAAAGGGATTGAAATGCTGCCTTCCATCAAACCGACAGATGTATCGATCGAATATGACGGAAAACTATTTGAAGGTGAAGCGATGCTATTCTTGATCGGACTTACCAATTCGGTCGGCGGCTTTGAGAAACTCGCACCGGATGCGTCCATCAACGACGGCTTATTCTCTCTCTTGATTCTCAAGAAAACAAATCTTGCTGAATTCATTCGCATCGCCACACTTGCCGTACGCGGAGAGCATGTGAAGGACCCGAACGTCATCTACACCCAAGCGAACCGAATCAAGATTCACGCCAAAGAAAAAGTGCAGCTGAACGTGGACGGCGAACTGGGAGGCGTCCTGCCTGCCGAATTTGAAAACCTGTACCGCCACCTTCATGTATTTGTCCCCGTGGATAAGATACGTCCCGAAGATAAGGCGCTATAACGTAAAAAGGAATGCCATTTTAACAGGCATTCCTTTTTATATTTTTAATGAATTAGTAAAAACACTAAAAATGACAATGGGAATCCGATAAGAAACCCCCAGCCGATCTGCTGTTTATGACGGAAGGGCACCTTTCTGACAATGAACGAAAGAACATGTGCGATGATCACAAAGACAAATGCCCAAATCAGCTGACCAACGACAAATACAAACAAATAAGACAGAATCGATTGTTTGTTCAATACAAGTGACAGCCCGAATCCAATAGTCAAAGTTAAAAAGGTGATCCCCATCAGAATATAAGGGAGCCACCAGCGGCGTGATTTCAACGTAAAAAGCACACCGAGAAATACGTTGCCTACCAGGATCAGGTTTACTAAGATGTCTGGTTCCATATGATCTACCTTCTTTTTATAGTTCTTATTTTAAGATTAATTTAAGAAAGAATGAGGTACAGCATTCCCTATTTTTTGTACGACTCTTGAAACGAGGTAAGTTTTGACAGGATGCTCAGTTAGTCTCTCTTAAAATATCTTTCTATACTAGCAACTCTCTTCGATTCTTTTCAAGTGATAACATAAGACTTCCAGAAATAGTCATGAAGGATTGTTTCCCAGAGCCTGTCCTTGTGTTAAAGTGGGGAAAAGAAAGTCGGAAGCACAAGTCGATGGAGGAGTGGATTTCATGTATATCGTTCATTCAACATTCGTCGTCCCTGATGAGAAGGCGGATGAAGTCATCTCGATCTATCATTCACGTTCCGGGCTCGTAGATGAAGCAGAAGGGTTTCAGCGATTCCTGCTGCTGCAAAATGAAAAGAAGCAGGGGGAAATCACCGTGCATATGGAATGGGATACGAAAGATCATTTCATGAAGTGGGTTCAAAGCGAGGATTACAAGCGGATCCATGATCTTGAAAAAAAGTATCCTGACCAGGAACTCGCATCAATCATCCCGTCGATTGATAAGTATAAGGTGGTGGCTTACTGATGGAAAATAAATATAAACCGGTCATTGAAAGCGCGGTAATGAGACTGTATGAGCGCTATCCGGAACTCGAGGAACGCTTCGGGGAGATGGGAAAGCAGAAATGTTACGAGGACAATGTCCATCATTTTAATTACCTCCAGACCACGGCTGCTGCAGGCGATGAAAAGGTTTTTATCGACTATGCACTATGGCTGAACAATGTGTTGATCAGCAGAGGCATGAAATCCGATCATCTAATCGATAACTTTGTCTGTATACTGGAAGCCTTATCCGAAAGCGGCAGCGAAGAAACTGATGATTTCCAGCATTATTTAAATGCCGGGATCAGGGCCATCCGTGAGAATGATTTAGCACATCAGCTGGAAAGTGAATAACGCAGAACTGCATCGGAGACGGAATGTGTCCGGTGTTTTCTGTTTTGAAGCTGGATTTCAACATGTTCATCCTTGTATGGTACAATCAGTAGAGTCTTAATTAGGAAGCAGAAAAGGAAGATCGTTATGAGTAAAAAAACACCTGTTCAAAAGAATGATTATATAGATGACGCATATTTTGAGGATTTAACGCATGACGGTAACGGTGTGACAAAGGTGGACGGCTATCCCTTGTTCGTTCCCGATGCCCTTCCAGGGGAAGAAGGCAGGGTAAAGGTTGTAAAACCGGGTAAAGGCTACGGCTTCGGCCGGATGGTGGAACGTACGAAGGAAAGCCACCATCGCCAGGAGCCGCCTTGCCCGATCTACAGGGAATGTGGAGGCTGCCAGATTCAGCACATGACTTACGAAGGCCAGCTGCTGGCAAAAGAGAAGAATGTGCGCGATGTGATGCAGCGAATCGGTAAGCTCCAAGCCGTGACGATCCATGAAGTGCTCGGAATGGAAGAGCCTTGGAGATATCGAAATAAAGCACAGGTACCGGTCGGTGAAAAGGACGGGCGCTTTGTTGCGGGCTTCTATCAGAAAAGAAGTCATGAAATCATCGACATGGATAAATGCATCATTCAATATGAAAAAAATGATGAAGTGATCCAGCATGTAAAAAATATCTGCGAAAAGCAGGGAATCCGTCCTTACGATGAAAAGAAACATAAAGGGACGCTCCGCCATATCATGACCAGAACCGCGTATACAACAGGTGAAGTCATGGTTGTCCTGGTGACAAGAACACTGGAGCTGCCTCACAAAAAAGAAATCATTGATGAACTCGTTGCGAACATCGAAGGATTGAAATCCATCGTCCATAATGTGAACGGCAAAAAAACAAATGTGATCATGGGTGACACGACACATGTTCTATGGGGTGAGGAAGTCATTCACGATAGGATCGGAGACGTGAAGTTCGCGATTTCCGCACGCTCCTTCTATCAGGTGAACCCTGAACAAACAAAGGTACTGTACGAAAAAGCATTGGAGTATGCCGATTTAAAAGGAGAAGAAACCGTAATCGATGCCTATTGCGGAATTGGTACGATTTCTCTTTTCCTTGCTCGGAAAGCCAAGAAGGTGTACGGGGTTGAAATCGTTCCGCAGGCGATCGCGGACGCCAAGCAGAATGCCGCACTCAATCATATGACCAACGTTGAATTTAAAACCGGTCCCGCTGAAGTCGTCATCCCCGGTTGGTATGAAGATGGGATCAGCGCAGATGTACTTGTGGTCGATCCGCCGAGGAAAGGCTGCGATGAAGCGCTTCTCAACACGATTCTTTCCATGAAGCCGAAGAGGGTGGTGTATGTGTCCTGCAACCCTGCAACCCTTGCCCGGGATCTCCGGATTCTCGAAGACGGCGGCTACAAAACAAAAGAAATCCAGCCGGTGGATATGTTTCCGCAAACGATGCACTGCGAGGCAGTTGCGAAAATCGAATTGGTTTAATCATGCAGAGAGGCCCACGGGCTTCTCTGTATTTTTTATGCTTCAGCAGTGAGTGACTTTGAATTGAGGGAAGAGGAGGAATTCTGAATGGCAGACGATCAATCTTCAAGGAGTGACAGCCTGCTCACATTTAATCGATCCTGTCCTCTGGTGACTTTTAATGAATTCACTTTGTCAGGCTTCAAGACAGATAACAAATACTGGATGGATTTTAAAGGGTCCACCGTATGGCCGCATGTATATCCGTCAAGAGCGGCAAATCCCTTTTCCGGATACGTATGAATGGAAAGGTGGCTTTCTGAAAGAACGGCGAAAATCGTGACTCCGTGAGGATCGAACCGATGAGAGTCAATGGAGAGAACCGTTGCACCGCTCACCTTGGCAGCTTCATACACATGTTCCTTGAGATATGCAACATCATTGAGCTTTGCGAAATCGACTCCCCATAGATCTGCAATGATATGTCTTCCGAATGTACTGTATTCCAAGTGACTGCTCCTTTCTTTAAGTGTTTACTTCAGAATATGTACAAGTCATCCCTTTTGCCTGAAAAATGGCTATAATATTTTGAAATTCCATCTTTTAATTGGCATGGCGTTTATCCTCAAGGGTATATACCCGTTATATTGATAGGCTTGCACCTTATTTTTTCTCAAGTAACTGAAATGGGAGAACTCCTAAGCGGCTCTGAAAATAAACTGGAATAAGAGACGAAAATAATAACAGGGAAGTGAGACTCATTGGGAAAACAGCATGATGAACCTCATAAGATGAGAGAACAGGATACCTACGGGGATGACTGGGACCGTGCCGGTCTGAAGGAATTATTGGCAGGGGGCCACGACAGGCTTTATAAAGGAAAAAGCAAGTTTCAGGACATACAGGTCATAAGTGCCAGGGATATCAGGTTATATTTAAATGAACAGCTGCAATTCAGCTCATTGGATGAAAGGATCTACCACGAAGCGTTTGTCCATGTGCCTTTCGCACTTGGGAAAGCCACTCAGTCAGTATTGGTTCTGGGCGGTGGAGATGGACTTGCCCTGCGCGAAATCCTGAAGTATTCAAGCGTCAAGGAAGTTGATTTAGTGGATATCGATGGCAAGGTAGTGGAGCTTGCCAAACAGGTCCCTGTCCTTGCAGAATTAAACGAACAGGCGTTTTTTGATAAAAGAGTGACGGCTCATATCGAGGATGCCAAACTATTCATAGAAAAGAATAAGAAAGTTTATGATGTGATGATCATTGATTTTCCTGACCCGACAAACGAACTCCTGGCAAGCCTATACGCTAAGGAATTATTTGAGAAGTTCTACAGCTGTTTGAGTGACGACGGGATCCTCGTATGTCAATCAAACGCTTTGGATGCAACACCAACCGTGTTCTGGAGCATCGGTTTGACCCTTGAACAAGCAGGATTTCATACCAAACAATACCACACCATCATTCCCTCGTTTGGTGACTGGGGATTTCAAATGGCTGCTAAAAGCGAGATCACGTTACAATTCCAGACGATCAATGCCCCCTATCGTACCTTGCCCAAAGAACTCTCCACACTGTTCGCCTTTACTCCCGTCTATGAAAAACATAAAGAGAATGCCATCGTCAATTCAGAATCGGATCTCCGTCTGCATGATATATTCAGGCAAGAAAACGTTTAAGTAAGAGGAGCCGTGAAAGATGATTCCACTATGATATAATAGTGGAAATAATAAAAGTAAATAATCACAGTCGAGGCGAAAGACATGTATCTCACAATAGCAGAAACAGCAGAATACCTATCCCTGCCCGAATCATATATCGAAGTGCTGATCCACGAAAATAAAATCAGGGCGGTCCATGACGGCGACCAGTATTTAATCTATCGCGAACAATTCAACCAGCACCTCGAGCAAATGGAAACAGCGAAGAAACAACTGGCCGAATACCTCAGCGAGCCGATTCCGGACGATCCGGATGTGAAGGATGAGGATTGAGACCGTTTTGATATGGATAGGATGGGAGAGCTGCTGGATTAAAGTTTGCAGCGTCCCATTCTATTAAAATCAATTGAATTAAGCTGATTTTCAGTGTGAAAGCAGAAATTCCATTCAGAATTCAATGGAATTAGTGAAGATTGGGACACTTATCGTCTTGAAAGGAAAGGGTCGACCGGGAATTGACTGATAGAAAAAGGATCGACAGTAGATCGACCGGGGAATCGTGCCGGTTTCAGGATAATTGAGCCAGTTTCAAATTAATTGCGCTGCGAAATCGATTAATTGAGCCACATTCTCATTTATTAAGAGCCGGTTATGGATTAATTGAGCTACATGTCGAAATATCGCTAGCCCAGGCAAACACCCTTTTACAGGAAAACTAAATAGAGTATCAATACAAACCAATATCCAAATACACACTATATCCAAGTCAGGAGAAATCATATGAACGGTCAACAACGAGCAAATATCAAACCAGGACTTCAAGTTGAAATCGTACTGAAAAAAGACCAGCGCACGGGGAAACTGACCAGTGGAGTTGTAAAAGACATCCTCACAAACTCAGCGAACCACCCTCACGGCATCAAGGTGAGGCTGGAAGACGGGCAAGTGGGCAGGGTTAAAAACGTCCTCTAATCGAAGGAAAACAAAAGATCGCGGACGGGCCGTTACCATGGTAAAGGCCCGTCCCGCGATTTTTTAATTGGACTGTCCGTCCCGGTGCCAGGCACAAAACAGCTGATTTGTGCCTGGCACCGTTCGTTTATGTGTACCAGGTACAAGCAGCCGGTCCTGTACCAGGTACACCACAAGTAAGTCGACTGCCACACGGAACCCCCCTGCTGGGCCAAGAGCCCCGCCAGCACTACCCTCCAGCTACCCGGCGCTACATAACCCCAACCAACCAAATCAAAAAACCCCAAACTCCCTGAAAGAGTCTGAGGTCTCTGCATAACCCTTGCTTAACTAAACAGCTTTGGTAATTCATTGATCATTGTATAAACACCCATATAAGACATCGCTGCCACGATGAGCAGTCCGAATACAGTCATCCAAATCGGGTGTTTATAGTCCCCGACGATTTTTTTCTTGTGTGCGGCAAGCAGCATGACGCCGAGAGCGATCGGCAGGATCAATCCGTTCAGGGCGCCGACCATGATCATGACGGCGACAGGTTTTCCAATGGATACAAATACCACGGTTGATATGACGATGAACCCGATTATCAGCCATTTATGGTATTTCTCCAATAGAGGGCTGAATGTGCGAATGAAGGAAACGGATGTGTAGGCTGCTCCGACAACGGATGTGACGGCAGCGGACCACATGACGATTCCGAACATTTTGTAGCCGATGTTTCCGGCAGCGAGATTGAAGACCGATGCCGGCGGATTGGAAGGGTCGATCTGCAGGCCCTGTGCCACGATTCCAAGTGAAGCCAGGAATAAAAAGATCCGCATGAGCGAAGCGATTCCGATGGCAGATACAGAGCTCCTCGTGATTTGGGGAAGGGCTTCTTTTCCTTTTATGCCTGCTTCCAATAGACGGTGTCCGCCGGCAAAGGTGATGTAGCCGCCGACCGTTCCCCCTACAAGTGTGATGATGGCCATGAAGTCAATCGTATCCGGTATGAATGTCTTTGAGACGGCTTCTCCAATCGGCGGGTTCGAGGTGAACATCACGTATAACGTGAGGATGATCATCAAGAAGCCCAGTATTTGTGCGAACTTGTCCATGAGCCTGCCAGCCTCTTTGACGAGGAAGATCCCGACGGCTACAAGTCCGCTGAATAATGCCCCCATCTTCGGGGATATCCCGAATAATACGTTCGTTCCGAGGCCGGCTCCTGCGATGTTTCCGATATTGAAGGCAAGACCGCCGGCGACGATCAATATCGCCAGGAAGTATCCCAGCCCGGGCAGGATATCGTTGGCGATGTCCTGTGCCCTTTTTTCAGATATGGCGATGATCCTCCAAATGTTTAACTGTGCACCGATATCAATGATGATCGATATGAGGATGACGAATCCGAAGCTTGCAGCCAGCTGCTCTGTAAAGACCGTAGTCTGAGTCAGGAAACCCGGTCCGATTGCAGAGGTGGCCATAAGGAAAGCGGCCAAGCAATACGCTTACATTTGATTTCTTCATGTATATATCTCCTTTGCTGTTGATTCTAGTGTTGGTTTATCTGAGTTTCAATGCAATCCCTTGTTTGAGATGGCGCAGCTGTTTTTCCCTGTCTATCAAAAGCTTCTGAGCCTCCTTATGAGTGATGGCAGTAAAGGAAAGTTCCTCACCCGGTTTCGTCTGGGCGATCAGGGGGAGGTCGACAGAAGCGACTTGACCGATGCGCGGATATCCCCCGGTCGTTTGCCTGTCTGCCAATAGAATGATGGGGTTGCCGTCCGAAGGCACCTGTATGGTTCCGAATGTCACTGCTTCTGAGATCATATCAGTAGCTTGTTTCAGTGAGAGCTGCGGCCCTTGTAATCGATACCCCATTCGATCAGATTGCGGAGATACCTTGAAGGGATCTCCGAAAAACGCTTGCCGGCTTTTTTCCGTAAAGAGATTGTGTTCCGGCCCCTCAATCACTCTGACAACTTTTCGGGACCTGTGGATGGCAATGAATTCAGAAGAAATCGACCAGTCGATTTCTGTAAAAGTCTTATCCTCCAAATAAGGAATCAAATAGTCCATTATATCTTTGGAATTCTGCCGTAGCGGACTTGCTTCAAGGGTATCACCTGCATTTAAATTCCGTCCTTCAAATCCGCCGATTCCAGCACGTAAATAGGTAGACCGGCTCTTCATGACGGAGGGCACATCGATGCCGCCCGCTATGGCAAGATAGGCACGGGTCCCGCTTTTGCAGCCTCCAAACTTTAAGATGCTGCCTTTTTTCACAAGAATGGAACGCCACAGAGGAACGGGGTCCCCGCCGATGGATGGAGAGAGGTCGCCTCCGCAAATGGAAATCAAACAGTTTTCTTGAAACTCAAGAACCGGTCCGGTCAAAGTCATTTCAATGACTGCTTCATTTTCATCATTCCCAACAAGCCAGTTGGAAATTCGATGGGCTATAGGGTCCATACTGCCGCTGACGATGACGCCGAATTTTTGAAAGCCGTATCTTCCGAGATCCTGTACAGTAGAAAGGAGGCCGGGTTTACTAACTTTAATCATGCATTTCCCTCCATTTCTATAAATTCTTCTTCGGAGATGGGAACGAACTTAATCCGGTCCCCTGTCTGAAGAAGGCTTGGAGTATCGTCGGCTGGCCGGAATAAGGAAAGGGGAGTGCGTCCGATCAGCTGCCAGCCTCCAGGTGATTCAATCGGATAAACGCCTGTCTGATCTCCCGCGATTCCTACTGATCCGGCCGGAATTTTCAAGCGTGGTGATTTTCTTCTCGGAGTAGCTAAATCCGGATCCAAACCTCCTACATAAGGAAAGCCCGGGGCAAAGCCGATCATATAAACAAGATAGTCCCCGGCCGTATGCTTAGAAATGACTTCTTCCATTGTAATTCCGCGGGCGTCCGCCACTTCTTCTAAATCCGGACCATATTTCCCCCCGTAGCATACCGGGATTTCCATGACCCTTGCGGGAGCGGGATTTCCCTCCAATTCACCCGAAAGCAATTCTTTCAGGATGGAACATACTACCTTGTAAGGGAGCCCGTCTTTTCTTATCTGTAAAATTTCCATCGGGTCATAAAAAAGTGTGACAGTCGTAAATGCAGGAATCGTTTCGATGAGCCAGCTTTGCGGGTTGTTTTCAAAAAAGGCAGTCACATTCTTTACTTTTTCGTGAGTGTCTATTTCAATCGCATCTCCCAATTGAATGACGACTGCGCTGTCCCCTAAAGGATATAAAGAGTAATTCAAGATGTTCCCTCCTCATATTAATTGTATATTTATTTATATAAATCTATAAAAATTCAATATTGGCAGTGTGTACAATTTTCAGAACTTTTGGTGGTGTTGTCTATTATAGTATAAATTCAGAACTTTTCAACGCAGGTGCTGTCCAAGT
Source organism: Mangrovibacillus sp. Mu-81 (assembly GCF_036867415.1). Classification (NCBI taxonomy): domain Bacteria; kingdom Bacillati; phylum Bacillota; class Bacilli; order Caryophanales; family Bacillaceae; genus Mangrovibacillus; species Mangrovibacillus sp. Mu-81. The sequence goes on from NZ_JBAJHU010000006.1 coordinate 64,411, forward strand.
GAAAGTGTTCAGGAGGATTGTACTGTATAAATGTCTTCATGAACGGGGCACATAGGGCTGGCAAAGGGATGCTGAAACCTGAAATGGGGATAGGAGAGTGAAGGGGGAGGTTGTAAGAAAATAGCAGGAATCTTTGAGGTGAAATCGTATATCTTTTCACCGGAATGTGCTATTATTTAGTAATTCGAAATAAATTGGAAGCATCTTAAAATGGGTGATTCCTGTGAATAGATGAATAACAGAAAGGAGGATTTCCTGTGACGAAAATAAAAGAGCCTCTATGGACAAGGTCTTTTATCATGTTAATGGTGGGAAATCTTTTTGTATTTATGTCGTTTCAAATGCTGATTCCGACATTGCCTCCATATATCAAATCGCTTGGTGCGTCAGGATTGGAAATTGGCCTGGTCACTACTTTATTTTCAATAGGAGCGGTATTAAGCAGGCCGTTCATCGGTTTTATGCTGGAGTATAAGGACCGGAAACCCCTGGTCATCATCGGTGTCGTTTTACTGCTCCTTATCACAGTGATCTATCCATTGTCTTCCATAGTCGTGATCTTTTTGCTGTTCCGGTTTGTGCACGGACTGGCATGGGGATGGTCGACAACTGTCAATGGTACAGCGGCAGTCGATGTCGTACCGAAATCCCGTCTCGGTGAAGGTATGGGCTATTACGGATTATCGATCACAATCGGAATGATCATCGCCCCGAGTCTCGGAATCTACTTATTCCAAGTCACTACATTCACGAATCTGATCATCACTTCGAGTGTCCTCGGGGCCATTGCCATCATCCTGCTGGCGTTGGTTCATTATCAGACGCCTAAAATCGTGAAAGAGACTAATAAAGAAGACCTGAAGTTCTCATACATGGGTTCCCTGGTGGAAAAATCAAGCTGGTTCCCTGCTTTCATTACCATTATGGTCACATTCGGCTATGGATCGATTGTAACGTTCATTGTGATTTTTGGTGAAGAACGCGGAATACAGCATATCTTCTTATTTTACTTGTTCAATGCGATCATGGCTTCCCTGTCAAGACCGATTGCAGGAAAGTGGTTTGATGAACGCGGCCCCAAGGGACTGGTCCTGTTCTGCATCATGATCACATTTGTGGGAATGTGGGTATTATCGTTCGCGCATTCCGATGCACTAATCATCATTTCAGGCATTCTCTTCGGCGTGGGATTCGGCTCACTCATTCCGACACTTCAGTCGTGGACATTGTCGACGACACCTGATAACCGCCGGGGAGTGGCAAACGGGATGTTCTTCTCGTCCATTGACCTCGGTATCGGATTGAGCGGCCTAGTATTCGGTGTACTCGCCCAGTTCGTAGAAATCGGAATCATGTTCCAAATCTCAAGCCTCTTCCTGCTCCTCGCATTCGTAGTGGCGATACTGGAAGGGCGTAAGAAACAAAAGCGGAGACGGCTTGGTCAGGCCCGACAAGCATAAGGCGAGCCGGCAAAAAAGGCGTACTTTGCCTTTTATGGCGGATTGACTTATGACTCGAGGGACTAGGCGTCGGAGCTGGAAGAAACAAAAGCGGAGACAGCTTGGTCAGGCCCGACAAGCATAAAAAAACATTTCAACGATATAGTTTACACCTGCAAAAAAGGTGGTAAATATTTAGGACTATCTATTTTATTGAAGGCAATAGCCTTTTGGTAATGGATAGTCCTTTCTTATGTAATGGAAGTGAGTCTAAGGGATCACGGAATAAAGCATCAATTAGTAAATGAAAACGAAATGAAATTTTATCCTGTCGAAATTCTGATAGAATGATAGCCATAGACTAGTCTGTGAGTCCTTTCCAAAAAGGATTCACATATAACGGAGGACATTATGATAGAAGAAAAATTATTGATGGAGAAGTCGTTTTATGAAACTTTTTTAATAGAAAAAGAATCAACCCTTCATCCTATTGAAGTACTTGGTGCTGCTTTTGTGGAGGAACAGCAGAATGAACCGTATGACTTAACGTATATCCGCTATGCGCAGGGCGAAGTGTATTTTCACAGTAAAGATTACGAAGCTGCTATTTATAAGTGGGAAAGCATTTTAAATGAGCTTGAACCATGGGCGAAAAAAAATATTGCAGACTCCTATTATGCATTGGGCATGCTTTCTTCGGCGGAAGATGTATACACAGCCATCTCAACGGAAAGCCCGGTGCTGACGATGGAGGTCTCACTTCAGCTGTTCCATCTTTACATAGAGAGAAATAAGCTGAAGTCAGCATACAGGATCATCGAGAAAGCGTTGAATATTGATCCCGACTACCCGCTTGTTTCACAGTTGGCAAAGTCCTTCTATGAAGAACAGCAGGATTGGAAGAATGCTGTCGGGCTGGCTGTGAATGAGTCGATCCGGACAGGGGAGGAGACTTGGTTCCGGGCGCTGTTGGAGTATTCCGAAATGGGCTGTACGTCGGCTTTCACACCGAACTATTTTTACGATGTACTGATTACGGTTTATGAAAAGAACCGGCAGCTATTCCGGGAGATTGTTCAGAGCTTATGGAAATCGTACAGGGATGTTCCTGCGGCCCACATTGAATGGATGTCTACTGTAAACACGATCTTTGAATATGTGGAACCAGAGCCGGGTGAACGATGGGAGGAGATTTCATTCCAGTTCCAGCACGCATATGTTCATTTCCTTGAGAAAGGGTATCTTGTGAAAGAAATTGAAGGCATCATGCCCGACCTGATGACAAACTGGCTGAAGATCAGCAAACAGGAGCAGCCTCTTCTTGCTTCCGCAGCCGTGCTGTCTTGGAATGATGTGTTCTCCTACTCGATTGATCCAATCGTCGTGGAAGAGGCGGAAAGCCTGCTGCTTCAAGGTGATTATCCTTCATTTAAGATGGAGAAGACCATTCTTCTTTTAAATAAAATTATCGACTGGTCCGAAAGAAATGAAGCAGGGGTCTCTTATAAATCGAAATGGATTGCAGAGCAGCTCCTCGACACGAGCCAGCAGTATCTTGTCGTTGCAGGCAGTGAATCCAGCGGCAAATCTTCCTTTGTGCAATCCGTACTGGGGGAAAGCGTGGGAGAGGCGGAACATTCAACCGTTGTATACAGATATCACCGTGATCAAGCAGAGGTGACGGAGATTCATGACCGCGGATCAGAGAAAGTAGAAAGTATTGCAGATTTCGAAGAACTGATGGAAAGGGAAGCGTTTGTTGAATACAAACTGCCTTCTGAATTCCTTAAGAAAAACGGGAGTGCTTTGATCGATGTCCAGGCAAACAACAGGGGGCTTGAAGACCTCGCTTCCTTCTATCCTGCTGCTGACGGTCTGCTTTATGTCCTGAATGCCGATGCACCCTTCAATGCCGAAGACCGTCAGACACTGAGAACGCTGACGGAGATCGGTCAGCCTGTAAACGTTCATTTCCTCCTGAACAAAATGGATAAGATCGACCATGCCGCCCGTTCAGAGGAGATCATCGAATCAGTCCGCGCAATGGCGAGGGAATGGTTCCCGGATGCTGAAGTCCTTCCATATTCATCGCTGGAAGCGGTCCACCTGCAGCAGCGGGATGTCGAAGCTTTCTTGAAAGAGCAGTACTTGATGAATCCAGGAGCATTGAAGGAACAGCGCAGGATAAAGCTATTCTACCTGGTGCGGAAAACGCTGAAGGATCTATTCGCTCAGCGGAAGAATCAGGAACACGACTTGAAGGATATAATCGAGAAAAATAAAGATATTCTTGTCCGCTTGAACGGCTTCCAAAACTACTTGGTGGACATGCAAAACGACAAGACAAATGAGATTAAAGATTCATACCGTAAAAAGAAAGAAGAAATCAAAAAGGAAATCTCCAGGAAAATCCCTGAGATATTGAGCGGCTGCTCAGATCTGATTACGGAAGAGAGCGACTTCAGACAGATTCACACTGAATTGAATGAGGCCATGAACGCCAGGATCCAGACATATATCCAGGAAGATCTTATGCCTCGTTACGTGGCTACCCTGGAGAACTGGCTGCAGTCTTCAAGAATTGGTCTTCAGGATGGCCAGGATTATTTAAATGAAATGAGCCAGACATTCAATGACCTGTTCGGCAAGGATCGAGTGGTCCTGGAGTGCGACTTCCAGGTGATCGATGACTGGAGAAGGGACGTAAACAGGATGGGAACGAGAGCGGTGATCGATAAGGAAAATATTCTTCTCCGTTTCAAACCCGGTCAATTCCTGTTGAAAAGTGCGGGTAAACTGTTTGGAGGAATCCCTCAGAACAAGAACATGCTCCATACTCAATACAAACGTTATGTGGAAAACGAGGATTATTCCGAAACGACCGCATCCGTTGTAAACAAATTCTTCGTTCAATTCGACTTGTTTGAGAAATCACTGGATCAAGACGTTAAATCCTTCTTTGCAGAACCATTCAATCAGCTTGAACTCACTATCAAAGAAACCGAAACAGAGGTTGCTGCAGAAGAAGAAACGTTGAAAAAAATGAAAGAACATCCGGAACGGTATTTCGATCCGATTACGCTGTATGAAGTCGAGCTTCTGCAGGATGAATACATGATGAAGGCCGGTGCTAAGAGGACTCGGACTTCGTACTGATTGTTAGTAAAAAAAGCTGATTCGCAAGGGGAAATGTCCTTGTTGAATCAGCTTTTTTGATGAAAATATTAACTTTCGTGGTAATAGATCAATTGGAGCATGTATGAAGTGTGTATGTTAATGGCTTTTGAGAGGCGGTGATGAAATATGATCCAACCACAGAAATTTATGATCTTTTAAGAATGTTTCTAATCACCAAAACGGTACACTCAGGTTCAAACACGACCCAATTTCCAAAAGTCGGTTACGGTAAAAAACCCGGAGCAGCCGTCACTCCGGGCAACAAATCATTAAGCTGATTTATTCATTAATACATGTAACTGCTTTCTCGCGCGGTGATAACGAGTCTTCACCGTGGAAGGGTTGAGGTCGAGTTTCTGAGCGATTTCCTGATCGCTTAGTCCCTGGATCGCTTTTAATCGCAGGACTTCCTGCTGTGATGCAGGGAGTAAGCCGATCCTTTGCTGAATATCCTCCTCCAGGAAGAGATAGTCTACTTCGGCTTCTACCATTCTTGAGGAGCTTGCGATAAATGCAGTATCACAGGAGTCCTGATCGTCTACAAGATCTTCTTTGCGTTTTGATTCCTTACGTATAAAATCAATGGCTGTCCGGTTGGCGATCGATGAAAGCCAACCCTGGATCTTTCTGAAATCGATCAGCGTATCCCACTTTCGGTAGGCTTTCAGGAAAGTTTCCTGCACGATATCTTCAGAAAGATGAGCATCCTTCGTCAATTTATAGGCAATATGGTAAATCAATCTGTGAAATTGAAGATAAACCTCTTCGAAAGTCGGAGATTGAATGTGTATCAGTTTGGTATCCATTAATATCACCTCGATTCTTTCTGTTCAAATTATTCAAAGGCATTTTTGACAAAGGAAGGGGCGTCTTCTTCGGTTAGTCCGTTTACATCGACATGCGGTTGCCCTTTGTATTTGATTCCGACAAGATAAGGGTTTTCAGGTCTGTCGTAGCTGAGGTTTTCCAGCATGTCATTCAGCTTTTCTTTTTCAGTTATCTCAAGCCCCGTACCCTGTTCCTTCAATTTAGGGAAGATGTCGCCAGGGTAATTTGCTTTCATCAACTCGCGTGTATGTTCTTTTTTATCGATTACGTAGATCCATTCGATGTCATCGGCTGTGACCTTGATTTTCTCCAGGTATCCTTTATCGCGAAGCCATTGTTCGAAATCATCATACGTATTGCGGATGCTGATGCCTGTTCGCTGGTTGTTGGATAACAGAAGTTCTACAGAAAATGTACTCAGTCTGTTTTGGTCCTCGAAAGTCTCATTGTAAATTTCTTGCTTTAAGATGCCGATTGCTTCTTTGATTTCACCGGGTTCGACAATGGTGACAGTTTTACCAGCAGTGTATTCCTGGTGAAGCGTCAACTTATCGATTTTCTGTTCATCGATTTGGAAAATGTCGTTCGTCGCTTCTTTGTACTCCCGGGTTTCGTATAAAACCGAGTAGTACTGTTCAAGTTCACGTTGATCGACTTCATAGCTTCTGACCAGCGTGCTGCCGTCTTCTAATTTATAGTAAAAGAAAGCAGGCATTCTGTCGTATCCAGTTGACGTTTCTCCTTTTTTAATGATGGCTTTGTGGAGTTCACGGACAGCTTTGATCGAAGCTTCTTCTTTCAGCATCGGATCACGCTTGATCTCGGGGATGAAACCATCCTCAATGCTCACCATGGAATCACGGTCACTGTTAAATATGTCATAATAACTGTATCCGACATATGCTTCCTCGATCTTGCCTGCTTCCGGCACTTTCTTTTCATATTGGAAGAGATCAAATTGAAACAGAAGTGCAGCTGCACCGATCGCAAGGAGGTATACAACGTAACCTTTCCAATGGTGAAATACTCTCCAATGCTTTTGTAAAATCATTTCAGCAACATAATAGCCGATCAGTGCCCCGACGGCATATCCGAACCACATCCAATTGCCCTGACCCTGAACTTCAATGAAGTACATTCCGCCGACCAGCATGGCACAGAAGGTCATGCTGTATTTAAATATGGGCTGAAGCAGCTTGAATGTAATAGGCTGTGACGCTGTTTCTATTTTTCTGTTCTTATAGAGTAGTAGAGCCAAGACGTAGAAAAGAACGGTTAATACTGCATAAATTAACGCATCCCACCCTGAAATTAACTTGTTTTCAAGCATGGCCGCTTTGACGATTGGTGAATACTCTTCAATTTTGATAGTGTAGTAATAATCCGTCGGGAATCCGAACAGGAGCTGCTTCAAGCTGAAAGTAACCAATAAGAACATTCCTGCAGGCAATAACAGGAAGATATAGGTCAGGACCCCCTGTACAGCAGATAGGCCGGTGATCATCGCAATGAATGTTCCGGTTAAGAAGAACAGGATGGCCATTAACATCGTGATTCCGGACCAGACAAAGATATCTGCGGCATCAATGTAAAGATTTAGTTCTGTAATCCAATAGAGTACCAGCAGGAAAAGAGTGTTAAGTAAAATCGGGATCAACAGGATGCCAAGTCCCGTAAGCAATGTGTGCTGGAAAATCTGATTCCGCTTAATTGGCAGGCTGTGGATGAAATCGGCAGACTGTTTAACATGTAAATAGCGGAATAGAAATACGGCAAGCAGTACCGGTATGAAAAACAACAACCCCATTTGAATAGGGTATTGAATCTTAAACAGATTTTCATAAAGATTGTTGTAATAAATAATATTAGGATTTGTCAGTTTACCCAATATATCAATCGGAATTGCAAACAGGAGACCGATGAAGTAAACGATACCCAGCCAGCCTACACTCCGAATGCTTTGGGTTATAAGTTCTTTATTGATCCAAGATGTTTTGGATGGCATACCCAACATCCCCCATTTCATATATAAAAATTTCTTCTAATGTAAGTGGAAGTAAATCAAAGATGACTGGATGATAAGAACGAATCTTCCGGTTGATTTCCCCATCGTCTCCACGAACGATGCACAGTAGTACACTGCCTCGTGCTTCTTTGTGCAGGATATCAAGATTGTTGAACAGCTCCTCTGGCACGGAATCTTTAAAGGCGAGTTGAATCTTATGGATACCTGACTTCAAATCATCCAGTTCTTTTTCCAGGAGGAACCTGCCTTGATGAAGGATGGCGATGTGATCGCAGATATCTTCAACTTCTCTCAGGTTGTGGGAGGAAATTAGAATCGTCATTTCCCTTTCGGCCACTTCTGAAATCAATCTATTCTTTAATTTCTTCCGTACAACGGGATCGAGTCCATCGATTGGTTCATCCAGTACAAGTACATCAGGCTTCGCAGACAGTGCAAGAATAAAGGATGCTTGGCGCTGAACTCCTTTTGAGTATTTATGAAGCTTTTTATCCGGATCGATTTCAAACAGTGCCGTCAGTTGATGGTAGTATTCCCCGTCCCAGCGGCTGTAAGTGTTTTGATAAAATTGTGCCATCTGTTTCAGCGTGTAGTGGGTGAAGAAGAATGGCTGATCGGGAAGGAAGACGACTTTCTCTTTACTGCTTTCGGTTTCGAAAATTGGCTGACCTTCAAGGGTAATCTCTCCTTGATCGGCCTTTAAAATCCCGGCTATTGTACGCAGCAACGTGGTCTTTCCTGCGCCATTTGAACCGAGCAGGCCGTAGATGGATCCTTTTTCTATGGAAAATGAAATATTATGAATGATTTCTGTTCTGTCAAATGCTTTACTGACCCCTTTTATCTCAATCATCGGCTTGATTCCCCCCGACTGATGCCTCGATATCGGCGATCATTTCTTTTAAGTCTTCAACGGTTATCCCTAAATAAAGAGCTTCTGATAAAAGTCTTGTGAGTTCTTCTTTCACTTTCATGATTTTCTCCGCGTTTTGAATGTGACTTGAAGGATTGACAAAGCTACCTCTTCCTTTCACTGAATAAATATAACCTTGAGATTCAAGTTCTCTATATGCTTTCTGGATCGTGTTTGGATTTATTGTCAGCTGCTGAGCCAATGTACGTACCGATGGCAATTGCTCATCCGGTTTCAGCACTTCATTGATCATCAGTTCTTTCAGTTTTTCCACTAACTGTTCGTAAATGGGCTTCCGACTTCTTAAATCAAGTTCAAACATATCCACCCTCCCAACTGTATACAGTGTACTATGTGTCTTAATACAGTTAAAGTATATAACATGTTCTTCCATTTTAGAAGAGTTTTATAAAATATTTTTGAAAGTTCTTTTATCACCGCCGATGATTTCCGTGGAAGACTTCGCTTTCCGCGGGTGACCCGTGAGCCTCCTCGTCGCTGCGCTCCTGTGGGAAGAAAAGCGGAAGGGCTTTGCTCAGAGGCTTTGGCATAAGGCGAAACGGCCACGAAGGCGTTCTTTGCCTTCTTGGACGAGTTGACTTATGACATTTGCCTCTAAGCCCTGTAACTGGACAAGTCTCACATTGGCCACTTCTCCCGCAGGAGTCTTCGTCTTCCACTCCAATCAACAGCTGGAACGATTAAGACTAAGAATAATTCATTATCAAAGATTTTTTGAATGTTGAGCTCCATGTTAGTGAATAATGTGTGACCAATTGATTTAACCAAAACTCGCATTCCAAATCCTTTGTTGCATGGCAGTCGTCCAATAGTGCAGCAAGGTGTATATTCCAAATAAGGGAATTTATGTTAGCATGATGAATAAATACATAGAAAAGAGGGGACATCATGGAGCCGATTTTATCGATTAGAGGGCTTAGGAAGAGTTTTGGGGTCAAGGAAGTATTGAAAGGTGTGGATCTGGAAATCCATAAGGGGCAGATTATTGGATATATAGGGCCAAACGGTGCAGGGAAGAGCACGACGGTGAAGATCATTCTTGGGCTGGAAGAGGGATATGCCGGAGAGGTGCGTCTTTTTGGGGAGGATATTTCCGGCCAGTCTGCAGTTTATAAAAAGAGAATCGGATATGTACCGGAAATGGCTGACCTGTATGACAACCTGACAGCCGAAGAATATTTGACGTTCATCGGGGAACTGTACGGGCTTGAAGCAGAAACTGCGGGGGAAAAGGCAGAGAAATTAGTGGAGCTATTTGGTTTGACCGAAGTTTATCAATCTCGAATAGCATCCTATTCCAAAGGGATGAAGCAGAAGATACTTATCATATCAAGTTTGCTTCACAACCCTGACATTCTCTTTTTTGACGAACCCATCAACGGGCTGGACGCGAATTCAGTGATGATTTTCAAAGAACTGCTCGCGCAATTGGCGGCTCAGGGAAAGACCATTTTCTATTCATCCCACATCATGGATGTCGTTGAAAAGATCAGTAACCGGATCATTCTATTGCATAATGGTTTGATTGTCGCGGATGGCAGTTTCGAAGAATTGAAGAATACGAACACTGAGGGGACGCTTGAAGAAATCTTCAATCAATTGACCGGATTTGATAAGCATAAAGAAACGGCGCAGCAGATTGTGTCGGTTGTTCAAGGGGTGTAAGGGATGAAGGGATTTCGTACACTTCTGTTTCTGGATTGGTTTCGGGTGATCTTTGTGAAAATGGGCTTCGACTATCCTGCTCTCCGCAGAATCCTGCAGGTGAAATTCATGATGGATCAGCGCAGGGTACCGACTGTATTTCAACAACAGGGGAAAAAGGTTAAGGAATCCAAAGACGAAAATCGGTTCATCAAATCACTGTGGATCTATGCTCTCTTCGGTCTGTTCATCATTCCTTTCGTTTTAATGGGAGAGAATTATATCTTTCAAATGAGCATTGCATTCGCTGTCATCATGTTCATCATCATGACGTCGATGATCTCGGATTTCTCGGTAGTCATATTGGACATCCGGGACAATACCATCTTATTTACTAAGCCGGTGGAGAAAAAGACAATCAGTCTGGCGAAGACCATCCACGTCTGTGTCTACCTGTTTTTCTTGACCGGGGCCATGACGGTCATTCCATTGATTGTGGCATTAATCAATCAGGGAGTTGGGTTTTTCCTGCTGTTCCTTGCGGGAATCATATTAACCGACATCTTGATTATCGTCTTCACCGCTTTACTCTATTACCTTATTTTAAAATATTTTGACGGGGAAAGATTAAAGGATATTATCAATTATGTGCAAATCGGCCTTTCGATTGGGCTGGCGATAGGCTATCAAGTAGTAGCGAGGTCATTTGAATTTGTCGATCTGCAGGTAACCTTCACAGCAGAGTGGTGGCAGATCTTTTTTCCTCCGATGTGGTTTGGTTCTCTGTTTGAATGGGGATTGAACGGCGGGGGCAGTCCTTTGATCATTCTGTTCTCGTTGATGGCGGTTCTTTTTCCGTTTGCAGCGTTGGGAGTCTACATCAAGATCCTTCCATCCTTTGAGAGGAATCTGCAGAAACTCAATACGCATGGGGGAAAGAAAAGCAGGAAGTCCAATGTGATTGGGAAAAGTCTCATGAAACTTATGTGCTACAGCAGGGAAGAACGCGCATTTTACCAATTTGCCCATTACATGATGAAAAATGAGCGGGAGTTCAAATTGAAAGTCTATCCCGGCCTTGGATTTGCCATCATCCTGCCGTTTATCTTTATCTTCAACCATATGACGTTGACTTCGTTTGAAGGTCTTTCTTCAAGCATGGTGTACTTGTCCATTTATGCGAGTTTGATCGTCATCCCGACAGTCGTCATGCAACTTGGGTATTCAGGGAAATATAAAGGATCTTGGATTTATAAGGTTGCACCTGTCGAAGAGCAAGCCCCGATTCATAAAGGCACCCTGAAAGCATTTCTTGCTAAACTATTCATTCCATTATATTTGGTGATGGCAGTATGCTTCATTTTCATTTTTGGCATGAAAGTACTTCCCGGGCTTATCATTGTGCTTATCAGTGCGTTCATTTATACAGTCGTTTGCTATAAATTATTAAGTGATGGCCTGCCTTTCTCAGAAAGTTTTGATGGAGTGAAGCAAAGTGATGGATGGAAGGTGCTGCCGTTTTATATTATCATCGGGGCATTTCTCGGTGTACATGTCTTATCATTGAAGTTTGATTATGGAGTTTATGTTTATTTAGTCCTTCTTTTGATTGTGAATTTCACTGTTTGGAAATGTTCATTTAAAGATTAGAGGAATTGGGTAAAAGAGCTGAGCATGCTGATCAGGGTGCTTAGCTCTTTTTCTTTGAAGTTAGAGAAAGGTAATAGGCACAATATTGGGCGGATGTCATATATATAGAAGAGCAGGCATTTGGGTTTGCGCTTAAACATTTCCTTTGACAAAGAAAGTTTCCCGAGTGCAATATAGACGTATAAGAAAAATGATGGGAGGAGTGGGTGTATGATGGATTGGTTTACAGCATTGAATCCGACTGTCCAGGCGCTGTTAGGCGGGACTTTGACATGGGGATTGACTGCGCTTGGTGCCGCAACGGTTTTCTTTTTTACAAAAATTGAGAAGCATACGATGAACATGATGCTCGGGTTCGCGGCAGGAGTGATGATTGCGGCGTCGTTCTGGTCACTGCTGGCACCGTCGATCGAGTTCAGTGAGCAGAACGGACAGATTCCATGGCTTGCCCCCGCAATCGGCTTTTTGCTTGGCGGCTTGTTTATCCGGCTCTTGGACTTTGTCGTTCCCCATCTTCATCTTGGTAATGCCCAGGATAAAGCGGAAGGGCCTCCGACAAAGTTTAAAAAATCCACATTGCTCTTTTTGGCCATCACCCTACACAATATTCCTGAAGGACTGGCGATCGGCGTAGCCTTCGGAGCAGCAGCTTTGGGTATTGGAGATGCGACGGTCGCCGGGGCAGTGGGTCTTGCGATCGGAATCGGCATTCAGAATATGCCTGAAGGAGCGGCACTGTCCGTTCCGCTTCGGGGAGAAGGGATGTCAAAGGCAAGGGCATTCAATTACGGTCAGATCTCCGCAATCGTGGAGCCGATTGCAGCCGTCGCAGGAGCAGCAGCCGTCATCCTGGTTCAGCCGATCCTGCCATATGCGCTTGCATTCGCTGCGGGAGCAATGATTTTTGTCGTCGTTGAAGAACTCATACCCGAATCACAATCCTCCGGAAGTACAGACCTTGCAACCCTTGGTCTGATGGCCGGCTTCGTGGTCATGATGATTCTGGATGTTTCTTTGGGATAGGAGTTGGAATTTTCAAGAGGCATGCATGGGTTGAGGTGCATGCCTCTTATTTAGTGTCCAAATTGAAAGAAAGATTCTAAACTGTCAGCGGCAATCTACTATGAAATCAATCCACGGTCCATTTCCTAAAACAAAGGAAAAACCTGGAAAACTATAGAATGTACATAGATAACCTATTAACAGACCTAAAGGAGTAAGCTATGAAAATTGGACTTGTCCGTCATTTTAAAGTGAAGAGAGGCTATCCGAATTCGATCGTGTCCTCTGAGGAATTAATGCAATGGGTAGAAGAGTATGAAGCTTCTGATGTGGAGGAAAACGAGGTCGACCTTGGCGGCATTGAATGGAAAGCGTGTTATTCCAGCAGTATGCAGAGAGCTCGAGTGACTGCGCAAAGAGTGTACGATGGTGACATTTTCTTTCTGGATGAATTAAGGGAAATTCCGCTGTCACCGCTCTTTCCACCCCCAATGAGAATTCCTTTGTTCATTCATTTACTTGCCATCCGGCTGGCATGGTGGTTCAATCATCCATCTCAGTCTGGAAGTAAGCGGGAGGTGCTGGAGAAAATAGACATAATCGCAGATAGAGTCATTTCAGAAGGTGAGGACGTGTTGATTGTCGGACACGGCGGGGTGATGATGTTTATGAGGAAGGCATTGATCAGGCGCGGATTTTCCGGCCCGTCATTTAAGAGACCGCATAATGGAGTGGTCTATATTTTTGAAAATAAAAAAGGGTGACCCGGTGATTCGGATCATCCTTTATATCTGTTTGATTCAACTTCGCAGCTTTTGCTAAATACTAGTTCTGAACCAGTAATAATATTTTGCCTTCATCCAGCTTTTCCTCGTACTGATCGGCTTCCTCTTTAGAAAAGCCCATCTCCTGTAATTGATTGCGCAATTCGTCGCCTTTGCTGAGAATCATGTTTCCCAGTGCCGTACCGATGCCCGTTTCCTTCGCACCGATTTCATTTGCATTTGCATTATCGGCTACTCGTTCCGTGCGGTCATCATCGTGCGATAATACATAAAGATTCTTTTTGTCTATACCTTGAGAAGATAATTTTTCCACTTCTGAAATTAATTCATTATCATTATAGAATTCTTTAACAGTCGGTTTCATATGAATCTCCTCCAATATCTTTTGTACTACAATCTTTCTTTTCCCGGCTTATGTTGATACTAAACATTGCCGGCTAAAACAGGATTTATGAATGGCAAAAAGGGAATACATAACGATAATCAGTTCATGCAGGAAAGGAAGGGCAGAGAAATGAAAGAATTTCATACTTTGGAATCCATTAAATACACTGTAGAAACCGAAAGAATGGTCCTTTTATATATCTCAAGACCAAATTGTTCGGTTTGTCATGCTTTATTGCCGCAGGTTGAAGAGGTGTTGAAGGGATACCCCGGGATTGTGTCCATTCATGCCGATGCAGAGGCAATACCTGAAATCGCCGGAGAGTACTCGATCTTTACGGTGCCCGTGCTGATTGTATTTATTGAAGGAAAGGAAATGTTGAGAAAAGCACGATTCGTTCCGATTGATGAATTAAACCATGGTCTGTCCAGGCTGGCAACTATGTTCGAATCTTAAACAAACGTTTGTTTAAGATTCTGGAAGCCTGATGCAGCAAGGGTTGATGAAGTTAAACATTTGTTTAAAGGGTTGAAACAGGATGGAATCATTATGTACCAAGGGGCTTCCTTACAGGCGGCTCTATTTTTGTGCTGAAAAATAAAAAATAAGGAAAATGAAACCAATTTCACCATGGAATCGACTAATATATACAGTAAAAGGGGGGAAGGCATTGAGAGAAGACCCGGGTCAATTAGAACTGCTTTATGAAAAGTACTTTCAAGACGTCTATCAGTATCTATTGTTTTTCACGAACAGCCAAAACGAAGCAGAGGATCTGACGCAGGAAGCATTCATCAGAGTGTTTAAAAGCTACCCTCTTTTTAATCATAAATCTTCCGTTAAAACATGGATCATTTCCATAGCGAAAAGGACTGCGATCGATCACTACCGGAAACGGAAATGGATATCCTTACTTCCTGAAACAATAGCAGATGTAATGAGAAGCGAGGAGGGCAATCCTCAACAACTCATTGAAGGGAAAGAAGAGTGGGAGGTGATACAAAGGGCACTCTTTACGTTAAAGCCGGATTACAGAAATGTTGTCATCCTGAGGGGACTGAAAGAGTATTCCGTCAAAGAAACGGCTGACATTTTGAATTGGAAAGAATCAAAAGTGAAAGTGGCTTATCATCGAGCGGTTAAATTATTGAAAGAACAGCTAGGCAGCTTAGGTGAAGGAGGGGTTATACATGAGCGGAAAATCAGATGATCAATTTCTTCAGCCCTTAAAAAACAGACCCGGACTCAATGGAAGGAAAGCATATAAAGATGAACTGAAAAATAAGCTGTTTCAGGAGAAAATGAAAGACAAACGATCATTCAGGGGATGGGTCCCGAATGTTGTAACGATTTTGCTTGTATTGATCGGTGGTTATTTTGCCATTGAATATCTTATGAGTGATGATGATCGATCATTGAGCAGCCGAGGTGTGCAGGAGCAGCCAGAGACAGTGGAACCTGTGCCGGAGGATAAAGCAGCACCGCAGGCAGAGCTGAATGAGGAATCGGCCGTACAGCTGCTGGGACGGGCATTTGCCCATTATTCTGTAGTGGTTAACAGCGGAGGAGGGGAAATGGACGGGACCTTCGCACATAATGATGAACAATATCGTTATTTAGAAGCAGACTTTGATACTCAAGAAAAAGTCATGGGGTTTTTGATGGAAACATTCACGAAAGAAGTTGCTGAGCAGATAATGGAAATGCACTCTTTTGTAGAAATCGACGGGCGGCTTGCACAGCCGGATGAGAATTTTTCAGGAAGTTATTTATGGCAGGATGCGGCAGCAGTAAAGATTGTCGATCCAAAAGGGAACACCTATGTCACCTTTGAAGTACCTGTTGAAAATGGAGAGAAGGATACAGAGATTTTCGATATTTCATTAAGCTATGTTGACGGCTGGAAGATTAATGGATTAATGCCGTTCTCCCCACCTTCAAGTGCAGAAATACCAAGTGATTCCAAGCAGCCGGTTTCCTCCGACTTCTCCTTGACCGATGAAGAAAGGGCAGTATATCAAGTATTCTCTGATGATCCAACTGAAGCCCACTTGAAAAACATGGACCCGGTCAGTATTGCTAAAATCTATGTTCAGGCTTCGCTTGATAAAAGACAGGACCTTCTCTATGAAATGTATACAGACCGTCCTGAATACATTGGATGGACGAAAGAAGAGCAGGCGTCATTTCCACCTGATACAAAGGAGAATGTTTTGCACACTTATAAAGGAATTGAAGAAGGAGAGTTCATTCAAAAGGATGACATCCACGGTTATGTAAGATTCGATAATGGCGGAGAAGGGAAAATGGGTTTCCAAATGGTCAAAGATGATGATGGCTACTGGAGTGTAGGATATATGCCTATTCAATAGAACCTTTCTGAAAAAGAGCTGCTGAAAAAAAGTAGCTCTTTTGTCATGTCCCAATGAATAGGTATATAATAAATAGTATACGCAATATTCACATTTATTTTTCCGGGGAAGGAGAGGAATCATGTTTAGGTTGTCCAGAGCGAATAAAGTGATTTTGACGATTGCAGCCCTTCTATTATTTATTGCAGCAAATCAGATGACGATTGTTCAGCACCTGACAGCGCGGATTGCCACCAAATTATATGTTGGCTTGAAGTACAACCATCTCGACCTGAAATACCAGGACGTGGAGTTTTCTCCGCAATTCGGAGATTATTCCGTTGCTTACAAGGATAAAGACGGCAGAGTCTATGGTTTCATGGTTGCCCCTAAATCAATGCCGGTCATCATCCTGCACGATCCACTTAATGAAAGTCCCTGATTTCATTTCTTCATTTTCCTGTCCGCAAAATCTTTTAATCTTTTATCTATTAATGTATAATACTCATTGAATTCAAATTAAATAAACGTGACCACAAGGGGAGCGATATGCTGAGAGTGAACGGCACTGCCTGTTCTGACCCTTCGAACCTGTTAGTTAGTACTAGCGTAGGAATGTGGACGATGGATAGGCTGTTGTGCCTGTTTATCGTTACTGTCTCTCCCTTATGGTTTCGTTTAGGAAATAAAGGGGAGATTTTTTTATGAAATCTTTAAGTCTAGTCGTGTTGATAGAGGCTTCGTTAATGGCTGCCTTTGCAATCATTCTTGATTTGCTGCCGTCTATCGATCTTTCTCCAAGCATTTCGATTTCCTTCTCGATGGTGCCGATCTTCATCCTGGCATTCAGAAGAGGCTTTAAAGCAAGTCTGTTGGCTGGATTTGTTTGGGGGGTATTGCAGGTTGCACTTGGCAACGCCTGGATCGTCACGCCTGTTCAAATGATCATCGAATACTTTATTGCGTTCACTTTCATTGGGTTTGCAGGTCTCTTTTTCCGCCGCATTCAGCAATCATTGCGTGCGGAAACGAAACGCAAACTATATATATGGGTAGTTGCAGCAACGGTTGTCGGAAGTGCAGCACGCTATTTCTGGCATTTCATTGCAGGCTTCATCTTCTTTAAAGAGTATGCACCGGACGGCATGTCCCCAGTTCTGTTCTCGCTTTTTGCAAACGGGGTGACGATGCTCGGATCGGCTTTGTTGTGTTCCATTGTTCTGATTTTCTTGCTTGCGACCGCTCCTCGTCTGATCAGACAGGGTGTGTCAGTGGATAGTCTGGAACGTAAAGCTTCATAATAGCATTGAAAGTGAACCGGTCCCTCTGGGGTTCGGTTCATTTTTTTATCAAGTAAATCGATCGTTTCCGATCACGAAAATGGCCAGACATCCGCTAATCCAAATTAATTCACAGTCCTCATTGCTTATAAGGATGCTTTTCCGATAAACTATACCTATTCAAAAAAAGACAGGTGTATGGAGAGATTCTTTTGGAAGCAAAAATGATAAGAAGGTACGATATAATGGAGGTTTGTCTGCTTGCCGGTAAAATTATGCTGCAGAGCGGTGCAGAGACGTATCGGGTGGAGGATACGATGATGCGGATCGCGGCTTCCTATGGGATAAAGGAGTCGCACAGTTATGTGACTCCGACAGGAATCATCTTTTCTATTGAAACCGATGAACCGACAAAGACGAAATTGATCCGTATTAATGAGCGCTCGACAGATCTTGAGAAAGTGACGCTGGTCAATGGGATATCTCGTAAAATCAGTTCCGGTCAACTGACGATTGAGGAAGCATACAGTGAACTGGAGATATTGGAGGGTGAGGATCACTCCTACCCGTTCCTTGTTCAAGTCCTCGCTGCTTCCATTGCAAGCGGGTGTTTTCTCATCATGTTTCTGGGGGTATGGGAAGATTTCATACCTGCATTTATTACCGGGGGTGCCGGATATATGAGTGTCATCTATTTACATCGGTTCGTTCCCATCAAATTCTTTGCAGAGTTTCTCGCTTCTTTCATCATCGGAATACTTTCCTTTGGTTTCGTCTATGTCGGAGCCGGACAGGAACTGGATAAGATCATCATTGGATCAGTCATGCCGCTGGTGCCTGGACTTCTCATCACAAACGCGGTGCGCGATCTGATGGCCGGTCATCTTGTCTCAGGGCTTTCCAAAGGAGCAGAGGCATTCCTGACTGCATTTGCCATCGGCACCGGTATAGCAGTTGTATTTATGATTCTTTAATAAGCGTCTGCCTTGTAGACGAGGGGGACGCAAATCCATCTAAACAGAAGGGAGAATTGGAAATGGTAATCCTTGAGCATTTAATGACAAGCTTCATCGCGGCAGCTGCTTTTGGCATCATCTTTAATGCGCCAAGGCAGTCATTATTCAAGTGTGGAATCGTCGGGATGCTTGGCTGGATCATTTATATGATCATGTACCTGAATGATATGGATGCCGTTCTGGCAACCCTTCTGGCTTCATTTGTCGTCGCGGTCATCAGTCAGGTGTTTGCCAAGATGTATAAAACGCCTGTCATCATTTTCAGTGTAGCCGGAATTATCCCGCTCGTACCGGGTGGACTTGCTTATGATGCGATGCGGAATTTTGTTCAGAACGACTATAACGCAGCAATCAATCTTGCTGCAAAATCTTTCATGATATCGGGCGCAATCGCCATCGGGCTCATCTTCTCTGAAGTCATCAATCAAATTATACGAAATGCCAGACTCAATGCAGGTGCACGCCGCATGCGTTGACGCTGATGAGACGGACCTTGGAAGCGGGGTCTGTTTTTTTTATTAGGTTTAATATTTTCGAGGACTGATCCTGCTGCGGGGGTGAAATAGACAGATGGACTGTAACTTTCTTCCACCACCACCGTCTAATGGAGAAATAGAATAAAAAGGTGGGTCAATCCTATGAAAAAGCCGTATCTTATGATCCTTGCAGGGGTGGTGCTGGTCGCGGCAGCCTTATTGTTTCTCTTTTACCAGCAGAAACCTGCCGTCATGGCAGAGGGAAGTGTGGATGGCAGTCTGGTCGTGATGCAGGATAATGAATGGAGTCTGCAATTTACTGATCCGGTAAAAAAGGACACGATTAATAGCAAGAATGTTATGGTGAAAGATTCGGAAGGAAATGAGGTGGATGTTTCATACGAACTGAGTGAAAATCGTAAAACTCTTACCATCCATCCGCCACCCGAAGGTTATCCTGGAGAACCCCGGCAGTTCACCCTTTCGATTTCTCCTGAAGTGAAAACGAAATGGGGCTTTGCATTCGGGGGAGATACAAACCTGATATTTACCGTCACGGAAGAGCTGCCTTCCTTTTCCTCACAGATAGAGCTTGCAAACTATTTTCAGACCATATTAAAGAGAGAAAGGATGAATAGGGAGGATTCGGAATTTCAGTTGTTTCGGCAGGAAGCTTCAGAATCCGCAGAAGATAAAGCTGCAGGTGATGCTGAAAGTTCCAGTTCCAGCCACTCCGAAACGAACAATCAGGTTCAAGGTGTAGACGAAGGGGATATCGTTAAAACCGATGGGACCTACATTTATCAAGTGATGAATCAGAATCTGGTCATTACAAAAGCTGTACCTGCCGGGGACATGAAAGTCGTTTCCTCAATCCCATTTGATCATGACGTCCAGCCGCGGCATTTATTTATGGGTGAAGACAAGATTGCTGTTATAGGGGACAGCTGGTCCCAGGAAGGGAAGGGGGCTGCTGAGAAAATCATGCCCCGTCCGATGAATGGTTCTTCAACGGTGATGATTTATGACATCTCCAATAAAGATAAACCAACCTTGTTAAGGACAGTGGAGGTTGAGGGACATTATGTGACCTCCAGAAAGATAAATGACACTCTTTATTTTGTATCCAATTTATATCCAGATTATTGGCTTGCCGACAAAAATCCAAAGATTGATTTAAGACCGAGGGTGAAAGACAGCCAGGAAGGTGAAGGATTCAAACCGATTCCTGCAGACAGCATCAACTATTTCCCTCAGTCGATCCAGCCTAATTTCACGATGATTTCAGCTCTTGATATTGAAGACCCAAAGGCTGATCTAACCGTACAGTCTTACCTGGGCAGTGGAAACAGCATTTACATGTCACAGGAAAACCTTTATATAGCAGTCGAGAAATTTGGCGACCCTGAAACTCTGGGCACTTCAAGTACGGAAGTATATAAGTTTGCAGTTGATGATTCAAGGATCACCTATCAGGCATCGGGGCAAGTACCGGGCAGGGTGCTGAATCAGTTTTCCATGGATGAACATGAAGGGTATTTCCGGATTGCAACAACAGATGGCGAGGTATGGAATGATATGAAGCCATCATCGAATGCGCTTTATATATTAGACGGCAATATGAAGAAATCAGGGGAAGTTTCGAACCTTGCCAGGGGAGAAAGGATTTATTCTGTCAGGCTCATGGGTGACAAGGCCTATATCGTCACCTTCAAGCAAGTGGATCCTCTGTTTGTCATAGATGCAGCAGATCCGGAAAATCCCGAAGTACTTGGAGAATTAAAGATTCCCGGCTTCAGCACTTATCTGCACCCAATCGATGAAAACCATTTGATCGGCTTCGGTTTCGATACAAAAATCATGGATGACGGCAAATCATTCAATAAGGAGCCGCGCATCATCCGGAATGGAATGAAAATATCGCTTTTTGATATCACCGATTTTAACCACCCAAAAGAATCTGACACAGAAATCATCGGCGGATCGGGTACGCATTCCTATCTGCTCGAAGATCATAAGGCACTCTTTCATGAGCCGTCCCGACATCTATATGGGTTCCCGATTTCAGTTTATCATGACAAAAAAGGAAGCGAATATGAACAGGTGTTTGACTACCAGGGAGCACTTCTGTATGAAATCACCCCGGATAAAGGCATTGAGTTAAAGGCGAAATTGTCCGAGGGGGAGGCTGGTGAAAAGGAAATCTATGAGACGTGGGAAAATAATATACAGCGGCTCCTCTATATCGATGATTACGTGTATACCTTATCCAACCGAAAAATTGACGCGTACTCATTGGATAATTTTAAAAAAGAAAGTTCACTGCTTGTTCAATGAATGAGTTGAAAGCCTCCAAACCGGTTGTTTGGAGGCTTTTCCCTTCTATCATAGGTAGAAATTCATCTGTTCTAAAACGTTTCACGTGGAACCTTTCGGGGGAATTCGAACAGGATCTGTGCTGAAATTCTTATTTACCCCCTTCAATATCTGCAACTTTCAAAAAAACAGTCTCCAAACTACCACCTCTAAGAAAAAAGCGATATCATGATACATATATACATATGATAAATATATTGAGTATGACGGTGTAAGGGGTGTGTTTCTTTGAGGGTTATCGGTTTTTTGAAACCTTATCGATTTGCGATGGGGATTGCCTGGGCACTGATGCTTGTGGAGCTCACGGTTGAGCTTTTGAATCCTTTATTCATGGCAAAAATCATTGATCAGGGAATCATGAAGGAAGATCTCGATGTGGTGCTCTTATGGGGCGGAATCATGGTGGGCATGTCGTTTCTTTCTTTTATTTCTGGTGTGGTGAACTCCTTTTTTGCCGCACATACGAGTCAGGGTTTCGGGTATGATGTGCGGGAAGACTTATATAAGAAAATCCAGTCGTTTTCGTATGCGAGTTTCAATAAACTGCCTGCTTCATCACTTATTACAAGGATGACGAATGATGTGAGGCAGCTTCAGAATACGATCTTTATGAGTTTGCGAATCATGCTGAGAGCCCCTTTGCTCGTGATCGGCTCCGCTATAATGGCATTGATTGTGGATGTAAAGCTTGCTCTGGTTTTGGTTGTCGTGATTCCTTTCCTGTGGATGTTTTTAGTATGGGTCCTCAAACGCGGCTGGAGTTTGTTTGAGAAAGTGCAGTCTCGGCTCGATCGGGTAAATGAGGTGATGAAGGAGAACCTTTCAGGCATCCGTCTCATCAAGGCATACACACGAGGGGAGTATGAAGAGAAACGGTTTCACGGGGCGAATGAAGATTTGAAAGGTAAGACGGTGAGCGCCCTGAGGTTTATGGAAATCATCATGCCTCTCCTGATGCTCGTCATGAACCTCGCTATCTTGATCATCTTATGGTCCGGAAGCATCGAAGTGAATACCGGGGGAGCCCAAGTGGGTGAAGTGGTAGCGGTCGTAACCTATGCCACCCGGATATCCTCCGTGTTTTCCATTTTCTCTTTCATTATCACGAGCTTCTCGAGAGCCCGTGCCTCTGCCGATCGAATTGAAGCGGTACTTCATACGGAGGTTGATTTGAGGGATGGTGAGGCTGCAGAAGAGAAAAACAAAGTCACAGGAGGAGAAATCACCTTTGACAACGTTTCCTTTCGTTATCCCGGGACGCGGGAGAAAGTTCTCAAGGACCTTTCATTTCATATAGAAGAAGGGGAGACCGTGTCTGTTCTTGGGGCGACGGGGTCAGGAAAATCCACTCTATTTCAGTTGATTCCGAGACTGTATGACATGACGGAAGGGGATATATTGATCGATGGACATCCCATGGGGACGATCACTCTCGATAATTTAAGAAAGAGTATAGGATATGTCCCTCAGGAAGCAGTTCTTTTCTCGGGGTCCATCAGGGAAAATCTATTGTGGGGTAAAGAGGAAGCGTCGGAAGAGGATATGGTCCGGGCAGCGAAGGATGCTCAAATCCATGAGACCATTAAAAACCTTACATTGGGTTATGACACTCCATTGGGGCAAAAGGGAGTGAATCTCTCGGGTGGTCAAAAACAACGGCTGTCGATCGCGAGGGCTCTTATCCGCAATCCGAAAATCCTTTTGCTTGATGACAGTACAAGCGCCCTTGATTTGACGACAGAATCCAAACTGCTGGAGGCAATCAGAACATATGAGTGTACGACGATCATCATTACGCAGAAAGTCAGTACCGCGATGGAATCAGATACCATCTTACTGTTGGAAGACGGAGTACTGATCGGAAATGGCTGCCATAATACGCTATTACAAGAATCAGTATTATACCAGCAAATTTATCAATCTCAATTTGGGGAGGGGGAGGCGCATCATGTCCAGGCATATGAGGAAGAAGCTCGGTAAAGACGACAAAGCGGGCGATATGAAAGGGACTCTCGGAAGGATATGGGTGTATCTCTCCAAGGTGAAAGGACTCCTCCTTCTGGTCATTTTGATGGTCATCATCAGTTCAGCCGCCTCGCTTCTCGGTCCATTTTTAGTGGGAAGGGCGATTGATGAATACATTGTCACGAATGAAACTGATGGTATCATCAGACTCCTTGCCGGTTTGATCATTGTCTATCTGCTCCATTCAGTGTCGGTCTGGTACCAGAATTATTGGATGATCGGAGTCGCGCAGGATACGGTCTACCGCCTCAGGAAAGACTTGTTTCACAGACTGCAGCTGCTTGCCATTCCTTTTTTTGATAAAAGAAAACATGGGGAGTTAATGAGCAGGATCACCAATGATATCGATAATGTAAGCAATACGTTGAACAGTTCATTCATCCAAATCATATCGAGTGTCCTGACACTTGCAGGGACGGTCGCGGTCATGCTCTGGCTCAGCCCGCTCCTCACCCTCATCACTCTTACGATCGTGCCGCTCATGGTATATGGGATGAAGTGGATCACGAAAAGGACAGGTCCCCTGTTCAAGCAGTATCAGCAGAATATCGGGGAAATGAATGGTTATATCGAAGAAACGATTTCCGGTCATAGCGTTATTAAGACGTTTTCCCGCGAAGACACAGCGATTGAAGAATTCGAAGCGAAAAATAAAAAACTACGTAAAGCTGCTTACTGGGCAGATACGTATTCCGGCTTCATTCCTAAACTGATGAACTTGCTGAATAATTTAAGTTTCGCCGTGATTGCCGGAATCGGCGGGATCCTTGCGCTCAATGACATGATCACCATCGGGGTGATTGTCATATTTGCTGAGTATGCACGACAGTTTACACGTCCCCTGAATGAGCTTGCCAATCAATACAATACATTATTATCTGCGATTGCCGGGGCGGAACGTGTATTTCAAATCATTGATGAAGAGGAAGAGGCAAAGGACGAGGGAGATGCAAAGGAAATCGATTCAGTCAGCGGCAGGATTGAATTTCAGAACGTTTCATTTTCTTACGGGGAAAATGATTTGACCCTCAAAGAGGTCGCGTTTTGCATCAATCCCGGGGATACCGTCGCCTTGGTAGGTCCGACGGGTGCAGGAAAGACAACGATCACGAATTTATTGTCGCGTTTTTATGAGCTTAATAAAGGCAGGATTCTGATTGATGGACAGGATATTAATACGATTACGCGTAAAAGCCTCCGCAGGGAGATGGGATTTGTTCTCCAGGACAGTTTTCTTTTTCAAGGGACAATCATGGATAATATCCGCTATGGCAGACTGTCCGCAACTGACGGGGAAGTGATCGAGGCGGCCGGGCTGGCAAATGCCCATTCCTTCATCAGAAAAATGCCTCAAGGATACCATACCGTTCTAAGGCAGGACGGCAGCGGGATCAGCCAGGGACAGAAGCAACTATTATCAATTGCACGTGCCATTCTATCCGACCCATCGATCCTCATCCTTGATGAAGCGACTTCAAGTATCGATACAATCACTGAACTGAAAATCCAGGACGCCCTCAAAACCTTGATGAAAGACCGGACATCCGTGGTGGTGGCGCATCGTCTCAATACAATCCGGCAGGCAGACCAGATCCTCGTACTTGATCAAGGAGAAATCATCGAAAAAGGGACGCATGAAGAACTTCTGAGACAGAAGGGCTTTTACCATGCACTCTATCACAGTCAATTGAAAGAAAGCAGTTAAACCAAAGCCCTTCCCGTATCGGATTTAAATCCGATACGGGAAGGGCTTTCGATTGTTCATATTGAAAAAGCCCCCGAAGAATGACCTCCGGGGGCTTTTGGCGAGGGCTGACGTTCCTGTCAGTACTCCCTCTGTGATGCCTTATATCGGACAAGGCATAATCTTGTAACTTGCAACATCACAAGTAATATATTTATATCTTTAAACGTATTCAGATAATAAACAGCCGCGGGCAATTCCTTGAGTCGTTTGATAAACCTAAACGACGTAAGCCCTACCTCTCTTACATCCTAACGGCTCCGAAGCCGATCCAGTGTGAATAAGTTGCATATCAAAACAGAATAGAATAACAAATTATCTGTTCTAGTCGTTTTAATTATGTCACAAGTTAACAATGATTAAATATATCATGTGCCCGCTGTTTTGTCAATATTATAATTCAAGTGTGTGCGGCGGGCCATCATCATCATTCATCAATCGTATTGTATCCGGACTGATTTTCAACACAATATAGTTGGGGTCGTCCTTTCCGTCAAACCACTTTTCCATATGGTCATTCCACAGTTTATCCTTGTACTCCCGGGATTCTTCGATAGATGCCCTGCCCTGGATTTCCACAAAAGTATCGCCATATCCTTCCCCTTCATATCCGAGGAGGATATGGACATTCGGATTCTTTTCGATTTCTTCCGTTTTATGTGTCTCTTTGCTTGTAGGAGTATAAAGAGTGAGATCATCATTAAAAAAAGTCATATAGCGGGAATGCGGTTTGCTGCCTTTCACCGTTGCCAGGGTTCCCACCTTGCTTTCCTCAAGAACCTTCAAGATTTGTTGTTTAAGTTCTGGTTGATTCATCCATGCCAACTCCTTATTCTGGTATACCCATACTATTCCTTAACAAAAGTAGAAATAAACATATGGATGTGTAAAGACAGAGCTGAGTTGGGTATAAAGAAATTAACAAGACAGACGCCTGTCCAGCCTCTGTTAATGCTTTGCAGCAGCGGAGGACGGCTATTAATGAAAAGGATGATGGAAGTGCTGCCGAAGGATCTGGTTGAACAGTGCAAGAAAAGAATGGAGCCATACAATTGTGAGGGATTTGTTTATGGACGCGGTCCGGAGAATCCTGAAATCATGATTGTGGGAGAGGCGCCTGGTGAAACGGAAATTCATAATGGCATTCCTTTCAGCGGAAGGGCGGGTAAGGTCCTGAACGATTTTTTTGATTATCTCGGTGTTTCCAGAGATGATATCTACTTTACATCAACCGTCAGGAGCAGACCTTACAAAATAGTCCCTAAAAAAGCGGGAGTGAATGGAGAAATCATACAGAAGAAATACAACCGGGCACCGAATATGAAGGAACAGATTGCTCATGCGCCGATCGTCGATTATGAAATCCGGCATATTAAGCCGAAGCAGATCGTGACCCTTGGCAACATCGGCCTGCAAAGATTATTGGGAAAAGACTATAAGATTTCAGAAGTCCACGGGAAGCTGATCCAAGCGCCGGTCCGTCAGCTCAAGGATATGGACACAAACGAATGGACGTTCAGTGAAAAGGAATACTCTATTTTTCCGACTTTCCATCCCGCTTCCATCTTTTATAATCGGTCCCTGCTTGAAAAAGTATATGAAGATTTGGATGGTCTGAAGAAAATATTACATAGTAAAAAGTGAGGAGGGGCATAGGAAGCTTTTTGAAAGCTTGTATGGTACTACCGGATAATCAGAAGGGAAAAATGGACTGAAGTCGTAAACCGACTTTCAGTCCATTTCAATGTTCAGACGGTCACTAGATCCCTACAAAACACAAAAAAAGTAAAAGGGATGACTCGCCAAGAGCCCATTTCAGTTGAATTCCGCCTTTTCACTTCTTATTCAAGTTCTCCTGCGCCATCTTCACTAATTCCTTGACCATATTCCCGCCCATCCGGCCGCCGATTTTCCCGGCTTGTTCAGACGTCAGTTTCCCGTTGTATCCATTATCCAGAAGGATTCCCTGCTCCCTGGCAGCTTCGAATTTTGCGTCTTTTGGGTCGCTTACTCCGGACACCTTTGCCTTCAGCTGATCCATTGCTTCCCGGGATTCCGGGACTAAAAGTTTTCGTCTCGACATTTATTAACCTCCTTTAGTTATTAGGTTGCCCAAAAAATTTTTTTATACAGGCCGGGTCTTGGTATATAAGGGTTTTGGAGTATAACGGCTTTTCTACGGAGAAAAAAAGATTGTCTAATTTGTGTCAAATAAAATATAATTCATAATAGTTAGATAAATTTTGGGAGAAAAGGGGGAAACACTGTGGAAGAAATTGTAGGCAAATTGGTGGGTATTCTTTGGTCACCCGTAATGATTTACTTTTGTTTAGGTGTAGGTCTTTTATTTTCTATCTTAACAAGGTTTTTGCAGGTGCGTCTCATTAAGGATATGGTGGTTCAGATGTTCAAGGGGAGCAGCTCGAAATCAGGCGTATCCTCATTTCAGTCCCTTGCACTTTCCTTGTCGGGACGTGTAGGAACGGGAAATATTGCAGGTACAGCAACCGCCATCGCATTCGGTGGCCCGGGAGCGGTATTCTGGATGTGGACCATCGCTTTCATCGGGGCGAGCAGTGCCTTCATCGAATCGACCCTTGCACAGATTTACAAAGTAAAACAAGATGGGGAGTATCGCGGTGGCCCGTCCTATTACATCGAAAAAGGGATCGGGTGGAAGTGGTATGCGGTATTATTCTCATTGGCTACGCTGCTTGCGATAGGGGTATTGATGCCGGGGATTCAATCGAATTCCATTGCACAGGGACTTGATAATGCATTTGGTCTCAATACGTCTGTTACCGGCATCGGGCTAGTCATTCTTCTTGCCGTGATCATCTTCGGGGGCGTCAAGCGCATAGCCGGCGTAGCTTCCTACGTAGTTCCTTTCATGGCGATTGCTTATATTCTATTGGCCTTAGTAATCGTGGGAATGAATATCTCAGAGATTCCTGCTGTCATTTCACTTATTTTCAGAAGTGCATTTGGAGCCGACGCAGCATTCGGCGGAATCATCGGAAGCGCAATTGCATGGGGTGTAAAGCGCGGAGTTTACTCCAACGAAGCAGGTCAAGGTACAGGGCCTCACCATGCAGCAGCCGCTGAAGTATCTCACCCGGCCAAACAAGGTCTGGTTCAGGCGTCTTCGGTTTATATCGATACGCTGCTTGTATGCTCGGCAACGGCATTCATGATCCTATTCACAGGTGCCTACAATGTAGAAAAGCCTGATGGAACTGCCATTGTCACGAACCTTGAAGGAGTCGAAGCAGGTCCTGCTTATACGCAGGCTGCGATCGAATCGGCCATTCCCGGTTTCGGTGCCGGATTTGTAGCGATCGCTCTATTCTTCTTTGCTTTTACAACGATCATGGCGTACTACTATATGGCTGAAACAAATGTGGCGTATTTATTAAAAGGCAAGAACGCCAAACCAGCCATTTTCCTGCTAAAATTAGTTCTGCTGGGAGCCACTTTCTACGGGGCTGTCAAAGAAGCTGCACTTGCCTGGGCTCTTGGGGATATCGGCCTTGGAATCATGGTATGGCTGAACCTGATTGCCATACTTATCCTTGCAAAACCTGCACTTCGTGCGCTGAAGGATTACGAAGAACAGAAGAAGCAGGGGCTTGATCCAGTCTTTAACTCCACAAAGCTCGGTATCAAAAACGCTGAGTACTGGGAACAGGAATATAAAGTGGATAAAGAAGAAAATGCTTCATAACTAGTTAGGTAACCTGCTGCATGATTATCAATGCAGCAGGTTTTTTTGTATTTGATCAGGATTGGTTATCAGGCATCTTTTGGGAACAGGCCCGAAGACAGAACAGCATCAGGGAACCCGGTATATTCTGATTGGTTTAATGGGACAAAATCTTTGAGTACTGGGAATAGATTGATTATCATAGAAGAAAGTCAATGTCGGCAGAGGAGGATTCAAGTGGATTTATATGAATCATATATTCAACATGATCGTCAGCGTGAATTAGTCAAATTAGCAGGAAAGCTCGCAAATACATTTTCTGCACGTGCTGAAAGGTTTGACAGGGAAGATGCTTTCCCTTTTGAAAATTACTCTGACTTAAAGAATTCCGGTTATGTATCATTGAGTGTACCGAAAGAATACGGTGGAGAAGAGATTAGTTTATATGAATTTGTCATGCTTCAGGAAAGACTGGCCACCGGGGATGCGGCGACAGCGTTGTCGATCGGGTGGCATCTGGGCAGTCTGATGGAACTCACTGAAAGTCGACCATGGAAAGAAGAAGTATTTAAGAGCATCTGTACCAAAATTGTGAACGATAAAGCCTTGATTAACCGTGCTGCAACAGAACCTGCAACAGGCAGCCCTACACGCGGCGGCCTTCCGGAAACAAATGCGGTGAAAACGGAAAAAGGATGGGTGCTGAACGGACGGAAAACATTTACCTCGATGGCCAAAGCACTCGACTATTCATTGGTTTCTGCACGGCTTGAATGTACGAAAGAAAAAGGCTTCTTCCTAGTCGATCATTCCCTTGAAGGCGTTTCGATTGATGAAACGTGGGATACCATCGCCATGAAAGGAACCGGGAGTGACGATCTCGTACTTGAAGACGTGCCCCTTCCTTCCAGTGCATTGGTCGAGCGGGACAGCAATGGAAATGACAAGGGGGGAGAACTTCCGAAAGCGTGGCTGCTGCATATCCCTGCTTGTTATATAGGGGTAGCGATTGCTGCACGGAATGAAGCGATCCAATTTGCCAAGGAATACTCTCCTAACAGCTTGCCCGGACCGATTAAGGATGTCCCGGAGGTTCAAAGGAAAATCGGGGAGATTGAATTGGAGCTCTTCAAGGCAAGGCAGATTCTGTATTCTGTCGCCGATAAGTGGGATAAAGAGCCGGAGAAGCGAGTATCAATGGCGGCAGAGCTTGCTTCTGTTAAGCATATCGTAACGAACAGCGCCTTTCATATCGTAGACACCGCTATGAGAATCGTCGGCGCCAGGAGTCTGTTCAGGTCTAACCCAATGCAGCGGTATTACAGGGATGTGAGGGCCGGTCTTCATAATCCCCCTATGGATGATATGGTCATTTCCATGCTAGCCCGTCAAGCTTTGGGCGAATGACTATTTAATAGAAAAGGATCGCTTCCCGTGAACAATCCCGAGGCGATCCTTTTACTTTTCCAATGACTTCTCCAACACATTTTTATGCTGTTTTTCAAGTACATGCAGTTCGTTTAATTCTTCCAGCAAATCATGAACAGACAAAAGCTCATAAAGTAAAATGGTTTCACAGGAAAAATGCTGCCTGATCGATTGAAATGGCTTGCTGTTCAGTTCATCATGATCCTCCCAGAACTCCTGCAGCAGCTCTTTCATCAAAATGAAATGCCCGTCCTGCATGTGATAGGATGGATGGTGCATAATGCTTTTAAGAGACTGAACCGCCTGAAGAATCTTGTCCTTCTCCTGGCGGGTGAAGGACTCATTCTGAACAGGCAGATAAATCAAATTACCGATGTGAAAATGGATTTGCCGTAAAAGATTGAGCTTTTTGAATTGATAATGAAGGTAGCGCATTTCTTTTCGGCTGGAACGGTGAAGCTTCATTTCCTTTTTCTGATATTCACAAAGGGTATCCGTCTTATCGATTTCACGGGTGATGTCATTGAAAATAAATTTTGTATCACGGTGCAAGGAATGACCTTGAAGTACTTCTATCCCTCTCTTTTCCAAAAGATTCCCTGTTTTCACATATAAATCATGAAGGTTCCTGCTGATGATGGTTGAATATTTCGGAGGCAGGATCCATAAATTCACCAATGTAGAAACAATCAAACCTAAGCTGGTTGTCCCAAGTCTGATAAAAAATGTCGCTATGTAGTGATCGTGGATAGTCGGAATCATGGCAATTCCAGTCAATGTCGCGACGAGTATCCCTGCATCCAGCCGAAGCTTATGGCAGGTAATGATCGTCATGATAGCAACGAGCGCATATGTAATGGCGTGATCTCCAAGCAATGGAGAAATGATGACAGCGAATAATGCGCCAATTGCCGAAGCAGGAAATCGTATGAATGCTTTCTTGATGGAGTCCGCTGCTGTAGGCTCAATGGTCACAATAGCTGTTATGACCGCAAACATTGCCGGCCAATTTAATAGTTCGCAAATAAAAGCGGTTAGAAAAACCGCAATTCCTGTCTTAGCGATTCTTCCTCCTGCAAATCTGAACTTTTTTAAGAAATCCATCGTTTATTACCCTTTCTGTAGAGAACACTTCTGAATTCATTATAAAGAAGTTTAGGAAGAAAAGAAAAAGGACTTTGTAAATACAAAAAAGAACTGCCCTAAAAGAACAGTTCTTACTTATGAGATTATCTAAGAGGAAGCGGACGCAGTAAAATTCTAATCGCCTTAGGCATTAGATTTTCAATCTGGGCCTCTTTCAAATACTTGAACATTTGTTTCCCGGCAACAGAGTTTGCCGAGTGAATCGTGATGAATTCAGCGAATAATTTGTACTTAACCATGTAGTGTACGAGCATAAGACCGTTTCTCGTTTTGCATTCTAAGTCATGATCCAATGAAAGATGAGAGATTGAATGCCTCTCAAGCAGGTCAATACATTCATCAATGTCTTTCGCCAGAATGTAGCCTTGGGGACAGTGTCGATAGTCATCTAAAAACACATTTACTGTCATAGTTATTCTACTTTCGTTGATTTGACTTATCTTCACCTTAACAAACATAGGGACATACTTATATAGGTATAAAGGATCATGGAGTGTGTAACACTATTTTACAAGTATGATATATTCCTCGCAGTGTAAGTCTGTATATCTGTTGAAACGTAATGGAGTAGAGAGATTCTTGAAGAAAAAATCCTTCTTCGTGCCCCGATCCCTTCTATCTATTTTCAAGCAGCTGTAGTAACAGATCTGGACGGTCTGTGATAATGCCGTCAGCACCGGCTTTAATCAGCTGTTCCATTGTGTATGGATCATTCACTGTCCAATAGTGTACAGGAATGTTCAAACGATGAGCCCCCTTGATGAATAAGGGATCAGTTAAATCGTCTTCACCTTTTTCGAGCGGAAGCTGAAACGAGTGAACGTTCGTTTTATAAAGATTCCGCATGAAAAGTTTGTGTAATATAACAAATTTTTTAACTTCTTGTGTCCCGCCCTGCACGGCAACACGTCCTTCAGAGCGTTTTAGAAAGTGATCGATGATGGCCTGGTCGAAAGATGCGATCAGAACATTCTTTTCCATTTCGTATTCTTCAATCAGTGTCATTAATTTTTTCGTGATTTCATCCAGCCTTTCAGGCGGATTGTCATCCTTGATTTCGATGTTCATCTTTATATGGGGAAAACGCTGAAATACTTCTTCCAGAGAAGGGATATAAACTCCTTTGCCGCGAAAAGAGTATTCGCCCTCAGGATCCTGAAACGCATAACCTGCGTCCAACCGCTGCAGTTCTTTTAATGTGTAATCAGCAACGAATCCCCTTCCGTCAGTAGTGGCATCGACAGTGGGATCATGAATGGTCACAAGATGTCCGTCCCGGGTGATATGTATATCCATTTCAATCACATCTACACCTAGATTTTCAGCATGTTGAAAGGCTTCTATTGTATTTCCAGGAGCAAGAAGCTTGCCGCCTTGATGGGCAATCACAAGCGGTTCACTATGTTCATCGGCAAAGAACGGAGGGGTTTGTCCTTTTTCCGGAGGCATCCAATACGCAATGATGAAGAAAAAAATCGTGAAAAGGATAATCGAGATCACGTAGATTGGTTTTGAGGATTTTGTAATGGAAGTGATGGATTTAAGATTCATAGAATGTCATCCTTTATTTTAAGTAGTTCGAGTGAATTCTTCTTCCTTAATATCTATTAAGGGAGGCGGTCGGAAATGAATGGTTTTTAAAATATAATCCGCTGACGATTTCAGAAGAACATGTAATGTATTCAATCTTTAGCCTAAGTAAAAAAATTCACCTCAGCATGAGAGTTATAAATGTATTTACTTTATATAGTAAAAAAATTACTTTTTGAAGAAAAAATGATTGATTTAAAGCGTAATATATATTACTCTATAAAGTAAGGAGGCGCTTTCATATGCAGGATAACTTATCATTGAATGTTTCATTGCTTCGCCGCCGTGTCCCCAATTTAACGACAGCCGCTAAAGCAGTCGGGTTGAGGCCGGCAACAGTGTCAAATCTTTGTACCGGTAAAATATCGGTCGGGCGTGCAGAAGTAAGAACGCTGGTTACATTAGCAAATCTGGCACATTGTTCACTGGATGAATTGATTATTCAAGGAGGGAAATTAAGTATGATTGAAACGGGAATCAAGCCGATTGATTTATTTGCTCCTATCGTGAAAGGCGGAATCAATGGATTTGTTGCAAGGGCTCAGGTCGGCCAATTGGTCGTCCTGGCTGAGATTACACAAAATTTAAAAGAAAAGGGATTTGAGACGATCCTGCTTACTCCTGACCGGGAATTTACGGGTATGAGCGATCTTGAAGGCTTTGTAGACGTAAAGGTGCATTCAGCCGAAGACGCTTTTGCTGAAGTATCTTTGAGGGACGATAAAGAAAAACTGGTGCTCCAGGTTGATCGGTCCATTGTGGTTTCCGGGGATCTGTACGATTTAAGAGAACGGTTTGAAGCGGAAGGCTTTCCTGAAATCACGACGATTTTATTCGATCCCAGCGGAACGGCAGTGGATGAAGATGACCCGTATGGTCCTCTTGATACACTGTGCTACTTCGATATCGATCTCGCCAGCAGGGGCATCTATCCCGCCATCCACCCGGTTCAGTCGACCTCTATATTAGTGGAAGAAGACAGTCTGGAGGATCGACACACTGCCGTAAACCGGAATGCGAAAAAACTTCTTAGACGCTACAAAGAAATCCGGGTTCTATTAAACTCACTGGGAAAAGAGAAGCTTCCCGAAGCAGATTTTGAGCTTTATAAGATCGGGGAGAGACTGGAAGCCTATCTCAGTCAGCCGTTTTACGTGGCGGAAGAATTTACGCGCATCAAAGGAGCACGGGTATCCGTAAAGGAAAGCATCACAGACATTGAAAAAATCCTTTCAGGTGATTACAATCATCTCAAACCTTCGGAATTAAAGTTTAAAGGAAAAGTAAGCTAGAAATCGGGGTAGAGACAGTCCTTGCCCATTACTATGGAGTATTCAATAAAATAGAGGAAATGATGAAAGGGGCACTTAGTTGGGCTAAGTGGTTCTGTTTTGAAGTGCAAAATATGAATGAACATTGCTTTTCGTGTAGTAATCCGCACTAAAATTAAAAAGAAAAATGCTTGGAGCCATATGCTCCAAGCATTTTTTTACCCCAAGATAAGCACTGGTTAGCGATTTTCAAATCTACAAGAATATCCAGAAAATAAGCTACTAAAATAAGGGGAGAAACTCCTCTTATTGAGGAAATAGCACGAAAAACAGATTAAATAGAGGGGAAAATTCCCCCTATTTAATCCAAAAGCATGAAAATGGACTATTGTACTTGCCTTAAAGGGAAAAACTCCCTTTATATCCCCCGAACCTAGCCATATTCTGCAGGATAAAGGAAAAAACTCCCCTTATTTAAACAATCAGAGGTTACTCACACTGAAGGATGAAAAAGTGTCTGCTTCATTTATCTGCCTCTAAAAGTCAACACCCACCCCTTGCTAGTTAAATAGCATTCGTAGCACACCAATAGGTATAACAATTAGCATGTGAATTTTCATGCTGACAAAAACTTATGCCCGCATGCTGAAAGGGGTTCGAAATTAAGGGCAGATTTACCGTATATTTTTTAACACCTATATATATCAACAAAAAGAAGCAGTCTAATTCAGTTGCGAATAGGACTGGTAATTGGTGTGCTAATTCATTTTTTGAATTCGAAATCCGAACCCGTTATTAGTTGGGCTAAGTGTTTTTTTCTTTTTGGGAGAGGGCAGGTAAACGGCGTGAGTCAAATGCCCTTCAATTTGAGGTATCAGGCAGCTCCGTTTTTTCTAACCCCATTTACCGTACATATGTTCCATGATAGGATAGAAGAAATGAATGATAAAACCGAGGGTGCAGGCGACGATGACGGTACCGATGCCGACTGCTCCGTGAACCAGCATGGCAAGTGTAATGGCGATTGCTTCGTTCAGAAGGCGCGCATTGCGAAGGTTGAGGCCAAAACGGCGGTGGATGGCCATCATGAAAGTATCCATCGGGCTGGATGGAAGCTTCGCTTGCAGGTAGATGGCAATTCCGGTGCCCAGGATCAAAATCCCTGCCATCACAAAA
This sequence comes from Mangrovibacillus sp. Mu-81, assembly GCF_036867415.1. NCBI lineage: Bacteria > Bacillati > Bacillota > Bacilli > Caryophanales > Bacillaceae > Mangrovibacillus > Mangrovibacillus sp. Mu-81. Next base: position 99,863 of record NZ_JBAJHU010000006.1, read on the forward strand.
GAAAGCTGTTGAATGAAATCGAAAGGCTCGATGCGTGAAAGTCCTGTTCTTATCCAAAAATCGACCATCATCCCGATGATGAATATCGAAAGAGCTGCGAGCCATTGAACCCTTTCATTCAATAATAAGGCGTTGATGACGATGAGTATGCAGCCATTGAGAAAGATGCATGTCCCGATGCTGAGGTGAAGTATGTAAGATTCCCCTACGGCCAGCGCATCCCATGGAGCAGCCCCCAAATCTCCTTTAATAATGAGAGAGACTCCCAAAGAAAGACAAATAAGTCCGATGCAGTAAAAGGCGAATCTTACTTTCATTCCCGTATCCTCCGATCAAGTCAATAACATGTCTACTACCATCCATATGAGTTGTCCAACTGTATTAGAAGTGTTTTTTATAAGAAAGCTGAGGTGAGACGTTGTGGAACAGGTGAAGGTATCTGTACTCGAGCTGGTTGAATTCGTTCATAGGGAAGGCAGCATCGACTTGAGATTTCAAGCCCGTTCATCGATGACAATCGGAACAAGGCTGCACCAATTCCTGCAAAAGGGATATAAAGAGGGCGATGAAAAGGAGGTATTTCTTAAAGGAGAAATAACATCAGCAGACATCTCTTACATAGTGGAGGGGCGCTGCGATGGGATTATATATGATGAGGGAAGAGTGACAATCGATGAAATCAAATCCACTGCAAGAGACCTATCTGATATAGAAAAAGGGGCTCGTGTTCATTGGGCCCAAGCGGAGTGTTATGCCTATCTGCTGGCAAAAGAAAAAAACCTGGCCGGCCTAGATGTACAGCTCACGTATATACAAATAGATACCGAACAAGTGAAAGTCCTGAAAAAAACATACACGGTCAATGAACTTGAAGAAATCATCCGGAACACGCTTCTCGCTTTTACCCTATTTGCAAAGGTGATCGTGAATAACCGGAAGAAGTATCAAGATAGCGTTCCTGCTGTTTCTTTCCCGTATCCGGCGTTCAGAAAAGGTCAAAAACAGCTTGCGGGAGCAGTGTATAAAACAATCAGGGAAGAAAAATCACTTTACGCAAATGCACCGACGGGAACGGGCAAGACCATTTCCACGCTCTTTCCGACGATTAAGGCAACAGGTGGAGGCGGTGCAGAGAAGTGGTTCTATTTAACGGCAAAAACAATCACCCGGACAGTTGCAGAAGAGGCGATTGCGCTGCTCGAAAACGAGGGGCTGCATCACACCTCGGTCACGATTACGGCAAAGGATAAAATCTGTTTTAAAGAGGAAACCAAATGCCAGAAAGAGTATTGTGAATTTGCAGATGGTTACTATGACCGGATCAACGGTGCACTCATTGATATCTTAAGTCATGAATTGAGCATGACCAGGGACGTTATTGAGCGTTACGCTTTGAAGCATAAGGTCTGTCCCTTTGAATTTTCGATTGACCTCTCTTATTTGACGGACGGGGTAATCTGCGACTATAACTATATATTTGATCCGAAAGTATCCTTGAAGAGATTGACTGATGATAGTAAAAAAAAGACCGTACTTTTAGTAGATGAATCACATAATCTGGTGAACAGGGGCAGGGAGATGTTCTCGGCATCCTTGACGAAATCATCATTCTTATCGGTGAAGAAACTTTATAAAGAAAATCAAGCTCTATCGAAAAGTATAAATATGGTGAACAAGCATTTTTTGACAATGAAAAAAGCAATGAATGGCGAGGGAGAGTGCAAGAAGGAAATGGATCAGGGATTCACGGAAGACATTGAGGCTTTTGTTGAAACTGCCGAGAAATGCCTGGGAGAACCCGGGAAGGATTGGTCTCAGAGCTTCCTGCAGTTATACTTCGATTCTTTGAGTTTCATCAGGATATCGAGGCTTTACTCAAGTGAGCACCGGTTCGTCCTTCACTCCTCTGATCATGATCTCAGGGTAAAGCTGTTTTGCATCGATCCTTCGAAGCTGCTTGCGGCGATAACGAAACCGTATCACTCTTCCGTCTTCTTTTCCGCTACTCTGCATCCCTTTTCTTATTATTTTCAACAGCTGGGGGGACGTGACGGTGATTACCGATTCCTTATTCCATCTCCTTTTGAAAAAGAACAATGGAAGGTGGAGATTGATCCGATTTCGACACGTTACAGGGACAGAGAACGGACGCTGCCGCGCATTGTCCAATCGATTGAGGATGCCTTTTTGAAGAATAAAGGTCATTTTCTAGTGTTCTTTTCTTCGTATTCGTACATGAGGGAAGCGTATGAGGAATTAAAGAAGCATTCGCTTGAAGCTGAATTTCTCATGCAGGAACCGGATATGGATGAAAGGGAGAGAGAAGCATTTCTCGAATGTTTTCAGCCTGATGAAGAGAGGCGCATAATTGGACTGGCCGTGCTGGGAGGGATTTTCTCTGAAGGCATCGATTTGAAGGGTGATCGCTTAAACGGCGTCATTATCGTCGGGGTGGGGCTTCCTCAGATTGGTTTGGAGCAGGATATCATGAAAGAGTTTTACAGTGAGCAGGGGAAAGATGGGTTTGACTACGCTTATGTGTATCCTGGTTTAAATAAAGTGTTCCAGTCAGGAGGGAGGCTTATCCGCTCGGAAGAAGACAGTGGTGTACTGCGGTTAATTGACGATCGCTATGTATCGCGGAAGTATAACGCCATGCTTCCGGATGAATGGACCCCATTTGAAATCATACGATAGAATATGAAAAAAGACCGCGCAATCGGCGGTCTTTACTTAATGCTATCAGTTGAATGACGGATCTTTTAACAGTCTGTCGAATTCTTCAAGGTGATGCGTTTCATCCGCGATCATATCCTCGAGTTTGATGACAAGTTCAGTCAATCCTAATTCTTCAGCCTGTTCCTTGCGTATTTTGTAGCGTTCGATTGTATCAGCTTCCGCTCTGCGGCCTTCTACAAGCATTTCCTTCACATCATCTGTCTGTTTAACAGGGGCAGGAGTCGTAGTTGGATCTCCGCCAAGTGTCTTGATCTTTTCTGCTAAGTATAATGCGTGTCCCTGCTCATCAGGAATTTCATCTTCGAAGAAAGGCTTTAATACCTGACGATATAAACCGCTGACTACCGCAGCGTAGTTTGTGTAAAGAATGACAGCTGCATATTCGTTTGCTAAATCTTCATTTAAACCATCGATCAATTCTTTTTTCTTTGCATCCATATGTTACCACCCTTTTGTTTATTGTTTATATAGACTATTTACCCGTGTAAGTCAGCAAGTAAACATATCCAATTGGATTTGAATCACTCTTCGTTATTTTGTCTCGAATGAGCGTTTCTAAACATGTTTGGTGAAATATCTTAGACCGTTCCTTTGCACTGCAGGCATTTGCTTTCTGCGGGGAGGCTCACGGGCTACCCGCGGAAAGCGAAGTCTTGTACGGAATTCAACAGTGATAATAACTGTGCAAAAAACTTCAGAAGTTTGATGAATATCTTTTTCGCGGAAGGAAAATCCTAATGTTAGAAATATGAAAAGTAGTGGCGGGTAGATGCCTCTGCTTGATAAAAATTGGAGGTAGACAGCTATGGCAAGAAGAATTGGTGTTGAGGAATCTTTGCAAAATGTTGTGCAGGCTTTGCGTGAAAAAGGACATGATGTTGTAGAACTTAAACAGGAATCAGATTCACAAGGCTGCGACTGCTGCGTTGTGACAGGGATCGACTCTAACGTGATGGGGATTCAGAACGCGGTTACACAAGGATCAGTGATAGAAGCAAGCGGGCTGAGCGCTGATGAAATATGCCAGCAAGTCGAGAGCAGACTACAATAATTCATCGAATTATACTTACTCTCACAAAGAAAGGACCGCTCCGTGGCGGTCCTTTCTTTGTATATATTTCTGAATGGAATCCCGATTAACTCTGTGGCAGTTTATCCTATGTGGGCCAATGGTTGATTCCGTAAATGTTCTTTCAGGAGGTCTGGTGCTGTTAAGTACAGCAGGCCATTTCCTTCGAGTGTTTTCGGGAAGTTCAGGGGAACTGTCCGTTTTATGAGCTGTGCAAATAGTTCAGATTCGGATAATGTCCTTTCAAAGGCTGCCTGTTCGTACTGTTTTAACAGAGCCAGGGCACCCGAAACATGTGGAGCGGCCATGGACGTTCCGCTTAGTCTGGCGAATTTATCGCCCGGGATGGTGGATAAAATCTTTTCACCAGGGGCAACCAGGTCCACTTCATTATTTGAATTTGTGAAATATGATGAATTTCTTTGAAGGTCGATGGAACCGACCGAAATGACTTCGTTGTAAGATGCTGGATAAGAGAACTCGTCTGTCGAGCTGTTCGAATCACCCTCATTCCCCGCGGCGCATACGACAAGGATATTGGCTGCGACTGCTCTTTGGATCACTTCGTGCAGGGGCTCGTAATCAGTCGGTCCGCCAAGGGACATGGAGATGACATCTACTCCTTGGCCGATCGCATATTGGATGCCGTTGACGATCCAGTCGTATTCACCGCTGCCCCGGCTGCCTGCGAGTACTTTTACAATCAGCAATTCAGCGAGAGGGGCGACACCGATCACACCATTTCCATTCTCACTTGCAGCAATCGTTCCGGAGACATGCGTACCATGGCCGCTGTAATCTGTCACATTATCTTCAGCACCATCATCATCATCCGTGAAATTTCGAGTTCCTTTTACTTTTCCTTTCAAGTCCGGATGGTTTACATCACAACCGGTATCCAGAACCGCAACCGTGATTCCGGTTCCTTTATAACCATTTTTCCATAGACTGGGAGCTTGTATTAAATCAATGCCTTTAGGAATTTCGTTCGCATCAGCCACCATTTCATCCATAAAATATGGAATTAACCTGATTTCACCTTGCATATCAATCCCTCCTGAAAATGGTATTCAACATTGAGGAAAAAATCTGAAGTTTCAGAAAATATATCATTTTTCGGACAAGAATGCCAGTGTATTTTGTAATAGGAAAAATAAACCATATTATAGCAGGCAGATAGCATGCTCTTGAATTTAAACAAACGTTTGATTAACTCAAATAAGGTTGATATTAAAGGGGTCTGTGGATTTAAACAAACGTTTAATTGAAATTGACATACAGTAACAGGGGAAATATACCATGTGTACTCAAGAGAGCAAATCATCTACCGAAATTTTAAACAAACGTTTGGTTAACTCAAAAATGATTGATATTAAAGGGGTCTGCGGATTTAAACAAACGTTTGATTAAAATTGGAATGAACGTCTCCATCCCTTCATAAAGTGGTTATGAAGCATATAGGGAAGGAGGAGGCATCGATGAATAATTATCAATACGGCTATCCTGCGTATTCTTATTATCCTTATCGAAATGTACCGGCGATGGCTTATGCCATGATTCAGGGAGGACCTCTGGCTCCAAAAATAAACGGATATGTTTTCTTTCGTGAAGTTCCGAACGGAGTAGAAGTGTTCATTGAAGTCCATGGACTCCCGCAGTATCAAAAAGGAACAGCGAATAAAAAACCAATCGGACCGCACGGGTTCCATCTCCATGAAAAAGGAGTTTGTGAAATAGGGGACAAAGCAGATCCATTTCAATCAGCAGGGGGACATTGGAACCCGACCAATCAGCCCCATGGTAATCATGCAGGGGATTTTCCGGTGCTGTTCTCCAATGACGGCTACGGCAAAATGACCTTCTTTACAAATAAGTTCAAAGTGGACGATGTCATCGGAAAGGGTGTCATCATCCACCAGCATTCGGACGATTATCAATCACAGCCGTCTGGTGATGCAGGAAAGAGGCTGGCCTGCGGAGTTATCATGAAGTATGGGGTGTGACAAAATACTAAAACGCGGACCGCCAGCTGGGGGTCCGCGTTTTCTTTCTATAAGGCTCTTTTCGCATACTTTGTTGCTTTACACACTAGAAAATAACGGAACTTGGTATTTTCGGCGGTTTAAACCAAACTTTATTTAAATTAGAGTTCGAAAAGAGCACGTGAACTCACTTCTTTAGAATTCTATATGATGTACGGAAAGCAACAATCTTTTAAAAAAATGCTTTCTATAAAATTCCCATCACGTCAAGCATGACAGCGATAATCAGAATCGGAGCAATAAAACGGATTAGGAAATACCATGTTTCAAATAATCCCCTCTTCAATCCGCTTCCACGCTTCAACTCTTCATAAAGGGCAGTCTTTTTCATCTTGACCGGAATGAACAACGCGATAAGCAGAGAACCGATCGGCAGCAGAACATTACTTACTGTAAAGTCTGCCAAATCGAAAATCGTTTTACCGAAAATAATGACATCGCTCAGTACGCCATAGGATAACGCAGACGGAACGCCGAATGCGAAAATTGCCAGCCCGATGATCCACGACCATTTCTTCCGCAGTGCAGGTTCGCCCTTGGAAATGACCGAAACAATGATTTCGAGCATGGAAAAGGCTGATGTCAGTGCCGCAAACAGGAACAACACAAGAAAAGCGATAAAAAACAGCATCCCGAATGGCAGCTGGTTAAAGATGGTCGGCAGAACATTGAATAACAGCACGGGTCCGGCTCCAGGCTCCAGCCCGAATGAGAACACGGCCGGGAAAACGGCCAAACCGGCCAGAAGTACGATAAAGATGTTCATCGCTACAATGGAAGCTGCCGAACGCGGTAGGCTTTGATCCTTCGGTAAGTAGGAGCTGTACGTCACCATCACCGAAACCCCGACGCTGAGTGTAAAGAAGGATTGTCCCATTGCTTCCAATATCGTTTGGGAGGTCACTTTCGAAAAGTCGGGCTGAAGAAGGAACGTAATGCCTTCCATCGCGCCATCAAGTGTGACTGCCCGGATTACCAGGATGATGAATAAGATAAAAAGTGCAGGCATCATGATCTTGCTTGCACGTTCAATTCCGTTCTGTACCCCTTTGGCAACGACGAAGATCGTCATGAGGATGAAGATGAATTGAACGAATACACTCAACCCGGGATTTGAGATCGTGGCTCCGAACAGTTCGCCATATTGATCAGAGGTGAGTCCGTTCATCTCGCCTGTTATCGCTTTGTATAAATAAACGACAATCCACCCTCCGACGACACTATAGAAGGATAGAAGGATGAAAGATGTAACCATTCCCAGAATACCTACCCAGTGCCATTTCGTACCGGGGGCAATCTTTTTATACGAATCTACGGCATTGCTCTGAGCTGTTCGCCCGATTGAAAACTCTGCCAGCAGTAACGGAAGTCCAAGTAGTAAAGTAAATAAGATGAAGATCAGGAAAAAGGCTCCGCCTCCGTTTTGCCCTGCTGTATAAGGGAATTTCCATATGGCCCCAAGTCCGATTGCGGACCCCGCTGCAGCCAGGATGAAGCCAAGTTTTGATGACCATTGTTCGCGTTGACTCATGTTCAATCTCCTTTCTGTTATGCATTTTTATAGTTTTCCGCTTTAAAAACAAAAAATCGCCCCTACAAATAGTAGGGACGATTGAATATCGCGGTACCACCCTAGTTATGAGAAAATGTTCTCATCACTCGAATAAAATAACGGCTGTGCCGTCCTTTGATCACGTCAAAAGAAGCTCCGGAATCGAAATTCGCTCATCATCTTTGTACCGGTTTTCACCAACCACCGGCTCTCTTTAACAGGGAAATGTTCGCTACTGGTTTCCTTCTAAGCTTGTTCAATATAAGGTTATTCAAGTTTTATCATGAATCTAAAGGACTTGTCAATAAATTTCGAAAATACAACCATTGAATCCCCGATGAATCGGCTGCATAATCATTTACCACTTCCATTGTTTCCGGCTGCTTTCTCTTGTAAAATAACTATCAGAATCGATACGAAAATATGAACGGAAAAGGTGTTTGGTATGAAAAAAATCATTGTCATCGGAGCCGGCATCCTCGGCGCATCCACAGCTTATCATCTCAGCAGTAAAGGTGCACAGGTTACGCTCATAGACAGAAATGACCGGGGACAGGCGACAGACGCGGCAGCGGGCATTGTCTGTCCATGGCTCTCACAAAGGCGCAATAAAGTATGGTACCGGCTAGCCAAGGGGGGAGCGAAATATTATCCTCAATTGATTAAGGAACTTGAAGCACTCGGCGAGACAGAAACAGGTTACCGGCGGGTAGGAGCGATGTGCCTCCATGCCGAAGAAAAAAAGCTCGACAAGATGATTGAGCGGGCGGAGAAGAGACGGGAAGATGCACCTGAAATCGGAGACATCACAAAGTTGACTGCCGGGGAAACGAGTGAAAGATTCCCTTTGCTGTCAGAAGACTTTGCTTCCGTCTATGTCAGCGGGGCGGCAAGAGTGGACGGGAGGTCGCTCCGTCTGGCGTTGATACATGCCGGTGAGAAAAAAGGTGTGGAATTACGGTACGGAGATGCCAGACTTCTGGAGGAAGACGGTCGTATAACGGGTGTGAAACTGGATCAGGAAACGATTCAAGCCGATTCTGTCATCGCAGCGGCTGGTGTGTGGGCGAAGGAGTTGTTTGCTGAAGCAGGCATAGAATTCCTGGTGTCTCCCCAGAAAGCACAGATCCTTCACTTTGCAGTACAGCAGGAGGACACGAGTCATTGGCCGGTTGTCATGCCGCCTGGAAGCCAATATCTCCTTGGTTTTCCGGGAGGCAGGGTGGTTGCGGGAGCCACCCATGAAGATGAAGCCGGTTTAGACATCAGGGTGACAGCAGGAGGGATGCTTGACGTCCTGGACAAAGCAATCGAGGTTGCTCCGGGTCTCCGAAACGGCGAGGTCATGGAAACGAGAGTGGGCTTCCGTCCCTTCACCCCGGGGTTCCTGCCGGTATTCGGCGCTGTCCCTGGATTGGAAGGTGTATTTACAGCCAATGGGCTTGGCGCTTCCGGATTGACTGTCGGTCCGTATTTTGGCTCGGAGCTGGCCAAGCTGGTGATGGGGGAGGAAACGGAACTCGACCCTTCAGATTACAGTGTCGCAGATGCTATCGGTTGATCTGGAACGGTTATGTTTCCGAGACACGATTTTCCTCTATCTTCTAAAGGCAAGGACCATTATAATAGAGTGAGTGTGTATTGATCAAAAACATTAGTTTATATAGAAAAGGTGTAATCATAAATGAGTTTATTATCTGTTAAGAATTTAACCCACGGTTTCGGTGACCGTGCGATTTTCAATGATGTATCTTTCCGGTTGTTAAAAGGGGAGCACATCGGGTTGATCGGGGCAAATGGAGAAGGGAAATCGACCTTCATGAATATCATCACCGGAAAGCTTGAGCCCGACGAAGGAAAAGTGGAATGGGCAAAGCGCATCCGTATCGGCTACCTCGATCAACATGCGCAGCTGAAGCAGGGTATGTCGATCCGAGACGTATTGAAGACGGCATTTCAGTATCTTTTTGATATGGAAACGGAAATGAACGAGCTGTTTGCCAAAATGGGTGACGCCTCCCCTGAAGAACTTGAAGAGCTGCTGGAGGAAACGGGCACCCTTCAAGACGCGCTGACGAATAATGACTTCTATATCATCGATGCAAAGGTAGAAGAAATCGGCCGCGGCCTTGGGCTTGATGATATCGGATTGGATAAAGATGTCCATGACTTGAGCGGCGGGCAGAGAACCAAGGTCCTGCTGGCCAAGCTTTTACTCGAGAAGCCTGACATACTATTGCTGGACGAACCGACCAACTATCTGGATGAACAGCATATCGAATGGCTGAAGAGATATCTCCAGGAATATGAGAATGCGTTTATCCTGATTTCACATGACATCCCATTCCTGAACAGCGTCATCAACTTGATCTATCACATGGAAAATCAAGAATTGAACCGCTACGCCGGGGATTACCACGAATTCAAAAAAGTTCATGAAATGAAGAAGCAGCAGCTGGAGTCGGCTTTCAAAAAGCAGCAGCAGGAAATCTCCCAGCTGAAGGATTTCGTTGCACGTAACAAAGCCCGTGTATCAACGCGTAACATGGCAATGTCACGTCAGAAAAAGCTTGATAAAATGGACGTCATTGAATTGGCTTCTGAAAAGCCTAAGCCTGAATTTAACTTCAAGCTGGCAAGAACGGCAGGCCGCGTCATTTTTGAAACGAAGGATCTTGTCATCGGATACGATACTCCGTTGTCAAAACCCCTCCATTTAAAAATGGAGCGCGGCCAGAAGATTGCCCTGTCCGGTGCGAACGGAATCGGAAAGACAACTTTACTGAGAAGCATATTGGGAGAAATCCGTCCGATCTCAGGTTCCGTTGAACTGGGTGACTACCTTCACATCGGTTACTTCGAACAGGAAATCAAAACACAAAACTACAATACGTGTATTGAAGAAGTATGGAATGAATTCCCGTCTTTCAATCAGGCTGAAGTGCGTGCGGCACTTGCGAAATGCGGACTGACGACGAAGCATATCGAAAGCAAGGTGGAAGTGCTGAGCGGAGGGGAAAAGGCCAAGGTGAGACTTTGTAAGCTGATGAACAGGGAAAGCAACGTACTCGTCTTTGACGAACCGACCAACCACTTGGACGTTGAGGCGAAAGAAGAACTGAAACGCGCCTTGAGAGAATACAAAGGCAGCGTCCTCCTGATCAGTCACGAACCTGAATTTTATAATGATGTCGCGACAGAAGTCTGGAACTGTGAGTCCTGGACGACGAAATTGTTTTAATCAAAATGGAAAGAGGCTGGGACACATGTGTCCCAGCCTCTTTTTTGAACAATCCTCAATCCGCCAAAACCTCTTCCAATGAAGAATACCCATAATCCTCTAACCTCAGATCGTCAAAGCTGTGTTTCATGTGGATGTCAATCAGTTCAAGCAGCGTGTTTGAATCCCTCTTTTCGATTGCTTTGACCATTTCCCCATGTTCCCGGAACCGCACGTTTTCACCAGGTTCCACGTGGTAGAACACGTCAAATAGAAATAGATAAACATTTGACTGCGTGAGCATCTCATCCATATAGCGGATCAGAAATTTGTTTCCGCTGACTTCCGCCAAAAACAAATGAAATTGTTTATTCAAGTCAACATATGTTGACAAGTCTTTTTGTCTATACGTTTCTTGTTCAAGCTCCAGGAACGAATGCAGCCTCGCAATATCGGATTTCCGCACGTTGGGAAGGCCGTATTTCACAGTAAGAAATTCAAGCTCTTTTCTCATTTCGAAAAATGAAATGATTTCTTCCCTTGTCGGGTGAACGACAAATGCTCCCCGATTCGGTATGTTCTGGACGAGTCCTTCCTGCTCAAGCCGTTTCAGTGCCTGCCTGATCGGTGTTCTGCTCACGTACATAGATTCTGTAATCGTCTTCTCGACAAGCTGCGTCCCCGGAGCGATTTTACGGGCGAGCAAAGCATCTTTCAATTGGCGGTACACCTTGTATTCCGCGGTATCTTTCTTCTTCACGTTCATCATCCATTCACTCTGATTTCATACCTTTTATGATAGCCTAAAAGCCCGGACATCCAAAATTTCTTTTAATTTCGTCAATGGCTCTCAAGACTTATATATTGTTGATTAAATTTTCTGAAAATATATTGACAATTTCCAGTAAAGACGTTATCTTTTGAGTAGCTGAATATAACACAAATTATAACAAACGAATAAATAACGTTATACAAATATAGATTTATATAAAAATTATAATCAAGGGAGGCATGGAACTTGATTTTGCATGAGATTGAAACAGCCGCTCGAGATCAAATAGAAAGCCTTCAACTGGAGAGACTTCAACAAACAGCCAGCCTGGTTTACCGCTCGGTCCCTTTTTACCGGAATCACTTCGAACAGAGAGACTTGCACCCAGACGATATCCGCTCTTTGGCAGACTTAAAAATGTTACCGCTTACAACAAAGAGAGATTTGCGTGATCATTATCCGTTCGGACTGTTTGCCGTCAAACAGGAAGAGATGGTCAGGATCCACGCATCTTCAGGAACGAGCGGTAAGCCGACAGTGGTCGGCTATACCCGGAATGATATTGACATGTGGGGAAGCATCGTTGCCCGTGCCATTGCGATGGCTGGAGGCATGCCTGGGAGTGTGCTTCATAATGCATACGGATACGGCTTGTTTACAGGCGGACTCGGCCTTCACTATGGAAGTGAAAAGCTCGGGATGATCACCGTCCCTGTATCCGGCGGCAATATGGACAGACAAATCACATTGATAGAAGATTTCAAGCCTTCTGTCATATGCGGGACGCCTTCTTACGTCCTGAACCTTGCAGAGACTATAGAGTCCCAGGGAAAAGATCCTGCCGCATTATCATTGGAATACGGGATTTTCGGGGCGGAACCTTGGTCGGATAAAATGAGGGACACACTTGAGAATAAACTTGGGATCAAAGCTTGTGATATCTACGGGTTAAGTGAAGTGATCGGACCTGGAGTCGCCATGGAGTGTCCGGAATCCCAGGACGGACTTCATGTGGCGGAAGATCATTTCCTGATCGAAGTCATTAACCCGGATACATTGGAGCCGATGCCTGAAGGAGAAGCGGGGGAGCTTGTGTTTACGAGTTTGACGAAGGAAGCATTCCCGATCATCCGGTACCGGACGGGTGACATTGCTTCGATCCGTCACGGAAAATGTTCCTGCGGGAGAACGACCGTCAAGATGTCCAGGGTGAAAGGAAGGGTCGATGACATGTTGATCATCAGGGGAGTGAATGTGTTCCCTTCAGAAATGGAGCATTATCTTCTTGAATTAGAGGAACTTGCCCCGCATTATCAGCTCCATTTAAAGAAAAAGGGTCCGCTGGATACAGTTGAGCTCCACGTTGAAGTCAGTCAGAAATTCTTTGAACGTGCATCCGGGGATATCGGGCACGACTACATTCTTGAATTGACTTCAAAAGTAAAAAGAGTAATGAAGAACCGATGCCTCGTTTCAATGGACGTCAGCGTGAGGGAACCGAAAGAAATCCCGCGGTCAGAAGGTAAAGCGATCAGGATTGTGGATTTGCGCGAAGAAGCAGTGCTTCCATGAAAAAATTTGGTCCCAACATCTATTCCATTTGAAAAGAGATTCGTGAAAACAGTGTGATAAAGGAGGCAGTGCAATGAATAACCTGTCGGGACAGATGACCGAAGAAGAGCGCATGGCACATTTTATGAAGAAGATTGAAGATGACGAAAAAATCGAGGCAGATGACTGGATGCCCGATGAATATAGGAATGCATTGATTAAATTGATTTCCATGCATGGAATCAGTGAAATCATGGGTGCCCTTCCGGAAAAGGAATGGGTGCCGAAAGCGCCATCACTGAGACGGAAGCTGGGAATCATGGCAAAAGTCCAGGATGAGATGGGGCATGGACAGCTCCTCCTGCGGGTGGCTGAAGATTTAATGAAACCTTATGGTAAAACACGCGAGCATATCATGCGGGATTTATTCTCAGGAGATTTGAAGTTTCATAATGTCTTTCATATGGAAGCCCCGACTTGGGGGGATGCAGGATTGATCGGATGGCTCGTCGATGGTGCGGCCATCATTTCGCAGACCAACATGCTTAAGGCCTCTTATGGCCCATATGCACGTGCGCTGAAGCGGATTTGTGCGGAAGAAGTCTTCCACGCCCAGCATGGTGAAGCGATCATCATGGCACTTGCGGAAGGGACGGATGAACAAAAGGCACTCGTACAGGATGCAGTCGACCGCTGGTGGGAAGCGCTTCTTATGTTTTTCGGTCCTGCCGATGCAAAGACGACAGGTACTTCGAAACAGGATATCACCATTAAATATAAAATCAGAACAAAAACAAACGAACAGCTGCGTCAGGATTTCTTTACAAAGTATGTGCCAAGGATTCTGTCTTTAGGGCTGACACTTCCAGACGAAACGATGTACTACGACGAAGAACGGGAACTGTGGATCTATAAACAGCCTGACTGGAACCGATTTAAAGAAATCATCCGCAATAATGGACCGAAATCGAAGGAGCGTCTTCGTCTCCGGGAGTTATCCTATGACAACAATGCCTGGGTACGCGAAGCATTGAGTCCGAGCGGCAGAGTCAGTTAGAAGGGAATGAGGGAGATGTCGGACAAGGGGCAGAATTTTTATCAGGAGTTTGAAGTATTCAGTAAACGTTCAGACGGGGCACCGATGCAGCATCAATTCAGCCTGCTTGCCCCCAATCATGAACTGGCGATGGTGATGGCACAGGAGAATTTCATGAGAAGGGAACCGGTAGCGGACATTTGGGTCGTCAAACGTTCGGACCTCAGAGTGATGACACCTGAAGAAAGAGAGAGCGTGAAACGTCTGGATAATAAGGATTACAGGAATGCAAAAGGATATGGCTATTTAAAGAAGAAATGGCGTCAATATGAACAGGAAATGCTTGATGAGAACGAAATCATGTCCTGGGGAGAGATGGTGAAGAAGAAATGAGCGTAAAACGTCCTGATGATATCCCAAATAACGAATATAAAGAAGCGTTGTTGAACCTGCTCTATCAGCTGGCGGATGATGACTTCATCCTCGCATACCGCGGATCTGAATGGCTGGGGCTTGCTCCTCATATTGAAGAGGATGTCGCGTTTTCTTCAATCAACCAGGATACGATGGGACACGCAGCCATGTATTATCAACTGCTGGAGGACCTCGGTGAAGGAAACCAGGACTCACTGGCTCATGCCCGTCCTTCAAATGAAAGAAGAAATGCGATTCTATTGGAGGAAGTGAACGGACCGGGCGATTATTTGACAGAACCCCGCTATGATTGGGCGTTTGCCGTGGTCAGGCACTATTTCTACAGTGTGGCGAAAAAGGTGAGGGTAGACTCGCTGAAGACTTCATCCTATGAACCATTGGCGCAGCTCGCTGTCAAAATTAATACGGAACTTTACTATCATCTTCTTCACTGGAAGACCTGGTTCCTGCAGCTGGTGAATGCGGGGGGAGAAGCATCGATTCGGATGAGAGAGGCGATGGATCGGGTGATGGATGAGTTTCAAGGAGTTTTGACACTCGGGCCATCCGGCAAAGAAATGGCTGTGATGGGACTGATTGAAGGAGAAGAAAACCTCATCAAGAGATGGGAACTGGCATTGCAGCCTGTCTATCAGTCTGTGAATCTTGCATTCCCGCCGAAAATCTCCATGAAAAAAGGCGATGGCCGCAATGGTAAGCATACAGCTGACCTTGACGGGGCCTTATCTACATTAAGTGAAGTGTATAACTCAGATCCTGCAGCAACCTGGTAAAGGATGATCAGAAATGACGGAAATGATTTGGAATGTCCTTCAGACGGTGAAGGACCCGGAAATTGATTCAATCAGTATTGTAGATTTGGGCATGGTGAACATGGTCAGCACAGAAGGAGGCACGATCTCGATCGAGCTGCTCCCCACCTTCATGGGTTGCCCCGCATTGGACATTATAAAAGCCAATGTGTTGAAAGCATGCAAAGAGCAGTTGGGGATAGAAGACGTAAATGTAGCATTCGTTTACGATCCGCCATGGACCTCCAGCCGACTGACAGAGGATGGCCGCGCAAGCTTGAAGGAATTCGGCATCGCACCTCCCCCGAAGCACTTCACGGGAGAAGAAGACTGGCAGATTCACTGCCCATACTGTGACTCTCCCTACACATCCATGGAGAACCTCTTCGGACCCACCGCCTGCAGAAGCATTCTCTACTGCAAGCAATGCAAAAACCCGTTCGAGGCGATGAAGCCCATTTCGACCATGGTGTAACAAGATTAGTGGATGTGGTTCTTTGAGTCCATAAATTGGACTTGAATCAGTATTAACCGGTTCCAGTTGTTGATTGGAGTGGAAGACGAAGACTCCTGCGGGAGAAGTGGCCAATGCGAGACCTGTCCAGCTCTGGCGGCTAGAGGCTCGAGACATAAGTCAAGGCATCCAAAAAGGCAAAAGGCGCCTTTGTGGCTGCCCTGTCTTATGCTTGTCGCCTCTGAGCAAGCCACCAGAGCTTTTCCGCCCGCAGGGAAGGTACGACCGAGGAGGATCACGGGTCACCCGCGGAAAGCGAAGTCTTCCACGGAAATCAACTGCGGTATTGAAAGTCCCAACTGAAAAAACAAAATTTAAGGAGAGATTCCAAATGGTAAAACTAATCGCATTATACAAGCATCCTGAAAACAAGGAACAATTCGACGAGCACTACTTCAACACCCATGCCCCGATCACAGCAAAAATCCCGGGATTGAAAGAAATGAAGGTTACCAGAATCACGGGATCACCCATGGGCGGGGAAGTCAAGTACTACTTAATGTGTGAAATGTATTATGAAAGCCACGAAGCACTGAAAGCAGGATTGAAATCCGATGAAGGGAAAGCTTCCGGAAAAGATCTGATGGGCTTCGCTGCTGAACTGGTCACGCTCATGATCGGTGAAGAAGTGAATGAGTAAGCACGAATACATTGCAGTCAGTGAAAGGAACGGGCTCGGATTCATCGAGCTGAACCGTCCCAAGGTACTGAACGCCATCAATCGTCCCATGGTTTCAGAAATCGTTGAAGCGTTTGAAGAGCTTGACCGGAATGACAATGTAAACATAATTATTTTATCCGGCAAAGGAAGGGCATTCGCCGCAGGTGCCGATATTGATGAAATGTCTGAAGACGGGGCGATTGATCTTGAACTGCTCAATCAGTTCACCGAGTGGGACCGTCTCGCATGGATCAAAAAGCCGATCATCGGTGCCGTCCAGGGCTTCGCTCTCGGCGGCGGATTTGAACTCGCATTGTGCTGTGACATGCTGTTTGCGGCAGAAGATGCAAGCTTCGGCTTCCCGGAAGTGAACCTTGGAGTCATGCCGGGAGCAGGAGGGACGCAGCGTCTGACCAAGCTCATCGGAAAATCGAGGGCGATGGAATGGCTTCTGTCAGGAGACCGGTTCACGGCTGCACAGGCACTCGAATGGGGTATCATAAACCGTACAATCGCACCGGAACTATTAATGGAAGAAACAGAGAAATTCGCGAAGAAACTGGCCACAAAGCCGCCGCTGTCCATAAGACTAATCAAAGAATCCGTCCATAAAGCGGTTGATTATTCTCTTTACGAAGGAATGCAGTATGAACGGAAGAATTTCTATCTTCTTTTTGCCTCGGAGGATCAAAAAGAAGGCATGAAAGCGTTCGTCGAAAAACGCAAACCACATTTCAAAGGAAAGTAAGGGGGCCGCATTATGTACGAAACGATTCAATACGAAGTGAAAAATCATGTAGCCTGGATCACCTTGAACCGCCCGGATAAATTGAATGCGTTCATCCGCCAGCTCAACCTTGAAGTCGCGAAGGCGGTTAAAGAATCTTCCCGTAACGAAGAAGTAAGGGCCATCGCCATCACCGGGTCTGGCCGTGCCTTTTGTTCGGGTCAGGATTTGAGTGAAGTGGACGAATCGATGGACCACGGTGAAGTGCTGCGAAATAACTACGGGCCTATGGTGAAGGAAATAGAAAGCTGTGAGAAGCCTGTCATCGCAGCGGTGAACGGGGTGGCGGCAGGAGCCGGTTTTTCGCTGGCGCTCGCATGTGATTTCAGGCTTGTGTCGGAAAAAGCCAGCTTCGTCCAGGCATTCGTCCACGTCGGACTGGTTCCTGATTCAGGCAACCTCTATTACTTAACGAATCTGGTAGGCTATGCAAAAGCGCTGGAACTTGCTGTTTTTGGTGAAAAAATCAAGGCAGAACAAGCTGAGAGGCTCGGATTGGTGACGAAGCTGATACCGGTTGAAGGCTGGCAGGAAGAAACAACCGCCTTTGCTGAACGGATTGCGTCCATGCCGACTAAAGCCATCGGACTGATGAAGAGGCTGCTGAAGGGAAGCCATGACGTAAACTTTGATGAATACCTGGAAAAAGAAGCTTACGCTCAGCGGATCGCGGGCCGTACCGAAGACCACCGCGAAGGCGTCAGCGCTTTTATGGAGAAAAGAAGACCAGCCTTTCAAGGAAAATAAAAAGAAAAAGGAGATGGAACTATGTCTACAGTAAAAGAACAAAGCTTTGAAGTACTTGAAATGAAAAGAGAGCATTATTCATTGGTGATCAACGGACAGCGTATGGAAAGTGACGCCGGGGAAACGTTCACGACGTATAATCCTGCCACTGGTGAACCGATCGCAACCGTTTCACTTGCTTCAGTGGAAGACGCTGAAAAAGCCGTTGAGGCTGCAAGAAATGCATTTGATCATGGCAAATGGAAAAAGTTACCTATCAACAAACGCTCCCGGGTGTTAAATAAAATTGCAGGTATTATGCGCTCCCGCTTTAACGAACTGGTTTCGCTGGAGATTATGGATAGTGGAAAATCTCTATCAGCAGCGCAAGGCCAGGTCATGCAGGCAATCGAAGACTTCGAATTCTATGCCGGCGCAATTGTCGGCCACCGCGGAACGGTAAATAATGTTCCTGGTCAATTCACAAATACAGCAGAAAAAGAGCCTGTCGGTGTCTGTGCACAAATCATCCCCTGGAATTATCCATTGATGATGGCAGCCTGGAAGATTGCACCTGCGATTGCATCAGGATGTTCGGTAGTTGTAAAACCAGCAACTCTGACTCCGCTGACAGCCATCGTGCTGGGTGAAATCTGTATCGAAGCGGGAGTCCCAGAAGGTGTGGTCAACATCGTACCAGGAGCTGGTTCTTCTGTAGGAAACTATCTGGTTGAGCATGAAAAAGTAGACAAAGTGGCATTCACAGGTTCGACCCCTATTGGTAAAAACATCATGGAAAAGGCGTCACAAACACTGAAACGAGTAACATTGGAATTGGGCGGGAAATCTCCTAATATCGTATTTGAAGATGCAGACGTAGAAGCTGCTGTGGACGGATCTCTATTTGGAATCTTCTATAATACAGGACAGTCTTGTGAAGCTCGCTCCAGATTGTATGTTCACGAAGATATTTACGAAGTGTTCATGGAAAAATTCGTCGAAAAAACGAAGAAGCTTTCACTGGGAGATCCTCACGATAAAGGAACCCATATCGGTGCGATCATCAACCAGGGACAGGTGGATACGATCCACAGCTACGTGGAATCTGCCAGACAGGATGGTGCCACGATTGTGACAGGCGGAAAATCTGCGAATGTCGAAGGCTTTGAAAAAGGGTACTGGTACGAACCGACAATCATCACAGACGTTCATCATGACATGAAGGTTGTGAAAGAAGAAATCTTCGGACCGGTCGTCGTTGTGATGAAATTCAAGGATGAAAAAGAAGTGATTAAGATGGCCAATGACAGTGAATATGGTCTTGGCTCAGCAGTTTGGACACAAAATCATGGACGTGCGACTAGGGTATCCAAAGCCATTCAGGCAGGTATCGTCATGGTGAACTGCCCATTCTCGGCATTCCCGGGTACTCCGTTCGGAGGCTACAAGCAGTCCGGATTCGGGCGCGAACTATGTGTGGAGACACTGGATTTATATACAGAAACAAAGAGTATCATTTCATACTTCGGAAAACGCCCGCTGAATCCATTCGGCTTATAAAGATATCAGCTTGATACAGGGGTTGTCCTTTTAGGGGTCAACCCCTTATTGCAATAAAGGAGGAAACGAACATGACACAGCATATTGTTGTAGTGGGCTCAGGTGTAATGGGAAGAGGCATCGCCTATGTAAGTGCGGTGGGAGGCTTCAGAACAACACTGGTTGATATCAGGCAAGAGCAGTTGGACCATGCCAAGGAAGAGATCCAAGCCATTTTTGGAAAAGGGATGGATAGAGGGAAAATCACGAATCAGGAGTATATGGAGGCGCGTGAACGGCTGAGCTATTCAACCAATCTTTCCATAACGGTTCGTGATGCCGATGTTGTCATTGAAGCAGTTCCGGAGAAAACGGATATTAAACGCGGAGTTTTCGAGGTGTTGGATGCGCATGCTCCTGATTACTGCTATCTGGCAACCAATACGTCAACGATGAGTCCGACTGAAATTGGTTCGTTTACGAAGCGGCCTGATAAAGTCATCGCCATGCACTTTTTCAATCCTGTACATAAAATGCCTCTCGTCGAAATCGTGCGTGGACTCGAGACGAGTGATGAGACAGCTGAAGTCATTGAACAGGTTGCCAGATTGATGGGTAAAGAAACAGTTGTCATCAATGAATTTCCTGGTTTCGTCACGAGCAGGATCAGTGCGCTGGTCGGAAACGAAGCCTTTTATATGCTGCAAGAAGGGCTCGGAAGTCCTGAAGAAATAGACAAAGCGATCAAGCTTGGCTTGAATTATCCGATGGGACCATTTGAACTGGGGGATCTTGTCGGTCTCGATACACGCTTGAATAATCTGAAATATCTGCATGAAAAGCTTGGAGAAAAATACCGCCCTGCTCCACTATTAGAGCAATATGTCAAGGCTGGAAGGCTTGGCAGGAAATCAGGCAAGGGTGTTTATGACTATTCAGAACCGAAGGAAAAGGAGAGCCGGCCATGAGGGAAGTCGTTATCGTCGATGCATTGAGAACCCCGATCGGGAAGTATAAAGGTGCCCTGAAAGACGTTCGCCCCGATGACCTTGGAGCTCTTGTGATCAAGGCGCTGGTCGAACGCAATGCAGGAATGCCTGTTGAAGAGATCGAGGAGGTCGTGCTGGGCAATGCCAATGGAGCGGGAGAAGACAACCGGAATGTAGCCCGCATGGCCGCACTCCTTGCCGGTCTTCCGGTAGAAGTCGGTGCATCCACGATCAACCGCTTGTGCGGGTCTGGTCTGGATGCGGTGAATTATGCTGCCCGTGCGATTCTTGCCGGTGAAGGGGACATATTCATTGCCGGCGGAACCGAAAGTATGACACGGGCTCCTTTCGTCATGGCGAAACCTTCTAAAGACTTCCCAAGAGGCAATATGGAAATGTTCGATACAACCATTGGGTGGCGATTCGTCAATTCCCGCCTCAAACAAAGATATGGAACGGATTCCATGCCCGAAACCGCTGAAAATGTCGCTAAGCAGTATGAAATCACCAGGGAAGAACAAGACCGGTTTGCCTTTCAAAGCCAAATGAAAGCAAAGCAGGCCATGGAAGAAGAACGATTTAAAGAGGAAATCATTCCAGTGAAAATCACGGATCGAAAAAGGAATGAAACCGTCGTGACAGAAGATGAACATCCCCGCCCCCAATCAAGTATGGAAAAGCTGGGCAAGCTCTCACCGATATTCAATGAAGGAACAGTCACGGCCGGAAATGCATCCGGTGTCAATGACGGAGCATCGGCACTGTTATTGATGAGCAGGGACAAAGCTGGTGAGTTAGGACTGAAACCCCTTGCCCGTTATGTTACTTCTGCGACTGCAGGGCTCGAACCGTCAGTGATGGGACTCGGCCCGATCTATGCAACCCGTAAAGCGTTAAAACGTGCCGGGCTTTCCCTGGATCAAATCGGGCTGGTCGAGTTGAACGAAGCGTTTGCCGCCCAATCGATTGCATGTGTAAGGGACCTTGGACTGAACGAGGAAATCGTTAACGTCAACGGCGGGGCGATTGCATTCGGCCATCCGCTTGGAGCGAGCGGTGCGAGGATCCTTACAACACTCCTGCATGAAATGAAGAAGCGCGGGACACGGTACGGTCTGTCAACGATGTGTGTCGGAGTGGGCCAGGGTATTGCGACGATTGTGGAAAATATAGAATAAGGAAAGAGAGAGGGTGCTGTTTACGGGACCTCTTATTGTACTGCCATTGTTTTCGGGGTAGAGTGAAAGCTGTGACAAATTGAGCAATAATAGTTAATTCTTCTATTTGTTTGTGATAATATATTAATCAAACGTAAAATGAACGTCACAAAAAAGTTTTTTCACAAAAGTGATGGTGCAAAAAGGAGAGGCATCAATGAATACCAGATCAATGATCTTTACACTCTACGGAGATTATATACGCCACTACGGCAATAAAATATGGATTGGCAGTCTCATCCGCCTGCTGAATGAATTCGGCCACAACGATCAGGCTGTGCGTGCAGCGATTTCAAGAATGAATAAACAGGGATGGGTCAAGGCAGAGAAGCAGGGGAATAAAAGCTATTATTCATTGACCGAACCGGGTGTCGACCGCATGGAAGAGGCGGCAAACCGGATCTTCAAACTCAAGCCCCAGGAATGGGACGGTAAGTGGAGAATTTTCATGTACAATATCCCTGAAGAAATCCGCAGCATCCGTGACGAGCTCCGCAAAGAATTAGTGTGGAGCGGATTCGGGACGCTATCGACCTCAACCTGGATTTCCCCGAACAATTTGGAAAAACAGGTCCAATCCCTGATCAAGAAGTATAACATCAAAGAATATGTAGACTTCTTTATTGCAGAATACCAAGGACCGAATGAAAATCAGCGCCTGGTCGAAAAGAGCTGGGACTTGAAGGAGATCAATGAGCGGTACCAGGAATTCATCACCCGCTACAGCCAGCAGTACATGATTGATAAAAATAAAATCAAAAAAGGCGACATGAGCGATGCGGAATGCTTCGTGGAGAGAACAAAGCTCGTCCATGAATATCGGAAATTCCTATTCGTAGATCCGGGTCTCCCGGAAGACCTGCTTCCTGATAAATGGCTGGGCGCCCACGCTGCTTCCTTGTTTGCAGAATACTATAAAGAGCTCGCAGAACCGGCATCACGTTTCTTCGAAAGTGTATTCGAAGACGGTAACGAATTGAAAAATAAGGATCGAAGCTATGATATCATGACCCATCCTTTATTACTTGATTGAGTGAAACCCCTGTTGAAAAGCAGGGGTTTTTGACTGCGCACGGAAGCTAAAGTTCATATGGACACATCACAATCCGCACCATTATCATTTTCCTGACATAACGTTGAAAAGGACTTGTCTAAATATTTCTAACAGTATAACATTAATTTAACGAAGGGGGATTTTTATGAATAATTTAACGGAGACTCTCGAAATAAAATATCCTATTCTTCAAGGCGGTATGGGAAATATCAGCAATGCTCCCTTGACCGCTGCCATTTCCGAAGCTGGTGCGCTTGGCACCATCGGGGTCGGGACCATGGGTACGGAAGAAGTGGAAAGTATCATTATAGAAACAAAGAAACGCACATCAAACCCTTTTGCATTAAATATTCCGATTGCCATCACACCTCATTTACCAGAGATGGTTCGTTTAGTGGTTAAACATAAAGTACCCGTCGTTTCCCTCTCAGCAGGGAATCCTGCGCCGCTCATTCCCTATTTTCATGAACATGGGGTAAAAGTGGTTTGTGTGGTGGCATCGAGAAAGCAAGCGAAGAAAGCGGAGGAGGCCGGGGCTGATATCATTGTAGGTGAGGGATATGAAGCGGCAGGTATTAATTCCAATCTGGAAACGACGACGCTCGCATTGATTCCGCAACTCGTTGATACCGTAAGCATCCCGGTTGCAGCCGCAGGCGGAATCGGCGATGGCCGGGGACTTGCAAGTATGCTTGCACTCGGAGCAGGCGGCGTCCAAATGGGTACCCGTTTCATCGCGACACGGGAAGCACCTTTTCATGATCACTATAAAGCTGCCTTACTGGAGGCAATCGATGACAGCACGGTGATTGTCGGCCGTTCAGTCGGAAAAGTAAGAAGGGTCATGAAGACGCCTTACTCAGCTGAATTGATCCGAAAAGAGAAGGAAGGTGTTCCGGCTGAGGAGTTCGGTATACTTACCTCAGAAACCTATCACCGGATCGGGGCATTGGAAGGAAAGCTGGATCAGGGGTTCATCAATGGCGGCCAGGTATCGGGATTGGTCACTGATATTCCTTCAGTGAAAGAATTGATAGAGAAAATGGTGAGTGATGCTGAGAACATTTTTGCGGGATTGCGAAGAGTAGAATAGATTGATAGAAAGGGAAAGCATGTACTTTAAGGGCATGCTTTTTTCTGTGCATACTTGAAAGCGGAAAGTGAAAGTAGACCGGATCAAACCGCAGGGCGCCCTCTTAAAATTCTCTCTTTCATTTTCCATAAACTATAGATATTTCTACCCAAACCGACTATACTAGTATTAATTTTTAAATTTTCGGAATATTATTGACTATTTTGTGACAAGGATGATAATATAACGTTGTGGTAACGTTGGTCGCTATTTTTATCATAAAAAAGGGTTTTTTAGTCTTTGAGACTACTAATCATAAAAAATTTTCAAGAGAAAAAGGGGGATATCAATGAAGAAGAAGAGTTTGTTATACGGTGTCATGTCAATGCTCTTAGGTATGTTGGTGTTATCCGGCTGCGGAGGAAGCGAGCAGGGGTCGGCGGATAAAGGTGACAAGAAATATGTCATCGGAGTCACCCAAATTGTTGAACACCCATCTTTGGATGCAGCTTTCGAAGGCTTTAAGAAAGCTTTGGAAGAAAATGGATTTAAAGAAGGCGATAATGTCGAATATGATGTTCAGATTGCGCAAGGAGACCAAAGCAACTCCCAGACTGCAGCCAAGAACCTTGTGGGTGACGGTGTCGATCTCATCTTCGCCAACTCAACCCCGAGTGCTCAACATGCATTGAATGCGACAAAGGATATCCCGATCGTGTTTACTTCCGTAACGGATCCAGTCGGTGCTGAATTGGTGAAATCATTCGATGAACCAGGTGAAAATATTACGGGTACGACGGATACTCATCCGGAAGCGATCTCTAAGACACTTTCTTTCGTCACGGATGAAGTGAAAGCGGAAACAATCGGTATCATTTATAATTCTGGAGAACAAAATGCTGTCGTTCAGGCAGAAGAAATCAATAAGTTCGCTAAAGAAAAAGGAGTAAAGGTCGTAGAAGCTTCAGTTTCCACTTCAGCTGATGTGAAGCAGGCAGCTGAATCACTTACCGGCCGTGTAGATGCCATTTATATCCCGAAAGATAATACAGTGGTATCTGCGCTGGAATCTGTCATCGGTGTAGCGAATGAAAAGGATATCCCTCTATTTGTGGGAGAATTGGATTCACTGAAAAAAGGTGCGATTGCTGCGAGTGGTTTCAGCTATGAAGATCTTGGTTATGAAACGGGCCTTATGGCAGTCAAAATATTAAAAGGCGAGAAGAAACCTTCTGAACTGCCTGTTCAAGCGCCGCAAAACTTCGAATTGATGTTTAACAAAAAAGCAGCAGAAGAGCAAGGTGTGGAATTCAAGGAAGCATGGTCCGAAATGGGAGAGTTTATCGAAGCAGAATAAAGGGAGGATGATGATTCGTGCCAACAGCAATATTTGCATCCTTTGAATCTGGAATCATATACGCGATTATGGCCCTTGGAGTCTACTTGTCCTTTCGGATATTGGATTTTCCTGATTTAACGGTGGATGGCAGCTTCGTTACCGGGGCTGCTGTCGCCGCCACCATGATTGTAAGTGGCTACAATCCCGTTGCCGCTACACTCACTGCGATTGTGATTGGATTTGCAGCAGGGTGTATAACCGGTTTGCTTCACACATTCGGAAAGATCAATGCTTTGCTATCGGGTATTCTCATGATGATTGCGTTGTATTCGATCAATCTGAGGATCATGGGAAGATCGAATGTACCTTTATTGAACCAGGAAACGGCTTTTAGTGGAATTGAAGGAATATGGGCTCCGCTCGGAATCGATGCGGCCATGAATAACCTTTGGATGGCTATGGGTCTCGGTGAACCGATGCCGGGGACATGGAGCATTTTATTCATCATGGTGATCATTACGCTTGCCATCAAATTCCTGACGGACGCCTTCCTGAAAACCGAAATCGGTCTGGCTTTGCGGGCCACTGGCGATAACCAGCGCATGATCCGCAGTTTCTCCGCCAATACCAACTTAATGATCATCCTTGGATTGGGGATCTCGAATGGCATGGTCGCTTTGTCCGGTGCATTGATTGCCCAATACAGCCGTTTTGCCGATGTCGGCATGGGAATCGGGATGATCATCATCGGTCTAGCATCGGTCATCATCGGGGAAGCGTTATTCGGGACAAAGACAATCGCCCGCACTACGCTCGCTGTCATTGGGGGAGCGATCATCTACCGCCTCGTGGTCAGTATGGCGCTCCGGGTGGAGTTCCTGGAAACGGGAGATATGAAGCTGATCACGGCCGTCATCGTCATTTTGGCATTGATCATGCCTAAAGTGATGGACCGTTATAAAGATAAGAAACGCAAGGCGCAGCGTATGAACGAGAGGCTGAACAAGGTTTCTATGACTTCTGAAGGAAAGGGTGATGACGGTGCTGCAATTAAATCGAATTCATAAGGTGTTCAATGAAGGGACACCGGATGAAAAAATCGCCCTTGACGATATTCAGCTGACCATGAAGCCGGGAGATTTCGTTACGGTAATCGGAAGTAATGGGGCAGGGAAATCGACGTTGATGAATATCGTATCAGGAGTGCTGCTGCCAGATGTCGGGAACGTGCTGATCGATGATCACGACGTATCCAAGGTATCTGAATACAAAAGATCGAAGTTGATCGGACGTGTCTTTCAGGACCCTATGGCGGGTACTGCCCCGTCCATGACAATCGAGGAAAACCTGGCCATGGCTTATTCGAGAAACCGGACGAGGACTTTCCGGCTCGGTGTGACGAAGAAGAGGAAAGAGTTTTTCCGGGAAGTCCTGGAAACTCTGCACCTGGGACTGGAAAACCGGTTGAATGCCAAGGTGGGACTGCTGTCCGGAGGAGAAAGGCAGGCGCTTTCCTTATTGATGGCGACGTTCACGGAACCATCGATCCTGCTCCTGGATGAGCATACCGCTGCCCTTGATCCGGCACGGGCCGATTTGATCACAAACCTGACAAAAGAGATAGTGGAAAACTATCATCTGACAACCCTGATGGTGACCCACAATATGCAGCAGGCATTGGATCTCGGTAACCGTCTGATCATGATGGATAAAGGCCAGATCATCCTCGAAGTCAATGAAGAGGAAAAGAAGCGACTGACTGTCGAAGGGCTCCTTAATGAATTTCAACGAATCCGCGGAAGCAAGCTGGCAAGCGACCGCGCACTATTATCCTAAAAAGCAGCGGGGTTCCATCCCGCTGCTTTTTTGCGTTAAAGCACCGCGGGGTGGGCCTTCAGGGTATTCTTTGATAGTTATTTAAATTTTAACAATATATTGACTATTTATAATACTGAATGTTATTATATCGTTAAATTAACGTTATATGAATATGTATAATGCGTTGGTTTAAAGGGGGAAAGCAATGAAGTCCGGATTAGCAGAAGGGCATAACGCCACAATCATGACGGAAGTGACCCCGGCCATGCATGCCCAGTTTGAAGGAGATGTGGTTCATCCCGTCTATTCAACGGTATCGATGGTGTACCATATGGAATGGGCCTCAAGAAAGATCATTCTCCCTTACCTTGAGGAGGACGAAGAAGGCATGGGAGCCAAAGTGACCGTAGAGCACATGGCGCCAGCAGGAACAGGTTCCAAGCTTGAAATCAAAGCTTCGGTCAGTAAATATGAAAGAAACATCATCCTCACCGAAGTGATTGTGAGAGATTTCAAGAATGATAGGATCATCGGCAGGGGAGAGGTCAAACAGGTTATCCTGCCCAAAGAAAGAATAAAACGAAGAATCGAACGTATATAATTTTTTGAGCTCTAATCTGTAAGCGTTTACAAAAATGTCTGGGGGAAGAGATATGGATATGTTTGAACAAATCAAGAACCATGAACAAGTCGTTTTTTGTAATGATGAAGATACAGGACTCAAAGCCATCATCGCCATACATAACACAACACTGGGACCGGCTCTGGGCGGATGCCGGATGAGACCGTATGCATCAGTGGATGAAGCATTGAACGACGTGCTGCGTCTCTCAAAAGGGATGACCTATAAGTGCGCGGCAGCGGATGTGGATTTTGGAGGAGGGAAGGCCGTCATCATAGGGGATCCCGCGAAGGATAAACATCCGGAGCTGTTCCGTGCATTCGGTCAGTTCGTGGAATCATTGAACGGCCGTTTCTATACCGGCACAGACATGGGGACTGAACCCGAGGACTTTGTTTATGCCCTTAAGGAGACAAATTGCATCGTGGGGGTAGACGAAGTTTACGGAGGAAGCGGCGACTCGTCGATTCCGACTGCGATGGGTGTTATCTATGGACTGCAGGCAACCAACCAGACCATTTGGGGCTCCAGGGACCTGCACGGGAAAAGCTATGCCATCCAGGGTCTTGGTAAAGTAGGCTATAAAGTGGCGGAGCGACTGCTGGATGAAGGTGCTGATTTGTATGTGACCGACATCAATCAAAACTCCATCGACCAATTGGTGACGAAAGCGAAAAATATGGGAGCTGCCATCAAAGTGGTGACAGGCGATGAAATTTACTCAGTCGATGCCGATGTATTCGTCCCATGTGCAATCGGCGGGATCATCAATGATGAGACGGTCGATCAATTGAAGGTAAAAGCAGTCGCAGGTTCTGCCAATAATCAGCTGCTGGATTTGTCCCACGGCCTGAAGCTCCATGAGAAAGGAATTCTTTACGCCCCTGACTATATCGTCAATGCCGGCGGATTGATTCAGGTAGCGGATGAATTATACGAACCGAATAAAGAACGTGTCCTTCAAAAAACAAGTGCCATCTACAACACCCTGCAGAATATCTACCTTCAAGCAGAGAACCAGCAGATGACGACAATGGAAGCAGCGGACCGGTTCTGTGAAGACCGCATCCACTCCCGCTCCAGAAGAAACAGCTTCTTCTCCCACATGAAACGGCCGAAATGGGCAGTACGTCAATAAGAAAAGCGGAGGCGGCTCGTTCAGAGGCGACAAGCATAAGATGAATGTGCCATGAAGGCGTCTTTTGCCTTCATGGACCATTTAGCTTATGACCTCGAGCCTCTAGCCGCCGGAGCTGGACAAAAAGAAAAGCGGAGGCGGCTTGCTCAGCCCCGACAAGCATAAGACAGGGGTGCCAAAAAGGCGATTTTGCCTTTATGGCAGCCATGGCTTATGACCTCGAGGAGCTAGCCGCCGGAGCTGGACAATAAAAATAAACCACCACACGAGGTGATGAAATGATCGAGGATTTTCCAATAACCCAGGTGATGGACAATCAGGGAGAACTTATTCGAAACGAGTATGAAAACGAGATTTCTGAAGAAATGGCCCGTCACTTTTACAGACATTTAATCAGGATACGCACCTTTGACCGCAAAGCAGTGAGCCTTCAGCGGCAAGGCCGGATCGGAACTTATGCACCCTTTGAAGGTCAGGAAGCCTCACAGGTCGGGACCGCCCTTGCCTTAGATGAAAAAGACTGGCTGTTTCCGACCTACCGTGACCACGGGGCCACCATGACATTCGGTCATTCCCTGCTCCACATCCTCCTATTCTGGAAAGGGAGAAATGAAGGGTGTGTACCTCCGGAAGGAAAGCACATCTTCACGCCGGGGATCCCGATTGCCACACAGCTCCCGCATGCGGTCGGGGCGGCTTATGCCGAAAAGAGGAAAGGGACGAGGAATGCCGCAATTGTTTATTTCGGCGACGGTGCAACTTCAGAAGGGGATTTCCATGAAGGCCTGAATCTTGCAAGCGTATGGGAGGCACCGGTTGTTTTTTTCAATCAGAATAATCATTATGCAATCTCAGTTCCGCTGCATAAACAAATGAAAACAAAAACCATTGCCCAGAAAGCGCTGGCTTATGATATCCCTGGAATCAGGATAGACGGCAATGATATTTTTGCTGTGTATTTTGAAACGAAAAAAGCTCTTGAGCGCGCGAGAAACGGAGACGGGCCAACCTTGATCGAATCGGTAACATGGAGGTACGGTGCACATACGACTGCGGATGATCCGACAAAGTACCGCGACCAGCTTGAAAGTGATGCGAGGCGACGGGACAATGACCCGGTAAGCAGGCTCGTGAAGTTCATGAAGAAAAAAGACTGGATCGATGAAGAGTGGATGAATTCCGTGGAAAAGGAATGTGTTAAGGAAGTCGATCTCGCAGTCGAGGACCTGGAGGCATATCCTTCCCCCGACCCGAGTGTGATTTTTGACTATGTGTTTGAAACCCCTACGTGGACAATCAGGGAACAAAAAGAAAAGTTCCTGAAAAACATGGGAGGAGTGAGTCGATGAACACGTTAACGAAGACAAACATGCTGACCATGGTCGGAGCCATCACGGATGGGATGAGGGTGATGCTCGCAGAACACGATGATGTGCTGCTGATGGGAGAGGATATCGGTACCAACGGAGGTGTATTCCGGGCAACCGACGGACTGCAGGCAGAGTTCGGTGAGGACAGGGTGATGGATACTCCATTAAGTGAAGCGGGTTTTATCGGTGCTGCGATCGGGATGGCCGTGAACGGCTTCAGGCCGGTAGCGGAAATTCAGTTCATGGGATTCATTTATCCGGCATATGAGCAGATCATGACCCATGCCTCCCGTCTCCGCTCCCGTACACTTGGTCATTATACATGTCCGATTGTGATCAGAGCACCATACGGGGCCGGAGTGAGGGCGCCGGAAATCCACTCTGACAGTACCGAGGCGATCTTCACCCATATGCCCGGCATCAAAGTGGTTTGTCCTTCAAACCCTTATGATGCAAAGGGTCTAATGGTCGCTGCGATTGAAGATCCTGACCCGGTCCTCTTTCTTGAGCCGATGAGGTGCTACCGTTCATCCCGTGAGGAAGTACCGGAAGAAAAATATAAGGTCGAAATCGGAAAGGGCAAGGTGGTGAGTGAAGGAGAAGACGTCACGATCATCGCCTGGGGTGCCATGGTGAAAGTCGCGGAAGAAGCAGCCAGGGAAGCGGAGGAGCAGGGTATCTCCTGTGAAGTGCTTGATCTCCGCACACTTTATCCGCTCGACAAAGACCTGATTTCAAGCTCCGTCCAGAAAACAGGCAGGACAGTCGTCGTCCATGAAGCACATGCAACGGGCGGCGTAGGAAATGATGTAATCGCGATCATCAATGATACATCATTCTTATATCAAAAAGCACCTGTAGAACGAGTAACGGGCTTTGACACACCAGTTCCGTACTTCGGATATGAAGACTTTTATCTGCCTGACCGTAAACGGGTATTTGAGGCAGTGAAAAGGGTTGCAGAATATTAGATTAATAGTAAAAAGGGGGGAGTTTATGGAAGTCAAGCTTCACGATATCGGAGAAGGCATGACAGAAGCGAATGTAAATCAATTTCTTGTCAAAGCAGGGGATACCGTCAAAGCGGACCAGCCGCTGGTGGAAGTGCAAACGGATAAAATGACGGCTGAGATCCCTGCTCCTTTTTCTGGAAGAATCAAAGAGTTAAAAGTGGGGGAAGGAGAAACGATCCCTGTCGGAACGACCGTCCTGCTGATGGAAAAGGAAGAAGGGGTGACCGAAGCAATCATAACACCTAAAATGCCTCATGGAATCCGGGCAAGAAGAGTGCTTGCTTCCCCTTATACCAGGAAAATCGCAAGAGAAAATGGGGTCAACCTGGGTGACGTCAATGGCAGCGGGGCAGGCGGACGCATTCTCGATGATGATGTATACTCCTTCATTCAAGGAGAGAGAGTTCAACCCTCACATGAAGAACCAATAATAGTTGAGACTGACTTCACAGCAAAGCCGGTTCAGGCAAACACTTCCGACCGGGGGCGAAACACGATTCCATTTAAAGGAAGACGCAGGCAAATCGCATCCAAAATGTCACATTCCCTTCGAACCATCGCGCATTGTACTCACTTTGAAGAAATCGATGTAACGAATCTTTTGGAATGGAAAGAAACGTTGAAATACAACGGGCAATCCATTTCAATGGGTGCATATTTCATCAAGGTCATTTCGGTCTGCTTAAAAGAGTTCCCGGTCTTCAATGCGGTACTGGATGAAGAAAATGAGTGTGTTCACCTTAAAAATGAACACCATATCGGAATTGCCACTGATACTGAAGATGGTTTGATCGTGCCTGTCATTAAGAATGTAGAATTGAAATCGATGAAGGACATTCAACAGGAAATGAAGGAACTCACACGGGGAGCGCAGGAAAATAAGCTGTCCATCCAAGACATAACCGGCGGAACATTTACGGTCAGCAACGTGGGACCGCTGAACGGATCAATCGGTGCGACACCGATCATCAATGAACCTGAAGCCGGCTTACTTGCCTTCCATAAAACGAAAAAGCGGCCGATGGTAAACAATCAGGATGAAATCGTCATCCGTTCAATGATGAATGTGTCGATGGCATTCGATCATCGGATCGTAGATGGCGGTACCGCAGTACGCTTTACCAATCGTCTTCGTGATCTCATCGAAGAGCCTCAAACCTTGCTTCTGGAGTTGATATAAATGGTAGTCGGAGAAATCACGGAAGACAAAGATGTCGTCGTCATCGGAGGTGGCCCGGGCGGATATCATGCAGCCATCAGGGCTGCAGGTCTGGGACGGAGTGTCACCCTCGTAGAAAAAGAAGAACTCGGTGGAACGTGCCTGAACAAAGGCTGTATCCCATCCAAGATCTTCACCCATTTTGCCCAGGAATATAAGAAGCTCGGTCACCTGTCCGAGATGGGAATCGAATTTCCTGAAACAAAGCTGAATATGAGCACTCTCCAAAACTATAGAGACAAAAAGATCACCCAGCTGCGAAAAGGTGTGGAAGCACTTTGTAAAACTAATGGAGTTGAGATAGTGAAAGGAACCGCGTCTTTTCTCTCTGAAACTCGAATCGGTGTGGAAAATGGACACGATTTCTCACTGTTTAATTTCAAACACGCGATCATCGCAGCAGGAGGGGAATTTCATTATCCTGCGGGCATTGATTTTGACTCAGAAAGGATACTCAATGAACGGGAAATTTTCACTCTGGACGAATTGCCGGTTGAACTTGCCGTCTATGGCGCGGACTATATATCACTTGAAATAGCCTCATCGTTCGCTGTGCTGGGCACTAAAGTGACGCTCATCATACCGGAAGATCTCCCGGTTGATCCTTCCATCTCAAAGGAACTCCTTAGGCTTTTTAAAAAGCAAAAAATGACCGTTCTGAAAAAGAGTATTCTTCAGGAAGTCACCTGTTCAGGTGACCGGGTGCGTACCGTCCTGAAAAAAGAAAATGATGAAATCATCTCGATTGAAAGCAGTCACTTTGTTGTGAGCGGAACAGTCAAGCCGAACCTCGGAAAACTTGGCCTAGACCGATTGGGAATCGAATTGACCGGGGACGGATATATCCAAACCGACCGGAGGGGGCAAACCTCCATCGGATCGCTCTGGGCGATCGGGGATGTGACAGAGGGTCCGTCACTCGCAGTAAAAGCGATCAAGCAGGGAAAAGCGGCTGCTGAAGCTATCACGGGAGGCCAGCCGGAAGTCGACCTCCGGCATATTCCGACAGTCATCCAGCTCACGCCGCCGGTGGCGTATGCAGGGTTGAATGAAAGAGAAGCGGAAGAAGAGGGGTATAAAGTTTCAACGAGCGCGTTTCCTGTAAAAGCAAACGGCTATGCAAGTGTGACCGGTTCTTCCGACGGACAGGTGAAGATCGTCTGCGATAGGGAAACCGACCTGATTCTAGGTGTGCATATGATCGGAGCAGGAGCGGTGGAACTGATACAATCCGGGGTGCTTGGACTTGAAATGGCGGCAAGGGACGAGGATTTCATCTTTCCGCACTATGCACATCCAGGGTTTGGAGAAAGTCTGTTGGAAGCGGTGGAAGGACTAAAGGGAACGCCTGTTCATCTCGCACCGCGCAAAAAGGAACCGGCGGGAAGATAACGCACTTTACTGCAGAAAAGCGTTTAAGCTTTACCGGCCGCTCTTGAGAAGATGAGCGGAATTATTTACGATGAATTCAGAATATATAAAATTATCTGGAGGGATTAGGATGCAAGAGAATACGGCGAAGAAAAGAGAACAAGCAGAAGAGCTATTTCCAGTAAGGGATGTTGACTATTTAGAGTACTATGCAGGGAATGCCAAGCAGACCGCTCATTTCTTCTGCACGGCATACGGTTTTAAAACCGTTGCTTATTCAGGGCTTGAAACAGGAAACCGCGATACTGTGTCCTATGTGCTGCAGCAAAACAAGGTCCGTCTTGTTGTGACGGGCAGCCTGCACGAAGGCAGCCGGGTGGCACAGTTCATCCATAAGCATGGAGATGGAATCAAGGACATCGCCCTTATGGTGGACGATATTGAAAAGGCTTACACTGGTGCAGTGGAACGCGGTGCGATAGAAATCATGCCTCCGCAATCCCTTGAAGATGATGAAGGCTCCCTGAAAAAAGCCGTGATCGGTACATACGGGGATACGGTCCATACACTGATCGAGCGTAAGGATTACAAGGGTATATTCATGCCGGGCTTCGAAAAATACGATTCTGCATTAAGTAATGAGGATGCTGGAATCATTGCAGTCGACCATGTGGTTGGAAATGTTGAGAGAATGGAAGAGTGGGTCGAATATTATGAGAAAGTGATGGGCTTCAAGGAAATGCGTCATTTCACCAATGAAGATATCACTACTGAATACTCTGCTCTTATGTCCAAGGTCATGCACAATGGAGGAAGAATCAAATTTCCGATCAACGAGCCGGCTGAAGGGAAACGCAAATCCCAGATCGAAGAATACCTTGAATTCTACGGAGGACCTGGTGTCCAGCATATCGCGATCTTGACGGAAGACATCGTTAAGACGGTCAGCATTTTAAAAGAAAACGGAGTCGAGTTCCTGAACACACCGGACTCTTACTATGAGATGCTTTCAGAACGCGTCGGGGAAATCGATGAGGAAATTTCGAAAATTAAAGAACTTAATATTTTGGTAGACCGTGATGATGAGGGATATCTCCTTCAAATCTTCACCAAACCGATTGTCGACCGCCCGACACTGTTCATCGAAGTCATCCAGCGTAAAGGTGCCAGAGGTTTCGGTGAAGGGAACTTCAAAGCACTCTTCGAATCAATCGAACGAGAACAGGAGCGCCGCGGGAATCTATAAAGTAATCATAAATAGAGAGAGATAAAGAAAATAGGGACATAAAGAGATAAAGAGAATAGAGAGATATTGGGGTCAAAGGGACCGGTCAGGGGGTTGACCCGTGAGAGGAAAGCAGATTTCTGCTGAATATACGCCATAGGCAGTATTCGGTGAGGAAGAGAGCTTTCACTCGAAACGGGTCAGCCCCCTTCATCCATGAGGAAGGCGAGGATCACGTATGGCACTTAAGTTTAAAACGAGAGAAGCGGTGACGCATATCGCTCCCTATGTATTGGGGAAGACAGTAGCCGATCTGCAAAAAGAGCATGGTTTGAGCACGATCAGAAAGCTCTCTGAAAATGAGAACATTTATGGCTGTTCCCCGAATGTAAAGAAATGGTTCAAGGAACAGGACGGAGATCTTTTTCTTTACCCGGACGGGGCAGCCGTCGAGCTTTCGACCAAAGTCGCAGACTTTTTAGGAGTGAAAAAAGAAAAGCTGGTGTTCGGCAACGGATCGGACGAAGTCATCCGCCTTCTGACGAGGGCGTATATGACCTGCGGAGACGAAGCGATCATGGCGGATGTGACGTTTCCGAGGTATCAAACGAACGTATTTATTGAGGGAGGCTCTCCCGTTATCGTCCCTTTGGTTGACGGAACGCATGACCTGAAAGCTATGGCAGAAGCGGTCACTTCTAAAACAAGGCTCATATTCGTCTGCAACCCGAACAATCCGACAGGGACCATTGTCGGCAAAAAAGAGCTCCTGGAATTCATTGAAAGCATTCCTTCCCACATATTAGTGGTCGTCGACGAAGCATACATGGAATACGTCACTACAGATGATTATCTCGAAACCCTGCCGTTAATGTCACAGTTTGACAACTTGATCACCCTCCGAACCTTCTCAAAGATTTATGGGCTTGCAGGGCTGCGTGTCGGGTTCGGCGTCATGAATGAAGAGATCGCTGAACAACTTAGAAAGGTGAAGGACGTATTCAATGTAAATATGGTCGCTCAGCGATCGGCCGTCATCGCGCTGGAAGATCAGGCATTCATTCGGGAATGTACTCATAAGAACCAAATTGGCCGCGAATTCCTGGAAAGTGAGTTTCACCGTTTGGGAGTCAGCTATTTTCCATCACAGTCGAACTTCATCATGTTGGACACAGGTCTGAACGGTGACCATGTATCCACCGAACTTGTCAAAAGGGGGATCGTAGTCCGATCGGGAACCCTGCTTGGATATCCAACGACCGTGCGGGTCACGATCGGTACAGAGGACGACAATAAGCGATTCGTTTCTTCATTGGAAGAAATCTTAAACGCAAAAGGAGGAGAGTGAATGGATATCAAACCTCACACCCTTCCCTGGCAGGATGCGTATAAATTAATGATCGGCAGTATATTGCCCCGTCCGATTGCCTTTGTCTCTTCCCTGGATGAGGAGGGAAGGGCGAATCTCGCTCCTTACAGTTTTTTTACGGCCATTTCGGCTGAACCGATGTTGGTCTGTTTCTCACCCATGAGGAAAGGAAAAGACGGGAGCAAGAAAGACACTCTCACCAATATCGAAACAACGAATGAATTTGTCATCAATATTGTGAGCGAGGAATTCGTTGAGGAGATGAATAACTGTGCGATTGAATACGAGCGGGGTGTGGATGAATTCGATCAAGTCGGTCTGACGAAGAAAGAATCGATCACCGTGAAGCCCCCTGGTGTTGCAGAGAGCAAGGTACAACTCGAGTGTAAACTGCATCAAGTACTTCACTTCGGAGATCAGCCGGGATCTGGAAGCCTTGTCATCGGTAAGGTGGAATGCGTCAGGATCGATGATGAGCTCCATTACGACGGGAAGATTGATTCCGATAAGTTAAAGCCTGTAGGAAGACTTGCAGGGCAATTGTATACAAAACCGTTGTCCGATTCTTTTGAAATGATTCGAAAAAGGTGAGAAGAGATGAAACTCGTAAGTTTTCTTAATGGAAAAGAAGTCAGAGCAGGTATCGTTCAAGGTGAATTCGTCATCGATCTTCATGAAGTAACCGGCGGCGACTTGCCGAAGGATATCGTACTGCTGATCGAACGCGGAGAAGATGCACTGAAAAAAATAACTGGGCTCAGGACTTCTTCCGGCGGGGAAAAAGGGGTGTATCCACTTAAAGAAGTTACACTGAAAGCTCCGATTCCCCGCCCGGTCAGCATCCGGGACTTTTATGCATTCGAAGAGCATGTCAAAACCGCACGCAAACGGAGGGGGATGGATGTAGTACCGGAGTGGTATGACATTCCAGTCTTCTATTTCACCAATCATCTGGCGGTAAAAGGACCAGACGAAGCGGTCATTGGACCAGCCGGCTGTGAATGGCTCGATTACGAGCTGGAAATTGCCTGTGTGATTGGAAAGGAAGGCCGGAACATCTCAAGGGAAAATGCAGAAGATCATATCTATGGCTACTTCATCATGAATGACTGGAGTGCAAGGGATATTCAGAAGCATGAAATGAAGGTTGGCCTCGGTCCGGCAAAAGGGAAGGATTTTGCCACTTCATTCGGTCCATATTTAGTGACGAAGGATGAAATGGACGCTTTCCGTGATGGGGACCGGTTTGATCTGGCCATGACGGCTAAAGTGAATGGAAAACTGTTATCAAAAGGGAATTACAAAGATATTCACTACACGTTTGCCGACATGATCGAGAGGGCTTCGAAAGACGTGACCCTCTATCCCGGAGAAGTCATCGGCTCGGGGACGGTCGGGACCGGCTGCATCCTGGAGCTTGGGACGGAAACCCACCGCTGGCTGAAATCAGGGGATGAAGTCGAATTGGAAATAGACGGACTGGGCGTGCTGCGAAACAAGGTCGCGGTCGCCAGAGAGGAGGAAAACCATGTTCTACCGCCAAATGGGGGAAATCCCTCACAAACGTCACACCATGTTTAAGAAAGAAGATGGCACCCTCTTCAGGGAACAGGTGATGGGGACGAAAGGATTCTCGGGTACTCAATCGATCCTCTATCATCATCATTTGCCGACAGCTGTCACCAAGACAGAATACCTCGGCAGCTATATGCCTGAATTCGAAAAGGATGGGGCGGTCCGCCACCGCCACTTCATGACGGACGGGGTGGAAAAGAAGGGCGATGCGCTGGAAAGCAGGGAATACCTGCTAGGTAACACCGACCTGCTGATCGGCACTGCTTTTGTCACAGAGGAAATGAAGGGTTATTACCGTAACGGTGA
Source organism: Mangrovibacillus sp. Mu-81 (assembly GCF_036867415.1). Lineage (NCBI taxonomy): Bacteria > Bacillati > Bacillota > Bacilli > Caryophanales > Bacillaceae > Mangrovibacillus > Mangrovibacillus sp. Mu-81. The sequence goes on from NZ_JBAJHU010000006.1 coordinate 137,994, forward strand.
TGGAGATGAAATACTATACATCCATTTCGGTAAAGGGAAAGTAGAATCGATGTTCGGCACGATCAAATATGGAAAAGGGGATTACGTCGTAATTCCGATCGGCACGATATACCGCGTCGTTCCTGAGGAAGACACAAAGATGCTGATTGTGGAATCTTTCAGTCAAATCACCACTCCGCGCCGCTACCGCAATGAATACGGCCAGCTACTCGAACACAGTCCATTTTGCGAACGAGATTTGAGGGGGCCGGAGAAACTTGAGACCCATGATGAAAAAGGCGAGTTCGAAATCATCCTGAAATCAAGAGGAGCCCTGCATTCACATGTGATGGATCATCATCCGCTTGATGTGGTCGGCTGGGACGGCTATTTATATCCTTGGGTGTTCAACATCGAGGACTTCGAGCCGATCACCGGGCGTGTCCATCAGCCGCCTCCGGTCCACCAGACATTTGAAGGGCATAACTTCGTGGTGTGTTCATTTGTCCCGAGATTATATGATTACCATCCGGAGTCCATTCCGGCTCCATACAACCACAGCAACGTAAACAGCGATGAGCTGCTGTACTATGTGGAGGGGAATTTCATGAGCCGCAAAGGGATCAAGGAAGGGTCGATCACCCTCCACCCAAGCGGAATCCCCCATGGCCCGCATCCGGGGACCACGGAAGCAAGCATCGGCAAAAAAGAAACATTGGAACTTGCCGTCATGATCGATACATTCAAACCATTGAAAATTGTCAAAAAAGCAAAAGATATCGAAGATGAGAAGTACATGTTCACTTGGACATAAAATATCCTGCAAACGAACCAATTTAAAGTGCTGTTTAAGCATTTTAAATTGGTTTTTTATTTAGAGGGATTTTAATTTTGGGAGGAGTAGATGTAATGATCTCGATTGAGTGAGAAAATACAATTGTTATGAGATTTATTTTAACTAGATATTATTGAGAACCGTTCCAGCAGTTGATTGGAGTGCAGGACAAAGACTCCTAACAGAAAAGCGGAAGGGCTTTGCTCAGAGGCTTATGACATGTTCCTCTAAGCCCTGCAGCTGGACACTTGGCACCTCTTAAGATAGTGCGACGAGGAGGCTCCCCGCTCGCCCGCGGAAAGCGAAGTCCTGCACGGAAATCAACTGCGGTATTCAAAGGGCATTATCAATTAGTTGAATATAATGAGAACCGATCTTCCTAAAATATCTAGTCCCAATTACCCTTTCTATAAAAAAGAAGGATAAAAACCGTCAAATCCACCCAAACATCCCTCCAAACAAATGAATAATGACTCATTAAAAAAATTTCAAAAAAATTTATTTCAAACAAACATGATAAGGACAAAGATGTAAGCGGTTACTATAAATCAGATAAATCTAAATAGTCAAAAAATTTACAAAAATACTGTTGACCTTCCCAACAAACGGGCGTAATATTGTCCTCAATATAAATTTACGAGCCGGAACAAACCGGTCATCGGCTGATTCGTATACGCAGACCGAGGCTATTGAAAAAAGGCTCCACTGCAGCAGTCCACACAAGCTGCAAATCAGCAAAAATCTCTTTATTATAAAAAACCAATTCAACCGGGAAAGGAATGATTAACATGAACGAACAATGGATCTATTTGGACGGTCAATACGTTAAAAAGGAAGACGCAGTCGTATCTGTTTACGACCATGGTTTTCTTTATGGAGATGGAGTGTTCGAAGGGATTCGGATGTACGATGGAAATGTATTCCGTCTGGAAGAACATGTTGATCGCCTTTATGATTCAGCAAAAGCCATCATGCTCAATATCGAAGTGTCGAAAGAAGAAATGTGCGACATCATCGTGGATACATTAAAGAAGAATCAGCTTGAGAATGCCTACATCAGGGTAGTCATTTCACGCGGTGTAGGGAACCTTGGACTTGACCCGTTTTCCTGCAGCAGACCGCAGCTGATCGTCATCGCAGAACAACTGGCTCTTTTCCCGAAAAACCTATATGAAACAGGCATTGAAATCGTATCGGTCGCAAGCCGGCGGAATCGGGCAGATGTCCTTTCCCCTAAAGTGAAATCCCTGAACTATTTAAATAACATTCTAGTAAAAATCGAGGCAAATCTTGCAGGGGTAAGCGAAGCTCTCATGATGAACGATCAAGGATACGTAGCAGAAGGTTCTGCCGACAACATCTTCATCGTGAAAAAAGGAAAGATCCTTACACCTCCAGGCTATGTCGGGGCACTTGAAGGGATCACCCGGAATGCGATCATCGAAATTGCAGATAACCTGGGCTGGGATATTAAAGAAGAGGTATTTACCCGTCACGATGTCTATACAGCAGACGAAGTATTCTTAACCGGGACGGCAGCAGAAGTCATCGCGGTCGTCAAGGTTGACGGACGCATCATCGGTGACGGCAAGCCTGGTTCTTATACAAATCAATTATTGCAGGAATTCAGAAATACTGTCACGCAGGATGGAAGAAAAGTTTACAAACAAAATGCCCAAGTCGGATAAGTTGGAGGTGATGAAGTGCGCAGTGACATGATCAAGAAAGGAATCGACAGGGCCCCGCACCGCAGTTTACTTTATGCGACGGGGGTCAAACTGGAAGACCTTGAAAAACCATTCATCGGAGTCTGTAACTCTTATATAGACATCATTCCCGGTCATATGCATCTAAATGGGTTTGCCCAGGTGGTGAAAGAGGCCATCCGCGAAGCTGGCGGAATCCCGTTCGAATTCAACACAATCGGGGTGGACGACGGAATCGCAATGGGGCATATCGGCATGAGATATTCATTGCCAAGCAGGGAGCTCATCGCAGATTCAGCTGAAACAGTGATCAACGCCCATTGGTTTGACGGAGTCTTTTACATTCCGAATTGTGACAAAATTACCCCCGGGATGCTGATGGCATCCGTCAGGACGAATGTCCCTTCCGTCTTCGTATCAGGCGGTCCGATGGAAGCGGGGGTATCGAGTGACGGAAGTCCATTATCCCTCGTATCTGTGTTTGAAGGGGTCGGCGCTCACCAGTCAGGCAGGATGACGGCAGAACAGCTGCTGGATATTGAGCAGAACGCCTGTCCGACCTGCGGATCATGTTCGGGGATGTTCACCGCGAATTCAATGAATTCACTGATGGAAATGCTCGGTATGGCTCCTCCGGGGAACGGGACGATTGTTGCCACTTCAGCAGAACGCCATCAATTGATCAAAGATGCTGCAAAGCACTTAGTGGAGATGGTGAAGAAAGATATCAAGCCCCGGGACATCATCACGGAAGACACGATTGACGATGCCTTCGCGCTGGATATGGCGATGGGCGGTTCAACCAATACCGTCCTTCATACATTGGCGATCGCGAACGAAGCAGAAATCGATTATGACATTAACAGAATCAATAAGGTGGCAGAACGAGTCCCTTATTTATCCAAAATAAGTCCGGCATCCGACTATTCCATGCAGGATGTTCACAATGCAGGCGGCGTCAGTGCCATCATCAAGGAATTATGTGAAATGGGCGCGGTGCACAAAGACCGGATCACCGTCACCGGAAATTCACTTTACGAAAATGTCAAAGAAGCCCACATCCGGAATGAAGATGTGATTCGTCAAAAAGACACTGCCCACAGTCCGGTGGGTGGGTTATCCGTCTTATTCGGAAACATTGCCCCGGATGGTGGCGTCATCAAAGTCGGGGCGGTCGACCCTTCGATCAAAACATTCATGGGTGAAGCCATCGTTTATGAATCACAGGACGATGCACTCGCAGGAATCGAGAGCGGGGAGGTAAAAGAAGGACACGTCGTCGTCATACGGTATGAGGGGCCGAAAGGAGGTCCCGGGATGCCTGAGATGCTTGCTCCAACGGCTGCGATTGCCGGAAGGGGCCTCGAAAAGAAAGTGGCACTCATGACAGACGGACGATTCTCCGGTGCATCCCGCGGAATCTCGATCGGGCATGTTTCGCCGGAAGCCGCTGAAGGCGGTCCGATCGGCGTCGTTGAAAACGGCGATGCGATCTTTATCGACTTAACGAACCGCACCATATCATTGATGGTATCGGAAGAAGAACTGAAATTCAGACAGCTGGAATGGGAACAGCCCCCTCCAAAGATCAAAAAAGGATATCTTGCAAGATACGCAAAGCTAGTAACATCCGCAAGTACAGGTGGAATCTTGAAAACGTAATAACGTTTAAAGCGTTGAAGAGGTAAAAGGATCGGAAAGTGTATTTCCAGAGAGCTGGTGGTGCTGCAAACCAGTAATACACCCGATGCCGACATCCCCTCTGAGTATCGTTCTGAAAATCAGGAGTAGGAACGATCGAGTAGTTGTTACTCGTTACAAAAACAAAGACTGATGAAAGAGTAGATCAGTCTGCTGAGGGAGACAGCCTGCGCGCTTGTCTCTGAACTAGGGTGGTACCGTGGAAAGGATCAAAGCCTTTTCGCCCCTGCGAAAGATAGTATTCTGTCGTAGTGGGTGGAAGGGCTTTTTTATATGGAAATCAACTGGAACGAGTCAACTGCTGAGTGATGGGTTGAAGCAGCAGATTAACGGCTGCGCATTTCGAATAAAAGGAGGAGATTAAAAATGAGAGCTAAGTTAGAGGCAGAACCAGCTTCACAGGCACAGGCAGAAAAAGTCAACGGTGCTGACATGCTCATGAAGGCTTTAAGGGAGGAACAAGTTGATATTCTGTTTGGGTATCCGGGTGGAGCAGTCCTGCCAATCTATGATGCTCTGTACAAAGCCCCGATCAGGCACGTTCTCGCCAGGCATGAGCAAGGGGCCATCCATGCTGCTGAAGGATACGCGAGGGTGTCGGGAAAACCGGGTGTTGTCATTGCGACATCAGGACCAGGCGCTACCAATCTGGTTACCGGAATCGCAGATGCAATGATGGATTCGCTTCCGCTTGTCATCTTTACAGGCCAGGTCGCTTCAGGCGTCATCGGAACCGATGCCTTCCAGGAAGCGGATGTAGTCGGGATCACGATGCCGATTACGAAGCATAATTATCAGGTCCGCGACATCAAGGATTTACCGAGAATCGTGAAAGAAGCCTTTCACATTGCCTCCACCGGCCGGCCGGGTCCAGTACTGGTGGATATTCCAAAGGATCTGACGGTACAGGATGCCCCTCCGGTGAAAGAGGTGGAAATGGACCTGCCGGGTTATCAGCCGAACCTGCATCCGAATCCGCTGCAGATAAGGAAACTCGTCGATGCGATCAAAGTGTCTAAGAAGCCTGTGATCCTAGCGGGGGCTGGCGTTTTGCACGGTAAAGCGTCAGAAGAATTAAAAAACTTTGCAGAACTCTATGAACTTCCTGTTATTCACACACTATTAGGCTTGGGAGGTTTTCCGGCGGATCATCCTTTATTCCTGGGCATGGCCGGGATGCATGGCTGCTATACAAGCAATATGGCCCTTTATGAATGTGATCTCTTAATCAATATAGGAGCAAGGTTTGACGACAGGCTAACCGGGAATCTTGCCACTTTTGCCCCGAAGGCGAAGGTCGTTCATATCGATATCGACCCTGCCGAAATCGGGAAGAACGTGACGACCCACATACCGATCGTGGCAGACTCCAGGGAAGCACTCCTGAAGATCCTTGAACATGAGGCTGTCAGAGGGGATACGGAAGAATGGCACCGGCATCTGCAGGCGTATAAACTTGAGAATCCTTTCTGGTATACCAAGACGAATGATGTGCTGTCCCCCCAGCTGCTGATCGAACAGGTATATGAAATGACGAACGGCGAAGCGGTCGTCACTACCGATGTCGGCCAGCATCAGATGTGGGCAGCCCAATACTATTCGTTCAAAAAGCCGAATAACTGGGTCACATCGGGAGGATTGGGCACAATGGGCTTCGGATTTCCGGCGGCAATCGGAGCTCAGCTCGCCAACCCTGCAAGCAAAGTGGTTGCCTTTGTCGGTGACGGCGGGTTCCAGATGACGCTGCAGGAGCTGGTTTTATTAAAAGAACTCAATCTTCCTGTGAAAGTGGTGCTCCTGAACAACAGCACACTCGGAATGGTGAGGCAGTGGCAGGAAACTTTCTATGAAGAGCGATATTCCCAATCACTCTTCTCCCTGCAGCCAGATTTTGTGAAACTGGCAGAATCATACGGAATCAAGGGGTACAGGGTGAAAAACCAGGAAGAAGCGGAATGTGTTTTGAAAGAAGCATTGACAAGTGACGAACCTGTCCTGATCGACTGCCTGGTGAACCCTAAGGAAAATGTCTACCCAATGGTCGCTCCAGGCAAAGGAATCCACGAAATGTTAGGGGTGAAACCATGAAGCGGATTGTAACGGCACTGGTGCATAACCGGAGCGGTGTTCTCAACCGGGTAACGGGATTATTCACGAAGCGCCAGTTCAACATCGAAAGTATCTCGGTGGGCTACACCGAAGTCGAAGGGATTTCGAGAATGACCTTCGTCGTCAACGTGGAGGACGACCGGAAAATAGAACAGCTGATGAAGCAGCTTCATAAACAAATCGACGTATTGAAAGTAACAGACATCACCGACCAAGGCGTCGTCGCCCGCGAACTGGCGCTCATCAAAGTGTTGAGCACCGGCCAGACAAGATCCGAAATCAACGGCATCGTCGAACCGTTCCGGGCTTCGATCATCGATGTGGCGCGTGACAGCGTGACCGTCCAGGTAACGGGCGAAACGTCAAAGATTGAAGCCATCATCGATCTACTAAGACCTTATGGCATCAAAGAAATCGCCCGTACCGGAATCACTGCCTTCGCAAGGGGCAATGGGAAATCGGTTACGGACCTCAAGCAGTATTCAATCGTAAATTAAAGGAAACATCGCTAAACGGCGTGAATTTAATAAAAAAATTGGAGAGGATGAGCGAAATGGTAAAGGTTTATTATAACGGAGATGTGAAGGAAGAGGTTTTAAAAGGGAAGAAGGTTGCAGTTGTAGGATACGGTTCACAAGGCCATGCACATGCACAGAACTTGAAAGAAAGCGGATTTGATGTAGTGGTCGGATTAAGAAAAGGGAAATCATGGGACCAGGCGGTAGAAGATGGATTGGACGTCTATTCAGTCCGCGAAGCATGCGAACAGGCAGATGTGATCATGGTTCTTCTTCCAGATGAACATCAGCCTAAGGTGTATGAAGCAGAAATCAAACCAGCGCTGTCATCCGGAAAAGCATTGGCATTCGCTCACGGATTCAACATCCACTTTAGCCAGGTTGTTCCTCCTGAAGACGTCGATGTATTCCTGGTTGCACCTAAAGGCCCGGGTCATCTTGTTCGCAGAACATTCGAAGAAGGAGCGGGCGTACCGGCATTATTCGGAGTTCACCAGGACGTATCAGGCCAGGCGCGCGACGTAGCACTTGCCTACGCGAAAGGTGTCGGAGCCGGTCGTGCAGGAATCCTTGAAACCACTTTCCAGGAAGAAACGGAAACCGATCTATTCGGGGAACAGGCCGTATTATGCGGAGGGTTGACTTCTTTGGTGAAAGCAGGATTCGAAACGCTCGTTGAAGCCGGTTATCAGAAAGAAGTTGCATACTTTGAATGTCTGCACGAATTGAAACTGATCGTTGATTTAATGTACGAACAAGGACTCGAAGGCATGCGCTATTCGATTTCAGATACGGCACAATGGGGAGATTTCGTTTCAGGTCCCCGCGTTGTGAATGAAGAAACGAAAGCACGCATGCAAGAAGTGCTGACAGACATTCAAACAGGAAAATTTGCAAAAGGCTGGATCCTGGAAAACCAGGCGAACCGTCCGGAATTCAACGCCATCAATAAGCGTGAAAGCCAGCATGAAATCGAAAAAGTCGGTAAAGAGCTTCGCAAAATGATGCCGTTTGTGCAACCGAAGTCTTCTAAAAAAGAGGAGAAGGAAGTGGTAGCGAGTGCGAACCATTGATATTTTTGATACGACACTTAGAGACGGGGAACAATCGGCCGGTGTAAACCTGAACACCGTAGAAAAAATCGAAGTGGCTAAGCAGCTTGAACGCCTTGGAGTCGATGTGATTGAAGCTGGGTTTCCTGCAGCTTCAAAAGGCGACTTCGATGCAGTGAAACGAATCGGTGAAACGATTAAAAACAGCTCGGTGACCGGATTGGCGAGAGCGAGTATACGCGATATCGATGCTGTATGGGAATCGCTTAAAACGACTGCCGAGCCAAGGCTTCACGTCTTTATTGCTACTTCACCGATCCATATGACCCACAAGCTGAAGATGACGCCGGATCAGGTCATTGAAAAAGCAGTCGAAACGGTGAAATACGCGAAGAAGTTCTTCCCGGTCGTCCAGTGGTCGGCAGAAGATGCCGGAAGGTCGGACTTGAATTTCCTTGTAAAAATCATGGAAAAGGTGATTGATGCAGGTGCCTCTGTCATCAACCTCCCGGATACAGTCGGTTATATGTCACCCCGGGAGTACGGGGAGATATTCCGGTTTGTACGGGAGAACGTCCCGAATATCGACGGAGTGAAATTATCGGCCCACTGTCATGACGATCTTGGGATGGCGACAGCCAACTCACTTGCTGCGATTGAAAATGGGGCCGATCAAATCGAAGGTACCATCAACGGGATTGGAGAGCGTGCCGGAAACGCAGCACTCGAGGAAATCGCAGTCGCTCTGCGGATCCGAGAAGATTTTTACGAAGCAACAACACGCCTGAAGCTTGATGAAATTAAGAAAACCAGCGCACTTGTCAGTAAACTGACCGGAATGAGGGTCCCTGCCAACAAGGCGGTCGTCGGGAACAACGCATTCGCTCACGAATCCGGTATCCATCAGGATGGCATGCTGAAGGAGAAGACGACCTACGAAATCATTACTCCTGAATTGATCGGTGTAAATTCCACAAGACTTGTACTAGGAAAGCATTCAGGACGCCATGCGTTTAAAAATAAAGCCGTTGAACTCGGTTTCGAGCTGACAGATGAAAAGTTGAATGAAGCATTCCAGACCTTTAAAGAACTGGCTGATAAAAAGAAGGAAATCGTCGATGAAGACCTCTTCAGCATCCTGACAAACAAGCAGACGGAAATTGCCGAAGGGGCAGGCTTCAAACTGGAAAGAATGCAGGTTCAGTACGGGATGGATAATATACCGACTGCAACGATCGAGCTTCGTGATGATAACGGAAACTTGAAGCAGCTTGCCTCAACCGGATCGGGAAGCGTGGAAGCCATCTACAACACAATCGAGTTGATGCTCCCTTCTCCATCCAGGCTTCTTGATTACAAGATCAACTCAGTCGGCGGCGGCCGTGATGCCCTTGCTGAAGTATATGTCCGCCTTGAATATGACGGAGAAAACACAAGCGGCCGCGGAACGGCGCAGGATGTACTCGAAGCATCCGCCCGTGCTTACCTGAACGCAGTGAATCGATTGCTGCAGCAGAAATCGTCGTTGAAAGAGAAAGTGGCAGTTAGAGCAGGCGTATAGATTCATAAAAAAATATGGGAAGCACCTGTCGCCAGGCGGGTGTTTTCACTAAAACAGGAGGTAGTTCTAATGAAGAAAAAAATCGCAGTGTTGCCTGGAGACGGAATCGGTCAAGAAATCATGGATGGTGCATTAGAAGTACTGAAAGCGGTGGGTGACTGGTTCGGCCATGAATTCGAAGTGGAAAAAGGATACATCGGCGGAGCGGCAGTCGACCGGTTCGGTACACCCTTACCTCCTGAAACCATCAAGCTTTGCAGGGAAAGTGATGCCGTCCTGCTTGGAGCGGTCGGCGGTCCCAAATGGGAGAACCTTCCGAAGCAGCAGCGCCCGGAAAAAGGACTTCTCGCCATCCGGAAAGAATTCAATCTATTTGCCAATCTACGCCCCGTGAAAGCATTCGAAAGCTTACTGAATGCTTCACCGTTAAAAAAAGAAATAGTGGAAGATGTTGATCTGGTGATTGTACGCGAGTTAACGGGAGGATTATACTTCGGTCAACCCTCCGGCCGTCAGGGCAAGAACGATGAAACAGCGGTCGATACACTGGTGTACGAACGCAGCGAAATTGAACGGATCGTCCGTAAAGCTTTTGTGCTGGCCAGGAAGCGAAAGAAAAAATTAACATCCGTGGATAAGGCCAATGTGTTGGAAACGAGCCGGATGTGGCGTGAAGTCGTGAATGAAGTAGCAGTCGAATATCCCGATGTCGAAGTCGAGCACATGCTTGTGGACGTAGCGGCCATGAAGCTGATGTATCAGCCAAAGCAATTTGACGTACTGGTAACCGAGAATATGTTTGGTGACATCCTGAGCGATGAAGCTTCCATGATCACCGGTTCTCTGGGGATGCTGCCTTCTGCAAGTTTAAGAGAAGATTCATTCGGATTATATGAACCGGTCCATGGATCTGCACCGGATATCGCAGGCAAAGGAAAAGCCAATCCGCTCGCTATGATTCTATCGGTTGCGATGATGCTCCGACACTCGTTCGGTTTGAAAGAAGAAGCAGAAATGATCGAAATGGGAGTGCAGGAAGTATTGAATGCAGGCTACCGAACCGGCGACCTGTGGACAATGGGCCGAGGAACCGTTGTCGGGACAGGGGCGATGAGCCAGCTTGTGGTAGAGCGTCTTGAAGCGGATCATGCGTTGAGCTCGATCCTGGCTGCCTATTTGTAGGGACGAGAGGTATGAATGTCGAAATTGTTCGTTTTGTGTCGACAAATCGGTAATTCGATCATAAATTTATCATTTCAATCATAAAACAGAAATATCGATCATATATTTCGATTTTCGATCATATAACTGAAATTCCGATCAAAAACAGCTTCATTGATCAATGCAGCTACTGAAACTATAAATAAAACAAACACAGGAGGGAGATCATGGCAGGGAAGAATATCATTGAAAAGATATGGGAGAAACATATTGTACACGAAGAAAAGGGAAAGCCGGATTTACTGTATATCGATCTGCACCTTGTTCATGAGGTTACGTCTCCCCAGGCCTTTGAGGGACTTCGGCTTAAGGGCAGGAAGGTAAGAAGGCCGGATTTGACCTATGCGACGATGGACCACAATGTACCGACCCGGGAACGGCATATTGTCCGGGATCAAATTGCAAAACTTCAAATGGATACACTGAAGAAAAATTGCGGAGAGTTCAATGTGGAACTGTCTGACATCCACCATCCCGATCAGGGGATCGTTCATGTCATCGGGCCCGAGCTGGGTCTTACACAGCCTGGTAAAACCATCGTTTGCGGAGACAGTCATACATCGACTCACGGAGCGTTCGGTGCCCTTGCTTTCGGAATCGGGACCAGTGAAGTGGAACATGTGCTGGCAACTCAGACACTCTGGCAGTCCAAACCGAAAACGATGCAGGTCGAAGTTTCAGGTGAACTTGGTTTCGGTGTATCGGCAAAGGATGTCATCCTCCATATCATTACTGCTTATGGAGTGGGGTTCGGTACAGGTTATGTCATAGAGTTCACTGGAGACGTCATCAGGAATCTGACGATGGAAGAACGGATGACTGTCTGCAATATGAGTATCGAAGCTGGAGCGAAAGCAGGGCTGATTTCTCCTGATGAGGTGACATTCGATTATCTTGAAGGAAGGGAGCATTTGCCTAAACACAAATCGTACGAGGAGCTGAAAGCAGAATGGATTTCCCTTCAAAGTGACCATGATGCCGTATACGATGACCATATCACCATCAAAGGCGAAGACATCGAACCTCATGTGACATGGGGAACGAATCCGGGAATGGGGGCAGGCATTTCGAGCTCAGTCCCTCATCCTGAAGATTTCCAGGATCCTTCCGACCAGGAAGGCACGGAAAGAGCTCTCCGCTATATGGGGCTCGAAGCCGGAATGCCGATTGAAGACATCGAAGTTGATTATGTATTCATCGGTTCGTGTACAAACTCACGATTGAGTGATCTGAGAGCGGCAGCAGAAGTGGTGAAAGGCCATAAAGTGAATACGGAAGTAACCGCACTGGTGGTGCCGGGTTCGTTCAAAGTCAAACAAGCGGCAGAAGCAGAAGGTCTTCATGACATTTTTAAAGAAGCAGGATTTGAATGGAGAGAGGCAGGATGCAGCATGTGCCTGGCGATGAATGATGACATCGTTCCGCCTGGGAAGCGCTGTGCATCAACATCTAACCGGAATTTCGAAGGACGTCAGGGCAACGGGTCACGGACTCATCTTCTCAGTCCTGCGATGGCAGCAGCAGCGGCGGTGACCGGTAAACTGACTGATGTAAGAAGATTAAAGGCAGCAACAATATCCTAAAGGAGGCGGGCCAATGGCAATCAATCATCTTGAAGGAAAAGTATTTCCTCTTCAACGTGACAATGTCGATACAGACCAGATCATACCGAAGCAATTTTTAAAAAGAATCGAGCGTAAAGGGTTCGGGAAGTTCCTTTTTTATCACTGGCGATTTGAAGACGACGGCAAGACACTGAGAGAAGACTTTCAGCTTGATACACCCCAATATAATGACGCTGAATTCCTCCTCGGAGGGAAAAATTTCGGCTGCGGCTCATCACGGGAACATGCTCCATGGTCGCTGCAGGATTTCGGTTTTAAAGTAGTCATTGCCAAAAGCTTTGCAGACATTTTTTATAACAACTGCCTGAAAAACGGGATCCTGCCGATCCGGCTGCCTGAGAATACGGTGGATGCGCTATTTAAGAATGAGAAGAAAGCGGAAAGCTATCGAATTGAAGTGTCACTGGAGTCACAGGTGTTATGTGATTCTGAAGGGCTGATAGCATCGTTCGAGGTCGATCCATATTGGAAGACGATGCTGATGAAGGGCCTCGATGAAATCGATCTGACAATGCATTACGGGGAAAAAATCGAGACGTACGAAAAACAAAATGAGGTGAGTGTCTTGGGAATTTAATGAACAGTGCTGAAGTTGTAGAAGCGATGGAGAGAATCAGCGGTCAAGTGCATCGGACACCGTTAAAGCAGTCTTCCACATTGAATGCTTTCACAGGCGGGACGATTTATATGAAGATGGAAAATATGCAGCGAACCGGCTCCTTTAAGGTGAGAGGAGCGATGAATAAGGTGATGTCGCTGACCGGAGAGGAAGCAGCAAGGGGCATCATTTGCGCCTCTGCTGGAAATCATGCTCAGGGAGTCGCACTTGCTGCATCACAGCGGAACGCGTCTTCAAAGATCTTTATGCCGAAGCGGACTCCTTCTGCAAAAGTGGAGGCAACAAAGCATTACGGAGCCAACATCGTATTAGAAGGCGAGACCTACCATGAAGCCTATCATGCTGCTGTTGGAGAAATGAAGGAAAAAGGCTCGACGTTCGTTCATGCATTTGATGATCCGAAAGTGATGGCGGGCCAGGGAACCGTCGCGCTTGAAATGCTTCAACAACTCAGCGATCTGGAGACGATCCTCGTCCCGGTAGGCGGAGGCGGACTGCTTGCGGGCATGGCACTTGCAGTAAAAGCCTTTAACCCAAAGGTGAATATTATCGGAGTGCAGGCTCTCGGAGCTCCTGCCACCTATAATTTCTTCACAGGCAAAAACAAAGGATCCCTGAACCATGTGCACACAATCGCCGATGGCATCCTTGTCAAGAAGCCGGGTGAATTGACCTTCCCGATCATCCGCAAATATGTGGACGACATGGTCACCGTCACCGACGAAGAAATCTCGTATGCCATGATGTTCATGCTGCAACGTGAGAAAACATTGGTAGAGGGCGCAGGGGCAGCATCCCTGGCTGCCGCGATCTGCCATAAAGTGAAAGTGCACGGAAAGAAAGTCGGATGTGTCATCTCAGGGGGCAATGCGGATCCAAGCAAAATCCCTGTCTACCGCGAACTATCCAAGATGGTCCGTCAACTTCATTATATCGGATAAAAGAAGGGCGGCTCCCGATCTTAAACCGAGATCAGGGGCGGTCCTCTGTTTTTAAAATGAGTTGTTTTATGAGAGTTTACCGCTCCATTCAAAGTGAACTTTATTTTCCCAATCTACCAGCCAAGAAAGCTCTTACATTCAAAAAATACGAAATTAGGTATTGTAATAGGAAATTATTTCTACTATAATGTCCTCTATATAAACACAAATGTACACGAGAAATAAACAATTGGAGGTTTTCGACTTATGGAATCAATTTCAATCGGACTTTTGGGACTCGGAACAGTGGGAGCCGGAGTAGTGAAAATCATTGAGAACCATCAGGATAAACTGTCGCATCAAATCGGCTGTCCTGTGAAAGTGAAAAAGGCCCTGGTTCAGGAACTGGAAAAGGATAGAGGACTCAGCATTGAGGATGGAATATTGACCCTTCATCCAGAAGATGTCCTGACCGACCCTGAAATTGATATTGTGGTCGAAGTAATGGGAGGAATCGAAGCAACGAAGGAACATCTCCTCCAGGCATTGAAGAATAAGAAGCATGTGGTGACGGCAAATAAAGACCTGATGGCTGTTCACGGTCCGGAGCTATTGAAAGCTGCTTCGGCAAATGAATGTGATTTATTCTACGAAGCAAGTGTTGCAGGCGGGATCCCGATACTAAGGAGTTTAGTAGACGGTCTGGCATCCGACCGCATCACGAAGATGATGGGAATCGTCAATGGAACGACAAACTTCATTTTGACGAAAATGACGAAAGAGGGGCGCTCCTTTGAGGATGTATTGAAAGAAGCGCAGGATCTGGGCTTCGCAGAGGCAGATCCCACAGCTGATGTCGGAGGGCTGGATGCGGCAAGGAAGATGGCGATCATGTCGACATTGGGTTTTTCGATGAATGTGGATCTGGGCGATGTGAAGGTGAAGGGAATCACGGGTGTGACCGCAGAAGACATTGAATATGCAGATCAATTCGGTTACACAATGAAGCTCATCGGATATGCCCACCGCGACGGAGAAAAGGTGGAAGTGAGTGTGGAACCGACATTATTGTTGAATGAGCACCCGCTTTCTTCCGTCAATGACGAGTATAATGCCGTTTATGTGTACGGTGAAGCAGTAGGGGAAACGATGTTTTACGGCCCCGGTGCCGGCAGTCTTCCTACCGCTACAGCCGTCGTTTCAGATATGGTCTGCATCATGAAAAATATGAGATTAGGCGTAACTGGAAAGAGTGCAGTAAATCCCCAGTTCCCGAAAAAATTAAAGGAACGTGAAGAAATTTCGTCTCAATACTTTTTACGCCTTCATGTTCAAGATGAAATCGGAGTGCTGGCGAAGCTGACATCGATTTTCTCTAGTCACGGGGTGAGTTTTGAGAAAATCCTTCAAAATCCGCTAAATGGAGCAGGATATTCTGAAGTCGTCCTTATCACTCACAAAGCCTCGCTTGATCATTATGAAGATATCTTGATGGAGCTGAAGGATTATCATGCGATCCATTCGATCGAAAGCTCTTACCGGGTGGAAGGAGGAGAAAAGGGATGAAATGGAAGGGATTGCTGGAACAATACGGTGAATATCTTCCCGTCACGGACGGGACACCCCTTTTAAGCCTGAATGAAGGAAATACGCCGTTGATTGAATTGAAAACTCTCTCCGATGAATGGGGGATTGAGCTTTTTGCCAAGGTTGAAGGAGCAAATCCGACTGGCTCTTTCAAAGACAGGGGAATGGTCCTCGCAGTGGCGAAAGCGATTGAAGATGGAAGTTCGACGGTGATTTGTGCATCGACAGGGAACACTTCCGCCTCTGCCGCTGCCTATGCTGCACGTGCAGGTATCAAGTGCATCGTCGTCATTCCAGAAGGGAAAATCGCTCAAGGAAAGCTTGCACAGGCCGTCATGTACGGAGCGGAGATCATCTCGATCGAGGGCAATTTTGACGAAGCGCTTGAAATCGTGCGCGAATTGAGCAAGACAGAATCCATGACGCTTGTGAATTCGGTCAATCCATATCGGCTGGAAGGACAGAAGACCGCAGCGTTTGAAGTGATCGAAGGCTTGGGGGAGGCACCCGACGTACTCGCGATCCCGGTCGGCAATGCAGGAAATATATCTGCCTATTGGAAAGGTTTCAAAGAGTTCCATCTCCGCAAAAAAACAACGCTTCCGCGAATGTTCGGGTTTGAAGCTTCAGGCGCGGCAGCCCTTGTCCATAACCGTGTGTTCCCGCAGCCGGAAACAATCGCGACCGCGATTCGCATCGGCAACCCGGCAAGCTGGGATTATGCAGTAAATGCCCTGGAAGAATCCAGAGGCCATATCGACGAGGTGACAGATGAAGAAATACTCGACGCTTACAGGCTGCTCGCGAAGAAGGAAGGGATATTTGCCGAACCGGCTTCCTGCGCTTCGATCGCGGGCGTTAAGAAGAGCCTGGAAAGAGGTATTCTTGAAAAAGGGAGCAAGGTCGTGGCGGTTTTGACAGGCAACGGCCTGAAGGACCCTGTGACGGCCATGGAATACAGTCCAGTACAGCCGGTCAAGCTTCCGAATGATAAAGAAAAAGTGAAGGATTACATTAAGGGAACGATCGGCGTATGAAGAAGCGGAGGGCACGTTCCTGGAGAATCACCGTCCCGGCAAGCACGGCCAATTTAGGAGCGGGATTTGATTCGCTTGGTTTGGCACTTGATCTATTTTTAACAGTGGAAGCTGCAGAGTCGGATTCCTGGCTGGTGACGGCCCTGACACCGGAGCTTGAGATATTCCCCTCTGATGAAACGCATTTTATCGTCGAGGTTGCACAAAGCGTTGCAGAAATGTACGGGAAAAAGGTCCAGCCGTGCCATCTTTATGTGAGCAGCGATATCCCCTTAACTAGGGGCTTGGGATCAAGCGCAGCAGCAGTTGTGGCGGGAATTGAACTTGCAGATGAATCCTGCGGGCTGAATCTTACTACACATGAGAAGCTCGAGATTGCCGCGAAATATGAAGGGCATCCGGATAATGTCGGTGCCTCCCTGTATGGAGGGCTTGTCATTAGTTGTCAGACGGAGAAAGGCGTAAAGCTGCTGCCTCTGGCTCAATTGCCCATCGAGGTGGTGACGGTGATCCCGAAGTCAGAGCTCAAGACATCCGATTCGAGAAATGTTCTTCCGGAAGAGATGACCTTTAAGGAAGCTGTGACGGCGGGAGCGGTTTCCAATGTTCTGGTGGCGGCGTTTCTCACACAAGACTGGGAGCTCGCAGGGAAGATGATGAAGCAGGACCGCTACCATCAGCCGTACCGGAAGAAGCTGATTCCTCACTACGGTGCGGTTGAAGAAGTCGCAGGCAGATTCGGGGCGTTCGGTGTTGCGCTCAGCGGTGCAGGCCCGACCATTGCCTGCTTCGTGGAACAGGAAGCTGGTGAATGGCTACTGAGACAGCTGCAGCAATCCTTCCCGGCCATGGATGTCCGCAAACTCACGATCAACACAACCGGCAGTAAAGTTGAATTGCTTGAAACTGATCAAATGAAGGCCCGTCCCTCATCGCTTTAACCCGAGGGACGGGCCTTTTGTGTTCACTGGTCTTTATAGGTGATGATGAAGCAGTTATGTTCTACGTTGATGTGAAGGTTGTAAGAATCTTGGGGCGTGATGCCCATTTCATCGCGAAGTTCTTTGGGGATGTGGACGGTTCCTTTTTCAGAGATGTATCGTTTGTTATTTGTAGAGTCATTGCGTGCGCGTTTTATATAGATGGAATGGTTTTGATAAATGAGCTCCGCCATTCTGCCGGGAATGAGTCCGAATTGCTGTCTCCACTTTTTCGGCAAAGTGATCATTCCGCTGTTGCTGAAGGTTTTGTTTTCATACAGTTGGCTCAACATATCGAAACACCTTCTTTCAGTATATACTTCCTCTTTAACCCGTAATCTGGAAAGACTAAACGGAATTTTGCAAAAATAGGAAATATGGCAGAGAAGGACGTTTAGTGCAGGAAGTGTATAGGGAATGAAGAAATATTGATCTTTTTCCTTAAAGGGATGGGATTTCTTCTTATTTATCATACCCTTGATGGTCCGCTATGTTATTATAATGGGGGTTGTGGATATATGAGAAATGTGGAAAAGAGTATACGTTAGAAAGAAAACTGATAAATTGGCAGGATTTGTGAAAGTATAGAGGTAAGACTACAGTGAATTTAGGTGAATCACTCGATATGAAAAAAGCCAAAGAGATCGCCCTGAGAGTCGCTATCGCTTATGTTCTGCTCGGTATATTGTGGATTATCCTATCTGATTATTTTTCTGTGATCCTGGCGCATGAAAAACTGAAAGCGTATATCTACTTTCAGCGCTTCAAAGGCTGGTTTTTTATTTTTGTCACGGGAATCATTCTTTATGTCCTTGTGTTCAGAAGAACGAAAGATGTATTAGAATCCAATGAACAGTTGAAACGAAAAGAACGGCAGCTGTATATTCAGCATGAGCACTATCATTCATTGTTCAAGCATAACCCGGATGGTGTCTTTGAACTGGATTTAAAAGGGAAAATCATGACTCTCAATCCTGAAGCAGAAGCCCTTCTTGAATCTTCTCAGAAAGAGCTTGAAGATATCCGGTTAGGTGAATTTCTGGATGAAGAATATGTGAAGATTGTCACTGAGCATTTTATTCAAACGCTCTCAGGAAAAGGATCCATGTTTGAAACCAGCATTCACTTGAAGAAGAAGAGTAAGATTCTCAGGTGTTCCTTCATCCCGATCATTGTCAGCGGGGAAGTGACCGGGGTCTTCGTCATTGCAAGGGATATCACTCAATTCAGAAAAAATGAAGAAATGATGATCGCTTCCGAGAAAATGTCGGTGATCGGTCAACTTGCTGCTGCCGTGGCACACGAAATCCGAAATCCGCTCACATCCCTGAAAGGATTCATCCAGCTGATGCAGACGACCGGAACAGTGAATCGTGATCATCTGGACATTATGCTTTCAGAAGTTGATCGGATCGATTTGATATCGGGGGAAATGCTGATCTTAGGAAAGCAACAAGACTTACATTATCAACGAGAAAACGTAGATACCATCCTCCAGCAGGTAATCGTGTTAATGGAAGCACAGGCGAACATCGACAATGTTATGATCCAATATAAACCGTATTCTTTTGAGCCGGTTTATGTTATGGCGGAAGCAAATCAATTGAAGCAAGTATTCATTAATATCATAAAAAATGCCGTTGAATCCATACCCGGGGGGCGAAGCGGAAACGTATCCATTTCATTGAATAAAAAAGAGGGACACGCACTCGTGGTCGTCTCTGATAACGGATCGGGCATGGAACAGGAAAGAATCGAGAAAATCGGGGAGCCTTTCTACTCCACAAAGGAAAAAGGTACCGGGCTGGGGCTCGCCATCTGTAAAAAAATCATCGAAAAACATAAAGGCAAAATTGTCTTTCATAGTGAAAAACAAAAAGGCACAGTCGTCGAAATCTGCTTACCGCGGATAAAGGATACCGACTATCCTGACGATTGCCGAAGGGAAAGGAAATGAACAAATGAACTCAATCTCTGAACTGCTTCAAACACCGTTCCTGCAGAAAAACTGGGAGGAATCGGGATTTGATGCGCTGACTCCTGTACAAGAACGTGTGCTGCCTCTCATTTTTGACGGAAAAGATGTTGTATGTGAATCACCGACAGGAACGGGGAAAACACTGGCATATTTACTGCCGATCATACAAGCGGTCGATCCGAAGGGCAAGCAGGCACAAGCCGTCATCCTTGCGCCGTCCCGCGAACTGGTGATGCAAATCCATCAGGAAATTCAAAAATGGAGCAAAGGCAGCGACGTTACAAGTGCTGCATTCATCGGAGGCGCAAACATCAAGAAGCAAGTCGAAAAGTTAAAAAAGAAGCCTCACATCGTCGTAGGGACGACCGGGCGCATGATAGAACTGATGAAACTGAAGAAACTGAAAATGCATGAAGTCAAAACGATCGTTGTCGACGAGTTTGATTTAATGGTAGGGTCCGAGCACATCCGCGAAGTAAAAGACATCATCAAATCAACGCTTAAAGAACGTCAAGTACTGTTCTTCTCGGCGACCCTTTCCGACAGGACAGAGGAAGTCGCTGCAGACCTCCTTCAAAATCACGAAATCGTCAAGATGGATGCCAACCTTGATAACCCGAAAGTCGATCACACTTATGTGTATACTGAAGTCCGTGACAAGATCGAAGCATTGAGAAGTCTTTCCTACTTTAAAGACATCAAAGCACTTGTCTTCTTCAATCAGCTTGAAAAGCTGTCAGAGGCGGAAGAAAAGCTGAAATATAAGAGCGTAGAACTTGAAGTGCTGGCAGGGGAATCGAAGAAAACGGAACGGAAACAATCGCTGGACCGCTTCCGTGCAGGGAAGGTGCCGATGCTCCTCACCACTGACGTTGCAGCACGCGGACTTGATATTACCGACGTTTCACACGTCATTCATTTCGACTTCCCTACAGACACGAAGCAATACATCCACCGTTCTGGAAGAACAGGACGCATGGGCGCGGAAGGAACGGTCATTTCACTCGTATCCAAGCGTGAACAAAGCTTCCTCGAGAAACTGAGCAAAGAACTCAACCTGCCATTCCAGGAAAAGACTATCCACGGCGGCGGATTGAAGGATCCACGTTAATAATGGCACCGGTTTTGAAGGCCCGTCCCTCGATGCATTATCTATAACGCAGCGAGGGACGGGCTTTGTTTTGGAAATTTATGTTAAATGGCAATTAAATCATGGATTTCGGAAAGATTATTTAAATTATCGCAAGAATTACGGTTGGAACGGCAAAAATATGATTGATAATGGAAAAATTATCAGCGAAAACGGCAAGATTCCGTTTTCTGTGGACTGCTTTAAAGGATTGGGAGTGGATCACGGATTGGATATTAATGTTAAATAGCATTATTTATACTGATTTTGGCAGAATTATCTCGTAAACCGGCAGGAATATGTTCCATTTCGGCAGGAAGGACGTCCATTTCGAAAGGATCGACTTCCATAACGGAAGGAACGACGTCCATTTCGAAAGGATCGACTTCCATAACGGCAGGAACGACTTCCATTTCGCAGGAAAGACTGCCACTTTGACGGATTAACACAACATACAATCATCACAAAGACAAAAAAGGCTGAAATCATCAAAAATTCAGCCTTCATTCAATATGCCACTTTCAACAAACAATCTATCCATTTAATATATCCAATCATCTCATCCTGAGTAAACAATTTCCCCATCCATAACAGTCAACACAGCCTCGGCCTCAAGTATCTCCTCCGGTTCCACTTCGAACAAGTTGCGGTCAAGCACCACCAGATCCGCTTTTTTACCGGCTTCGATCGTTCCCAACTCGTTTTCGCGAAAATTTCCGTACGCAGAGCTTTTCGTATAGTGTTTCAGTGCGTCGCCCAGTGAAATCTTCTGAACTGGATTCCACCCGCCTTGGGGCGAACCGTCTTCATGCATGCGGGTGACAGCCCGGTAAACGCCGAGCATCGGGTTCAAATCCACAATCGGAAAATCCGTCCCGAACGCAAGAGGGGCAACGTGTTTTTGCAGCGAACCGATCGGCCATGTGTATTGGGAGCGTTCACTTCCCAACCGGTCAACATAAGCATGGGTGTCCATCGAACCTGAAGTCATATGTTCGGGCTGGATGGAAGCGATGACCCCGAGCTCATGAAAACGATGAAAATCACCGGGGTGGCACACTTCAATATGCTCGATCGTATGGCGCGAATCACGCACGCCATTTGTGACAGCGGCATGCTCGAACAAATCAAGACCCATTCTGACGGCTGCATCGCCGCAAGCATGCAGCCTCACCCTGAACCCTGCCCGGTCGGCTTCTTCGATCCATTTTTTATATTGCTCAAACGTAAAGATCGTGCCTCCTCTTTCTAATGGCATGTCAGCATACGGTTCAAGCAGGAAGCCGGTATATGTAAGAGGGACACCGTCAAGGAATTGCTTCAAGCCTGAGAACCGGAGCCTGTCCGACTGATACGTTTCTTTATAAGAAACGCTTCTTTCCAGGTTGCCGTCCAATACATCCAGGAAGTGGATCCGGGTCGTCAATTTTCCCCGTTCTTCAAAACTTCGGTAAAAAGCAGGGTCCCCAAGGGTGTAACCCGGGAGAGGCAGCATGTCCGAAACGGAAGTGATCCCGAAGGAAGCCGTTTTCTTCAACATGTTTTCCATCAACTTACTTTTCAGGCATTCATCAAATTGAAAGGCCCTCGTCACATACTTTACGGCAGTTTCGTATAGAAACCCTGTTGGTTCCCCGCTTTCATCCTTTTCGATCCGTCCGAATGGAGGCTCGGGTGTATGACGGTCGATTCCGAGTTTCTGAAGAGCTGCGGTATTCAGCCACGCACTGTGTGCTTCCTCATTTAATAAAATGGCGGGACGATGGGGCAGAAAGCGATCCAGGGAATGACGGGAAGGCAGCTTTCTGCCAGGCCAGCGTACATGATGCCAGCCGAAACCCAGGACCCATTCGTCATCGGGATGCTCGATAGCATAATCTGCGGCTATCTTTGCTGTGTCGTCTTCAGTCAAACCGAATGTCAGCTGACAGAAACTTTCAAACATTGCACCTAAAAAGAAATGAAGGTGAAAGTCATGGAATCCGGCCATGACCAGGCGATTTTCCATATCATGAACCGTTGTCGAGGCATCAAGATAGCTTTCCATTTCTGAAACAGGACCGCACCCGATTATTTTATCCTCCCGTATAGCCACAAATCCGGGTGATGGGAAGGGAGAGGTACCGGTAAAGACTGCTTCACTCTTTAATATTTTCTGTGCTTTCAAGAGCCTCATCCTTTCATTCTCGTTACTGTTATTATACAAAACCGATCATTGGGAAAAAACTCAAATATTCAAGAAGGAAGTTTTATTTGCAAAAAAGGAGGGATCCATATTGAAAGAAAAGCGGCTTTGGAAGGGGGACTCTGCAATGAAGGCTGTCTGACCGATATAAACAACTCAAGACGCTGCTTATGTATACTTCACATAAACAGCGCCTCAATTTAAATAAATCTTATTCAATTACACGTTCTATCCTTTCTTACTAATACACATACCAAACATTCAATTAATTTAAATTAATGGTGTTGCATGTTATATAGTTTATTTTTTTCTTGCTATGCATCCCCACATGCCCACAAGCTGCGAAGATAGTTTTCACGGGCTATCTTCTTTTGCAACATGATCCTAGCATGCTTCGCTTACACTCTTCATTGGAATCATCTCCTGAAATAAGATTTGCGCGTTCCCGCATATCCACACATCTTGAAATCAGTTTTCACGGGCCGACTTCAGTTGCGAGATGTGATGTTGACATGCTTTGCTTTCCCTACGTCATCGGAATCACGCCTTCCTTTAAAGATGGTGTAAATCTTTTGTTAAGATTATATTAGCAAATTCCTTTCTTTATTCAAATCTTCAGAAAAGTCCATATATTCCGATTTCAGGCGATTTCAAAACCTATTTTGGACGTTATCTTTCTTTTTCGTAATCTTTCTCACTTTTTTAATCACATTCCCAAATCTACATTTTTCTTCTGTTCAAATAGTACCGTTCATAGCCAAGCTCCTTGTTTACCAAGAGCTCCATTTCTTCAAGATGGCGGGTCTCGACGATTGGATCGAGGGAGGACCAGTGCACCTGGTAGACAAAATAGAAGAACTTGATTTTTCTGAGTATGACCAGTGAATGCGGAAATAGGTCAAATTCAGCTTTGACCGAATTGCGGCGCGTAAAACCCCATTTAGTTAACATCACGTTCATCACCTACTTGTTTATACCTTTTTCCGGCGTCTTTTAATCCTATTGATAGGTTAGAGATTGTGATCCGTACTTTAAAGGGTTCACCCGTGAAAAGCGGAATCTTCCATGGAAATCAAAAGCGATTTTTAACAGTGCAGCTCCTTCAATAGAAAATAGCGATTTAAACAAACGTTTGATTAAACTTTATAAACCCTGTAACCATACAAGCTGAAGGAGTTAAACAAGTGTTTAAGTGAAATCCTGTTAAATCAATGATTGGAGTAAAAATGTTAAACAAACGTTTGATTAACATCCAGAAACCCTTATATACCAATACTTCAGGAGTTTAAACGACTGTTTAACAAACCAACGGGGAGACAGTGAAGTATCCATTGCGGGATAGGGAAGGTCCTTGTTATGATAGAAAGGTTACCTATCGTATAGTAAGAAGCAAACTTTTGCGAGTGAAGCAAGGAGAATGAGCGTTGAATAAAGTACTGACCAATTACTCGATCTATCCATTTGAAGCGGAAAAACACGAAGTGCCTGCTGCTTCATTGCATAAAGGACAAACCTCAGTTGACCTTGTATCCCCGGAAGAGGAAGATGCTTTCTTTTTCCGTAAGATTGAGGGCAGCGGCATTCACCTCAATGAAGCCCAAATCGAAGCGGTCCGGCACGGCGCAGGACCATGTTTGACGCTGGCCGGGGCGGGCACGGGTAAAACGACGGTCCTTGTATGCAGGGCCGCTTATTTAATGTCGGTGAAAAACATTTTTCCACAGAATATCCTGCTTGTCACATTCACGAAAAAAGCTGCCGATGAAATGAAACAGAGGATTACGGCGCTGCCTGGCACTGATGGCGGTCACGGCGTCCATGCCAGCACATTTCATGCGTTGTTTCTTTACCTGCTGAGATCCCGCCATTTCACACAGGAAATCCTGGGGAATGAGCGATACAAGCAGATTTTGCTGAAGCAGATCCAAAGGGAAATGAACATTTATGACCCGTATGATTCCGAAACATTACTTGCGAAGCTTTCACATTATAAATTAAATAAAATAGATGTAAAAGATATGCCGGCATCATCAAAATCCGAAAAAGAAATTCGTGATATTCTCCTTAGGTTTGAGGAATGGAAACGAAAGAATCACAAAATGGATTTTGATGATATTTTGACAGAGAGCTATGAAGTGCTGAGAAACAATCCCAATCTATTAAAGGGACTTCAGCACCGCTTTCAGTATGTCATGGTAGATGAGTTTCAGGATACGAATCTCATTCAATATGAATTGATCAAAATGATCGCCGACCATGGCAACCTGTTCGTTGTCGGGGATGATGATCAAACAATCTACACGTTTAACGGTGCGCGCAATGAGTTCATCCTGGAATTCGATAAAGAGTTTCCCAGTGCAAAGATTGTGACACTAAAAGAGAATTATCGCTCCGATGCCTACATAATCGGTTTGGGGAATGAGGTCATCAGCCGCAATAAACACCGGCGGGAGAAAAGGTTGATTGCGACGAAAGAAGAGAGTATTAAGCCTTTGTATTCCAGACCGGCAACAGCTGATGAAGAAGCGGTCTGGATAACGAACGAGATTGAAAGGTTGATAGAAGAAGGATATGCCTACCGTGATATCACAATCCTTCACCGCACGATGAGCAGCGGGCGTGCGGTGTTCGAGCAGCTTCTGATGAAGGAAATCCCTTTTCATCCCTATAATCAGAAAGATTCCCTGTTTTATGAAAATTGGACGGTGAAGCCGGTCGTCGATTATCTGCGATTATGCATCGTTCCCCGTAATTTCGAGGCGATCGGAAACATCCTGCCGACCATGTTTATCAGAAGGGATAAGGGGATGGCACATATCCTGCAGGAAGACGCCCAGGTGAGAAAGAAATATCCGCTTATCCATTTGACGACCATGAACGGGCTCAAACCGTTTCAATTAAAGAACATCAAGACAAGGATGGCATTCGTCAAATCATTGCAGGAAGAATCGCCTGAAAAAGCGATTAAAAAAATCCGTAAAGAATTCTATCATCAATACATCGATGCGCAGGAATCGCATGTCGTGACCGAGCAAAAGGAACTGATCAAGGAAATGCTGAATGAGCTCGAAGGCTCAGCAAAGCGGTTCGAAACGATTTCCGGCTTCATTACGTTTATCGACGAAATGAAAGCCAAGTATGAAGATGTGTACCGTAACCGTGATAACCAGCAGCACAGTGACAGCGTCTCCCTGATGACCATCCACCGCTCGAAAGGACTCGAGTTCCCGGTGGTGTTTCTGATTGGGGCAATAGAAGGGAATCTTCCCCACAGCTCGGCACTGAATGCCAATAAACTTCAGGACAAAGTAAGCAAAGACTCTTTAGTGGACAAAGACCAGAGTGCACTTGAAGAAGAAAGAAGGCTTTGCTACGTCGCGATCACAAGGGCGAAAGAAAAGCTCTTTATCTCCTCCCCTGCTTATTATCAGGGGGAGGCGAAGAAATGTTCTCGTTTTCTCAGCGATATTTTCAGTAAAGAACCGCATCAGGATCGCATAAAAAGCGGCGGGTCCCGCGAGAAGCGGAGCGGTAAACTAAATCGAATCACCGCCTGGATGTGCACAAGCACGGAATGTATAGCGTGGCAGAGACGCGAAGCCGGCGAAACCGCATCGGATGAAAAGAAATGCCCGATGTGTTCGAGTGTGATGAAACTTGGAGAGAAAGAAATTCGTGAATGAATGATCGGCCCTTGTTCCCTGTGCGGGAGCGGGCCTTTTTGTATGGATTATACGGTACACAGAGAGAGTGGAAGGGTGATGTTATCAGGCTTGAAAGGTGAATTTTTAGAGTTGAAAATAAATGGGGTGAAGTTGAAAATAAAGTGGTTAAAGTTGAAAATAAAAGAATAAAAGTTAAAAATAAATTGACAAAAGTTGAAAATAAATGCTCATGTGATCATGTAATTAGTTCTAAGAGACCATTAAAACGTTCTAATTTGTCTATTTTTAATTAAAACCATCCTGTATCTCCACTAAAGAAACGTTTCCACCAGAGAAATTTCTCCTCCGATGAAAACGCCGCACTTACTGTGAAAAGTGATCGTGGTCCTTATGGGAATCAATCCGTTTTGAATCATTTGTATCCAGTGCTTGTCTTAAGAAATAAATGAGAACACCCAATATCATGCCCAGGAACACTATGAATCCGATAGTCGTCAATATACCCATCCATCTTCCTCCTTCCACCCTACCAGTTATGAGGATATCTTCAGGAATTTAAACCTTTATAAGTTAAGTCTATGAACATTTTTTGAAATATATTTCTTTTTCTGGATCAATTATGTGGGGGTGTGGGTAGGAATTCTTTTTGTGTGTACCTGGTACGACTGATGTGAATTGTACCAGGTACATTTGGAGGGATTTGGTGTGGATTGTTACAGGTACAATGTTGAGACAGGGACCATCTCCCGCCCACAAAGAAAGAAGCAGCCCGCAGGCTGCTTCTTACCAAAATACAAATATCATCATGACTCCCGATCAATCAAAACCGCTCTCACCGGTGAGCCGTCTGCTTCTTTAAGCGGCAGCGGCATGGCGTACAGTTCATAATACCCGGGCTTTACATCCTTCAATACGATTCCTTCAAGGATCAGAATATCATTTTCAGTCAGTGCGTGATGGGCTTCCATTTCCTTGCTGTCCAACTCATCCACAGAAGGGAGGTCCACCCCGATCAGGTGGACTCCTTTCTCTTTTAGAAAAGGTGCCAGTTCCGGCTCGATCGGAGGGATGGATTCAGGAAATGCCTGAAGATCTTTCCACGCATCCGTCTTGAATAGTACTTTTTTTACAGCGGTTAAGTCAATGTCTGAAAGGTGTTCAGGACCGATGCTCCCGGCATGTTCAACTGATACGACCACCGCGGGACCTATATATCGTTCCAGTGGGAGATCCAATATTCGTTGTCCCTCATTATCAAAATGGAATGGGGCATCTACGTGGGTCCCCGTATGGGCGCTCATGTTCAGCTGTCCGACATTGACGGATCCGGTTTCCTCCATGGACCAGTTGAGTGAGAAGGAAAAGGGGGTATCACCCGGCCAGACGGGTGTGCCGTCATGAAGCGGCTGCGAAATATCAATGATTTTCATAAGGCCCTCCTTAGGCTACAACGTCACGGACGTTTTCAAATTGTTTATATTCCTCATTCTCCATGATTTTCTTTAAAATTTGGACGGTGTTCCACACATCTTCATAAGAAGAATACAGGGCGACCGGAGCGAGGCGGATATTATTTGGCGCACGGAAATCAGGTGTCACTTTATTAGCCTTGAGGGCTTTGCAGATCCTGGCTGCCTCGTCATGCTTGAGGCTTATGTGGCCGCCGCGCCGTTCATCTTCCAGCGGGTTGCAAATGGTGAATCCGCATTCGGGAAGCTCCTGATTCAGCAAATCCATCAAGAATCTTGTCAGAGATAAGGATTTTTTGCGAAGTTCCTCAATGCCTGCCTCTTCAAACAGTTCCAGAGAACCAAGTAATGGCGCACTGCTTAATATATGGGGAGTCCCGATCTGGAAAGCACCCGCCGATTCCGCAGGTGTTAGGAAATGGTCCATATCGAATTGCTTGTCTTTACGGGAACCGAACCAACCTGCTAACCCCGGATTTTTACCAAAATGGTCCTCATGGACGAATAAGCCGCCGACACCGCCGGGACCGCTGTTCAGATATTTGTAGTTGCACCAGACAGCGAAATCCACTCCGACTTCATGGAGGGTATGCGGAAGGGCGCCGATTGAGTGGGCCAGGTCAAATCCAATGACAATACCGCGTTTGTGGGCTTCGGCAGTCAATCGTTTCATATTGAGCAATTGGCCGCTTCGATACAGGACGGAAGGGAGGAGGATGAGAGCGATATCATCTGTCATCGCTTCGATGATATCTTCTTCCAATAATGTGTATCCGTCCCGGCTTTTCACTTGAACAAGATGCTCTTCATGACCGTAACCCTTCAATTCAAGCTGACTTTGAATCGCATAGATATCAGAAGGGAACGTCAATTCATCAGCAAGGATCTTTGTCCTGTTACCTTCGGGTTGATAAAATGTCGCGATCAGCTGGTGCAGGTTGGTCGTGATCGAACCGGTCACGATGACTTCTTCCTTTTTGGCCCCGACCAAAGGAGCCGTCTTCGAACCCAGTTTTTCAGAATAATAGAACCATGGCTCAACGCCATCCATCCAGCCGTCGATCCCATGCTGCTTCCAGTCTTCCAATGAAGTATAAAGCGCTTTCTCTGCACGCTTCGATAACAACCCGAGTGAGTTGCCATCCATATAGTAATGACCGTCTTTTATATAGAATTCGTCTCTGAAATGAGCGAGGCTATCGCTCCTGTCAAGTTCTATTGCATGATTCAGTGAAAGCTTCGGTGACATCTTGATCCCGCCTTTATAGATTTCTTTTTCTATAAAAATCATAATCGAAATGGTTTGAATAGTAAAATAATTGTTCGTCTACATATTGACCATGCAAATATGAATGTGAAAGTTTCATAGAAATCCGTACATGACTTTTTATAATTACAAATAAATTGAAACGTTTTAAACAGCCTGGCAGTCTAACGGGGAGAAAATGAGGTGAGGGTATGTCTTTAGAGAAAAAAATCAAAAAAGCAAAAAAAGGAAACAAGCAGACTTTTCTTCTTGGGGCTTCTTGCAGGCTCTACTGTTATATCACCTACGATGGCAGAAATGGTATCCAAAATTCCATACTTGAATCAATTATTCCAATCAGAAGAGCCGGGTTTTGAAGAATTCGGAATGGAAGTTCTGACCGAAAAAGGATATAAACGTAAGCAACTTTGGGATTGACTACACAACAAAGACGATTCACGTGGGAATTGAGGGAACGCAAGCATACTATGATGAAGTGAAAATTGAGATAGAAGTGCGACGGTTTATTGAATCGGATGACGTCAAAGACAAGGTGAAAGATGATCCTTATAACATCATTGTTTACAGTAAAGACAAGAAAGAAATCAATTAAGATGAAAACAGGCTGGGACAAAAGGGTTTTAGCCGAATAAAATCCGAACTTTAATTTACATTCTTTAATTAGAATTTGAATTAGTTCGGATTTTTTAATAGATCCTGTTAAAGGTTGTTGTTCATTTTAGCTTGTTCCAGCGGTTGATTGGAGTGCAAGACGCAGACTCCTGCGGGAAAAGCGAGACAGGTGAGACCTGTCCAGCTCCGGCGGCTAGAGGCTCGAGGTCATAAGTCAAGCAAGCCAAAAAGGCAAAAAGCGCCTTTCCGGCTTGCTTGTCTTATGCTTGTCGCCTCTGAGCGAGCCGCCTCCGCTTTTCTAATTGTCCAGCTCCGGGGCTTAGAGGCACATGTCATAAGTCGACTCGTCCAAGAAGGAAAAGAACGCCTTCGTGGCCGATTCGCCTTATGCCACCCGCCTCTGAGCAAAGCCCCTCCGCTTTTCTAACCCGCAGGAGCTTTTGCGACGAGTTATCATGAACGAAACTAGCTCCTTACCCGTAACATCGTAGGTTAATTTGGTAAAACTGTTTTTAGGAAAACCAAATACCAAATCAGAGCTACATTACGGAAGGAGCTAGTTATTATGAAGGATACCATAAAATATGTAGGTTTAGACGTATCAAAAGAAAAAATTGCGGTCGCTATTGCGGAAGAGGGTCGACAAGAACCACGATACTGGGGAATGATTCCTCATACTTCAGGGGCAGTAAAAAAATTAATGAAGAAGCTGGGCACTGCCGAAAATCTGCGAGTTTGTTATGAAGCAGGACCAACAGGCTACCCGTTATACAGACTTTTTCTGGCTTTAGGAATTCACTGTGAGGTGATTGCGCCATCCTTGATTCCTCAAAGACCGGGAGAACGCATCAAAACAGATCGTAGAGATTCTCTTCGCCTGGCACAGTTATATCGAGCTGGCGAACTAACTTCTATTTATGTCCCTACACCTGAGGACGAAGCATTAAGAGATCTGGTCAGATGCCGGGAAGACGCAAAAGAGGATGAACTCAGAATCAAGCACCGTTTAAGTAAGTTTTTACTACGAAATAACATTAAGCCACCTTCGGGTGTAAACAAATGGACAGTAAAATATTTTAATTGGCTGGATACATTGAAATTTGAAAGCTCCCATTTAAGAATCGTCTTTCAAGAATATTACCATCAGCTAAAAGAGCTAAAACAACGACTTCTTAGATTGGAAAAAGAGATTAGACTACAATCCACCGAAGGTGTACAAGCTCCAAAGGTTCAAGCCTTACAAGCGTTAAGAGGAGTAGCTCTTATCACGGCGACAAGTGTTGTAGCTGAGATTGGGTCTTTCAAACGTTTCACCACCCCGCGACAATTCATGGCCTATGTTGGGTTAATTCCTAGTGAATATTCGAGTGGAGAAAGCAGGAAGCAGGGAAACATCACGAAAACAGGTAATCGCCATGTAAGACGTTTATTGGTGGAAGCTGCTTGGAGCTATCGTTTTCAACCTGCCGTAAAAGGAGAACTTAAGAAACGGATACATGGGCAATCACCTACGATTCAAGCAATATCCTGGAAAGCACAAAATCGTCTCCACCAAAAGTATTACCGTCTAGTTTCACGAGGCAAAAATCCCGGAAAAGCCATAACGGCGGTAGCGAGAGAATTAGCCGGTTTTATTTGGGCGGTTATGCAGGAAGTTGAACGTTCTCCAAATGCTTAATAATTAATGCTTTGTTTATAAGATCATACTGGAAATAAATAGAAATTAAATAGAAACCTGAGAACAGGGCTCGAAGGCAAAGAGTAAAACCGGAAAGGAAAATCCACGTGCCTCCTATGTGATATATCTAAATAGATTAACTCACGCGACGAGTTAGTGGACCAGACCTTTATACGGAAAGATAAAATGTGAAAACCCACGAATATCAGAGTGCTAACCGCAGTAGAGATTTTTGCCTTCGTGCCGTGTTCTTACCTTCTGTTCCATCAAAGAAAAAGGAGGAACCAGTCGAACTATGATAAGCTACCACCCATATTTTCAGGGTTTATTTGTGTAGTCTTATCCACATTCAAAACCGATTCCAGCGGTTGATTGGAGTGCAAAACGAAGACTCCTGCGGGAGAAGCGAGTTAGGTGAGACCCCACAGGGAGGTACGACTGAGGAGGCTCACCAACCGCCCACGGAAAGCGAAGTTTTTCACGGAAATCAATAGCGGTGATGTAAGGAATCAAATTAATTGAGAAGTCAAAATCAGCTTCTCTATTTAGGGTTGCCTAAAAAACAAACCAAATCATTGTGGGGTGAGTATCTTGACAGTTTCGTTCATATCAGGAGGCTCACCGCCCGCCCGCGGAAAGCGGAGTCTTGCACAGAAATCATTAGCGGTATTTAACAGCGACAAAAAAAGATTTTACCTGAGATTTTTCGTCTTTAGAGTATCGTATTTTAGTTTTGTCACAGCCTCTTTTTCGTTTCTATATCCTTTTCACCGAAATCGCGCTCCGCATCTTCTTCAATGCTTCCTGTCCGGTCGCTTCACGTCTCATCATGATGTTGACGTAAAGGGTATCGATCAGGGTGAGCTGGGCGATTCGTGAAGACAGGGCTTCTGAGCGGTAGTCTGTTTCCTCGGATACGGTGTAGAGCGGGATATCGACCCCTTGGCTCAGTGGGGATTTCGCGAAATTCGAGATGCAGATTGTCTTTGCGCCGTTCTCTTTCACGACCTCCAATACTTGGAGGATATCCTTGGTGGACCCGCTGTGGGAAATGAAGACTGCGCAATCTTTTTCGGTCATTTGGGAAGCGGTCATCAATTGGATATGACTGTCTGAAGTGGCGCGGACGCGTAGTCCGGTACGGATCAATTTGTGATAGGCATCAAGAGCAATGACGCCTGACCCGCCGCTCCCAAAGAATTCGATCGATTCGGATCCGGTTAGCGCATCCACGGCTTCCTGAAGTTTATTTTCGTCAACGACCATCAATGTGTCTTCGATCGTTTTGATGTTGGACCGGAATACCTTGGAGGCAATCGTCTGTGGTGTGTCGCCTTCATCTACGCGTTCATGAATATCTTTGAGTCCGGTGACGATTTCAGACGCCAATGCTATTTTCATAGCTTGGTAGCCTTTAAAGCCGATTCTCTTGCAGAAGCGGAAGACTGTTGAATCGGCTACACCTAAATCTTCAGCCAGACCATTGATGGTGGAATGGATGATGTGGGTGGGGTTTTCCAGTATATAATCGGCAATTTTCCGTTCCGTCTCACTAAACTGTGGATAATGAGAGCGGATGCTTGCCAGACAATGCTGATGCTCTTTCATCATGGACAACACTCCTGTAAGGGTTTTCATACTTTTATTATACTAAAAGTAAAGAAAAAGAAAAATATTTTTTGTAAACGGTTGCAAATAAAAAAATATTTTTTATAATAGAGATATCAAGAAAAAATAATTTTCCCCAACAGATCATTATTCCGAAAATATTTTCTTATTTTAATAGAGTCGGAGTGTCCGAATACATAACGATTTATGTAACCGCTTAAATGATGCCGGTTGGAAGCAGGAAAAAAATCATTCAATAAAGAAGGTAGGGGTCATTATGTCAGATCAAATGCTGATATTGGTTGCGTTAGCAGGAATTTTTCTACTATTATTTTTAGTCATTAAAACAAAGCTTCATGCCTTTGTTGCGCTGCTCCTTGTAAGTTTAATCGTGGGGATTGCAGCCGGAATGCCGCTTGGCGAGGTTGTCACCTCGATACAAGACGGGATGGGGGGCACGCTCGGATTCGTCGCAGTTGTCGTTGGTTTAGGTGCGATGTTCGGGCGTATGCTTGAAGTTTCCGGAGGCGCAGAGCGCCTTGCTCAGACACTGATTAACAAATTTGGAGAAGACAAAGCACAGTGGTCTCTTGGTATTACAGGGTTCCTGGTTGCGATTCCCGTGTTCTTCGATGTCGGTTTCATCATTCTTGTGCCGATCGTTTACGGGCTGGCTAAGAAAACAGGAAAGTCATTGCTTTATTATGGTATCCCATTACTGGCAGGACTTGCCGTCACACACAGCTTCATCCCGCCGACACCTGGACCAATCGCGGTAGCTGATCTGATCGGGGCAGATCTTGGCTGGGTTATCTTGTTCGGTGTGATTGCCGGTATTCCGTCCATGATCATCGCAGGACCATTATTCGCAAAATATATTTCGAAAAAAATTCATGCCGTTGTGCCTGACTATATGCAAGTCGAAGAAATTGAATATGATAAGGAACTTCCAGGCTTCGGTCTTATTGCATCATTGATTTCTATCCCATTAGTGTTGATTTTGCTTAATACATTGTCAGGTGTTCTTTTAGATGAAGGAAATACACTTCGTTCAGTGTTGACGTTCCTTGGTCATCCGTTTGTTGCCTTGACAATTGCAACGATTCTTACATTCATTCTTCTTGGGACGAAGCGGGGATACACGAGGGATGAAGTACAGGAAATCGCGACAAAAGCCCTTGAGCCAGCAGGGATCATCATCCTTGTAACCGGCGCCGGGGGAGTCTTCAAGCAAGTATTGATTGACTCCGGTGTCGGGGAGGTCCTTGGTGAAATGATGGCAGGATCAAGCCTTCCTCCAATCGCACTTGCCTTCCTGATTGCAATGGTCGTACGTGTGGCACAAGGGTCTGCGACCGTTTCAATGGTCACGGCAGCAGGTCTGATGAGTCCGTTGATTTCAACTTTGGGGATGGAAGGACCTGTACTCGGATTGATGGTCATCGCCATCGCGTCCGGTGCAACGGTGTTCTCACACGTTAATGACAGTGGTTTCTGGCTGGTTAACCGCTACTTCGGTCTGGATGTAAAAGATACATTGAAGTCGTGGACCGTAATGGAAACACTGATTGGCTTTGTCGGATTCGCGGTCGCATTTATCCTGGGTATTTTTATCACCTAAAGGTTTCATACTAGTGGAAGGGAAGGGCAGTGATGCTTCTTCCTTTTCTCTATTTTATTTCGTAACGGATGACTTTTGGTCTTTCCCGTTTTATACTTGTCACAGCAATGCTTGTCTCTACTAGGAGGAATGAAAACATGTCACAGATGATTGGCGTAGATATCGGAACAACCAGTACGAAAGCAGTCCTTTTTAACGAAAAGGGGGAAGCCGTCTGCCGTCATGGAGTGGAATATCCCTTACATACACCTGCACCGGGAACAGCGGAGCAAGATCCTGAAGAAATTTTCCGTGCGGTCATAAAAGCGATAAAGGAAGTGACGCTGCAAACGAAAGAAAAGATTTCGTTTGTCTCTTTCAGTTCAGCGATGCACAGTTTGATTCTGGTCGATGAAAACGATCAGCCTCTCACTCAATCGATTACGTGGGCTGATAACCGAAGTGCTGACTGGGCGGTCAAGATCAAGAAGGAGCACAATGGGATGGAGATCTATCGCAGAACGGGAACACCGATTCATCCAATGTCCCCGCTGGTGAAATTGGCATGGCTCAATGCTGAACACAATGAATTATTCAGAAAAGCAAAGAAATTCATCTCGATTAAAGAATTCATTTTTCATCGTTTGTTCGGCGAATACGTAGTTGATTATTCAATTGCCTCTGCAACCGGTATGTTTAATTTGGAAAATCTGGATTGGGATGAAGAAGCGCTAAAAGTAGCAGGTGTAACAGGCAATCAATTATCCAAGCCGGTTTCAACGACCGAAAGCTTAACCGAATTAAAAACAGAATATACAGAAATGCTTGGCCTGCCTGCGGAAACTCCTTTTATCATTGGTGCTAGTGATGGAGTCCTTTCCAATCTTGGTGTGAATGCAATCGAACCAGGGGTGGTGGCTGTCACAATCGGAACAAGCGGAGCAATCCGCGCCGTGACCGACCGGCCCGTAACCGATCCGAAAGGGCGGATATTCTGCTATGCACTGACGGATAAGCATTGGGTCATCGGTGGTCCGGTGAATAACGGAGGAATGATCTTCAGATGGGTACGCGACGAATTGGCTTCTGCTGAAGTGGAAGTGGCGAAACGATTAGGGAAAGACCCGTATGAAGTACTGACAGACATTGCCGATAAAGTCGAACCGGGATCGGAAGGCTTGATTTTCCATCCGTACATGGCAGGGGAGAGAGCCCCTCTTTGGAATGCCAAAGCCCGCGGATCGTTCTTCGGACTCGGCATGCACCACAAAAAAGAGCATATGATCCGGGCCGTCCTGGAAGGAATCGTAATGAACTTATACAGCGTCCTGCTCGCTTTGGAAGAGATGATTGGATCACCGACCCGCGTTCAGGCGACAGGAGGATTTGCACGATCTGAACTGTGGCGCCAGATGCTCGCGGATATCTTCGACCAGGAGGTCGAGGTGCCTGAAAGCTTCGAAAGCTCATGTCTCGGAGCGATTGTACTCGGAATGTACGGACAGGGAACGTTGGACTCGCTTGAAGAAGTGAAGACGATGGTCGGCTCCGTTCACTCCCATCAGCCTGACGAGAAAGCGACTGAAGCATACCGAAGATTGATGCCGATATTCATCCGTCTGCCAAGACTTCTTGAAAGTGAATATGACGTCATCAGTGCGTACCAGGAAGAGAGAAGCCGGCTGTAGAGCCGGCTTTTCTTTGTGAGTTGGTTGATGGCGGAGAGATGGATCAGGCTGAGGTCCACTCCCTGAATGAATGGAATTCCGAATAAGGGGAAGTCATTCCGGCACATAGCCAACTTTCGCCTGTTTCATGTATAATGAAATGGACAATCGACACGAAACAAGTGATTAATTTTATAGACTGAAAGAGAGTGAAATGAAATGGGACGTAAGTGGAACAACATTAAAGAAAAGAAAGCGTCTAAGGACGCTAATACGAGCCGGATTTATGCAAAATTCGGACGAGAAATCTATGTGGCGGCAAAATCGGGCGAACCGGATCCAGAATTGAATCAAACCCTTAAGTTTGTATTGGAACGTGCGAAAACATATAACGTGCCGAAGCACATCATCGACCGCGCGATCGAAAAAGCGAAAGGCGGTTCTGAAGAAAATTATGATGAGCTGCGATACGAGGGCTTCGGCCCGAATGGATCGATGGTCATCGTCGACGCTCTGACAAACAACGTAAACCGTACAGCATCGGAAGTACGTGCCGCTTTCGGTAAAAATGGCGGAAACATGGGTGTGAGCGGATCGGTCGCTTACATGTTTGATGCGACAGCAGTCATCGGTATTGAAGGGAAATCTGAAGAAGAAGTACTTGAGATCCTGATGGAAGCAGATGTGGATGCACGCGACATCCTTGAAGAAGATGAAGCAGTCATTGTCTATGCTGAGCCGGATCAATTCCATGCCGTGCAGGAAGCGTTCAAACGTGCCGGTATAGAAGAATTCACGGTAGCAGAATTAACCATGCTGGCACAAAACGACGTGGAACTGCCAGAAGATGCCCAAACCCAATTCGAAAAAATGATCGATGCCATCGAAGACCTGGAAGATGTCCAGCAGGTGTACCATAACGTCGACTTAGGCGAATAATACTGACAGAAGGAAAAAGCGTATTCATACCGGATACGCTTTTTCTTTATAACTGTGTTATTGGATGACTATACGGCACTTTATCTTAAATACTTACTTTAAGTGGAAAATAACGGTCCCGAATGCCCGGAAATCACATTTTCATCTGCAGCCAAACCTGCCAAAAAACACCCCTGCATGATTTAAAGCCGTACTTGTCATACTAAATAATGGAGGTGGTACAGGTGGATAAAGAAAAAAGAAAAAGCGAATTGAATTTCAATACACCGATCAACCCGGAGTACCAAAGCTTTAAAGGTCAAGAGGATGAACGCTATACGTCGGTGGAAATCAAGGAAGCCTTTCATGGTGAATCCGTCGATGAACTGAGAGCGATCGAAGAAGGAAATGTTTATTTTGCAGGAAAAGAAATCGGTCAGCAAAACGAAAACGGATAAGGAGGGAATGTGATGAATACAGGAGAATACCCGGTAGCGCAGCTTTCAGATGAAGTGTTGAACAAATTACAGCACATCGAAGGCGAGCTTCGTAAGCAAACCGACGAAGATATCGTATTAATCGCCTATAAGAAAGAACAAGAGGCACATTAATGGAATAGAAGCAGGAAGGAGGCATTTACAATGGAAAAAGGAAAAGAAGAATTGCCTGACTTTAAACAGCTCCATGACCGGATCATCGCGGAGCCTTCCCAAGGTCCTGTTTTTGAGATAAAAACCAACCTTGATACGCCTGCAACGGATGATAATCCATACATTTCATCAGAAACGAGTAATGAGGAAGTTGAAAAAATCAAACGGTTCTTTGATGATGACTTGCTCTGATTGCGGGCCTGGTCTTTTGGGATCAGGTCCTTTTCTATGAATGATTCTTCATCATGTCCCTCACCCCGCCAAGTGGGCATTTCTTTTTCATTGGCCGCCTTATTGTGTACAATTGATAGGTAAGAGGTGATATTTTGAAAGTATTAATCATTCTTTCACATCCCAGAACAAATTCACTGACGTTCTCAATTGCCAGGCATTTTCAGGAAGGTTTGCAGGAAAAGGGGCATAAAGCGACGGTTCTTGATCTCTACCGGGAAGAATTCGACCCGGTTCTAAAGGAAAAAGATGAGCCGGGGTGGGGAAATCGCATAAAGACCAGGGCGACACATGTAGTTGAAAATGAACGGAAAAGGTTGAAGCGTTATGACGCCTGTGTCTTTATCTTTCCCATATGGTGGTATGGTCTACCAGCTATTTTGAAAGGGTACATAGACAGAGTCTTCTTCTACCCGTCTCCCACTAAATTTCGTGCTGATAAAGTACTCTGGCTGGGTTTAGCAGGCGATACTGAGGAGGAATTTACTTCAGGCGGACATGATAACGCGCTTAAACACCAATTAATTCATGGCATTTCCAAAAAAATGGGCACAATGAATACAGAAGTAAGATTCATTTTTGACACGAAGAATGAGGATAATAAATTCGACTATGAAAAAACTATGGATAAAGCCTATCAATTCGGTCTTTCTTTTTGAAAAACAGGAAAAAGGTCATGGTCTGTTTAAAATAAATTTAAATAATTTTAGATGAATAAATATTGAGTAATGTTTAATATAAGTGTTTAAAATGGATATTTATTGTATATATATTCATAAACAAATCTATTTCTTAAGCCTCATGCTTTTATTTTTTCTGTGTTATGTTATGATAATTCTTGGGTCTACATCAGAGAAAGTTATTGCAGAAGAGATTTAATGTGTATAAAAAATACAAAAACTTGTATAAGGAGGTTGTTGCTGCGTGGGAGAACAATTGACTATGGCAACCTGGTTATGGTTAACCATACCGATGCCGCTCTTGATTCTATTATCAATCATCACATTTTTCACAGAAAAAACGAAGGAGTAGATAACAGACTATGGATATTAATATAGAAACGTTAACGTCGATTATTATTTATTTAGTAGGAATGTTAATCATTGGCTACATGGCAGCCAAATTGACAAGCAACTTATCCGACTATGTATTGGGAGGAAGACGATTAGGTGCCGGAGTTGCCGCGCTTAGTGCCGGATCTTCTGATATGAGTGGTTGGTTGATGCTTGGTCTGCCGGGTGCGGTATACGCAAGCGGCATGGGTTCCATCTGGCTGGCAATCGGACTGGCTGTAGGGGCATACTTGAACTGGCAGTTCGTTGCAAAACCGTTCAGGGTATACACGGAAGTTGCGAACGACTCGATCACAGTACCTGATTTCTTTGAAAATCGTTTCCACGATAAAAGCAAAATTCTTCGAGTATTTTCTGCAATAATCATTCTCATATTCTTTACCTTCTACACATCATCAAGTTTAGTCGGTGGAGCTATCTTACTGGAAGAATCCTTTAATATGGATTACCGTTTAGCTTTATGGGTTGGTGCTGCAGTTATTCTTTCTTACACATTCTTTGGAGGCTTCCTTGCAGCAAGCTGGACAGACTTTATTCAGGGGATTCTGATGTTCCTTGCATTGATCATCATTCCAGTCGTTGCCATCAATGAGCTGGGCGGTTGGAATGAAACGGTAAGTGCTGTCGGGGCAATCGATGCCTCTTACCTGAACATCTATACAGGCGCAACATTTGTTGGGGTTGTATCACTGTTGGCGTGGGGATTAGGTTATTTTGGACAGCCTCATATCATTGTTCGATTTATGGGTATCAAGTCGACTAAAGAAATACCAAAAGCACGCATGATTGGTATGATATGGATGATTGTATCCTTGTTTGGTGCGATCTTTATCGGTTTCTCAGGAATCGCCTACTTTGCTGATTCACCTTTAGAGAATTCAGAGACAGTATTCATCATGTTCTCTCAAGTGTTATTCAACCCTTGGGTAGCAGGTTTCTTACTGGCTGCAATTCTTTCAGCAATCATGAGCACAGTGGATTCACAGCTTCTTGTTTCTTCAAGTGCATTGGCACAGGACTTCTATAAAGCCATCTTCAGAAAAGAAGCAAGTCAGAAAGAAGAAGTTCTTGTTGGACGTATTTCAGTTGTGGTCATCGCGATCCTTGCCATTTTCCTTGGATACGATCGTGACAGTAAAGTATTGGAGCTTGTAAGTTATGCTTGGGCAGGATTCGGTGCTGCATTCGGACCGGTTGTCATCCTAAGCTTGTTCTGGAAGCGCATGACCAGAAATGGTGCACTTGCAGGAATGATCACAGGTGCTGCGACGGTTATTATCTGGAAGCAGTTATCTGGAGGACTATTTGACATCTATGAAATACTTCCAGGATTCATCTTTGCAACCCTTGCAATCGTGATTTTCAGTTTTGTCGGCAATGGGCCAACAAAAGAAATCCAGGAAGAATTCGATACAGTTCAAGCACGCTTAAGAGATTAATTTATATGTGAAAAGGACCCGATACTGCGGTATCGGGTCCTTTTTTGTTCGATAATTTTTAAAAATAAAGTACATAAATCACCAATACCAGCACAATGCGGTAAATGGCGAACGGAATCAATTTCACTTTGTTGATCAGTTTCAAGAAGAATTTAATCGAAACAAGCGCGAAAATGAATGCGGAGATGAATCCTACAATCATGAATGGAAGAGCCTCCATCGTGAAGTACTGCCAGTTTTTCGCCAGTGACAGTACGCTTGCACCGAGCATGATCGGAACGGCCATGATGAATGTAAAATCGGCTGCCGTTCTGTGATTCATTCCGAGCAATACACCACCTGAGATGGTGGAGCCTGAACGGGAAAACCCTGGCCAAAGAGCCAGACATTGAATGAGCCCGACGATCAGCGCTTGTTTATGCGTGATTCCATCGACTGTTTCGACCTTTGATCCCTTGTATTTCGTGCTGATGACATCTGCAATGATCATAAAGATCGCTCCCACGAATAAACCGATCAGGACCGTTTCGATTGAAAATAAGTGCTCATCGATCGTATCTTCGAATAAGACACCAAGAATTCCTGCCGGAAGCAGTCCGACAATCACGTGAGAAAGCTTCAATTTATGCTCGGAAGATTTCCCAGAGGCCCCCCGGGATTTGAAGTCAAGCATGTCGATGAAACGGTCCTTGAAGATCACGACCACTGCCAAAATGGAACCAAGCTGGATGACGACCTTAAATGTATTTGCTGCATATTTTCCTAAAAACTCCTGCGACTGCAGCCACAAATCATCTACTATGATCATATGACCAGTTGATGAAATCGGCGCAAATTCCGTCAGACCTTCTACAAGTCCTAAGATGACTGCTTTTAATAAAGTAAAGATATCCATTGTTGTCTCCCTTGAAAAATAATAATTGATCTATCGATAGGAGGGAGGGGATCCATTTGACTAAAGGCCCATCCCTCATTGCTTTAAGTCGGTTAAGGTGATTTGATGTTCAGATTTTCAGCGATTTTCTCCCAGTTCATCAAGTCAGACCAGGGGATGTCGGGAAAAGTGGACGCCAGGTTTTGTCCGGTAATGACGGAGGTGACATAAATCATTCCTATAAAGGCACCTAACCCGCTCAAACATGTTACAAAACAAATAATTGATTCTTTCCTGTATTCTTGTTCTCTCAATGTATTTCTCTCCCATTCTCTCTTATTCAGTTAGTGTACGGCAATCCAAATAAACTTCAGGTTCACTGAAGTTGAAAATGAATCATGAGAATGATATGGAGAGATAGTTAGAGCAATGTTTGACCATCTGGATGAATCCCCCGGAGTCAGAAGCGATGTCCAAGGTAAAGAAGTCCATATTTAATGAAGGTAACGTGACATGTGCCGGATTATAAGGTACAGCTGGTTTCTGTGGTGGCAGGCTGCCAGTAAACTGGGGAAGAACAGATACATATGAAAGAATCGCATCAACAGAGGAAACATACGAATGATCTGTTATACTCTGTTCAGTATCCGTAAACAGCACAGAGTGTTCCGTTTGCTGGATCGGATTAAAAAACATGATTGTACTTAACAGAACCAACAAAACGAACTTCTTCACCGTCACAACCTCCTTTTTGAAAAATAGGACTAGATTTTATTATAACTTCTTTTAGCAAGCTGTCCAGTGCATGAAAGGAGATAGAAATAATGTAAAACATGGTGGCATGAAATGCAGGTGGATGTGAAACGAATCTCCTTGTTCACCCATACCGGACGATGTCGGTCCATAAAAATAACCGGACAGCCACTGCCCGGTTTCATATCTGAAAAAACTCCCGTATCTTCTCCACCAATTCACGAAGGGAGGCTTCATTTTCTATATTGACGAGCATCCCTTTGATGACGATCGGACGGGTTTCTTCTTTCACTATTTCTTCTTTAATGACTTCAAGGGAAACTCTTCCG
This sequence comes from Mangrovibacillus sp. Mu-81, assembly GCF_036867415.1. NCBI lineage: Bacteria > Bacillati > Bacillota > Bacilli > Caryophanales > Bacillaceae > Mangrovibacillus > Mangrovibacillus sp. Mu-81. Next base: position 180,569 of record NZ_JBAJHU010000006.1, read on the forward strand.
TTCTCGTCACTTGTGTTCTCCAGCTGTTCTTCGATCAACTTCAGAAGCCCCTCTTCATTCAAGGATGCTGATTCCATCGACTGCAGCAGAGGCTTCATTTTCTCTATAGAAAGGACAGGTTCATCCTCGCTTTTCAGGAGCCCATGAACCAGATCATCAAGACGTTTAAGGATGAACGCTGAAAGATACTTAAAATCCATCTCGATTTTATCGAGCATGACAACTTCGAGGTAAGACTTTAGTATTCCTTGGATGATCAATGACAGATCCCAGAAGTAAGGTTCGATTTCTTCACCGTAGATTGCAGTCAACCTGCGTTTGTAGAATTCATATGTATGGACCTTCATTTCGTGAATCAGGGCATGAATATCTTCATTGAACGGCATCGCGTTCTCCCGGATTTGCATGATGATGAATTCTTTGTGTTTCCAGACTTCCACGAGCTGAGATTCCAGCTGCTTGCGGAATTTTTCGTACGGCGGTAAATCTTCACCCTCGATGATATCCACTTTTTCTCTGATGATCTCAAAATAGTATTTCATGATCGCCAGCAGCAGAGCTTCTTTCGATTTGAAGTATAAGTAAAAAGCACCCTTGGAAATATCGCATTCATTGACAATTTCCTGTACTGAGGTGGCATTGAAACCTTTACTTGCAAATAATTTTATGGATGTTTCAATAATTAACTTTTCTTTTTCCTTCATTTTTTTCGCTCCTCGATTACTCCATATCTATATTATGACCGATTGGTCACAAAAAATAAACCTTTATTTTATAGTAAGTATTGACTATTGACTGTACGGTCAGTTATATTAGTGTATGTTATGACTAGTCAGTCAGAAATAGAAGGGATGAATTGAAAGTGAACCGTATAATTAACTTTGTACTCAAGAATAAGTTTGCCGTTTGGCTGATGACACTCATCGTCATTGTGGCAGGCTTATATTCAGGATTTAATATGAAGCTTGAAACGCTTCCGAACATCAATGTACCCGTCGTCAGTGTAACGACAGTGTATCCGGGTGCAACGCCCGAAGACGTGGCGGATAAGGTATCAGAACCGATTGAAAAACGTCTGCAGAACTTAGATGGTGTGAATGTAGTGAGTTCAACATCTTACCAGAATGCTTCTGCCGTCCAAATCGAATATAAATTTTCAAAAGATATGGATGAAGCGAAAACAGAAGTCGAAGAGGCTTTATCCGAGGTTTCATTTCCCGAGGGAGTAAATGAGCCGGATGTGACGAGAATCAGTATGAACGCATTCCCTGTCATTGCATTGAGTGTAGCGAATGATGAACAGTCGCTCGCTCAGTTGACTTCTACAGTGGAAGAGACCATCATCCCTGGACTAGAAGGGCTTGACGGCGTGGCATCCGTTCAGGTCTCCGGGCAGGAGATACAGGAAGCGAAGCTTGTATTCGACCAGGAAAAGCTTGCTGAATATGGTCTTAGTGAAGAGACCGTCAAAAATATGATCAAAGGATCTGACGTGACGGCTCCACTGGGTCTGTACACATTTGAAGACAGTCAGAAATCAGTCTTGATCGATGGGAATATTTCCAGTATCGAAGATTTAAAAGGGATAAAGATCCCAGTGACTCCATCTGGCGGAGAAGCAGCGAATCCGGCCCAAGGCGTTCAAGGCGGAGAGGCTCAACAGACTTCTCCTCAGCAGGATATGCCGGCTGATGTGAAAATACCGACAGTTGAGTTAGGTGAGATAGCTGAGATCGAGATGACTGGTAAAGCAGAATCGGTTTCAAGAACAAATGGTAAAGAATCCATCGGACTGCAAATCGTGAAAGCGGCTGATGCCAATACAGTCGATGTCGTAAACGCAGTAAAAGATGAAGTGAAAACGTTCGAAGATGATTTGGATAATATCGAAATCATTTCTACCTTTGATCAAGGGGAACCGATCGAACAATCTGTGAGCACTATGCTTAATAAAGCACTGTTCGGGGCAGTGTTTGCGGTTATCATCATCCTTCTGTTCTTACGTGATATTAAATCGACCATTATTTCGGTCATTTCGATTCCATTATCGCTTTTAATCGCGATCTTGTTGCTGAATCAAATGGACATTACGCTGAATATCATGACGCTTGGTGCCATGACTGTAGCCATCGGACGTGTCATCGATGATTCCATCGTCGTAGTGGAGAACATTTATCGAAGAATGTCACTGAAAGGTGAAATGTTGAGAGGGAAAGAATTGATCCGCGAAGCGACTAAGGAAATGTTCCGCCCGATCATGTCATCAACGATCGTCACAATCGCTGTGTTCCTTCCGTTAGGATTAGTACAAGGGATGGTCGGCGAATTATTCCTTCCTTTTGCCTTAACGATGGTATTTGCCCTGTTAGCGTCACTCCTTGTAGCAGTGACGATCGTGCCGATGCTCGCCCATTCAATGTTTAAAAAAGGGGCCGGCAAGAAGCATGAGGAAAAGCCAAGCAGACTGGCGAATTGGTATAAAGGCGTACTGAACTGGACGCTCAATCATAAAATCATTACCTCGCTCCTTGCGGTTGCAATGCTGGTGGGAAGCTTGTTCCTTGTTCCCCTTATCGGTGTGAGTTTCATCCCTTCGGATGAAGAAAAAATGATGATGGCGACGTATAAACCTGAGCCTGGTCAAACAAAGGAAGAAGTCATCGAAATCGCTGGTGACGCAGAGGAATATTTAGAAGGACGAAAAGGAACGGAAACCATCCAGTATTCAGTGGGCGGGGAAAATCCAATGAATCCTGGCAGTACCAGTGATGCGATTTTCTTTATTGAATACAGCGATGATACAGAAAACTTTGCTGAAGAAAAAGAGAAAGTCATAAAAGACCTGCAAGAACAAACAGAAATAGGCGAGTGGGCACAGCAAGATTTCTCTGCAAGTGCAGGCAGCAACGAAATCGTTGTGTATGTGTACGGTGAAACGCTCGAGGAAATCGAACCTGTCGTAAATGACGTACAAGATAAGATGAAAGAAATCAAAGATGTGAAAAAAGTGGACTCAAGTATCTCTGAATCGTACGATGAGTATTCCCTTGTTGCAGATCAGGAGAAATTAAGTCAGTACGGATTGACTGCCGGCCAAATTGCGATGGAGCTTGGCCAGACACGTGAGCGTCCAGTCCTGACAACGATAGAAAAAGACGGGGAAGACGTAAATGTCTATCTTGATGTAGAAAAAGAAGAATATGAAAGTATCGAGGACTTAACAGGCAAAACAATTCAATCACCGCTCGGCATGGAAGTGGCAATTGAAGATGTTGTGAAAGTTGAAGAAGGCGAAACATCGGATACTGTCTCAAGACGTGACGGCAAGGTGTATGCCCAAGTCAGCGGCGAATTGAGCTCAAGTGATGTATCAAAAGCATCCGCTGCCATCCAAAAGGATATCGAAGAACTTGATCTGCCAACTGGCATTGAAGTGAATATGGGCGGAGTAACAGAGGACATCCAGGAATCATTCACGCAGCTTGGTATTGCGATGCTCGCGGCGATTGCGATCGTTTACCTGATCCTTGTGATTACATTCGGCGGCGGCCTTGCTCCGTTTGCGATTCTGTTCTCACTTCCGTTCACGATTTCAGGAGCGCTCGTCGCGCTGTTGATCTCAGGTGAAACAATCAGTATCTCGTCCATGATCGGGGCACTGATGCTGATCGGTATCGTTGTAACAAACGCAATCGTCTTGATCGACCGTGTCATTCATAAGGAGAATGAAGGACTGTCCACACGTGAAGCACTTCTCGAAGCAGGGGCTACCCGTCTGCGTCCGATCCTCATGACGGCGATTGCGACTGTCGGAGCGCTGTTCCCATTGGCGCTGGGCTTAGAAGGCGGCGGCCTGATTTCGAAAGGATTGGGAGTCACGGTTATCGGCGGATTGACAAGTTCAACGCTATTAACACTTGTAGTCGTGCCGATTGTATACGAAGTCATGATGAAGATCAAAGCGAAATTGACTCGCAGGAAAGTAAAAGAAGAGATGTAATAACGGAGGCAGCCCTTGATTTTGGGGGCTGTTTTTTGTTTGCGACTGGGAGCGTGCCAGGCACCGATTGACGGATTTGTACCTCATACAAATCCGGTCTGTTGTACCTGGTACAATTCATTTCAGATGTACCAGGTACATTAAATTGAGCCAGGCTCAATATCGCGGTTTCGAACCTGGCTCAAAGTGACCATTCTGAGCCAGGCTCAAAACAACGAATCCGAGCCAGGCACCGGCTATGAATCCCTGGAGTTTCCAATCTGCCAAAGCCCAAAAAACATAATCCCCGGACAACCATCATAGAATAAATCATCTCATTTGAAGGTGGTCCAAGATCTATGAGTTTGTTTCTGAAGGGCACGCTGGTGCTTGTGATAACAGCTTTTTTTGGTGAAATGGTCGAGTTTATGATTAATATGATCCTGGCCCGTGAGCTGGGGGAAGCGGGTCTTGGTACATATATGTCGATTTTGCCGACCGTTTTTTTGGTCGTCATCCTTTCGAGTATGGAGCTGCCGATCAGTTTGTCGAAGTTCATTGCTGAAAAGGATGAAAAGCATCACAGGGGGATGCTTCAGTATGTATTCAGGTTTGCAGTGCTGACGACGATCATTCTTTTGATTGCGATGATATTTGTATACATGTGGACTCCGCTGTTCGAAGGGATCCATACGGGCATCCGATGGCTGATTCTGGCTGTCATTCCGATTGTGGCGTTTACTTCGATCATAAGAGGATATTTTATGGGGGTTCAGGAGATGCGGAAGATTGCCGTAGCCAATTTTCTGCGCAAAGGTATTCAGCTTCTCCTGCTCGTTTCTATTTATCAATTTCTGTCCTTCAGCAGTGACACGTCCATATTCATTGCCCTGTGTACATTGGTCGCCAGTGAAGCGGTCGTTTTTATTTATTTGATACAGGCTTATATTCTTAATCGAAAGGGTAAAAGGAAGAAAGGCTTCGCTCACGACCCTTTATCGAAGGTTGAAATGAGGAAGTCGATCTTATCTGTGTCTGTTCCGACGACCGTCCTCAGAATTTTTCATGCATTCACTCATGCCGTACAGCCATTTTTGATCAAGCTGGCTCTGGTTCATGCGGGGATGGGGGCGGCAGAAGCGAATGAACACTTTGGGATGATGGCAGGAATAGCGCTTACCATCGGATTTTTTCCTTCCTTTATCGCCTTTTCATTGTTGATCGTCCTGATTCCGACGATTTCTGAGAAAGTGTCGGCAAAGGATGTCGAGGGAATATTACTGCATTTGAAGCAGGTGATGTGGATCACATTCGGGTATGGTGTTCCGGCAGTCGTGGTCTATTATCTACTGGGAGACTACATTACGACTACATTTTTTCATTCTGTCACATCGGCTTATTACCTGAAATTGTTGTGGCCTTATTTCTTCTTTCATTTTCTGGTACTGCCGCTGCAGGCTTTTCTGATTGGCCTTGGGCTCGTCAAGGATGCACTGCTTCATACGGTGTGGGCAAGCATATTTTCGTTCAGCCTGATTTACATACTTGGTTCGAATCCGGAGTTTGGGATGAGCGGTGTGATCATCGGGTTGAATGCAGGTGCGGTGTTAAGTGCACTGCTTCACTATATTACGATTTGCAGGGAATTGGAAACGACTCTTTGGTTAAAATCATTGGTAAAAATGTAAACTAAAATAATAGCGGCTCCTTATCTTTTGCAACGAATGATTATACCGATTATCATGTTCCATATATGGAATTACACTTTATAGTAAAAAACGCTGCTAATTATACATCAAAGGAGAACGCCATGATTGATTCTATATTATTTAATTTAATGCTGATCGGTGTGTTGGGCATTGCTTCACAATGGGCGGCATGGAGGTTCAGGCTTCCTGCGATCGTCGTTATGTCCATAGCTGGGCTGCTGGTAGGTCCGATACTCGGTCTGATTGATCCGAAAGCCGATTTTGGTGAAATGTTTAAACCGATCGTTTCATTGGCTGTTGCCATTATTTTATTTGAAGGAAGCCTGAATCTTGATTTCAGGGAAGTAAAGGGGCTTGGGAAGCCTGTATTTCGGATCGTTACATTTGGAGCGCTGCTGGCGTGGATACTTGGTTCGCTTGGTGCCCATTTTGTGGCTGGATTAACGTGGCCGGTTGCTTTCGTCATCGGTGGTCTCTTTATCGTGACAGGGCCGACGGTCATCCTTCCGCTGCTGAGGCAGGCGAAGTTGAAGCCTAGACCTGCTGCCATTCTGAAGTGGGAAGGAATCGTTGTCGATCCATTTGGAGCATTGCTGGCTGTATTTGCGTTTGAAATCATTAACTTTTTCATGAGTGATGATGTCACTGCCGTTTCCCTCCTGCTCTTTTTTGCTGCCTCCCTTTTTGCAGGGGTATTTGGATGGCTGTTAGGGAGACTTACGGGATTCATTTTTGAAAGAGGACACGTCCCTGAGTTTTTAAAGTCTCCGGTCGTGTTTGTACTGGTGCTCGCGAGTTTTGCGATATCCGATCAAATCATGCACGAAACCGGTTTGCTTGCTGTAACGGTAATGGGGATGACCCTTGCGAATATGCACATATCCTCAATCGATGATATGCGTCATTTTAAGGAGAACATTTCGGTTCTGTTGATTTCCACCATCTTTGTGATGCTGACAGCTGCATTATCTGTTGATGTATTATTGAGAATCTTTAATTGGAATATCATCGCTTTTGTCCTCCTTATGCTGTTTGTGGTCCGGCCGCTGTCGATCTGGCTGTCCACTATAGGGACGGACCTTTCGAATAAGGAAAAGCTCCTCGTCGGCTGGATCGCCCCCCGCGGCATTGTTGCACTGACGGTGTCGAGCTACTTTGCTTCAGTGCTTCTGGAAAAAGGGTTTGAAGATGCATCGATCCTGACGTCATTGACGTTTGCACTTGTATTCTCGACTGTGGTGGCACACGGGTTTTCGATCAAGTGGCTTGCCAAGAAGCTTGATCTTGCCATCGATGAGCGGCCGGGTGTCGTCATTGTCGGGGGCAGCGGCTTCAGTACAGAACTGGCCAAAACCCTGCAGGAGCTGAAGGTCTCGGTATTAATTGCTGATTCGTCCTGGCAGCGTCTGATTTCTGTCCGCAAAGCAGGGGTCCCTTTTTACAAAGGGGAGATCCTTTCAGAACAGACGGAGTACTACCTGGATCTGACGCCTTATGAATACATGATTGCCGCAACCGAATTAGACTCTTATAATGCGCTTGTGTGTACGACATTCGTTCCGGAGATAGGAAGGAATAATCTCTTCCAACTCAGCCTCCGCAGTCAGCGTGATGATGATCTGGAAGATATGGTCCATACCATCGGCGGGCGGATTCTCTTCCAGGAAAACGTGACCTGGGAAGAATTGAATAAGAGGATTGAAAGAGGAGATGTCTTCAGGAAAACAAGTATTACCGAAAAGTATACATTTGAATCGTATCTTGAAGAACGCAGTGAAAATACTTTGTTAATATTCGCCCTGAAGCCTTCCGGACGAATCGAATTCTTTACCGAAGGAGCTTCCCCCAAAGTTGAACAGGGAGATGTTGTCGTCAGTCTTACACAGCGCTGCAAGGAGTATAATAAGATTAAAGAAAAACTTGCAGTCCAGCGTGAGAAGAACGGGGACAGGAAAGAAGGATGAGAAGAAAGCGCCGGCTTTAAATAAAGCCGGCGCATTTTTTCAGTGGCAGCTAAATCAGTCAGCCTCAATTTTTTTTGGAGTACTGTTGTGCAAGAAGCTGTTTGACCTGATTGTAGGTCAACCCTGACTCTTTGTTCAGACGTTTTACCTCATCAATATCCGTCCCTGACGCGTTCAGATTCTTTCCGCTTGAATACTCTCTCATCTATAAAACACCCCCCCCTAACACATAATGTAAGTCAGAAGAGACGGTTCTATACCTTGAGAATGGTCCGTCCACATACCTCTATAACACAGTGCGGAGCGCCAATTTCGGTAATGGGGGACATTTTTTTCTTAGAGAGTCGAAATATCTAGTAATTTGTTGAAGGATTCAGAGGAGGAATCGAGAATTTAAGTAAGAAAGGCATATAGATAATCAATAGGGGGCAATTATGGACACTACATATTCTGATGTATGGAATCTGGATGTATTTTTTGAAGGCGGAGCCGAATCAAAGGAATTCAGGAATCATCTTGAAACATTGAAAAAAATGAAAACACATTTTGAGGAGAATGCATTGGCATTTCATCCCCCTCAGTCGGGCAGTGATGCGGACCTGGTGTGGAATCTGATCGAAGAAGCCAAAGATGTCATGCTGTATCTCCGCCAGGCAGGGGCGTTTGTGAGCTGCCTGGAAGCGCAGGATATGAATGACCGGAAAGCGGATGAACTGAGAGGGGAAATCACAAGCATAAGCGCAGACTTCTCTTCGGTTTTCACAAAGTTTCAGCAGCAGCTTTCCGAAAGCTCTGAAGAAGTATGGAATGACCTGCTTCAGCACGAACAGTTGAATGAAATCACCTTTGTGCTGAATGAGTGGAGAGAAAAGGCGAAAGACAAACTGTCAAGCACGGAAGAGTCGATGATCGGTGCGCTCGCGGTGGACGGCTATCATGGCTGGGGGCAGATGTATGACACGATTGTAGGCTCCATGGAAATCTCCCATGGCGGCAAGAAACTGTCCGTCGGGCAGGCGAACAATCTGCTATCGAGCCCCGATAAGAATACACGGAAAGAAGTCTTCGGGCAATTAGAAAACGCCTGGAAACAGAATGAAGAGTTATTTGCAAAAACCCTCAATCATTTAGGCGGCTTCCGTTTGGCAGTCTATAAAAAGCGTGGCTGGGAAGACATCATGAAAGAACCCCTGGAATACAACCGCATGAAGCAAAAAACGCTGGATGCGATGTGGGGAGCGATTTCGAAAAATAAAGAACCATTTGTGAAATATCTTAAACGAAAAGCCAAATTATTAGGAAAAGACAAACTGGACTGGTTCGACCAGGATGCACCTGTGGCCGAGTCGACAAGCACTATGTCTTATGACGAGGGAGCCCGCTTCATTTTAAAACAATTCTCCCGGTTCGGGGATGAAATGGCAAGTTTTGCACGACTTGCTTTCGAAGACAGTTGGATTGAAGCGGAAGACCGCGCCGGCAAACGTCCCGGAGGATTCTGTACATCGTTTCCGATGAGTGATCAATCACGAATCTTCATGACGTATTCAGGGAGCATGTCCAATGTCTCGACTCTCGCTCACGAACTGGGGCATGCGTTCCACTCATATGCACTTCGACCGATGCACACGCTCAATCGTAATTATGCCATGAACGTGGCGGAGACGGCATCCACCTTCGCGGAAATGATCGTAGCAGATGCAGCGGTGAAAGAAGCAGAAACGAAAGAAGAAAAAATTGCCCTCGTAGAAGATAAATTGCAGCGGAGCGTGGCATTCTTCATGAACATCCATGCTCGCTTCCTGTTCGAAACCCGTTTCTATGAAGAGCGAAGCAAAGGAATCGTATCCGCCGATAAGCTGAATGAACTGATGGTGGAAGCTCAGAAAGAAGCGTTCGCTGACTCGATCGGGGAAGTCCACCCGCGTTTCTGGGCATCCAAGCTTCACTTTTATATTACAGGGGTGCCTTTCTATAACTTCCCGTATACCTTTGGCTACCTGTTCTCCTTAAGTATTTATGCGAAGGCACTTGAATCCGGTGAGAACTATGAAGAGAAATACATGGCTCTTCTCCGCGACACAGCGATCATGAACGTCGAAGACCTGGCCATGAAACATCTCGGTGAAGACATTACGAAAGAAGACTTCTGGGAAAAAGGCATAAAGCTCTGCATAGCAGACGCAGATGAATTCCTGGAACTGACAAACTAAGTCGAAGGCCCGTTCCGCAGTGCTTTAAGCATTGCGGGATTGGCTTTTTTTTATTGTCCAGCTCCGACGGCTAGGCCCTCGAGGTCATATGCTAAATGGTCCGAGAAGGCAAAAAAACGCCTTCTCGGCCCATTCATCTTATGCTTGTCGGGCCTGGGCGAGCCGCCTCCGCATTTCGATTTGTCCAGCTCCGGCGGCTAGAGGCTCGAGACATAAGCCATGCCATCCAGAAAGGCAAAGAGCGCGCCTTTATGGCTGTCCTGTCTTATGCTTGTCGCCTCTGGGCGAGCCGCCTCCGCATTTCGGTTTGTCCCATTCCCGCTAAGCCTCAGGTCCTAGTTGAAAATATGGCGCGGGTTCGTTATGGGAAAACAGGAAAATAGGTAGGATAGAGACATGAAGAAGAAAGGAGGCAACAACAATGAAAAAATTCGGATTGCTTTTAGCGGGAGGAATCGCGGCAATCGTGCTGATTGCCAATTTAGGTCCGATAGTAGGTCTCGCGTTATCGGTATTGATCATGTACTACAGTTTCAAACAGTTCATCAGAACGGATTCCACTTTTAAAAAGATCATCTGGGCTTTAATCGGGCTGGCAGCATTCAGCGCCACCATCTCCAACTTCCCGGCGATCATCGGCTTAGTGGCACTTTACGTCATCTACGTCATCTACAAAAACTGGAAAAAAGACGACATCATCATCGAAGAAAAATCCAACGACCCATTCACCAATTTTGAAAAAGAATGGTCTCAACTCAAGAGCTAGGGTTGTTACGCAAAAGTAATGATTTTCAACAAGAAAGGGTTATTCACGGTTTAAAGGTCTATCTAGCGGCTGGTTGGGGTGCAAGACGTAGACTCCTGCAGGAAAAGCGAGTTAGGTGAGACCCCACAGGAGCAGAGCGACGAGGAGGCTCATCACCCGCCCGCGGAAAGCGAAGTCTTGCACGGAAATCAAAAGCGGAAAATAACACTAATAAAAAGGAGAGAACAACCATGGCAAACTTATTGCAAAGAATCAAAGATACAGTCATGTCCGACATGCACGAAGCATTAGATAAGAAAGAGAAGAAAAACCCGATCGCCGTACTGAACCACTATTTAAGACAGTGCGAGCAGGAAGTGGAAAAAGTAAGGAAGCTGGTGGAAAGACAATATCTGTTGAAAGAAGAATTTACGAAAGAATACCAACAGGCAGCAAAACTTGCTGAAAAGAGACAATACCAGGCGGAAGTGGCATCGAAGGCTAACGAAGCAGAACTGTATGAATTCGCCATTCAAGAACAAAAATACTATGAAGAGCGTGCAGAACGCATCGCTGACCTGAAAATGAGAGCATCGAAAGAACTTTCCGACTTGGAAAGAAAGTACGAAGAAATGAAGCATAAACTGAAAGATATGTACATCAAGCGAATGGAACTGATGGGCAGGGAAAACATCGCCCGCGCTCACAACAAGATGAACAGTGTCCTTGAATCTTCATCAGGGTACAACAACGCTTCTTTCTCTAAATTTGACGAAATCGAAACGTACTTAGATCAACTTGAGCACGGCGTCAACTCCTCTTACTACCGAAACACGATTGACGCAAAAATTGCGAAATTAGAAAAAGAATCGAAAAAAGAGGAAACAGAAGCCATAACTTCCTGAAACATGGTATTCTATTAACAGTAAAAAGGTGAGCCTTGAAGTCAGGGTTCACCCTCTTTCTTACTGTCAGGGGAATACGGATGATACATATCCCGCGAAAGGAGGAACCCCCTTGTTTAATCGACTGCGCTCAGACGGAATCAGCTGGATCATCTTGATCGGAACATTACTCATTCTTTTAGAAGTCTCATTCTATGACGGGGGGGTTCTTTTCTTTCTATCAATTGCGGCATTCGCCATTTATTTCGGACGAAAGAATATCCATAAGAAATCGGGTAAAATCCTGTTCTGGTTTGGGCTGATCAGTCTGGGAATCAATATATTCAATACAGTTGCCTTCAAGTTTTTGCTGTTTGCCATCTTACTTTTCATCATTGTACGCTTTGCCGATTCGAAGAAACACCCTAAATATATAGCGCCATCAATCAAAGAGACCTTCACTCAATCACAGGAACCGCTGATTATGAAAAAGTCGGCCCTTCAAAATGAATGGTTCGGAACGAAGCGGACACCTGAAGACGTATTCGAATGGGATGATATCAACATTCAGGGAATCATTGGTGATTCGGTCATCGACATCGGCAACACAGTGCTTCCAAAAGGGACTTCCGTTGTATCGATTAGGAATATCCTCGGGAATGTCGAGATCCTCGTCCCCTACGATGTGGAAGTGAGCGTCCACCATTCCGTACTTGCAGGATCCATCGAGATTTTTGAAAGTGTGGAGCCGAAAGCGATCAACCGCTCCCTCTATTATCAAACCCCGGGTTATGAGTCAGCCGTCCAGCGGGTGAAAATCGTTACATCCATGTGGATTGGGGATTTAGAGGTGAAGAGGATATGAGTACAGTCGGGAAGCAGATAGCAGCCGGTTTCCTCTTTTCACTAAGTATTTTGATCGTGGCAGCCCTGTCATTTTTTTATCTGTATCCGCTTGATGACTGGTCACTGTTATGGGAAGTTGAAGTAATGGATATACCGGGCATCGGATTCATCCTGCTCGTCAGCATGATTCTCGGGCTTATCTTTGGACTGCGGTCCGGGTGGATCCATAAAAAGCAGCTCCGGGAAATTGAAGATGCCCTCCTGCATATAGAACAGGGAAGGACGTTCATACCGGCAGAAACATCAATTACAGAGCTGCAGCATATTTGGAAAAAGGTTGACGCATTAGGGAAACATCTATCTGATCAAGCAAGGTATTCACAGAAGCTTGCCAATGAAAAAGCGGAAGAACAGGAAAAACGGATACAGGAAATCGTTTCCGAAGAACGTAACCGCCTTGCGAGGGAACTGCACGATTCTGTCAGCCAGCAGCTGTTCGCGGCCTCCATGCTCATGTCAGCCATCGCGGAGACGCCATCATCTTCAAGAACCCCGCAGGAAGAGAAACAACTCAAGATGGTCGAGCAGATGATCCACCAGTCACAGCTCGAAATGAGGGCACTCCTTCTCCATCTGCGCCCGGTTGCGCTTAAAGGAAAGAATCTTCAGGAAGGAATGAAGGAGCTGCTGGTCGAATTATCACAGAAGGTCCCTCTGGAGATCCAATGGAAGATCGAAGACATGGAACTCGACAAAGGGATTGAAGACCATCTGTTCAGAATTCTTCAGGAATCTGTTTCGAACACATTGAGGCATGCCAAAGCTTCGTCTCTTGAAGTGCTTCTGATCAAAAGGGAATCCATCATTATTTTGCGAGTAGTGGACGACGGGCAGGGATTCGATGTCAATGAATCGAAAGCGACCAGCTCATATGGGCTCCAGAATATGAGGGAAAGAGCCATTGAAATCGGCGGCACATGCAAGATCATCAGTATCCCCAATAAAGGCACCCGCCTTGAGGTGAAGGTGCCGGTTGTAGAGAATGAAGGTGAAGTAAATGATTAAAGTCGTATTTGTGGATGACCACGAAATGGTACGGATCGGAGTCTCCTCTTACTTGTCAGCACAATCGGATATAGAAGTGGTCGGGGAGGCATCAGACGGAAAAGAAGGTGCGAAGCTGGCACTTGAGCTGCGTCCGGATATCATCCTGATGGATCTTGTGATGAAAGAAATGGATGGCATCCAGGCGACGAAGGAAATCATCGAAGAGTGGCCGGAAGCGAAGATCATCATCGTCACAAGCTTTTTGGATGATGATAAGGTGTATCCTGCACTCGAGGCGGGGGCCGTCAGCTATATGCTGAAAACATCGAAGGCGAGTGAGATTGCTGATGCCGTCAGAAAAACGTACCACGGCCAATCGATCCTGGAACCTGAAGTGACAGGAAAGATGATGACCAGGATGAGACAGCGGACGATTTCCGAACCTCATGAAGAACTGACCAACCGCGAACTCGAAATCCTGCTTCTGATGACCCAGGGGAAGACGAATCAGGAAATAGCGGATGAACTGTTCATCGCGTTGAAGACAGTAAAGACGCATGTGAGCAATATTCTTTCCAAACTTGGCGTACAGGACCGTACGCAGGCTGTAATCTACGCATTTAAACACGATTTGGTGAAATGACGACCCGGGAGCTGGTGCTTTTGGGTTTTTTTATTTGGATGATTAACGAAGTGAAGTGACCAGCGCTGTTTTAATTGCCCATTATAATTGATATCGATAAGACTTTTGTCCTAATTGGACTGAGCGGTTGACCTTATAGTCATAAGTCATAATATCTATGAAATATTAGGAAATACTCTGGGTGGATAGTAATGCCGATTTTCATTCTCAACACTTCATTTACAAAATAGTAAGAATAATAACACCTATCAGCCTATTACGCTTCAAAATAAGACAAAATATACTTGTATTGTAATCTATTTATTATATTTGTCATTTATTTTTGAAAGGGGAAAGGGTATGAGTGTGAAAAAGGTTTCTTGGTCAGTATTCAGTATGGTGTTATTACTTGTGGGAAGTCTGGTTCCACAGGGAGCCATGGAGGAGCATGAAGCAGCGGCTGCCTCGAACACTGCGGTTATCAATGAAGTGGCATGGATGGGAACGACCACTTCCTATAACGATGAATGGATCGAACTCTATAATGCTTCATCCTCAAGTTTGTCTCTTGATGGATGGGTGCTTGAAGCACAGGACGGATCGCCGAGCATCCCGTTAAGAGGATCGGTGTCGGCGAATGACTATTTTCTCTTAGAAAGAACGAGTGACAGCACGATTTCAGGAGTCTCTGCGGATCAAATTTATACAGGCAGTCTCGGTAATTCAAGTGAAATCCTTTACTTGAAAGATGCATCAGGTATGGTCGTGGATGAAGTTGACAGCTGGTATGCAGGCGATAACACGACGAAGGCGACGATGGAGAGAAGTGACAGTGCATCTGCAGGAACGAGTGCAGCAAGCTGGAGCACGTCGACTGCTTCATACACAGGCGGATTTGGTACTCCTAAAACGGCTAATTCCCAGTCCGCACCTCCTGCTGACAGCGGCTCTGAATCATTGACGAATGTAAGTGAAGAACTTGGCGCCATCAATGTTTTCTTTAACAAAAGCGCGGATACTCAATATGCTTCTGCAGGAAACGAAGCAAACTACAATGTGAATCTTGAAGATCAGTTGATTGAGCGATTGAACGAAGCGGTGACATCGATTGATTTTGCCACGTATGAAATCAACCTGCCGAGGGTGGTTGATACGTTATTGGATAAAGCGGCTCAAGGAGTGGATGTTCGTATACTTGCTGATGCGAAGGACGGGACAGATCCACACTATGCTGAGCGTTATGAAACAATGAGACTATATTTAGAGAAGCTTGCCCGTGGTAAAGATACCATCGTCGGCACAGCGGACGATGCCCATATATTCTCCGATTCTCCGATGTTCGTCGTCGAGGACACATCCAAGCGATTGCAATATAATCTGCCTGATGATTTCTCAGACTTCGGAGAGCGTACAGTGATGGTAGGAAATACGGAGATGACCGGACATCTTTTTGTTGAAGGCGAAGAGAAGGGAACAGATAGCTACTACTCGCCGGGAAATCAGATGCATAATAAGTTCGCTGTGGTGGATGACACATGGGTCTTCACAGGAAGCTGGAACTTTACGGTAACAGGACTTTACGGGTCGGAAGAGAATATGGATCAGGGAATACTGGGCGGCAACCAGCAGCATGTTGTCGAAGTTCATTCGCCTGAGCTTGCTTCCATTTACGAGATTGAATTTGAGGAAATGTGGGGGAGCGGGACCGTAACACCAAATCATACGGTGTCTAACTTCAGTACACGCAAGATCGATAACACTCCTCATACGGTGACGATTGGCGGAAAAGAGGTCGAGGTATATTTTTCTTCAGGTGATGATGCAGTCGGACGTATGACTGAGCTTGTGAAGACGGAAGCGGATGAAAGTGCGTACTTTACAATTTTCGCCTGGAGCGATCAGGCTTTGGTTGATGAATTGAAGAACAAATGGGAAGGAAGCTATACGGATAACCAGGGTGCATTGACCGGTTTTGATGTAAGAGGGTTATTCGATGCAAGCTTCTGGAATCAGTGGTGGTCTGCAAGTATTGAGATGACGGGCAGAACGGCGTCTCAGACGAGCGAGAACAATCCGAATATCCGCTGGGAAAACCCGGCACCTGTATACAAGGCTAACGAGAGCAGGAAGCTTCATGCGAAAACGATGATCATTGACGCTGACACTTCCAGTGATCCAACCGTGATCGTCGGATCTACCAACTGGAGCGAAAATGGGAATAACGTTAACGATGAAAATATGCTGATCATCCATGATCAAGCCGTAACCAATCAATTCGTGCAGGAATTCAACGCCCGTTATGTGAATGCAGGCGGTGTTGTACAATAGGTAACACAAGAGCAGTTCATTTCGGGAGTACTTCCTGGATGGACTGCTTTTTATATTTGCCGCTCCGGGGCTGGGCCAAATTCCTTAAAAAGGTGAATTTCTAAAAATGTTGAACTATATGTATTGAGAGAATTTAAGGAAGGATTGTGATTATGGGAAACATCGATAAAAGAAATCGATTGGATGAGGCGCCTTTTAGGTATGCGGTCACGAAAACGAATACGGTATTTATTGATTATGAAGGCAAACAGATAAAGGTTCTAAAAGGGAAGGAAGCAGAAAAATTTCTGAAAAGAGTGAATGCGGCAGATAGTGAGAAAGAATTGCAATTGATAATGGCGAAGATAACCGGAAATTTCAAAAGGGGAAATGAACGCTGAAAATGGTCATGATTTGCTGGAACTAAGCTATAAGTAGGAAAGAAGGATGCTCCGGGGAACAAAGCATCCTCTTTCAGTCTTCTGCGGTTAATGGCCGGGACGGTCTCTATTCCATCCCGGGTGCCTTCTGGATTTCAAAGATAAGTACAATAGCTGTAATCGCATGAGCAATCAGCCGTATGATCGGGAAGAAGTTCAGGAAAGATGCTATGATCCCGAGAACACTTCCGAGGATCGGCTGATCTTCCGACCGTGAAACAATCAGTACGCCGGCATGCCAAACCGCCACTAAACAAAGGAGAAACGGAATTGCGTCACCCGCAATATTTCCAAACACCGGGACCGCGAGAAATAATTCAATTGAAAAGGACAACCATTTAATACGTGAAAGCACGGCACACACCTCCTGCTTACAGAGTATGCAGAGATGGGCGGGTGGTGCTTGTAAGAGTGGAGAGGGAAATGACGTATTTAATTTTCAGAAGAAATTGCTTAAACTATCATAGAAGGAGGAGGATAGAAATTGAATATCAAGAAACAATGGGTCCAGGAAGACAGCGATTACATAAGGGGGAAAGTGATTGAGCACAATATGAACTCGATTGATGAAAACGTGAAGACCCCAATGGAGAAAGTCAGCTTTATGGTTAGGGATGACAATGATGAGATTGTCGGAGGCATTGTCGGCGAGACCTTCTGGCATCATCTTCACGTGGATTTTCTCTGGGTCCATGAGGAATTTAGAAAAGAAGGATACGGTGTCGAGTTGATTGAAAAGATGGAGGAATATGCGAGGGGTAAAGGCTGTTACCTGGTCGTCCTTGATACGTTCAGCTTCCAGGCACCAGGGTTTTATAAGAAGCTGGGCTATCGTGAATTCGGAGTCCTGGAGAACTTCCCAAAGGGAGGAAAACAGCATTTTATGGAAAAGAGATTGCTATAAAAAATGACCAGCCATGAAGTTTGGCTGGTCGTTCTTATAGAATCAGCGTATGGTTCCCATCTCAATCGGGCTTCGTATGGGTCACATACGTTCCTGCAATAAAATCATGAATCGACCGTTTGTCCTCGCGTAGACCGACCATGAATGCGCTGACGATGACGCCAACTCCCAATGTGAGAGCATAGACGATTCCTGAAACGATCGTCCGCATCAGCATGTTCCCTATATGCACATTGCTGCCATCCTTCTTTACAATTCGAATGCCTGCAATGCGTTTTCCCACTACATATCCTTTCCAAAGAACCGGTGTGATCAGGACATAAAGAAAGGTAATCGTAGAAACAAAGTAATTTTCCTCGGAAAATTCGCCTGTTATTAGCCCGGCTAGGATACTCAATGGCAGATTGATGATTAGCCAATCCATTATAGTCGCTCCAACCCGTACCCAAAATCCTGCTGGAAGGTTCATGAAATTCCCCCTTATCTGTATACTTTAAAAATTGTAACATAGTGACTACTAGCATATGAATAAATTTCCTTTTATAAGACAAACTCCCTGTAAAACATGCTTATAGACTGATTTTTTTTTAGAAAAATAGATTAAAAGTGTTTTACAGATATCTCACCGGGTATATAAGTACTAAATCAAACTTGACGGGAGAGAAGATAAAGTGAGCTACATTAATCAAGGTAGAGAACGCATTCAATTTGATCGTAAAGGTAACGAACAGGATCTACATATCTTGGAATGCAGTCACTGTGAAACTGAGTTTCGTACTCAAATGGATGTAAAGAAGATAAAATGTGCGCATTGCTCAGCATCGGTTAATACTAAGTTTGACCTTTCGGAGTTTAAAATTATTGGATTCATAGAGAATCATCAAGGGAGTGAGCTTGCATGCTGAACAATGAAAAGGTAACAGAAATGAAAATGGACTTTAGTGATATTCTGTGGATGAGCTCCGGGATCGTCATCATCCTTCTCCTGATTGCCATGGCAAATTTCTTTATCGTATCCTAACCGAATTTGAAGCGTTAAAAAGTTCTGTCTAACGATGGGGCTTTTTTGTGTGGAGAAATTGAACATTGAAAGACCCGTTCCCTGTCGTGATAAAGCGCTGGGGAACGGGTCTTTCAGGTGGGGAAATAGGATTGGCGGTAATAGATAATAGGACAGATAGGAGATTGGGCACGGGAAAAGGGACAACCCTGAATTGCAGGATTGTCCCATCGGCATGGGATTATGTTGCCGGCTCTGCCACTTTGACCAGCTGTTTACCGAGGTTCTTCCCTTGGAACAATCCAAGAAATGCGTCTGTTACATTGTCGAAGCCTTCTGTGATGGTCTCTTCGTATTGCAGTTTCCCTTCAGAGAGCCACTGACCGAGCTGGGTCGCTCCTTCTTTGAAGCGGTCGCTGTAGTCATTGACAACATAGCCCTTCATGAGGGCGCTCGATTTGATCAGTTTTGTTTGGACTCGCGGACCCAGGTCACTGACGGTTTTATTGTAGGAGGAAATCGCTCCGCAAACCGGGACACGTCCGTGTTTATTCAACAAGCTGAGGGCAGCGTCGCCGATTTCACCGCCGACGTTTTCGAAATAGACGTCGATGCCGTCCGGGCATGCTTCCTTTAAGGAGGCATACAGATTGCCGGTTGATTTATAGTTGATGGCTTCATCAAATTTCAATGTGTTTTTCAGGTATTGGACTTTTTCATCGGACCCGGCAATCCCGACGACACGGGCACCTTTAATTTTGGCAATCTGCCCGACGACCGAACCTACTGCTCCGGCAGCTCCCGACACCACAACGGTTTCTCCTTCCCGCGGCTGGCCGATATCGAGAAGACCGAAGTAAGCGGTCAGACCTGTTAAACCGAGAACACTGAGATGGGTGGAGAGTGGAGCACCGTCAGGGTTGACGGCGCGGACTTCTGTCTCATTCGCGAGCGAGTATTCCTGCCACGGAAGCATACCCACGACGAAATCACCTGCACTGAAATGTTCAGATTTAGATTCAACGACCTCCCCTACAACACCCCCTGACAGAGCTTCGTTCAAAGCGAAAGGCTCGACGTAGGATTTGGCATCTGTCATTCTTCCGCGCATGTATGGGTCGACTGAAAGGTATAGAGTTTTGATAAGAATTTCGCCTCCGGAAGGCCGCGGAACGTCGATTTCTTTATACAGGAAATCATTTTTAGTCGGCATTCCTTCGGGTCTTGAGATCAGTTGAATTTGTTTCTGTGTTTGTGGGTGCAAGGTGGAACCTCCTTTTGATTGGCTGGTATTAATTGAAACGTATCACAAAGGACGCACTGAGGACAAAGAATACGCATTCATGTAAAAAAGCCGGTTTGAATCTTCGTCAAACCGGCTTTCGGATAGAGCATTATTTCACGTTTTTCTTAATATATTTGACGAGTCTGAGCAGTTCATCCGGGTGGGGACGTCCGAATGGACCGGTTTGCTGCTGCTGATACATGAGCTCCCCTTTTTCATTTACCAAGAAGTAAGCAGGCTCGCCGTGCTGTCCGTGATCTTCATACGGGGCATCTTCCCCGTGATAATGGACATCAAAGGATTTAATGGCTTCGAGCTCTTTGTCTGCCATGATCGGGAACGTTATGTTTTCCTTATTTGCGTACTCCTGCAAGCCTTCGAGATCATCATTCGCAATGGCCAGTAAATGGACATCCTGTTCTTCGAATTTTTCTTTATTGGCTTGGAACTCGCGCAGTTCTTCCTGGCAAACCGGACACCAGGCCCCTCTGAAGAAAACGATGAGATGCCAGCTGTCATGTTTCTCCCGGTGCTCGTTGAAAGTGAATTTATCACCAGCAACTGTCGGGAGTGTGAAATCTGGTACTGTATCTTTCAGTTGAAATGTTGACACAATTCATTCCTCCTATGTGCAGCCTCATCGGCAGGGCGATTGGATAACCTTACCGGGTAGACATGCATACAATATAGTCATCCATTCTGTTTCTTACATTGATTGTATTTCCCTTTATGTGAGAAATAAAACGTAATGAGTGTGTTGCAGAATGAAAGGAGGTAGAATATGAGAAAGAGATCCAGAACCGGGCTTTGCATTTTCCCCGAATATAAATGGTGCGGCCCCGGATGCAGCGGACCAGGTGAACCGATCAATAAAGTAGACGCGGTGTGCAGGGAGCATGATCTGTGCTATGAAAGATACGGTCCCGACTGCCGATGTGACCGTGAATTCCTTTCACGACTGAAACCGCATGTGGACTTCAACACAAAGGCAGGGAGAGATGCAATGATTTTCTATCACTATATGAAATGGCAGACCCGTTTTAAATGTGGTGAAGAAACAAGACGATCGAGAATGAAGTGGATATGAAAAGCCGTCCAGCCAAGCTTTAAAGCATGGCTGGATGGACTTGTGTACATGCAGTGGCGGGAGAGGGAGGAATTGATTTCGATTTGATACATACTGATATATGTCACGTCCTATCAATGGTATAATAAACGTATTCAAATAGTTTGGAAGAGAGAGGTATTCATTTATGCTTAAAACAGCTATTGGGCGTTTCCGGTTGAGCGGATTCATCGAAGGGGCGTCTTTATTGGTTCTGCTATTCATTGCCATGCCGCTTAAATATATGGCCGGGATTCCTGAAGCGGTTACGGTCGTCGGTTCACTGCATGGTTTCTTTTTCGTACTCTATGTATTGGTCATCGGTTATACGACATTTAAAATCAGGTGGTCCTTCGTATGGGTCTTCAGTGCCCTCGCGGTGGCGTTCATTCCTTTTGGCAACCTGATCCTGGACCGGTATGTACAGCGATCTTTTCCAACGCAATAGGATAATGATGAGTAGGGTGACTGAACAGTGAAATTTATCAATCAGCTTTTTTCAAAACGAAAGAATGTCACAATCGAATTTTGTGAAAAGAACCTTGACCGTTTTTTAACTGAAGAGAATATGGCCGACTATCATCAGTTCTTGAGTGAGAAGAACGTCACATATAAGGAATATGAATGTCAAAGCAGGTGCAAGGAATGTAAGATGTCTCCCTATGCACTGGTGGACGGGGAATTTACTGCTGCGGATGATTCAAAGATCTTATTGAAAAAAATGAAAAAGCTTGCAGACGGTAAATGAAACCGCACAGGAGATGTGCGGTTTTGCTTTATACATAGTAAATAGAGCTCTTGCGGGAGTTAAGGGATTTTCCAGTCATAAAAAAAGACGTGACCTCCGATTTAGGAAGGTCACGTCTTTTTTCATTCATATCCGTCGACAACGAGGTCGAGTTTCCCGGTTTCAGGCGAAATGACTAAGCCGTGCACAGGGATGTTCTGGTCCATGAGCGGGTGATGTTTGATCATTTCGACACTGTGGGCAACGCTTTCCTGCACGGAACTGAAGCCTTTCAGCCATTCGTGCAGGTCGATTCCCGAATAAGTAAGGGTATTGAGCGTATCATCGTCAATACCGCGGTCTTTCATTTTCCCGATGATCTGCTCACTGTTGATTGCACTCATACCACAATCGTGGTGGCCGATCACCAATACCTCATCCGCCTGAAGCTCATATACTGCCACCAATAGGCTGCGCATGATGCTTCCATATGGATGGGCGACGACTGCGCCGGCATTTTTGACGATTTTCACGTCACCGTTTCTCATATTCATCGATTTAGGAAGAAGCTCGACCAGGCGGGTATCCATACACGTCAAGATGACGAGCCGCTTGTCCGGGAACTTCGTGGTTCTGTACTCTTCATATGATTTTTCTTCAACAAATTTCTGATTGTACTCAAGTAAATTTCCAAGTAAAGTCATATTCGATTCTCCCCACTCTGATAGGTTGTACCATTCTATTGTACATTTTTCATAAGGAGAATTTCAATTTCTTTCACCTTATTCATTACTTCTTCCCTATTCCACTCACTTGTATTGGAGAGTTTCATATAGAGAGAAGAGACGCTTGCCAATACTTCTCTGTGGTTGGTGTCTTTCCTGATGATATTTGATTCTCCGAGGCGGTCGAACAAACCATCCATCTGTTGTGATACTTTCAGGTACTCGTTGTCTTTCGTAATGACAGCCATATGAAACCGCTGCTGAACGTCTGAAAATTGATAGAATAGATCAACAAGTTCAAAGGAAGAACCCTTCTTCAGGTTTACTTCCATCTTGCCGGATAACTCTTTATTAATGACGCGTGCGAACTTCGGGGAGCTTTCTTCCTCGAGAATCGAAAAGAAACTCTCTCCCCGCTGTACCATTGAATACCCCGATTCAGATGCATCGAGGACATTCAAGTTCCTATCTAATACAAGATAGGGGATCGGGCAAAAATCCAGATTTTCCACAGTATCCCTCCTTGTTGAAGGTTAACGGACACCATTGCCCTGTAATGGCCGGGTAATTGTGAGAGAAACCTTTAATTTGATATGATTTTTTCCTCAATTAGTGCAAGGAATTGTGCCGCATTTTCTTCTAAATAATCATGTAACTCTTTTAAATCATGAAATGTCGTGATCGATGCCCTATCCAGGAAGTCGAGGTTGTAATGGGATATCAGTCTGCCGCCCACCATGATCTTGATGCCCGGCTGCACTTCTTCGATTTGCTTCAGACACTCCTTAAGCTGGGACATACCGGTCGTCATCCCGGTCGAAATCGCCACCACCTGCGGTTTCCATGCCCTGACGAATGTCACTGCATCCTTCACAGGCACGTTCGCTCCAAGGTAGCGGGTATTCCAGTTCTGTTCTTTAAAAATTTCATTCGCAAGTTCCAGCCCCAGACTGTGCTGTTCACCTTCGATACAGAACAGAAGTCCTTTCGGATGGCGTTCAGTCACTTCGTACGGGGTATATACACTGGCAAGTAAATATTTAAGGGTCGCAGTAGCCAAATGCTCATCTGCAACCGTGATTTGATTTTTTTCCCAAAGATCACCAATACGATACATCGCAGGCTTAATAACCGATTCATAAAAAGTTAGCGAATCCGCTTCGGATTGAATCGACGATGTATAGAGTTCCGTCACAGAGTGCACGTCACCTTTCAATATCGCCCTGGTGAAAGCAGGGACAAGCTGTTTCATTAAAAAACCCCCTATAAAAAATGAGGAGAGGCAGCTGCGTATATATTCCACATATAAAGTGGAAATCCTGCAAGGAACGGCTCCCGAGTGAATGTTGACTTTCTCTTGATTCTTATTTATGATAACGACTGTACTACTATCTGACGCTCACATTTATTGAGAGAGGTTCATAGCATTAACCCTCTATAAAAAAACTATGTCTCTATGAAACTGATGGCAAGTCAATTCCAGAATACCATCATCCATTAAGCGTAACAGTCAATGAAAGTAATTGCAAAATTACAGATTGTTTCAGCAGATCATAGGCTAATGCTATGTCCTCCTTTGATTTCTGGGTACTAGTAAAGGGAGGATTTATATATGTCAGGAAGAAAAGATGAAGAATTAACAGATATTACCCTGCTGGGAAATCAAGGAACAAACTATTTGTTCGAATATTCACCGGAGATTCTCGAGGCCTTCGATAACAAGCATCCGAACCGTGATTATTTCGTCAAGTTCAACTGTCCTGAATTCACGAGCCTTTGCCCGAAAACAGGTCAGCCGGATTTCGCTTCCATTTACATCAGCTACATCCCGGATCAAAAAATGGTGGAAAGTAAATCACTGAAACTGTATCTCTTCAGCTTCCGTAACCACGGAGATTTTCATGAGGACTGCATGAATATCATCATGAATGATCTGATCGAGCTGATGGATCCCCGTTATATCGAGGTGTGGGGCAAATTCACCCCGCGCGGCGGCATTTCTATCGATCCTTATTGTAACTACGGCAAGCCGGGTACGAAATATGAAACGATAGCAGACCACCGTTTGATGAATCATGATCTCTATCCGGAGAAAATCGATAATCGATAAGCGTGTAGAAGACCCGTCCCGCACTGCATTAAAGCAGCTTAGGACGGGCCTTCTTTTTTATGGGTCAATATTTCTATTGCCGAAATAATCTCTGCGGTATTATACTAGCTTGAGACATAAAGAAGAGGAGGGAGCGGGATGAAACCAATCAACGCATCATTATGTGTACTTGCAGGTGCCAGCAGCTATGGCATCCATGCTTCCGTTGTGAAACTGGGTTTCGCGGAAGGATATACAGTCACGGAGGTAACCGGCATTCAGTATTTATTCGGTCTGCTGATGCTTCTGGCGGCTTTTCTTTTTACAAAAAAAGTGAGGATGTCCCTGAAGCAGGTGTCCTCTCTGCTGGGAATCGGGCTTCTGCTTGCCATGACGGGGATCTTCTATGGTCTGAGCTTGAGCTTGGTCCCGGCGACGATCGCTGTCGTCATGCTGTTTCAATTTACATGGATCGGGCTTTTGATTGAAGCCCTCTATTTGAAAAAATGGCCGTCCAATAAAAAGCTTGTATCGGTTGTGTTCCTTTGGTTGGGAACGCTGCTTGCCGGCGGGGTGGCTTCTGCCGGGAGTTTCAGCTGGTCTGAAAATATTCCGGGGATCCTGTATGGATTTGCTGCAGCCTTCACCTTTGCTCTCTTCCTTTTCCTGAGCGGAAAAGTCGCAAGAGACGTGCCCACCATCCAAAAGAGTCTGCTGATCACATTTGGTGGATTATTGGTTGTGTTTTTGGCGTTTCAGCCTTCTTTTATAAGAGAGCCTTCACGGTTGGTTGAGATGGGTGAGTTCGGGTTGGTGGTCGCAATTATGGGAACTATCTTTCCGGTCGTATTCCTGGCAATCGGTTCGCCTCATCTTGATTCGGGCATCACCACGATTCTAGGTGCCGCAGAATTGCCGGCAGCCATCGTTTCTGCGATGATGATCCTGCACGAACATGTAACGACCATGCAAATGGCGGGGATGATCCTCATACTGATCGGGATCATGATTCCGCAGATGCATGTCAAAAAACATGTTTATCAAAATACCATATAGAGGAAAAGGCTCTCTTTTTTTAAAGAGGGTCTTTTTTTACGGTGATATTAAGTAATGCAGCAGTGAGAAGACGGGGACGGCCGATGACTTGGACAGCATTTATGAAATTCATGCTGAACCCTATAGGGAAAGCATATGCAAACCCTTGCAATTGTCACAATTATTAAACCTTATTTTTTTCGTCATATTCCCTTTACAAAGGGTGTTCGCGGGCTTTATAATCCCGTTGTTCCATTATTTACGGAAAACCAATACATTTTAAAAATAAAGGAGGTTGCGGTGATGCGACAAAGAATATTTTCCTTCTTAATGATGAATCTGGGTGCATTCCTTGTTTCAGTCAATGTGCACTTTTTCTTATCACCAAATAAATTAGCGACGGGGGGAGTCAGTGGATTGTCGATTATCATGAACGACTTGTTTCCGGGGTTATCACTCGGGCTGTTCATGATTATCATCAATATCCTGTTGTTTATTGTCGGGGTTATTTTTCTTGGATTCAATTTCGGCGCAAAAACGATCTATGCGAGCTTTGCTCTTTCATTCTATGTATGGCTCCTTGGAATTGTTGCGCCTATGAGTCAGCCATTGAGCGACGACATTCTGATTCAGCTGATCATTGGTCAATGTATCGCCGCAACCGGCATGGCAATCGTGTTTCACCAGCAGGCTTCAACCGGCGGGACCGATATCCTTGCATTGATCTTTAATAAATTCTTTAATATAGAAGTAGGCAGAGGAGTCCTGCTGGCAGACTTATCCATTGCACTTTCATCGACCATTCTGTTTGGCCCGCAGGTCGGTATGTACGCGTTCTTCGGAGTCATCCTGAACGGACTCGTAATCGACTATACCCTGCAGCAGTTCAATTCAAACAAGGAAATCGTGATTATCAGCAAGTACAGCGATGAAATCAAATCCTTCATCGTTCACGAACTTGGTAAAGGTGCAACGATTCACACGGCTAAAGGGGCCTTCACTTCTGATGAGAAAGAAGTGATCACGACGATCCTCGGCCGTAAAGATTTCTCTAAATTAAGAGGATTCATCACGCAAATTGATAACCGTGCGTTTATCACGGTCCACACTATGAATGAAATATTAGGACAGAACTTTAAGCGTTTGGCTTAATGTCATGGAGCTCCACCCCGGCTTGGCGGGTGGGGCTTTTTTGTATGTGTGCTTCTTTATTTTGTATGGTAGGTATTCCGGAGTAGGAGTGTGTCGTATTATGTCGAATAATCGACAGTTCGCTCATAAATTTCAGATTTCGCTCATAAAATCAAAATATCGATTATATATCCGGAATTCCGCTCATATACCTGACGATTTCGCTCATAAAACCACCAAAACACCCATGCGAGTATAATGCGAGATCTCTTTTCAATACATAAAGAACGAAATTTAAAAATCTCCAATGCGCATTAAAAACAAACTCGAAAAATATCTGAAAAAGAAAGGAAATTTATAAAGCGGTACTGTATAAATAACAGTAAGGAGGTGGGAATATGGAAAGGGAAGAATTTGACAAGCTGGAAAGGCGCATTGATTCGCTGGAGAAGGAACTGAATTCGGTGAAGATCCAGCTTATGAAGGCAAAGCACGCAGCAAATGGTGCGCCGCCTGCCGTCCAACAGGAAATGCCTGAAGTCAAGAAACCGCAGGTCGTTTCACAAACAGAACGTCCGCCGGTTCAATCAGTTGAACAACCGCAGAAAGAAGCCTTTGATTTTTCTGTTGAGCGCTGGCTGCCGAAAGTGTTCCTGTTTGTGCTCCTCATCGGGAGTGTATGGGGGTTCATGGCTGCATCGCAAAATGGGTGGCTAGCGCCAGGGTTCAGGGTGTTGACCGGGGCGATCGTCAGTATCGTTATGTTCATTCTCGGCGAACGATACATCAAAGATCAGCGGAAGCTTGGCATCACCTTATTATCGGGAAGTATTGTCCTTGCTATCATTACCCTTTTCTCTGCCAATATTTTGTACGGTTTCATCCCGGGGATCGTCACGAACATACTGTTATTGGCGATCATTTCAACAGGGCTTTGGGTTTCGCATAAACACGGCTCTCAGCTCATACTATGTTTGATTGGGATCGGTGCGTATTTGTTCCCATTCATCTTTGCGGGTGATGCGAGGAATGAATGGTTATTTTACGGATATGAGCTATTGATGTTCTTTGTACTGGTTACGTTCAGTACGTGGAAGAGGTATCGTACCGCCTGGAATATTCACTATTATCTGCTATATTTCACCCTGATTTTCTTTGCTGCATTCGGAGTCGGGGCGATTACGTTCACCATCTTCATCCCGTTTGCAATTCAGCATGCTTATATTCTGCTGTTGATCGTCCTGAACCGGGATGAGAGGGTCAGTGCGGAAATGATTCCGGCAGTCGTTTCGGGAAGCTTCATCCTCCTCGGATTGCTGAGTGAAATATATACAGGCATCCCGCTTTATTATTACGCCATCTTTGCAGCTGTGTACATCGGGATTTCACTCATGGAACCTGCTGAGAAGAAGCATACGAAGGATGTCCTTCTTGTACTCGGGTTTCTGCACATCCTTTTATTCATCTTCGGCTGGATCGATTATGAGTGGACATTTATCCTGGTTTCCCTTCAGGCAGTTGCATTATGCTGGCTTGCCGGGAGAAGAAAGAGTTATATCAGTCTGGCTGGATCGATCATCCTCATCCTCTATTCACTGATGGGGATCGGTTTCGGGCCATCCTATGACTTTCTGAGTGTGGAACTTCCGATTTTCCTGATTGTGTTCGGGTATTTATATCTGCTTGATCATTTCAGGAAAACCGGGACTGCATTTGTTGGAATTCCAACGTCTTTGCTGAAATCAGCGCTGACATTCATGTCGTTCTTATTTGTGATGAGGGCGACGGATTACATCGTTATCGGATGGGACTACACCCCAAGCACAACTGCGTTCACTGTTGCGATTGCATTGCTGTCCATCGTGTATCTTGTGGTCGGTGAAAGCAGGAAAGACGCCTTTTACCGCTGGACAGGGATCGGCTTCCTTGCACTGGCGTTAGTGAAGTTCTTCTTTGCCGACCTAGTGTTCCTTGACTTTACGATCCGTGCGATGATCCTGATTCCGATCGGTGTCGTCGGACTGGTGCTTTCGCGGATTTTGTACAAAAAAAGGTAAAACAAGTTGCAAAAGCTTTCAGAATAATTATATAATGACCATATAAACTTACGTTAAAGGAAAAGGAGGTGGAACTCGAGATGAATCGTTCAGCAGGATTGCGTGGGAAGTTTTTAGACTTTATTTATATGTGCCGTGCAATTTTTCATGTATTTGCATTCAAGGGGACACGTATGCCCTTTTTCAGCAAATGAATATGAAAACCACTGAACGGTAAGAGGTCTCAGTTCCAACCACTTTTCTATAAAGGATCGGAAACGGAGGGCGTCTATGCTCTCTTTTTTCATGCTCTTTTTTTAAAAGCCGCGAGAGAAGCCCTGTCTTACTCGCGGCTTTTTCTGTATCTAAATAGCTGAATGAGTCTCTTATCCGTGAACTATGAAAGGAAGAGGGAAATGATACTTTGCAGTGCACAGGAGTTAAGTAAGATGTTTGGAGGCAATTTGATAGTTGAAGAATTATCGTTCGAGATACCCGAAGGAGCCCGCATAGGGTTGGTCGGAAGAAATGGTGCGGGGAAGACGACGATCTTTAAGCTTTTATCAGGGGTGGAAACGCCTGATACTGGACTCGTTCATTTAAAGAAAGGGGCAAAGGTAGGCTATCTGGCACAGATTCCGCAATATTCCGAAGGGACCAAGGGTCTGGATGTGCTGAGATCCGCATTTTCCAGTTTGATTGAAACGGGAGAGCGCCTGCAGGAACTTGAAAACAGGATGGGGAGCGAGGGTGACTCTGATAAGCTGAACCGGCTGCTTGAGGAGTACGGGAAGCTGCAGGATACTTTCACACTCTCCGGCGGATATGAGATTGAAGCGAATATCGCAAAGATTTCGAATGGGCTGGAAATCAATGAGCTGTTGGAGAAAGACTTTAATCAGTGCAGCGGCGGTGAGCAAACGAAGCTGTGTCTCGGGTTGATTCTGCTTCAGAAGCATGATTTACTGCTGCTTGACGAACCGACGAACCACCTGGATATCGGAGCGGTCGAATGGCTGGAAGACTTTTTGAAAGAGTATGCTGGAACGGTCATGTGCATTTCGCATGACAGGTACTTTCTCGACAATGTCATCACCAGGGTATTCGACCTGGAGGACGGAGAGTTGACGATTTATCATGCAAACTACTCGGGTTTTGTAAAAGAAAAAGAAGAACGGCTGCTTCAGGAATTCCAGGCATATCAGGAGCAGCAGAAGAAGATCAAGAAAATGAAAGAAGCGATCAAGAGGCTGAAAGAGTGGGCCAATCAGGCGAATCCGCCGAATGAAGCCCTGCACAAACGTGCACGCAATATGGAGAGGGCACTCGAGCGTATGGAGAAAATCAAACGCCCGATCCTTGATCGCAAGAAAATGGGCTTGGAGTTTGAGGAGACGGACCGGAGCGGGAAAGTGGTGTTTTCCATGAAGGATGCCTCAAAGTCGTTTGGGGAAAAGGCACTCTTCAATGGTGCCGATATGCTCGTCCATTATAAGGATCGAACAGCGATTGTCGGTCAGAATGGAACGGGGAAATCCACTATCATCAAAATGCTCCTTGGTGAACAAAGCTGCGATAACGGTGAGGTGAAAGTCGGCAGTAATGTAAAGCTTGGGTACTTGTCCCAGCAGTTTACCGCTGCAAATCCGAATACGAGTTTGATCGATGCCTTTCGCGATGAGGTTGCGGTGACGGAGGGGGATGCACGCCATATCCTTGCGAAGTTCCTCTTTTATGGACCGAATGTGTTCAGGAAGGTCGGTCAGTTGAGTGGAGGAGAGAAGATGAGGCTCCGATTGGCTCAACTGATGCATCAGGATATTAATTTCCTTGTGCTGGACGAACCGACGAACCATCTGGATATTGATTCACGGGAAGTGTTGGAAGAAGCATTGGAAGACTTCAGGGGCACTATTTTGGCTGTTTCCCACGACCGCTATTTCTTAAATAAATTGTTTCACAGAACGTATTGGCTTCACCACGGGAAACTTTTCTCCTTCGAAGGGCCCTACAGTTGGGCGAAGGAGAAACTGGCTGAATTGGCTCCTCGCAAAGCGGAAGAGGCACCGGTGAAAAAGCAGGCTGCCCCTGTTCAGGTAAAGACAGTGCGTACTGCGCCCGCTGTATCGATTGAAGAAGTGGAAAGGGAGTTGGAAGAGCTGGAGTCTAATATCGCCGTCATCGAAGAAAAGCTGCTATCTGAATCAGACCTTGATGTTCTACAGGAGCTGTACCGGGAAAAAGAAAAACTTGAAAAAGATAGAGATGAAAAATATGAACTTCTTGAAGAATGTTTGTAATGAATTCGTAGTATGAGTAGAACGTGAACCGGTATGAAAAAACGGGCTGGGAATCGAGGTTCAGAATAACTATTCATCTTTCTTCAAACACTAAGCATTATAAAGAAATCCAAGGAAGACGGGGGATGAAAATGAAAACCAAGACGTTAGAACTAAAAAAAGCAAAGAAAGATCAATTGAATGAAATCATGGACGTTTACCTCAGGAGCAAGAAAAATCTTGATGATAAGGGAATGCTTCAGTGGGATGAGGGTTATCCGAACAGGGAGTATTTTAAAGAGCAGATAGGCTGTGGGGACTTGTATTGTTTATATACTGATGGAGAGTTTTCGGGAGCGGTGACATTGAATACACGGCAGTCCCCGGAGTGGGGCGGGATTCCCTGGGAATATGATGGGGAGCTGGTGGTGCACGCTTTGTTTTTGGATCCTTTGAAGCAGGGGAAGGGACTCGGCACCCGGTTTTTGGAGAAGTGCGAGGAGTATGCAGTTGATCATGGATATCGCAGTATCCGCCTGGATGCCTATGCCCGAAACGAGGGAGCCAATTCCCTGTATGTGAAATTGGGGTATACGTACAGAGGGTCGGTCCATTTCACCTCAAAACCTGAAGGCCATCAGGAATACCGCTGCTATGAGAAGGCTTTGTAAGAGGGACACATAGGGACAGGTCCATCGTCCCGGACAGGAGTGCGAGCGTATTATCAATAGGGTGCAGATCCGTCCATGCCCCGCCTGGATACTTGAAAGTATTGAAACCAGAACCGGAATTCATCAAATAAAATCGGATTTTCAAACGTGAACTGATCAAAGAAATCTTCGAGGAGAGCGGTATCACTATGATCCAACAACCCCGATACAAATAGCGGCGTTTTGAATCGTTTGTACAGATCTTCGTACCCGTAATAGTGAAATAGATCTTCCATTTGCTGTTCGGTCATCGGATTGTCACTCCTTTTTACTAGGATTGGTCAATTTAGAGTGATTTATCCATGAGGCGGCTGTGTTCAACAGGATATCCGCTGTAAATCATATCACATAAAAAACAGCACAAGAATAAATCTTAACGGGTTCGGATTTCGAATACAAAAACCAAATTAGCACACCAATTAGCAGTCCTATTCGCAACTGAATTAGACTGCTTCTTTTTGTTGATATATATAGGGGGTAAGAAATATACGGTAATTTC